>JBKQIR010000083.1:0-163530 GCA_052148275.1 Solirubrobacteraceae bacterium
AAGCTCCGCCGCGTGATCATCGCCGCGCAATATCACCCAGGACAGGGTCAGACCCCCACACCAGCAGAAATCCAGGACGTCCAACACGCATGGGCCGCAGCTGGCCTATGAACCGCGAAAGCCGAGACGGGTTCGCAGACGGCTATAGAAGCTGCCGTATGTCCGCAAGTTATTCAGTTCAATGACGGGACCGCTGGACCGCTGTTCTGTGTCTCGGCGAATCACGTGATCGACAACCCCTCGGCGCTTCGGTACTACGCTCGCTTTGTCAACCCACTTCTCGCGCTCGGCCGCAACGCGACGGCTGCTGCCGTGGTCGCGACGCTGAAAAGCGAAACGGGGACCAGCAACCCGATGATGTGCGACAGCTACCAACTTGCTCAGAACCAGTTCGGCTGGAACTTCGCAGCTAGTCCTGTCGGCGAAGCCACTGGGATTCCGGGCGCGTGCGGCGGATCTGCCGCTGCGACGGCAGGCAACGCCGGACAGCTTTTCGACGCGCTTGGGATGACTCGCTGCGATCCGGTGGTCTACGTGAATCCGCAAACGACGAGCTGCCCATTCGGCCAGAATGTCTACGAGGCATACGTCTCGACTCTAAGGCACGATCCGGCAAAGCTACCGCAAAGCGTCACCGCCAGCGGCCCCGCCATCGGACAGACCTACACCGTTTCGTGTGTGCTCGACGGCGATGGGGGGCTCACCTGCAGCGACGCGAAAGGGGCCCAGGTGTCGTTCACCTTCCTCGCTGCCGACGCGGCGTCAGTCTCGACGGTGGCCTCGACGGTGACGGCATCTTTGGCCTCGACGGCGACGGCATCTTTGGCCTCGACCACGTCGTCGACCTCACCGACGTTGACGACCACGTCGTCGACCTCACCGTTGACGACCACGTCGTCTGTCACGTCCTCGCCGCTACCGCCGACGGCGCCCTACTGGACGGCGACCTACTGCGAAGACGGCTCCTGCCGCACGTTCCACTGTCCCCCAACCGATCCGAGCGACGACTGGATCTGCGTCCCGACTTGCGAGGTCGTGGCCTATACGGTCGTAAAAGGGGTGATCGCCAACGGGCAGGACGATTGCGACTCGACTGACACGGGCGAGTTCGCGGCGCTTTGGTACATCGACCAGGGATCGCAAAGCTGCGCTACAGACCTCGGTAACGCCATTGCTCCGGTCGAAGTCGCAGATGCGCGCCTAGTGCCGTCTGACGCGTACCTCGCTGAGCCGGTTTGCGCGCTGGTCGCCCCCGGATCTGGGACGGCTCCGGCATGGCCAGCGGTCGCCTACGCGTTGTCGACCGAAAGTGCGGTCGCGCCTAGAGCTACCGTGTCGTCCTACCCATAACCTCAGCCCGAAGCCTCGACAGCTCAGGACGCCACGACGCGGAGCACTTCACAGTCTGCGACGGGCGCCCCCTCAAGCGACCGGCCGCAAGACCAGATAGGCAGGAGATGCGGCAGCGTCCGGGGAACCCTCAGAGCCGCACGTCGGCGTCCCGCTCGACGGCGATCCGCTGCACCTCGTCGGCGACGTCCCGCAGCGCAAGTTCGCGCCACCGCAGACGCCACTCGCCGCTGTGGTCGAGGACAACGGTCGCGACCAGCTCGCCGCGGCTCCACACAAGTGGCGCGCACATGTCGTCGAACATCGGCGAGCGCCAATACCCGTCCGCCTGGCGCGCGGGACGGACCCATCGCGGCGGCTCCCTCGCGACCTCCCCGGCGGCGACGAGCCGCGCGAGGTCGTGCCTCCGGTCCCCGCCGGGCGCCCAGGTGACACGGCGCTCGAGCGCGCGCGGCAAGTGCTGTGCGCGCTCGAGCGCGCGCAGCACTTGCCGGCCAACCGCGATCGGGACGCTGTCGACCGGTAACGTCCAGCCCGCCTGGAGGTCCTCGGCGACGCCCATCACCGCGCCCGCCAGCGCTCGGTCAAAAACTCGCGGATGGCGTCCTCGCTGCGTTGCCGTGACGCCCTGGCCTCCTGCCAGGCGCGCTCCTGCGCGTCCCGGCTTGTCGGCCCGCGATGCGTGCGGCTGAGCCGGTTGGTGTGGCCCGCCTTGATCCGCTCGATCTCGAACTCGTACTCGTCGTACTGGGCCGGCGGGATCATGACCGCGGAGCGTCCGGCGGTCGTCGTGCCGTCCGCGGCCCAGCTCGACGGGATGAGGTCCATCGCGTTGAGCCGGCGCGCGTTCTTCATGACGTGGAGCCGGATCGCGGCGCTGCTGCGCTTCCCGCGCCCGACCGCCCGGACCGCCCGCGTGATGTCCTGCCGATCCGCGCAGGGGAAGCTCGGCTCCCCCTTGTGGTTCGGCATCGCGATGCCCTCGCGCATCATCTCGCGGAGCTGCGCGGCCGTGTACTTCGGCGCCGCCCGGTCGTCGTCGTCGTCCTGATCGATGTAGCCCGTCCCGCCGCAGTCGGGACAGGCGGCGCCCTCGTTGTCTCTGCCCCTCCCTGCGCACGAGATACAAACCGCCCGCCCCGCATGGTCGTCCTCGGCGGACGGGCCGCCGGGGACGTACGCCGCGCTCCTCAGCGCGAGCCCCGGCCCGCACCACCCCGTCCCGGAGATCGTCCGCGCGATCGACCGGCGCTCGTCGAGGCTCCCCGCGAACGCCCGCTGCACGCTCGCGCTCGTGGTCGGGCTCGCGCCGAACGGCACTACCGACACGTCGCCCCGGTCGATGTCGACGCGGTGCACGGTCCGCTGCGAGTAGTCCGGGGACCACGAGTCCCCACCCTCGGGGACCCGGAACGCGAACGACGACTCGCGGTAGATGCCCCGCTCGACCTTCGAGACGATCGACCGGGCGTCACCGTCGGCGAGGTCGACGGTCCCTGCGTAGTGGAGGCTCCCGGTGGCGTCCTCCTTGAGCGAGAGCGTCGACGGGGTCCGCGCGACCGCGCGGCTGCGGTCGTGCTCAGCGGTGAGGAGCACGTCGGGAGCGCTGCGGAGCGTCGCGGTGAACGCCCCCGCAGCGACGCGCTCCTGGAAAGCCTCGACGGGGTACCAGACGCCCGTCTTGCTCGCGACGCCGCTGATAACTGCCGTGCCGCCCTCCTTCCGCAGCTCGATCATCGCGCCGCCGCCTCGCCCATTCGCTTGTACATCGCGGCGCGCTGCGCGCGCGCCGCCGCGCGCGCGACGAGGTAGTCGCCGGCCGGCGCCGACGCGCGCGCCATCTCCTGATGACGCCGGACCTGCTCGTAACGCCCGCGAATCACCGTGCCGTCGGCGGGTCCGAACTCCTCGATGTGCGAGCCGTCGTTCCATCCGGTCACGGGCCGCAACGCCTCCTTGAGGGCGAGGCTCCTGGCCTCCCGGCGCGCGGTGAGGATTCGCTCAATGCTTTCGGCCGCTGAGGGCGTGCTTGCCAGCCGCAAGATCTCCTCGGGTAGCGGGCTCGGGCTGCCGCCCAGCCGGCGGATCTCCGCATATGCCTCGACCTGCGCGACCGCTGCCTGTCGCCGCGCCCGATACTCCGAATCCCAGCGCTTCGCGTCGATCGCCAACTCTCCCGCCTGCGACCACGCGGAGAGTTGCTCGCTCGCGGCCTGGCGGTAGTGGTCGAGCAGCGCTCCGGAGCGCTCCGGCGGCTCGCTATCGTCGATGCCGCCGATCTCGGGGTAGGTATGGAACCGCGAGCACGCGGCGCCGCCGGTTGAGCGGCGCGTCGGGTGAGAACGGAGGATTCACATGGCAACACTTGACTTGGGCTCGAAGGCATTGACCGACTTGCCCGATGAGGCGTTCGCGTACATCGAGCCGAGCGCGAAGAAGGGACCGGACGGACGGTCACTCCCGAGGAGCGCGCGCCACTTCCCGATCGACACCTCGGCCAGGATTTGCGCGGCGAATCGCGCGCACTCCGCGCGCCGCGCCCGGACGCCGCCGACCGCGACCGCCGACATACCGGCGCCCACGCTGTGCTGCTCGATAAACGCGAGTGCCGCGAGGGCCTCCAAGCGACGTAGGCGCTGCTCGACCTCGGGGCTGCCGTTGTTGCTGTTTGTTGTCTGTGCCATCGGTTACCTCCGTTGCGTGACGCTTCGCCTCGGCGGCGGGATCAGCGTCAGGATCGACGCCGTCGCCCGGCTCGTCCCCGTGTCGATCGCCATCGCCGCGACGCTGGCGGGTTCGATCTGGAAGTAGTTCGAGTCGGTGGACGGCCTCTGTGTCGGGAGAACGCTCCCTGAGTCTGTCGACGAAAACCCCTTGATCGTCCTGCGATTGGAGCGTCATCGCGTAATCCCCTCCGTCTTGTGTCTTGCCGGCCGGACGGTCAACAGCCGACGCATCAGCTCGTCCAACTGCTTCTCGCGCTTCCACCGGCGGTGGCGTCGCCAGGCGCGTGTCCATGTCCACGCGTCGTCCGCGCCGTGGACCTCGATCGTCGTCTTCCTGTTGTGCTCCCTTTCGTCATCCGTCATCACGGCCACCCCTCCCAGGGGTCCTTCCAGCCCGCCTCGCGGAGTAACCGCCCGGCGGCGATCTCCGCCGCCATCAGCCGGCGGTCGGCGAGATCCTCCGCTTGCTCGCGCCGGTACCGCTCGACGTCCTCTCCTCCTGCGCGCGATAGAGCGCTACCGCGGCGCGGAGCAACTCGCGCGCCGTCTCGGTCTCGGTACCGGCCAACATCAAGCCGACCGCGTACTCCTCGACCGACCGATACAGCGCAGGGTCCAACGGGCTCGGTCGGCGGCGACCGAAGAACGTCACGCGAACTCCCCGAACAGGACTAGCTCGCGGCCGCGCTCCGCGTGCGCCTTCGCGAGGAGGTCGCAGATTTCCGCCGCCGCCTCCGCGAGCCGGTCGTCGCGCCGCGCCTGCCGCGCCCAGCCCTCCGCCACCCAGTCCCGCGCGGTCTCCCACTCGAACTCGCGCCTCACGTCGCCCGCGAACGTCGCGCTGCAGCCCGCCTCGGCCGCCAGCTCGCGCAAGGTGAGGCCCGGGTCCTCCGCGAGCAGCGCCCAGACGCGCTTGCGCTTCATGGCCGTTTCCTCACGCCGCGTCACGCCGCCACCCGCTCGCGTACGCGGACACGATTCAAGCCGCCAGAGTTTGAGGCGTCGACGTTCGATCGGCTAGATTCTGGTCCGCGCCCCCTGTCGACGCTCGTCGTCGCTGCCGTCAGCGCGCGAGGCAGGGCGGGGATCATACGGGCACCTTTCCGTAGCAGCGGTTGCAGCGCCCGCCCTTATCGGGTTGCCCGCCGTCGCTGCAACTGCAGCGCGGGTTCGCTGCGTCGTATCGGAGCCGGTCGAGCCGGCCGTACTTGTCGGCGCAGAGCCTCGACCAACATTCGATCAGGCGTCGGCGTCTTCGTGGGTACCGCCGGCCTTCCAGACGGCCCGTGCGATCCTGATCACGATTTCGGGCGGCACATGCTTCGCGGTCATGAGTTCCTCCTCGTCGCTTTCCTTGTTGCCTTCCGGGCGTATCCCGCGGTGACATCGGCCACGAACGCGTCCTCGGCATCGGTCGGCGTCGTCTCGTCCGTCGCGTCGTCGAGCAGGGACGGGTCCTCTCGCGTGCGCGCGCGTAGAGCGTCCGGAGATGGATTCTTCGCCCCGGAACCGTCCGTTCGGTCAACGGTACGGATTGTTGGACTCTTCCCGTACCTATAGGGGATTTCGTCGTTTTCGATCGAAGAATCCGTTTCCGAGATGCAACGCGCGCGCGCGACGATCGAAGAATCCAAGAATCCGTCCGGCTCGTCGTCGGGGCAAGAATCCGTCGCGATCCGCCACTCCCACGGCCCGTTCGTCACGCCCGGACGTTTGCGCCGTTCGAGGCGAACGCTCGAACGCGCATCCGCGAGAACCGACCCGCTCGCGAGCCCCGCTGCCTTCAGCCGCTCGATGATCGGCGCGGACTCGTGCCACTCGCCGCCGGCCAGCTCGGCGCGGAGCATCTCCACCGCGCGCTCCACCTTCGTCGGCTCCCGCGCCCCGACGTTCGGCACGAGGTCAGCAATCGTGATCGGGCACGGCTGGACGTCGACGACGACCTCGCGCTCCGTCGCCGCCCGTCGTCGTGGAGGTAGTCTCGGCCGACGATCCGGAACGACAGCGCTCCGGGGTCTGGCCCAAGGTTGCCTTTCCCGCGGATCAGGACGCGGCGGCGGCCTGGCTGAAGCTCGTCGTCGGGGTGGTACGCGAACAGCCACCCGATGCGCGGGATCGCGGAGAACGCCTGCGACGCCTGCACGAGGTCGCGGTACGCGGTCGATCCCGCCTTCCCCTTCGGCGGGTGCATCGAGAAGCCAGCGACGATGTCCTCGCGGCGCACCAGCGCGCGCAGCGGCGCGAGCGCGGAGCGCGCGAACGTCGGGCTGTTGATCGACTCGCCCGCCTGCGGCGGCGGCATGTGGTCGAGCGCCGCGTCGATGAACACGAACCGCGCGCTGGCCTCCTTCACGCCGCCCCGGACGGCGTCGATCCCGTCGCGCAGGTTCCAGTCCGGGCCGAGCGCGTCGAGGTCCAGGAACGCGACGCGCTCGACGTCCGCGCCGGCCAGGTCGAGCCGGGTCGCCACGTGTCCGCGATCCCGTCCTCGCCTGCGATCACGAGCACGTCGACCGGCTCGCGTTGCCATTCGCCGGGCAGTTCGCCGAGTGTCATGCGCGCGATCAGCCAGGCCATGAACGCGCTTTTCCCGAGCCCCTCCTCGCCGGTCATCACCGTGAGGTAACCGAGCGCGAGGCGACCTTCCCACGCCCAGCGGATCGACCGGGACTTAACCGCCGACGCGCGGACGATCAGGCTTGCGCCGACGCGCGCCGCACCTTTGCCCTCTGCGGCGTTTTTCGCCGCCAGTTCCGCCCGCCAGTCGATCTCTACGAAGTCGCCATGGTTGATCAACTCGCCGTCGTCGGTCACCGTGATGCCTAGCTTCAATCCCGCGTCATACGCATCCGAGGCATCTTTATGCGGAGGCGGCGGCTGGAATACCCAGAGCTTCTCGACGATCATGCCCTACCCCCTACCGCCGAGAGCCTAAAGCGCAGATACCGTCCGACCCGCACGTACGGAAGCGCCCGCTCCCGCGCAAGCGCGTAGAGCTGGCGCCGGCTGATCCCGAGTAGCTCCGCCGCCTCGTCGGCGTCGATCAACAAACGCGCGTTGTCACTCATCGCCGTCACCTACCGGCGGGAATACGACCTCTATGCGCGTGCCGAGAGTGGCCGCGATCCGCCGCGCGGTCACGAGCCGGGGGCTACGTTCACCCGCCTCGATCAACCTGACGGTCCGCTCCGTCAACCCGGCGCGACGCGCGAACTCGGCCCGACTGATCTCCAGCGATTCGCGCAGCTCGCGCAACCGCGGCGTCGCGCCCGTAACCCTCGGACCCGACCTACTTTCACTGTCACTCATGTACCCCAAAGTCACCCTCCTGAGAGGACGTCGGTGCCTGCGTTGGGGTCCTTATGAAGTACGGCGGCCGAAGTCGGCCCGTTCGGGTCGACCCGAAGTCTAGCGGCGGCGGCGGCCTTAGGTACGCGGGCCGCCGGTACGCGCGTACCAGCCTGCGCGCGCGGTCGTCGGCGGCGCCCCGATCTGTACCCCGGCCGTACCCCGCCGCCGCCGGGCGGGCGCCACCCTAACGCGAAAACTCCCGGATTAGCAGGGGTTTCGGTGAATGGGCCGTGGAGGAATCGAACCTCCAACCTTGGGATTAAGAGTCCCCTGCTCTGCCAATTGAGCTAACGGCCCTCGAGAGGCGATGTTACCCACGCGAGCGCCGGCGCAGCGCTCAGACCCGCCGGTCGCTCAGCACCCCTGCGCGACGGCCGAGGAGGTCTTGGCTTCCTCGAGGACCGCCTTGACCTGAAGCTGCTCGAGCTTGGGGGTCAAGCTCAGGGCCTTGGCGGCCGCGAGGCCAGCCTTGCGGCTCTGCTTCGCGGCATACGCGGCGGCTGCCAGGCACTCGAACCCGTGGACGCTCGTCGGCTGCGCCAGCGTGTACAGCTCCCACGCCCCAGCCTCGCCGGCCCAGTCGCCGAGCTGGGCGTAGGCGTTGGCGGCATAGATCGCGTTGTCGGCGTTCGGCGAGCTGGTGAGGCTCGCGTAGCGCTCCCACGACTGCGTCAGACGGCCCAGCTCCGCCTTGCCCTGGGTGGTGTAGGTGCCGGTGTCGGAATTGTAGTTGCTGCCCTCGTTGGCCACGATGTATTGAGCCTGCACCATCTGGCTCCACGCCGCGGCGCTGTCGGGCGCCTTCTTGACGGCCTTCTCCGCGGCCGTGAGCTGCGCGCTCACCACCTGTCCGCCGTCGCCACCGGAGCCGTTGTTGGTGAAGGCGTTCAGCAGGCCGCCCTGGTTGCTGCCAGTGCCGACGCCGACCAGCAGCAGGCCGCCGACCATGATCAGGGCGAGCCCGACGTAGATGACCTGAACGGTACGGCGCCGGCCGCGGCTGCGGAGATCGAAGAGCATTCCGTGAAGTGGCTCAGGTCGCGTCGAAGCCCTGGCCGACCGCGCTCAGCTCTGCGGCGGCGCGCTTGGCGTCCCGGTGGTCGACGATCTTCAACATGACGATGCTTGCGAGGTAGAGAAGGACGAGGGGAAGCGTCTCGAAGGTCATCGTGACGGGATCGACCCCAGGGAGAGCCGCCGCGATGATCGCGATCAGAACCACAGCGTAGCGCCAGTTCAGCGTCAGCGTCCGAGAGGTGATCACGCCGAGCCGCTGGAGCCCGAGTAGCACGAGCGGGACCTGGAAGGCGGCGCCGATGCCGATCATCAGCAGCATCTCGAACTTGTAATAGGTGCTGGCCTGGACCAGGACGTCGAAGCTCTGGTTGTTGTAGCCCAGCAGGAAGTGGATGGCGGGCGGGACGATCCAGAAGTACGCGAACAGCGCCCCCACGACGAACAGCGCCGGGATGGCGACCATCACCGGCGTGGCGACCCGCCGCTCGTTGCGGTTGAGCCCCGGCACCACG
Source organism: Solirubrobacteraceae bacterium (assembly GCA_052148275.1). Lineage (GTDB taxonomy): Bacteria > Actinomycetota > Thermoleophilia > Solirubrobacterales > Solirubrobacteraceae > Palsa-465. The sequence continues at coordinate 8,957 of JBKQIR010000083.1, forward strand.
AACGCGTACAGCTGGTAGAGCAGCACCGGCAGCGTGATCATCAGCGTGAAGTAGCCGACGACGATCAGGGTCGTGGTGAACGACTCGCCGACGCCGAACGTGATCGGCTTGACCTGCGTGGGAGCGGCGCTCGGGAGCGCGTGCACTGCCTGCCCGGCGGTGTGGGCCAGCGAGACGGCCGCCTGGCGCGCCGACAGGGAGAGCCCGGTGGCGCGTGCGAGCGCTTGAAAGCCGGCTTGCATCTGAGCGAACGTGTGGCGCAGCGCCGCCAACTGCGTCGGTTGGGCGGCCAAGCCGCCGCTACGCGCCGCCGCCGTCGTCGTCGGGAGGGCGCGGTTGAGGACCTTGATCAGCGCCTGGTTCTGCCAGAAGCAGAGGCCGAACGCGACGAACAGCACCGCGCCGCAGACGAGCAGACGCGAGCGCAGCTCGTCGAGGTGATCGACGACGCTCAGCCTGTCGTCGTGGCCGATCGGCCGCAGTCGCCTCACATGTGCCCTCGGTCGCGCCGCGCTACGAGCTGCGGTCAGCCGGGGAGCCGGCCGGCTGCGCGGGTTCTGTGCCCTCGGTCAGCTGGGGCTGGTCGGTCGCGTCCGGCTTGCCGGTGATGCCCGCCTTGAACTCCTTGATCCCCTCGCCGATGCCGCGGCCGAGCCCCGGCAGCCGCTTGGGCGCGAAGAACAGGATCAGGATGAGGAGGACGACGACGGTGTCGGTGAGCGGATTGCGGAACATGCTGGATCGCCTCTGCGTTGGATCGACCAAGGTTAGCGGCCGCTGCACCCGCCATGCAATGCCCCCTCAACACCCTGGCCGTCCAGGTCGATCGCCCCCCGCGCGATCGTTCGTCCATGCCCATCCTGGCCATCTCAAGAGGCCGCCTCCGACCGCCGATTAAGCGGTCAGAGAACGGGCGAGAAAGATGATTTCGAACAACAACGAAGACCACGGCGTGAAGCGCATCCTGCTGCCGAGCGGTCGCTCAATCGAAGTCGTGCGATTCGGCGAGACGGCCAAACCGGCCCGGCAGCTGCACCTGTGCCCAGGCTGTGCCTCGGATCTCGTCCAACCCGTAGCGTGGTCAGAGCAACCCGAGTCACGCTGGCAGCTGACCCTCGAGTGCCCCAACTGCGGGCGGACAGAGGAGGGCACGTTCGATCGCGCCCAGGTCGAGAGCCTCGAGGACAGGCTCGACGACGGTCTGTGCAAGATGATTACGGACCTCCAACGCCTCGTGCACGCGAACATGTCCGACGACGTCGAGCGGTTCGTCACGGCGCTGAACGCCGACCAGATCCTCCCCGAGGACTTCTGAGCGGCGAATCACCGAACCACCGGCCTTGAGGGCCGGTGGCCGCCCCACGCGGAGCACCCTCCGCCCCACGCGGAGCACCCTGAGGCAATCCTAGGCGTAGCGCTCGACGACACCGTCCGCGACGAGCTCGAGCGCGACGCGCTGGCGCTCGGGCAGCAGCGGCAGCGCGCGCTTGGCGCCGTCGACCATCGTGAGCGCCCGCTCCCTGGCGCGAGCAAGCGCATCGGTCGCGGCGATCGCGTCGCAGACCTCGGCGGCCTGCTCGGCGGTGCGCACCCGCCGCAGGTCCAGGGCGGCCAGCCGCTGCGAGCGTGAGCGCGCCAGGATGAGGGGCAGGGTCACGGTGCCGTCGAGCAGGTCGGCGCCGCGCGGCTTTCCGGTCCGCTCGGGCGGACCGGTGACGTCGAGGACGTCGTCGAGCAGCTGGAACGCGAGCCCGATCTGCTCGCCGAAGGCGCCCAGCGTCGCCGTCTGGTCGCCGCCGCAGCGCGCGCCGAGCTCGCACGCCGCGCGGAACAGCACCGCCGTCTTGAGGCGGCAGCGCGCGAGGTAGCGCTCCTCTGTGACTTCGAGCTTCCAGGCGTCCTCCCGCTGCATCAGCTCTCCCTCCGCGAGCTGCGAGGCGGCGTGCGCGAGCAGGCGCACCGGCTCGACCTCGCCGCCGCCCGCCAGCTCAGCGAAGGCCCGTGAGAACAGCAGGTCTCCGGTCGCGGTCGCGTGCAGGCGTCCGCCCATCGCCACGACCGTCGGCCGGCCGCGCCGCAGGGAGGATCCATCGAGCACGTCGTCGTGAACGAGCGTCGCGGCGTGCACCAGCTCGACGGCGACGCCGGCGCGCCGCAGCGCGTCGGACTCGGGCACCGGGATCCCCGCGGCGAGGCAGACGAGCAGCGGCCGCAGCCGCTTGCCGCCGGCTGAGATCGTCGATTGGGCGTGGCCGGCGAGGACCTCGCCGTGACCGCCGGTGAGCGCCGTCATCCGCTCCTCGACCGCGCGCAGCACGGCTGCCGCCTCGGTCCCACCGGCGTCGACGACCGCCCGGACGGCAGCTCGGCTCTGCCCGTTCATGCACGAACCGTACCGACGTGCAGGGCGATGATGCCGCCGGCGGTGAGGATGTAGCGGATCTCCGTGAGCCCGCAGGCGGACATCGTCGCTGCAAGCTCGCGTGGGCCGGGGAACCGCTGCACCGAGCTCGGCAGGTACGCATAGGCCTCTGGGTCGCCCGCCAGGCGACCCAGAAGGGGCACCACCCGGTCGAACCAGAGCTTGAAGAAGATCGAGAGCGGGGGCGACTGCGGCGTCGTCGCCTCCAGGATCACGACGTGCCCGCCGGGCTTGACCACCCGGGCCAGCTCCCGGCAACCACGTTCGAGGTCGGCGAAGTTGCGCGCGCCGAAGCCAACGGTGGCGGCATCGAACTCATCGTCGGCATATGGGAGCGAGAGCGCGTTGGCCTGCTCGAAGCGCAGCGCGGTGTCGATTCCGGCGCTGAGCGCCTTCTCGCGCGCGATCGTCAGCATCTGCTCGGAGAAGTCCGCACCGATCACCTCGCCGCCGGGCGCCACCCTGCGGGCCAGCTCGAATGCGAGGTCGCCGGTGCCGGTCGCGATGTCGAGCGCGCGGTCGCCGCTGCGAAGCGACGCGAGATCCGCCGCCCGCCGGCGCCATGCGTGGTGCAGCCCGGCGGTCATCAGCGTGTTGAGCAGGTCGTAGACGCCGGCAATCCGGTCGAACATCGCCCGCACCTGAGGCTCGGGCAGTGTTCCGGGCGTACCGTCGAGAACCCTGCCAGGACCGCCGCTCGACATCAGGACCCCACCGTCGACACCGGATGCCGCGCCGCAGGGCTACTGCAGCTCAGACAGGAAGTTGACGAGCGCGTTGAACTTGGCGGGCGATTGCTCGGCGAGGCTCTTGAACGACGGCATCGGCGGCGTCGGGTTGCGCAGCGTCTCCGCGATCGCTCCCGGTCGCAGCGTCTCGCCGACATTCGTCAGCACCGGACCGGGCCCGTTGTTGCCGTTGTCACCGATCACGTGACACGCGAGGCAGCCCGACTCGCCGACGACGAGCTCACCCTCGTTGAAGAAGGCCTGCTCCTGATGTGTCAGGCCCGGCGGCGCGGCCAGTGCGACGCTGTTCGGGGAGCCGGTGTTCGCGCCCGAGTAGGTGAGGAACGCCATCGCAGCGATGGTCGCGAGGCCCGCCGCGAGCGCGATCGGGCGTCGCTGGATCTGCCGCTCGGGCCCCCGGTCGTAGAGCGGCAGCAGGAACAGCAGGATCATGCAGAGCGTCGGGACGCCGATCGTCGCCAGGTCGGTGAACTTCGGCATGTTCTTCATCACGCGAAGAACTTCGAAGAGGAAGTAGAAGTACCAGTCCGGCCGCGGAACGTATGTCGTCGTGGTCGGATTCACCTTCGGCCCGAGCTCCGCTCCGAACATGAGCGAGAGGAAGATGATCACGATCATGACGACGACTGCCATGACGCTGTCCTTGACTACCGCGTACGGGAAGAACGGCTTGCCCTCGTTCTTGAGCGCGGAGTATTCGCGGAGGTAGGCCTCCTTCTCAGCCTGGTTCACGGGCGGCTCACCTCCCTCAGACTTCGACCTTCTCGGCGGGCACGGCCCGCTTGGCGTGCATCCACGGCGGCGACGAGATGCCGAGCTTCGTCACGAGATACAGATGGAAGCCGATCAGCGCTGCGATCAGGCCGGGGATCAGCATCATGTGGATCGCGTAGAAGCGCGACAGCGTGTTGGCCCCGAACTCGGGCCCGGCTCTGAGGAAGTCCGAGAGGTAAGGGCCGATGAACGGTCCCGTGCCGTTGATGTTGACGCCCACGATCGTCGCCCAGTACGCGCGCTGGTCGAATGGCAGCAGGTATCCGGTGAAGCCCTCGGCCATCGTCAGGATCAGCAACACGACGCCGATGATCCAGGTCAGCTCGCGCGGGTACTTGTAGGCGCCGAAGAAGAACACGCGCCCGAGGTGCAGGAAGATCAGGATGATCATCACCGAGGCGCCCCACTTGTGCATGCCTCGCACGAACTGGCCGAGGAACGCATCGTCGGTGATGTAGCGGACCGACTCGTAGGCGCCGCCGGTGACGTCCGGGCGGTAGAACATCGCCAGGAAGACGCCGGTCACCGCCTGGCTGAGGAACGCGAACATCGTCGCCGAGCCGAGCGTGTAAGCCCAGTTGATCCCCTTCGGGACCTTGCGAAACATCAGCCAGCGGATCCCGCCGGACATCGATGTGCGCTCGTCGATCCAGTCGACGACCGTGATCGCCGCCTCGCCGGCGGTCTCCGCCACGCCCATGGGCTCCTTGACTTCGCCCGGGGTCGGCGGCTTGGGCCGCAGCGAATCCGGTATCGGCAGGGTCGGAAGCTTGCGTTTGGCCATGGTCCTCAGGGAGTCGGTGGGGGTTGGATGGTGTCGACCGAAGGCCTGAGCGACGTCGAGAACCGCTTGGGGTACAGATACTGGCCGATGCCGTCGAGCGGCTGACCCGGATCACGTGGCGAGAACGCCTGCAGCTCGCTGTTCACCGAGTAGCGAGGGCCGATGTACACGTAGCCGAATTTCTCGTAGGTCCAGAAGCGATCGAGGGGGCGCACCGGTGGGCCGCCCGCGACCTGGCCGCGGAAGTTGTAGACGCCTCCGTGGCACGGGCAGATGAAGCGTTGAGCCGCCTGCACGTAGCGCACGGGGCAGCCGAGGTGCATGCAGCGCGAGGAGAGCGCGATCCACTGGTTGAACTCGTTCGCGGGCTCCAGGTCGATCGCCGGGTTACGCTGGCGCACGTAGGCGATCGAGTTGCCGGCCTCGCCGATCCCCTGGACGATCGTGATGATCTTCGTCGCGTAGGTGAGCTCGTTGAAGTCCGCGGGCACGCCGATCGCCTGCCACTGGAACGGCACGTGGCTGAACACGGGCCCGAACGCAAAGCCCAGCGCCGGCAGCGCGAACGCAGCGGATGCGACGCCGCCCGCGCCCAGGGCTGTTAGGTTCATGAACGTGCGGCGCGTGACCGTCTCGCCCTCGAAGGCGCCGGGCATGCTGCGGTCGACCGTGTACTTGGACTTCGGTTGCTTTCTCGTTGCCACGGGTCTCTGGTGTCTGCGTTCGGAGCTCTGACTCGAGGCGTAAGCCTACCGCCAACGTGCACATCGAGTGCCGGCGGGAACGCTACCGTTTAGCGCGTCTGGTCGTCGCGTCGTGGGGGCGGATGCTCGCGCCGGGGCGTCTGATGGTCACCGTCTGGATGCTGAGGCTCGTGATGCTCGTGCCGGAGCGGCCGATCGTCGCTCGGGGTGCCGGCGGTCGTCAGGCGCGCCGCGTCGAGCAGCGCCGCAGCCGCGCCCGGACGCTGCGCGCGCGCCAGCTGCTTTGCCTCGGCGTGCCGCTCGCCGGCCCCCCAGCCGACCGCGAGCGTGCCTGAGCGCCACACCGCTGCGGCGAGCTCGGCGTCGCCGGCGGCGTGCGCGGCGGCGATCAGCGAGATCACGTCCGCGAGCTCGGCGGTCGCGTCGAGATCCCCGAGCTGCGCGAGCGTCACCAGCCCGCGGGCGTACAGCAGATCGCCCTGCAGCAGCGCCAGGTCGGGGTCGGTGCCCTGATCGCCGTAATGCAGCCGCACCCCCTCGCCGATGTCACGCAGCAGCTGCTCGTACTCGTCGCGACGCCCGGCGGCGCGAGGACCGGCGGCCGCGAGCCGCTCGTCGCTCACACGATCGCCTCGAACGCCGCCGCCGCGGCCCGCACCGTGCGCTCGACATCCTCTTCGGTGTGCGCCAGCGACGGAAACCACGCCTCGAACTGGGACGCGGGCGGGTACACGCCACGCGCCAGGAGCTCGCGGCACCATGCGCCGTAGGCCGTCAGGTCGCACGCCGCCGCCCCGGCATAGTCGCTCACGGCTGCGCCGGTGAAGAACGGGGTCACGAGCCCGGGCACTGTCTGCACGGTGAGCTCCCTGCCCACGCTCGCCGCCGCTTCGCGCAGGCCCTCCGCGAGCGCCTCCGTGGTCCGCGCCAGCCGCGCGTATGCCTCGCCGTCGAGCGCCTGGAGCGTCGCGAGCGCCGCCGCGACCGCGAGCGGGTTCCCCGACAGCGTCCCCGCCTGGTAGACGTCGCCCGCGGGGGCGATCCGCTCCAGCAGCTCACGCGAACCGCCGTAAGCGGCGGCCGGCAGGCCGCCGCCGCAGATCTTGCCGAGGATCGTGAGGTCCGCCGCGACGCCGAGAAGCTCCTGGGCGCCCCCGCGCGCGACGCGGAAGCCGCTGATCACCTCGTCGAGGATGAGCAGGGCGCCGGTCGCCTCGGCGCGCTCGCGCAACAGCGCCAGAAAGCCGGGCGCAGGAGGGACGACCCCCATGTTCGCGGGGATCGGCTCGGCGATGATCGCCGCGAGGGCGTGGCGCTCGGTCTCGGCACGCACGGCCTCGCGGTCGTTCCACGGCACGATCACGGTGGCTGCGGCGGCAGCCTCCGGGACACCCGGGCTCGACGGGATGCCCTGCGTCGCGAGGCCCGATCCGGCCTGTGCGAGCAGGCCGTCGACGTGGCCGTGATAGGCCCCCGCGAACTTGAGGATCGGCTCCCGGCCGGTGACTGCGCGCGCGAGCCGGATCGCGCTCATCGTCGCCTCCGTGCCCGACGAGGTCATCCTCACCATCTCCACCGATGGCATGCGGTCCGCGATCTCAGCCGCGAGCAGGACCTCGCCCTCGGTCGGCGCGCCGTAGGTGGTCCCGCGCGCGGCGGCGTCCGCCACCGCCGCCACCACATCGGGGTGAGCGTGGCCGAGCACCAGCGGCCCCCACGAGCAGACCCAATCGACGTACTCGTTGCCGTCCACGTCGATGAGGCGGCTGCCGGCGCCGGAGGCGATGAAGATCGGGTCGCGCCCGATCGAGCCCATCGCGCGCACCGGCGAGTTGACGCCACCGGGGAGGAGCCTCAGCGCCCGCCGGTAGAGCTCGCTCGAGCGCACCGTACCTCGCGTCGCGCGCGACGGTTTCGTTCCCTGGGCGCCGCCGCTCTGGCCGTGTGATGCGGGCGCGCCGCTCACGTCTCGCGCAGCCATCGAGCGGCATCCTTCGCGTGATAGGTGACGATCACGTCCGCGCCGGCGCGGCGGATCGCGGTGAGCGCCTCGAGCACCGTGGCGCGCTCGTCGAGGTAGCCGGCGGCAGCCGCCGCCTTGATCATCGAGTACTCGCCGCTGACGTTGTAGGCGGCGAGCGGCATGCCGGTGCGCTCCTTGACGAGCCGGATCACGTCGAGGTAGGCGAGCGCCGGCTTGACCATCACGACGTCCGCGCCCTCCTCGATATCGAGCAGCGTCTCGCGCACCGCCTCCGCGCTGTTGGCGGGATCCATCTGATAGCCGCGCCGATCACCGAACGCGGGGCTCGACCCAGCCGCTTCGCGGAAGGGGCCGTAGAAGGCCGACGCGTACTTCGCCGAGTGCGCCAGGATCGCCGTGGCGGCGTGCCCGTCGCGATCGAGCGCGGCGCGGATCGCGCCGATGCGGCCGTCCATCATGTCGCTGGGGGCGAGGACATCCGCGCCTGCCGTTGCGTGAGAGAGGGCGATCCGGGGGAGCAGCTCCAGCGTCGCGTCGTTGTCGACGGCGCCGCCGTGCCCCAGCACGCCGCAGTGTCCGTGGTCGGTGTACTCGCACAGGCAGACGTCGGTGATCACGAGCACGTCCGGGTGCGCCTGCTTGATCGCGCGTGTGGCGCGCTGCACGATCCCGTCGGGATCCCACGCACCGGAGCCCTCGGGGTCTTTACCGGCCGGAATCCCGAACAGCATCACGGCCGGGATCCCGAGGTCCGCCGCCTCGCCGGCCTCCACGACGGCCTCCTCCACAGGGAGGCGGGCGATCCCCGGCATCTTCTCGATCGGCTCGCGGTCGTCGAGGCCCTCGGCGACGAACATCGGATACACGAGGTCCGACGAGGAGAGACGCGTCTCGCGGAGCAGGTTCCGCATCGCGCCCGTGCCCCGGAGCCTGCGCATGCGGGTCTGCGGAAACGGCATACCGCGGCTGAGGATAGCGGCGTGACTGCGGTACGCTGGTGAGGTGTCCAACATCCAGAAACGTGGCAGCTACACCCCGCGGCGCGCTCGCGAGCAGCGCGCCTACCGGCTTGTCGTGACCGGCGGCGTCGCCGGGACGGTCGGCGTCGTCGGCCTGTTGCTGTCCTTCGCCGGAGTGATCGGTGCCGGGATCCCGATCATCGCGATCGTCGTCGCCATCGTCTGCCTGGTCATGTTCCGCGGCATGACCTCGCCGCGTTAGCGGCTGAGTCCGAGCTCGTTCCGGGTCAGCGCACTGCGCGGCGCCGGAATCCGAGCTCGCGGTTGGCGGTGAGCGCCATCGTCGGGAGGATCGTCTGACCCCAGACGTCGAGTTCGAGCCATGCGTCGAGCGCGTCCGCCGGCTGCGGTCGCGAGACGTGGAAGCCCTGGATGAGGTCGCAGCCGAAGCTGCACAGCCGCAGGAGCGTCGTCTCCTCCTCGACCCCCTCGGCGATCACCTGCAGCCCGAGATCGTGCCCGAGGTTGACCGTCGAGCGCACGATGATCAGGTTGCTCTCGTCCTTCAGCATCGGCATCACGAACGACTTGTCGATCTTCAGCTCGTCGATCGGGAGCCGCTGCAGGTTGTGCAGCGACGAGTAGCCGGTGCCGAAGTCGTCGACCGAGATACCGACGCCGAGCTCGCTGAGGCGCGCCAGCGTCGCGCGCGCCCGGTCCGGGTCGGACATGATCATGCTCTCAGTGAGCTCGACCTTCAGCGCGGGTGGCGGGAGCTCGTGCTCGCGCAGCATCCGCTCGATCTGCGTCGGCAGGTCGTGGTCGAGCAGGTTGCGCACCGACAGGTTCACCGCCATCGACAGTTCGTGTCCGGCGGCGCGCCAGACGGCGCATTGGGCGATCGCCTGGTTGAGCACGTGGCGTGTCAGCGGCCCGATCAGGCCGGTCTGCTCGACGGCGCCGATGAACGCGCTCGGCGGCAGCACGCCGAAGGTGGGGTGCTGCCAGCGCGCGAGTGCCTCGACGCCCTGCACGCGCATGTCGTCGAGCCCCACCTGCGGCTGGTAATGCACGACGATCTCGCCGGCGTCGATCGCGCGTCGCACGTCGCTGACGAGGTTCAGCCGGTGCATCGAATGCCGATCCTGCGCGGGCGCGAACAGCGCGCACCCGCTTTGAGCGCCCTTTGCGGCGTACATCGCGATGTCGGCGCAGCGCATCAGCTCGGTCGCGTCGCGCCCGTCGGGCGGAAAGCGCGCGATCCCGATGCTCGCCCCGACCTCCAGCGACACGTCGTCGACCTCCAGCGGGCGCTGGACGAACGCCAGCAGACGCCGCGCGACCTGGTTGTAAGCGTTCGGATCCGTTGTCCGCGGCGACAGGATCGCGAACTCGTCGCCGCCGAGGCGTGCGACCAGCCCCTCCGGCCCTACGCACGCCTGTAGCCGCGGCCCGAGCTGCTTGAGCAGCTGGTCGCCGTAATGGTGGCCGAGCGTGTCATTGACCTCCTTGAACCGGTCGAGGTCCATCAGCATCACGGCGAACGTGCCGCCCGTGGCCCCGTCGGCCTCCGCGATCTGCTGCGCCAGCCGGGTGCGGAACGACTCTCGGTTCGGCAGCCCGGTGAGATCGTCGGTCGTCGCCATCCGCTCCAGCTCCCGGGCGCGCCGCTGGGACAGCAGGAGCGCGCCGACGAGGTGTTGGAAGACGAACAGGACGAGTGCGAACAACGCCAGTCCAGGTATGCCCAGGGTCTTGGTGAGGTACACCGCCGCAACCGTGAGCAGGGCCGAGAACAACTGGGAGGGGAGGAGCGGTACGAACGACTCTCGTGTCGCACGTAGCAAGGAGCCTCCGGCTTGCCAGGTCGAGTAGACAGCCACGAGCCCGAAGTTCAAGATGATCGCCAGCGCGAACGCCGCGAAGACGAGGAGGTAGTACGCGGCCGGCGTCGGTCGTGTGACCTGGACTGCTTCGTGGAACGCCAGGCCGCTGATCAGCGGGAACCACGCGTACGTGACGAGATTGTGGCGCAGGTCTTGCGGACCCTCGCGCGAGCGAGTCCAGCCGAACAAGATCGACAGCACGCCAATCACCGCCGCGACGCCACCGCCGAGCAGGACCGCGGCGAGCATGATGGCGAGCAGGCTCCCCGACACACGAACTTTCGCCGAGCCCGTCTCCACGTTGATCAGGTCGCTGACGATCGTCATGACGCAGACCACGACCAGCGTGGCCGAGTCCCACCTGTCCCAGTTGAGCGTGAGGACAACGACTGCGGCCGCCGCGACGAGGGCGAGGATGTGAACGGCCAACAGGGCCCGACTTGCGCGACGACCCGCAGTCGCGTTCGGCTCGCGCGCGAGTCTACCCATAGCCTCTTACTCGTCTGTGCCGCACGTCAACTTGACCCCCGGGATCCCAAGCTGGGCTTATGGGCGAAGCGCGCTTAAAGTCTTACGTGCCCGTGGCCGATAAGCAAGCGCGGAAGGAAATTTTCGAACCAGCTCAAGTCCTGCTCGGCGGCCGCCGATAAGGGCGGTAGACGAGCGCGAGGGAATGATCGAGGGGTCCACCGATCCGGGTGAACCCCTCGAGAAAACAAATTCAGCGAGGACCGACCTTGTAGCCCATGGTGACTCCTTTCGTCCGGGTGACAGGGTAACGTGACGATTCGCACAATTTGACTGTGTGTCGTGCTAGGTATTTTAGTACCTCGCGACGATAACTTGCGTCTAAATTGGAGCGGTCTGAGGTTGTGTTGTACAAAGTGTCACAGGCGACGCTGATGATTGGGCCAATCGGCTCCGACGAAGCGGCGGCACGTGGCCGTGTCTGACCGCCGCTCGCCGCTGCGACTGTCCGGCTTCCGCAACCTCGCCGGCGCTTACACGATCAATCAGTTCGGCGACTGGATCGGCGATGTCGCGCTGGCGATCCTGATCTTCGATCGGACCGGGAGCGCGCTCGCGACAGCGGCGCTGTTCCTGGCGCTGCGCTTCATCCCGGCGCTGCTCGGACCGCCGCTCACCGCTCGCGTGGAGATCATCGCTGCACGGAAGATCCTTCCGAGCATCTATCTGATCGAGGGCTTGATCTTCGCCGCGATCGCCTGGTTGAGCGTGCACTTCTCGCTGCCGGCCGTGCTTGCCCTCGGCGTGCTCGACGGTGCGCTCTCGATCGCGGCGGCGGCACTGACCCGTGCTGCGACGGCGAACATGCTTCGCTGCGATGACGACCTGCGCCGCGGCAACGCGATCCTCAACATCGGCTTCAGCCTTGGCGGCGCCCTCGGGCCGGCGCTTGCCGGGCTGCTCGTCACCGCGCTCGGCGCGGGCTCGGCGCTCATCGTGGACTCGGCCACGTTCGTCCTCGTCGCCGCGATCATCGCCGTGACGCCGGGTCTGCGCATCGCGCATGGCGACGAATCGGGCTGGGATGCCCGCCTGCGGTCCGGCATCCACGAGGCGGCGTCGCGGCCGGGAGTGAGGAACCTCCTGATCGCGTCGGCGATCGCGTTCATGTTGCTCACGTCGGTCACGCCGGTCGAGGTCGTCTATGTGAAGCGGACGCTTGGTGCGGGCGACTCCGGATACGGGCTCTTCCTTGCCGCGTGGGGCGCGGGGATGGTGCTCGGGAGCCTCGCCTTCGCCGCCGCGAGACGCACGGGCCTGCTCGTCGTGCTGATCGTGAGCACGGCTTTCGGTTCTCTCGGGTATCTCGGAATCGCGCTGGCGACCGGCTTTGCAGCGGCCTGCGTGTTCTCGGCGATCGGAGGTGTCGCGAACGGCAGCTCCGGTGCATCCTTGATCACTCTGATCCAGCAATCCGTCCCGCAACACGCGCAGGCCGCGGTGATGGCGCTGGTGGGCGCGATCAACCGGATGATGCCCGGTATCGGCTTCCTGCTCGGTGGAGTGATCGCCACGATCTGGTCACCGCGGGTCACGTATGCCGTGGCCGCAGCCGGTGTGCTCCCTCTGATCTTCGTTGCGCTCACGCTGCCTCGGCTCGGGGCCGAGGCGTTGGCCGGCGAGCGGGGCGGTGGATCGATCGAGAGCGGGCGCGAGCCGGCCGTTGCCACCGCGGTGGCGATCGAGGACGTGAACTAGCCGGCGGTTGTGCCGAGCGTCGCCGCGGACTTAGGGCCCTTAGCCGGCGAAGCGCCGCAGCGCAACCCGCGCGAGCGCCCAGAACACGACAGTCAGCCCGAGCAGGTGGAGGAGCGGCGGGCCGATCGAGGGCGAGCCGCCGGTGAGCGCGTTGTTGACGGCATCGAGTCCGGCGCGGAACGGGAACGCGAACGCGATCACAGAGAGAACGCTGTGCAGCGTGCCGGAGACAGCGTCAGCCGGCACGAGCGCCACGAACGCGATCGGGAGCGACAGCAGGAACGCCATCAGCGACGCGGTGCTCACGTCGCGCGCGATCGCACCGATCGCGACGCCGAGCCCGGCGAACGCGCCGGCCGCGAGCGCGACCGCGACGATCCACAGCGGTGCTCGCGCCCAGTCGAGGTGGACGAACAGTGACACGGCGGCGGCCATCGCGAGCGTCACGACGGTGGCGCAGCCCGCCGCGAGCACGATCTTCTGCCCGAGCAGCGCGCCGGGTGCGACGAGGCCCCGCACGAGCCGCGCATAGGTGTTCTGTGAGCGCTCGAGCGCAAGCATCCCGGCGGCGAGCAGGAGGGTCACGAACATGAGCGAGACGACGACCGCGATGGCGACGGCGTACGACGCGATCGGCGTGGTCCTGCCGGCCAGCGTGACCTCTTGGACGCTCACCGGCGTGCCGATCGTCCCAAGCACCGGGCTGGCGAAGCCAAGCCCCTCGATCGCGAGGTTGGCGAACGTGACGACCTGCCGCAGGGCAGGGATCAGCGGCGAGTCGCGGGGGAGCGTCGCGATCGTCCCCTGGACGATCGTGCGTGAGTCGCGCAGCCCGAGCAGCGAGTACGTCTGGCCGACGAAGTCGATGCTGCCTCCGTCGAGCACCTGCTGCAGGTCCCCGACGGCGAGCTTGAGCAACTGCCTGGAGACCGCCTGCTCGATCTCCTGCACCTGGGTCTGGATCGTCGAGTCGACGAACTGGCGCTCGAGCGGATCACGGTTGTTGAGGATCAGGTCGAAGCTCGGATCGCCGGTCCCCTGGGTGACGAGGCCATCGATCTGCGCCGGCAGGTCAGCGGGGAGGATCAGGGCCGCCAGCGCCTGGCCGCTGCGGACCTTCGCGAGCGCCTCGCTGCGCGAATCGACGACGACCGGGTCGATCGACGACAGCAGCTGCCTCGTGTAGCTGTCGATGTCGATTGACTGGGAGCCGAACCGCAGGCGCCCCGTCCCCGGCTTGATCTCGCTGAGGAACGCGACCTTCGGCTTGCCCGGGGGGCTGGAGAGGGCGAAGCCGATCATCAGCGCGATCACGATCGGGTAGATCACTAGCATCCCGACGAGCAGCGGCGAGCGCCGGAGGATCTGCAGGTCCTTGATCAGCAGCCAGCGCATTGCTCAGTGCCCGTGCGCGCGCAGGAAGCTGACGAACGCGCTCTCGAAATCGCGCGGCCCGGTCTCCTGGATGCCGGCGCCCCCGCTGACCGTCCGCTCGAGCTCCGCGGGCGAGCCGCTGAACAGCAGCTCGCCGTCGACCAGGACGAGCACCCGGTCTGCGTAGCGCTCGGCCTCGAACACGTTGTGCGTCGAGAACACCACGGTCGTGCCGTGGTCGCGCAGGGCGCTGATGAACTCCCACAGCCGCTGGCGCTGGCGGGGGTCGAGCGACGAGGAGGGTTCATCGAGCAGCAGCACCGGCGGCGCGTTCAGCAGCCCGATCGCGATGTTGACGCGCTGCTGGTTGCCGCCCGAGAGCCGGCCGACCTCATCGCCGGCCCGCTCGGCGAGGCCCGTCTGCGCAAGCATCCTCTGGACCGCGGACTCCGGATCAGGGAGCCCCTCGAGCCGCGCGAACAGGCGCAGGTTCTCGATCACGGAGAGTTTGGCGTACAGCGCAGGCTGCTGGGGAACCCAGCCCAGCGAGCGCTTGGCGGGCGCGTCGATGTGGCCGGCGGAGGCGCCCAGCACCCCCGCGAGGATCGACAGCAGCGTCGTCTTCCCGGCCCCGTTGGGCCCGATCACCGCGACCAGCTCGCGCGGCCACAGCTCGAAGCTCACGTCGCTGAGCGCGGCCCGAGCGCCGAAGCGCCGGGTGAGCGAGCGGACCGCGAGCGCCGGCGCGCGCTCGCTGATCAGCGCGCGCTCGCCCATTGTCCGTACCGCCGCGTTCTCGTGGTGGCGCTCATCCGTTGGGGGTTCCCGCCGGCGTGTCCGCCGGTTGGGAGACCGGTGTCCCGCACGCTCGGCAGAACGCGTCGCGGGGATCGATCGGCGATCCGCAGTGATCGCACGCAACCCCGCTCAGCTGCAGCACGCCGCCGCCCGGCATCGCCAGCGACCACGGCTCGAAGAGGAGGTGAGCCCTCAGGTAGACGAGCGTCTGGCGCGCCATCGCCGCCACCGGCATCGCCACGAGCGCGCCCGCGACGCCATAGAGCTTGTAGCCGATCAGCAGCGACAGGATCACGATGATCGGGTTGATCTGCAGCGAGATCCGGAACACCTGCGGGGCGATGACGTGTCCCTCCAGTTGCTGCAGGCCGATGAACAGGAGCGTCACCCACACGGCGCTGACCGGGTTCTCGAACAGCGCCACGAGCACCGCGGGGATCGGCCCGATGATCGGGCCGACGTATGGGATGAACTCCATCAGCCCGTAGAAGGCGGCGAAGAACAGCGCGTAATTCTCACCGGCGGGGAACACGCCGGTCACGCCGAGGATCCACAGGCAGACGGCGGCGCTCGCGCCCATGATCGTGCTGAACGTCAGCTGGCCGCGGACATACCCGGACACGGCGCGCTGGATCAGCAGCGGATAGTCGTCCTCGGGGGTCCCGTCGCCGGCCGGCATGATCCGTCTCACGAGATCGCCGATCTGGCGCGCGTAGGTGAGCAGGTAGATCGAGAGCACCAACGTCAGGATGAGGTCGATCGACACGGTCACGACCTTGCTGAGCAGGCTCTCGGTGAAGCTGAGGATGCTGTGCGAGCTCTTCCGTACCTGCGTCTGCAGCGTGTCGAGCGCGGTTTGCCCCTGCTGCTCGATCTTCACGTGGATGCCGTTGTGGTTGAGCCAGGTCTGGAGGTTGTTGAGGTCGCGATTGGCCTGGCGGGTCAGCTGCGGCAGGTTGTTCTCGAAGCGGGTGATCTGCGTGCTGACCGGGTCCGAGAGCAGGATCCCGATCCCGGTCAGCGCCGCCAGCGACCCGAGGTAGACCGCCATGATGGCGAGCCCGCGCGGCATCACACGCTGGAGCCGCTTGACGAGCGGGTTGAGGATGATCGCGATCACGGCCGCGAAGATCAGCACGAGCATGATCGCGCCCGAGGCGCGGGCCAGCGCCCAGGTCCCGAGAATCGCCAGCGGCAGCAGCACGAGCTGGACCCAGCGCGGCACGATCGTCTTGGCGATCACGGCGGGCGGCGGCGCCTGCTCGACCGGCGGACGCGTGCCGTCGACGACGTCGCGCGCGCTGTCGCCGTCGGGGGGGACGCTCGGTTCCTTGCCGGCCGGCTCGCGGGACGAGCCCAGCCGGTGGGCGGGCGTGAAGCGCATACACATGAAAGTATGCGCATAGTGCCCACCGTCGAGGAAAACGTCGCCGACGCAGCGCCCGATCGGGAGCTGGGCATCCTGTTCGTGGGCGATGTCGTCGGCGGCCTCGGCCGCCGCACGCTGCTCGCGCTGCTGCCGGAGCTGCGCCGGCGCCTGAACCTCGATTTCGTCGTCGTCAACGCGGAGAACGTGGCCGGTGGCGCCGGCATCACGTCCAAGATCGCGCGTGAGCTGCTCGCCGCCGGCGTCGACGTGATCACGCTCGGGAACCACACCTACCGCCACCGCGAGGTGTACCGCTATCTCGACGAGGAGGAGCGGATCCTGCGCCCCGCCAACTTCCTCAAGAGCCAGCCCGGCCATGGCTCCTGCGTCGTCTCCCGCGACGGCGTCCGGCTGGCCGTGCTGTCGCTCTCGGGCAACCTCTACATGAACGCGAGTCGACCGGCGTTCGTGGAGGCCGACGCCGCGATCGAGGCGCTCAGCCGCGTCGCCGACCACATCCTGGTGGACATGCACGCGGAGGCGACGAGCGAGAAGATCGGCCTCGGCTGGTATCTCGACGGGCGCGTGACCGCTGTCGTCGGCACGCACACGCACGTGCCGACCGCCGACGCCCGGATCCTGCCCGGTGGCACCGCCTATATCACCGACGTCGGCATGACCGGACCGCGCGGCGGTGTGATCGGCGTCAAGCGCGAGCTGGCGATCGAGTCGATGCTGACCCGCATGCCGGTCAGGTTCGAGACCTCCGACGAGGATCCCTGGCTCAACGGCGTCGTGATTCGCGCGGGCGAGCCCCTGAGGGCGCTCTCCGTCGAGCAGGTGCTCCTGCCCGCCCCGGACGTCGCCTGAGCGGACCCGCGTGGCTCAGGCGTACGCGAGGCTGGGGCTGCCGGTGTCCTGCGGAAGCTCGGAAGCAAGGCGTGGCTCGGTCCCGAACAGCGCCACGATCACGAGCGGGAAGAACCAGACGATGTAGAGGTAGAACCAGTAGGTCACCCCCATCTGCAGCGCGACCAGCACCGCCGCACCGAGCGCCGCAACCTCCGGGATGCCGCGCCGGCCGGGAACGAACGCGACCGCCAGGGCGAGCGCCACGGCGGCCCCCTGCTCGAGCCGCTGCAGGATCTGCATCCCGCCCCAGCTCGGGCCCCACAGGCCCCAGATCGAGAACGGCGCCGGCCGCGTCGCCTGGTAGGAGATCGAGTCGTGCCAGAACGCCGACAGATCTCCGGACAGCACGACCGGGGCGAGGAGCGCAACGATTACGACCCCGTAGGCGATCACGTACCTTGCGATCGACCGCGGCGAGGGAACGGGACCGGCGCCGCGCAGAAACAGCGGGCCGAGCGCCAGCGGCGCGAACTTCGTCATCCCCGCCAGCGCCGCCGCGGCACCCCGTGCCGGCGCCCAACGCATCACCAGCAGCGTCACCACGAGCATCAGCGCGACGAGCGCGTCGTTACTGTTGGAGGAGAGCGTGAACAGCGTGAAAGGGTAGGCCGCCCAGCAGTAGGCGAGCGTCACCCCGAGCGTCACCCCTCGGATCGCGCGCCCGAGCAGGAACAGCCCGAGCATCGTCAGCAGGTCGAAGGCGATCGCCGCCGCGTGCGCCGCCGGGAGGCTGTCCCACACGCCGCTCCAGCCAAAGATCAGCCGGAACGGGACGTAGGCGTAGTAGGTGAACGGCGCGTACGTGTCGCCGTACATGTTGTCGGAGGGCCAGTGGCCGTACAGCAGCTGGCCGTGCAGGATCTTGCTCGCGCCGATCACGCCGGCGTAGCCGACGTCGATCACGTTCGAGTTGGTGACGTTGAGGCCGATCCGGAAGCCGATCAGGAACACGAGCCCGACTGCCAGCCAAGTCGTCGGCACCAGCGGGCGCAGTGGTTCTCGCGGCCGGCCGCGGCCGGCCGCGAGCAGCAGCATCCGCACGAGCAGATAGGCCATGAACGGGTACACGGTGGGGACCGACAGGCCGAGGTTTGCGTGGTTGAAGAACGCCAGCGAGATCGAGAGGCCGAGCAGCATCAGCAGGTCGAGGTGCAGCAGCGTCAGCCGCCGCCAGCGGGGCAGGAACGGCACGGCGAACAGGAGGCACAGTGGCAGCCAGACGTAGAGTGAGTTGGAGCTGCGCCCGAACGCCCCCGGGTACCCCCGCGCCATTGACCACGCGACCTGATACCCGGTCCATGCCTGAGTCACGACGGCCGTCGCGTCGTCGATGTAGACCTGGATCATCTCCCGCTGGTCGGGCGGCGGCGTGAACCAGCTCACCTGCCAGATGCCAGCGCCCTTCGTGTAGGCGTAGGCGATCAGGTGTGGATGGCGTGCGCGCTCGGCGATCACGGTCGCGTCGCGCTCGGCGATCCGCTCGACCGCCGCCGCCGTCAGCCGGTAGCCCGCCGGCGGCACGGTCTGGGAGCTGATGAGGACGGGCGTCCCGGATGGCTCGGCGGTGATCAGCTCGGTCGGGGCGTCGGCCCGAGCGAACGACGGCGCCTCGGCGAGGAACGCCGCGGCGAGTGCACAGCAGATCGCGGCGAGCGCCGTCAGGCGGAGCGCCGCGCGGATGTCTACGCCTTGAAGCTCCAGAGCTTCTGTCCGATGAACGACAGCGGCATCGCCGTGACGACCGCAATCGCTTGCGCGAGCACCTTATCGACGCCGGCTCCGTCCACGAGCGAGACCAGCACGACGTACGAGAAGCCGAAGGCGACGATCGAGACCACGAAGAAGCGGATCGCCTGGCGCATCGCATGCTGTTGCCTGGCACCGAACGTCCAGTGGCGATTCCACCAGAAGTTGTTGACGACCGCGACCAGGAAGGCGATCACCGAGGCCACCTTGTAGTCGATCGAGAGCGGGTGCACGCAGATCGCGAACGCGACGAGGTTGACGACGTAGCCGGAGGCCCCGACGGCGCCGAAGCGCAGGAGCTGAAGCCAGTTCTGAGGGTGCCGGACACCATGCCGGACGCGGATGTGGGTTCGCTGGGCGCCGCTCAGCAGGCGCGCGCTGATCGGCAGTTCTGCCGTCGTCGAGGCGTGTTCGGGCATCACGCAAATGTATCGGCGCTAACTTCGAGCAACCTAAGGGCGTTCGTGCGCTAACAGGCCGCTAACCCCTTTGCTGTGTGCGATTTCGCACCAAAATGCTCGCGTACGATCGGCGCGACATCCTGAATCGACCACTGCTCGCGCGCCGCACTTGATTGTGGACCAGTGCCACACCAGAGCAGCGCCCCGAGCGAATCCGATCGATGCAGCGAGCCGTGGCTGCCTCCGCCGACGTGATCAGCGCCACCCCAGTCGACGAACTCGTAACCCGGGGCCGCGGAGAGCAGCACGTCGCCCGCGTTCGGGCAGCTGAGCGCGGACCAGATGCGCTCCAGCGCATCCGGGTAGTCGGGGGACTCGAAGCGCCCGTCGGCGATGCGGGCTCCGAGCGCCGCGAAATCCCCTTCGACGCTCCAACATCCGCCGCGCCAATCCCGTAGCTCGCCGCCGGGAGCGAAGCGCAGCTCGCCGCGCTCGCTGCGCACGACGGCCTCGCCCTCGCCGTCACGGCTGCCGCCGCCGCCGTCGTCGGAGTCGGCCCCCAAGCGCATGAACATCGCGAGGTCGATCCCCTCGACCTCGCCGAGCACTTGCAGAGATCGCGCCATCAGCTCCGCACGCCGGTCTCGGTCGAGCACGTACACCATCGCGGAGCGCTGGGCCGGGCTGAGTGCGATCTCCGCGCCGATGGAACGCGAGGCGCTCGGGCTCGCGACGTGCAGATCCCCGAACGCGCCGTCGAGCCGGATCCGCGCCTCGACCGCGACCTGCGAGTGGTCGGAGACGACGACCACGGCGTGCTCGGCGAGGAATGCGTCCGGTCCGCCACCAGCGTGCATCAGCCGCTCGAGCTGGCGATCGGCGGCGGCGATCGAGGTCACCTGCGCGTGCGGCCCGTTCTTGTGCGACCACGCGTCGTTGTCGGGCAGCGAGAACAGCAGGAAGTCGAACAGGTCGTTCTCGACGAGGTAGGCGCCGACGCAGCCGGTGTGCTGGTCGCGCATGCCCGGCATCCCCAGCTGGCCGCGGCAGCCCGTCCGCCGGCTGGCGTAGAGATCGGCGTAGAACAGCTCCAGCGGTCCGTCGATCGTGCGCCGGAACACCGTCGAGGTGGCGATCCGCGCGAGCGCGGTCTCCTGAGAGACCTCGTGCTGATGACGGCCGCGGTAGATCAGGTAAGTCGTCCCGGCGGTGCGCACGTCGATGTCGTCCAGCGACTCGAACACCGTCTCCACCTCGCTCGAGAGGTGCTCGGCGTTCATCCGGTACACCGTGTCCGTCAGCGAGCGCAGTACGCCGAACTGCCGCGAGGCCGAGAAGCTCGAGCCGTACTCGACGTAGCGCTGCTCCTCGCGGTGGTACCAGTTCATGCTCGGGATGAGGTGCTCGCCGGGACCGACGCCCGTGGTGATCGTCGCGGCGCAGACGGGCGTGACCGACGGGAAGGCGGCGACGCATTCGGGCACGTAGACGCCGTCGTGCCTGATCCTCTCCAGCGCGGGGGCGCGCCCGGTCGCGATCGCCCGCTCGAGCATCTCGGGCTTCATCGCGTCGATCACGACGAGCACGAGCTTCTTCTGGGTCATCGCAGGATCCGCCGCTCAGGGCTCATCGCAGGATCCGCAGCCCCGCGTACTTCTGCTCCTCGCGTCCGCGTCCGCTCCACAGGAGCCACAGCAATGCGAGCACGACGATCGGGCCGACGGGCGGCGCGACGATCGACAACGCCGCGGTCACGGTCGCCGCGACCTCGGCGATCAGCGGCGGACCGACTGCCGCCGCGGCCTCGTCCAGTCGGGCGCGGACCCGCCCCAGCAGGGGCCGCGTCGCCGCGAGCCCGATCAGCGCGCAGACGGCGCCGCCGATGAACCCGGGCCAGTACACGTAGCCGCCGCGGCACAGTGAGCCCGCGAAGAACAGCGCGCCGAGCACGACGCTGATCAGCCCCAGCGCGATCCCGACCGGCCCGCGCTCCATCTGCCCGGCCGACAGACGCCGCTCCAACAGAACCAGCACGATCGTCCCGATCGCCATCGCGAGCAGGAACCAGGGGCTCTGCAGGAAACTGAAGTGCGTGTGGGTGAACTCGAGCTCGACGTCGCCGCTCGCGAGCGCGCCGGCGACCAGCGCCGGCAGGAACGGCCTGATCCCGATCGCGGCAGCGATCCCCATGCCCTGAAAGATGTCGAAGACGAGATGCACGGTGCTGTAGGGTGAACGAGCGTGACGATAGACGAGACCGCGTCGGACGATCCCGTTCGTCGGGCGGCGAGATGAGCCCGTCGGTCAGGCGCCCGCGCTCGGCCGCGCGCGACATCGAACGCTACGCAGCCCTTTTCGCGGAGCGCACAAAGGTGATGAAGTCCTCCGCGATGCGCGACCTGATGGCGCTCACCGAGCGTGACGACGTCATCTCGCTGGCGGGTGGGCTGCCCGACACATCCACCTTTCCTCCCGACTCCTACGCGTCGCTGATGCAGACGGTCGCGGCGCAGTCGTGTGCCCGCGCGCTGCAGTACGGGCCGACCGAGGGCCTGATGAGCGTCAAGCGCTGCATCTGCGAGGTGATGGCCGCCGAGGGCATCTTTGTCGATCCCGACGAGGTGCTCGTGACCACGGGTGGACAGCAGGTGATCGACCTCGTCTGCAAGACGCTGGTCGACCCCGGCGACGTGGTCGTCACCGAGGCGCCGACCTACCCGGGCGCGGTGCCCACCTTCTGCGCCTACCAGGCGGAGGTCGTGCAGGTCACGATGGACCGCGACGGCATGCGCACCGACGAGCTCGAGCAGACCCTCGACGCGCTGATGTGCGACGGCAAGCGGCCGAAGTTCATCTACACGGTGCCGAACTTCCACAATCCCGCGGGCGTCACGCTGTCCGGCGAGCGCCGCCGCGAGCTCGTCCGGATCGCCGGCGAGCGAGAGCTGTTGATCCTCGAGGACAACCCGTACGGGCTGCTGCGCTACGAGGGCGACCCGCTGCCGACGCTGCGCTCCCTCGATCCGGAGTTCGTGATCTACGCGAGCACGTTCTCGAAGATCCTCTCGCCCGGCGTGCGCCTCGGCTGGACCGTAGCACCGGCCCCGGTGCTCGCGAAGATGACCGTCGGCAAGCAGTCCAGCGACCTCTGCTCGTCGTCGATCTCCCAGTACTTCGTGAGCGCCTACTTCGACTCGGGGCCCTGGGAGGAATACGTCCGCTCGCTGATCGAGATCTACCGTCGCCGCCGCGACGTGATGCTCGACGCGCTCGCCGAGCACTTCCCGCGCGAGTCCGACTGGACGCATCCGCAGGGCGGGCTGTTCATCTGGGCCACGCTGCCCTCGTACATCGACACCACCGACCTGCTGGCGCGCTCGCTCGAGGAGTCCGTCGCGTTCGTTCCCGGCCGTGCCGCCTACGTCGACGGACGTGGCGGGGCCGAGATGCGCCTCAACTTCTCCGGTGTCGACGAGGACGACATCCGCGAGGGCATCCGCCGGATCGGTGAGGTGCTGCGCGAGCAGGTGGCCCTGTACAGCACGCTGACCGGTCAGGCCGCGCCCGCAGGCGCGGCCAACGAGCGGGCCAGCGCCGCTGCCACGCGCCCGGCTCCCCGGGTCGACGACGACGCCGACACCGTCGGCAAAGTGCTTCGGATGCCGCGCAAGCGCGCCGGATGAGCCACGTCGCAGTGCTCAAGGGCGGCCGCTCACTCGAGCGGCAGGTCTCGCTCAAGTCGGGGGCGCGCGTCCACGACGCGCTCGCTCGCCTCGGGCACAATGTGATCTCGATCGATGTCGGTGCGGACCTCGTCCGGCGCCTCACGGAGGTCTGTCCGGAGGTCGCGTTCGTCGCGCTGCACGGACGCGACGGCGAGGACGGCACCGTTCAGGAGCTGCTGGAGATCGTCGGCATCCCGTACACGGGATCGGGGGTGTCGGCCTGCATCCGCGCCTCCGACAAGGTGCTGGCCAAGCACGCGATGCGCGACGCGGGCATCCCGACGCCTGACTTCTTCGCGTTCAACGAGACCGCGTTCCGCGCGCTCGGCGCCGGCGAGGCGCTGCCGGCGATCGAGGCGCGCCTGCAGTTCCCGATCGTCGTCAAGCCCGCCACCCAGGGCTCGGCGCTCGGGATCAAGTTCGCGCGCACGCCGGCGGATGTGCCGGCGGCGCTCGTCGCGGCCTTCTCCTATGACCGCAAGGTGCTGCTCGAGCGCTACGTAAAGGGGCGTGATCTGGCCGTCTCGATCCTCGAGGAGGAAGGCGTGCCGCGGGCGCTCCCGATCGTCGAGGCGGTGCCCGAGCAGGAGGACTTCTACGACTTCGAGTCGCGCTACGAGATCGGTCGCACCCGCTTCGTCTGCCCGGCCGACCTCGATAAGGCACTCGCCGCCCGCGCGAGCGACATCGCCATCGCCACCTACCAGCTCCTCGGCTGCTCCGGCTTCGCCCGCGTCGACCTGATGCTCGACGCCGGCCGCAGCGAGCTGTCCGTGCTGGAGCTCAACCCGATCCCCGGTCTGACCGAGACGAGCCTGCTGCCGCAGGCCGCCGATGCCGCCGGCATCAGCTTCGACGACCTGATCGGCCGCATCCTCGATTCGTCGCGCCGCGCATAGGACCCTTAGCAGGAGTCGCGCGGATGGCGGCCGTTACTCCCCGGCGAAGTCGTCCGGCTTCACGTGGTCCAGGAAGTCCTTGAACTTCTCGACGACTTCCTCGGTGTCCTCTACCTCGTGCTCGAACTCGATCGCCGATTCCGCGATCACCTCGTCGGCGGCGAAGATCGGCGCGCCGGCGCGAACCGCGAGCGCGAGCGCGTCGCTCGGGCGCGAGTCGATCTCGAGGTCGCGGCCGTTTGCGCGGAGGCTGATCGAGGCGTAGAACGTGTTCTCGCGCAGCTCGGTCACCGACACGCGCGTGCACTCCACCTCGAGCTCGCCGAGCATGTCCGAGAGCAGGTCGTGCGTCATTGGCCGGGGGGTGGAGGCGTTCTGCAGCTTCATCAGGATCGCCGCAGCCTCTGGGTGGCCGATCCAGATCGGCAGGAACTTGTTGCTCTCGATCGTCTTCAGCAGCACGATCGGCTGCTTTCCGACCATGTCGAAGCTAACGCCGTAGATGACCATCTCCTGCAACGGGGCGCTCCTGTTTCGGGTGTCCCAAGTATAGGTCGAGCCCGCTCCCGAGCGGGGCACACCAACACCACGCTAAGGAAGGCGCCGATCGTGGTGCCCGTCACGGAGGCTCCAATCCGCGCCCGGCGCGAAGATGTCATATTGTGCCGCGCGTGACGGATTCCCCAGCACGTCCGGGACATCCACTCCGCGTCGCGATCGTCGGCTCCGGCCCCGCGGGGTTCTACGCGGCTGGACAGTTGCTCGCGTGCGACGATCCCGCGATCGAGGTCGACGTGTTCGACCGCCTCGTGACGCCGTGGGGCCTCGTTCGCTTCGGTGTCGCGCCCGATCATCCGAAGATCAAGTCGGTCACGCGGGTGTTCGAGAAGATCGCGCACCGGCCCGGCTTCCGCTTCCACGGCAACGTCGATGTCGGCCGTGACATCACCCATGAGCAGCTCGCGGCCGCATACGACGCGGTGCTGTACGCCGTCGGAACGGCCAGCGACCGCCGGCTGGGCATCCCCGGGGAGGACCTCCCCGGGAGTTACTCGGCGACCGACTTCGTCGCCTGGTACAACGGCCATCCGGATTACGCCGACCTCTCGTTCGATCTCTCCGCGCGCAGGGCGGTCGTGATCGGCGTCGGCAACGTCGCACTCGACGTCGCGCGGATGCTCGTCCTGTCCGCGGACGAGTTGGGCAAGACCGATGTCGCCGACCATGCCCTCGAGGCGCTGCGCCGCAGCGCCGTCGAGGAGGTCGTGATCCTGGCTCGACGCGGCCCTGCGCAGGCCGCGTTCACAAACCCGGAGCTGCGCGAGCTCGCCGATCTGGAGCTGGCCGACGTGATCGTCGCGCCGGCCGACGTCGAGCTCGATCCCGCGAGCAGCGCATGGCTCGCGGAGGCGGACATCACGGCGCGGACCAACGTCGAGCTGCTGAAGGGGTACGCGTCGGCGACGCCCGCGGGCAAGCCCCGGCGCATCGTGATGCGATTCCTGGTCTCGCCGGTCGAGATCGAGGGCGACGGCCGTGTGCAGTCGATCGTGGTCGAGCGCAACGAGCTCGTCCCCGTCGACGGCGGCCTGCGCGCCCGCGGCACCGGTGCGCGCGAGCGCATCGAGACCGGCATGGTGCTGCGCTCCGTAGGTTACGTCGGTCTGCCGCTGCCCGGGCTGCCGTTCGACGCTGCGACCAACACGGTGCTCAACGAGCACGGTCGCGTCATCGACCCGCAATCGCACGAGCCGATACCGGGCGTGTACGCCGCCGGCTGGATCAAGCGCGGCCCCTACGGCGTGATCGGTACCAACAAGAAATGTGCCCAGGAGTCGACGGCGCTGCTGCTCGCCGACCAGGCCGCGGGCAGGCTCCCGCGGCCGGAGCGCTCACCCGACGAGCTGCTGGACGATCTGCGAGCGGCGGGCGTGCAGATCGTCGACTACGCCGGCTGGGAGGCCATCGATGCCCATGAGCGCGCCCTCGGCGAAGCCTCGTCCCGCCCGCGCGTGAAGCTCGTGCGCCGCGACGAGCTGTTGAGCCGCGCCGGCGGCTGACGAAACCGCTGCGCAGGGCCGGCTCGGCAGTCCGCCACATGGCCGGCACCCGGCACCCGGCACCTGCGTGCGCCGTCCGCGGCATTAGGCGGACCGGTTAGGCGGCGGCCGGTCCCCGGACCGATGTTCGAGCGCGGGGGTGGGCTCCATCAAGACGTCGCGATCGCACGTCGATAGTGCGAGCAATCACTCGGCGAAGCGAACCGGTCCACGCAGACCGGCGTGGGAAAGGACGGAGAGATGCTCATGGATGAGCGCGACGAGCTGCTTTCACCGGCCGGTCACGGCCGCGCCGAGGACACCGTCATGCGGGATTACGTGGCCGGCTCCGCCAACCGTCTGCTGTCGCGCAAGCAGGAGTTCGCCGAGCGCGAGGAGGCGTTGCGTGCCGAGGGCCAGCGGCGTGCAGCGGATCTGGAGCACGCGCGGGCGGCGCAGGCGCGCGCCGTCCGCAGGCAGGTGCGACGCGAATGGCGCGCCTCGCTGAGCCCGGCGGAGCGGGCCCTCGATAGCGCCCGCGCGCTGCGCCGGGTCTGCGGGCCCTGGCTGCTGGCGATCCTGCCGCTCGTCGTCGGTGCTGCGCTTGCCGCGGGGCTGATCGAGAGGGTGGCGACGCTGGCTGAGTGCGGGGTGCTCTTCTTCGTCGTCGTGGTGCTCGCCAACCGGGTGATCGAGCGCCGCCGGGCCCGGCGGCTGCCCGACGGGTACAGCGACCGCGTCAGTGACCAGCTCGACCGCGTCAAGGCGGCGGCTCCGCCGGCCGGCGACCTGGCTCCGTACTGGTCCTGAGGTCCGCGGGCCCTTAAGGGGTCGACCACACCAGCCACACGGGCGGTGCTCGGGGGAGCCCGCGGTGATGGAGCCGGTGCCGGGGGGCGCATGCGATGAGGAATCTGCCTCGACGACTCGCTACGTTGTGCGTGTGGATCGACGATCAGCTGAGCTGTCGGAGCTGATTGAGCCGCTGCGCGTGGCGCCCGGTTCGAAGGTCGATATCGCCCGCGATCACGATCCGGCGTTCAAGGCGGGGTGGCTCGAGAAGGATGACGCAGAAGGGCAGCTGCGCCTGAGCATCGAGCTGCTCGCCGAGTACCAGGACCGGCTCGCCGCGCAGGACACCTACGGATTGCTGGTCGTCCTGCAGGCGATGGACGCCGCCGGCAAGGACGGCACGATCCGGCACGTGATGAGCGGCGTCAACCCGCAGGGCGTCGCTGTGCACAGCTTCAAGGTTCCCTCGAGCGAGGAGAGCAACCACGACTTCCTCTGGCGCTACGCCTGCCGGCTGCCCGAGCGTGGCCAGATCGGCATCTTCAACCGCTCCCACTACGAGGAGGTCCTGGTGGTCCGCGTCCATCCGGAGCTCCTCGAGGCCCAGCGGCTGCCGCGCTCGGACGTCGACGGTGGCATCTGGAAGCGGCGCTACCGCGAGATCAACGACTGGGAGCGTTACCTAGTCGACAACGGCATCCGCATCGTCAAGCTGTTCCTCAACGTCTCACGCGAGGAGCAGCGCCGGCGCTTTCTCGAGCGCATCGACCGCCAGGAGAAGAATTGGAAGTTCTCCGCGGCCGACGTGCGCGAGCGGGCCTACTGGAAGGAGTACCAGCAGGCGCAATCCGAGATGCTCACGCACACGAGCACTCCGCACGCCCCCTGGTATGTGATCCCAGCCGACCACAAGTGGTTCGCGCGGCTCGCGGTGGGGGCTGTGCTCGTGCGCACGCTGATCGAGATCGACCCGCACTATCCGGTCCTCGACGAGAGCGCTCGCGCGGCGCTCGCGCAGGCCCGGCTGGACCTCGAGGACGAAGCGTCTCAAGGCCGATCGTCGGCGTGACGATGACACTCACGTTGGGGGCGAGCAACGGCGCCGCGTCGCCCGGACCAGGGACCACCGTCGACACGCTGATCAACCGTGCCGACGCGGCGATGTATGACGACAAACGAAGTCGCAGCCGTGGCGCCGTACATCTTCGTTGATGCACCCTGAAGCTCCGAAGCGACTGACCCGGCGCGCAGCCCATGTTGTCCCGGCGGCCAACCCGTCGCCCCACAACCTCTTCCAAACGGCCCTGTCGGGCTCCGCACGACGCTGGTGTAGTGCGTCGTCGAGCCGGATCTACCACCGGTGCGACAGTTGTCTCTGTTGGGCCTCTCCAGGAAGGTGACCGTGTGACTGCTCATCCGGGCGAATTCAGATGCTGTAACTGCGGTGCGTCGATGTCGGGTGCTGCGCAGCCGATGAGTCCGGCCGTCAACGACGTGGGCCTCGCAACCGAGGCTTACGCAGCGTATGTCAACGCGCCGCGCGACGTCCTGGACATCGATGAGCAGCAGTTGTTCGACGAGGATCTCGCAAAGGCGCGCGCCGCGATGGAGCGCGCATGGCTGGAAGCGAAACCCGTGCAGGCCAGACGGGCAGCCTGAGCTCACGCCAGGGATCGATGGCGACGCGTGACCATGCGCCGGCGCGGGAGCTCGCGGGCTCCCAGTTGGCTCATGAGCTGCGCGAGACCCTCGCGCGGGTCGCTCGCCGGTTGCGTGTGGACCCCGCACCGTCGGTCGGGCGTCTGGCCGTGCTCAATCGTCTCGAGGACGACGGCCCATCGAGCATCAACGATCTCGCCGCCCGCTTGCGCATGCGACCGCAGGCGGTGGCGCAGGCCGTCGACGAGCTCCAAACGGTCGGTCTGGTGTCGCGGCGTCTCGAGGCGACCGACGGCCGCCGCGCCTGCATCGCGCTGACGCCCGCCGGGCACAATCTCGTTTACACAGCCCGCGTCGGGCGCGAGACGTGGCTTGCCGAGACCCTGGATCGTGAGCTCGACGTCAGTGAGCGAGCTCTGCTCCACGACGCGCTCGTCCTGCTGAGCCGGATCGCGGACGGCTGAGGGCCGCGGTCATTTCCCCCTGCGCCCGAGGCTGACTCAGCGGCGCGGTTGGGTCGCCTGGTCGAGCGATGACCCGCCATCGCCCAGGACGAGCGGGCCATGGGAGACGAGCACGTGCTCCAGCGGCAGCACGAGCAGGTCTCGCAGCAGCGTTCGCAGACGTTCGCTGCCGCCCGGGGGCGCCAACCAGGAATCGGGGCAGATCCGCAGCTCGCCGCTGGCGCGGCGCAGCATCGCATCGCCGAACACGAGCGCCGCCTGGGCCGGTAGCCAGAGCGCGACCTCGTCGGCGCGCTCCACGTCGACCACACGCACGCCGTCCGGCAGCTCGTCGCGGTCGTGGATCGGGCGGTCCGGTGGGTACTCGCTCGCGCCATCGGGATGCGGCTTCGCCCAGACCTCGACGTCGTAGCGCCGAGCCGCCTCGGCGATGCTGCGCTGATGCCAGTGAATGCTGCGGACGATCCCGGCGCAGCCGCCGCGCGCGGAGACGAGCCGGTCGAGCGCCTGCCAGTCCTCGACGAGCGGATCGATCAGCAGCAGCCCGTCCGAAGTGGCGAGCGCCAACCAGGCGACCAGCGGCTCCCACCCGTCGGCGCCGCCGTCCTCCAACGTCCAGTCGGGGTGCACCCCCTCGAAGCGCCAGAGCCCGCCAACGATCTCGCCGACCACCGTGCCCGTCGCGGCGCCCACGATAGCGGTGCCGCAAGCGCTTCGTCGAAGGCCGAGCCGGAGCTATGCTGGCACCGTGCTGAGCCGGTCCCTCACCCGCGAGGAGCTGCACGACGCGTACGCCACGATCAGGGAGCAGGCCGTCCAGATCGCCGGCGGCCCCGGGGACATGCCGCAGAGGGTGGCGCTGCTGCACGCCATCTTCGAGGACTCCGGAGCCAACCACGCGTTCCCGGAGGTCGCGCTGCACGGAGCGTTGTGGGCGTACGGCTTCTACGAGCGGCGGGGCGCGGTGAGTCAGATGATCACCTATCGCTACTTCTACGACCGCGACGAGCGTGCGCGACGGGCCTACATGCTGTTCGCCTTCTCCCAGGGCTTCAAGGAGGCCAACCGCTCGGTCTTCATCGACACGTACACGAACTACTTCTTCACCAAGCGCCACGGGGACGCGCCCGGCGCCGAGACGGTTCTCGCGCCCCAGCTGCTCGAGGCGCTGGGCCGCGTGCACGCAGCGGCACGCTCACGCCGGCGGCTGTCGACGCCCGAGCGCCGTCAGGTCTTCGAGACCGCCCTGCTGTTCGAGCAGGAGAACACGGTCGGCCCGAAGGTACGGGAGGAGGTCGCCAAGTTCGACTGTCCGATCCTGACGGCGATCGTGCTCAAGCCGATCGTCCGCTTCGCCTACTTCCCGCGCCTGACGTTGTTGCGCTTCCACGACTTCGGCAACACGGACGAGCGGATCGAGAAGGCGATCCGCAGCCTCGAGCTGGCCGAGCGGGCGGGCTGGCCGCACGTGTCCGATTGCATCCGCTACAGCGGCATCCTGCCGGACCGCTGCCTTGCGGACCCGATCGCCTACGCCGACGAGCTGGGCGCGCTCGCCTGAGCGCTCGTCAGCGGCGGCGCGGCCGCTTCCGTCTGCACCGAGCCGACGGCGGCGGTCGCGCCCTCATCGCTGAACCACATGCGCGCGTCAGGCCCGGGCGCGATGAACGCCGGCTGGGAGCCCGCCAGCAGCCCCGCCGAGAACTCGCTGATCGCACCCCGGGGGGTCACGCGCCCGATCGCCGGGGTGCTCCCCTCGTCGCTGAACCACGCGTCGCCTGCTGGCCCCTCGGCGATCGCGACGGGGGAGGCGCCGGCGTTCAAGCCGCTGCTGCGCTCCGTGATCGCGCCGCGGCGGTCGATCATGCCGATCGCGCCTGAGGAGTCCGCGAACCATGCACCGCCCCCCGGCGCGGCGGCGATCCCGAGGGGGTCCCCGCCGGGGCGCAGCCCGGCGGAGAGCTCGCTGATGCGGCCGCTCGGGCTGATCCGCCCGATCGCGCACACCGGAGCGCAACCGTGGTCGGTGAACCACATCGAGCCACCCGGCCCCGGAGCGATCCCGAACGGGATTGCGCCGGCCCGCAGGCCGGCGGAGAACTCGCTGATGTGACCGCTCGGACTGATCCGCCCGATCGCCGGCTGCCGGCCCTGGTCGGTGAACCACAGATCGCCGTCTGCGCCGGCCGCGATCTCGAACGGCACTGAGCCGGCCCGCAGGCCGGCGGAGAGCTCGGTGATCGCTCCCGAGGGCGTGATCCGCCCGATCGCGGGGTGCCGTCCGGCGTCTGTGAACCACAGATCGCCGCTCGAGCCGAGCGCGATCGCGTACGGGATGCTGCCGGCGTTCAGGCCGGCCGTGAGCACCGTGATCCTGCCCTGCGGGGAGATCCGCACGATCGCGCAGCGGCCGAGCCCGAGGCAGCCCAGATCGGCGACCCACACGGCGCCGTCGCGCGTTGCGGCCAGTCCGAAGGGATAGAAGTCGACACTCGGTCCCAGCGCGATCTCCCGGATTGGCCTCGCGGCGCCTGGAGCCGAGCCGATCGCGAGCAAGGACTGCCCGGGAAGCAGTGCAAAAGCTGCGGCCAGCAGTGCTGCGATGAGCAAGCGCAGACGATCGATCTTACGCCGGCGCCGACAGCCCCCGAGTCAGTAGCCGGCGCCGGTGAAGCCGAGGATCAGCTGCGCGGTCTCCAGTGGCGCGTCGAGCTGCGGGCAATGGCCGACCCCGTCGAGCTCGACCCAGTCGGCCTGCGGGAGCCATCCGCTGCGGAAGCGGGCCGCCGCCGACGGCCAGCTCAAGAGCCGGTCCTCGGTGCCCCAGACGATCCGCACCGGGCATTCGATCCGCTCGACGTCGAGGTCGTATCCCGCTCGCAGCGCATAGTCGATCAGGTCGAGCGCCGCGGGACACGCGGCGATTCCCCGAAGCTGGTGCGCGAGCAGCCCGGCGGGGATGTGCTCGAAGCTGACGGTGATCAGCTCGGTCGCGCGGCGCCGTCCTTCGCGCGTGGCGAGGATCGCCTCCGCGTGCGGGGCGGCGGCCCGGGTCGCGAGGACGAGCATCCGCTGCATCCGCAGCAGGTCTCTGAACGACCGGTCCCCGGGAGCCCAGCCGCCGGCCGGCGCGAGCGCGACGACGCTCAGCGCGCGGCCGCGCGCGGCGAGCTGCAGTGCCACGAATCCGCCCAGCGAGTTGCCGACGATGTGCGCCTGCGGCCAGCCGGCGCTGTCCATCGCCCGCTCGACGGCGTCGGCCAGCGCGGTGTCGGTGATCGGCCCCTCGATCGGCGGTCCGCCGGTGTGGCCGGCGAGCGTGAGGGAAAGCACGTCGTGGCGGCGCTGGAGCCTCGGCGCGACCAGGTCCCACGTGCGCCACGTATCCGTGAAGCCGTGCAGGCACACGAGTGGCGACCCACTGCCGTCGCGGTAGGACGGCGTAAAGATGCAGTAAGCGGGCCTCGCCATGACACCGGAATTATCTGTGCGTGATCTAGAAAATGTAGGATCCTCGCCTGAACCCGGCGCTACATCCAGTGGCTCGGACGGAACCGACCAGGAGGTAGCACAGAGTGGTGACGATCGCAGTCGACGCGCCCGCGGAACGGGCGCAGACCATCTTCGAGGAATCCGAGCTCACGGCCGGAAGTGAGCTCACGGCCGACAGCTCGATGTCGGCGTGGCGCCGGCGCCTCGCGCCCTACACGCGGTCCTCCGTGCTGCAGAGCTCGATGCAGATTCTCACCTCGGTGGTCACATACCTCGCGCTCGCGGTACTCACCTACCTGGCGATCTCGGTCTCCCCGCTGCTCGCGCTCGCGCTCGCGCCGCTGGCGGGCGGGTTCCTGGTGCGCACCTTCATCGTCTTCCACGACTGCACCCACGGCTCCTTCCTTCCGTCGAGCCGCGCGAACACGTGGCTCGGCCGGCTGTGCGGGCTCCTGACGCTGAGCCCGTTCGCGCGCTGGCGCCACGATCACGCTGTGCACCATGCGACCGCCGGCGACCTCGATCGCCGCGGCACCGGCGATCTGCCCACGCTGACCGTCACCGAGTACAGGGCCCGCTCCCGCGGCGCCCGTCGCGCGTACAGGTTGTTTCGCAATCCCATCGTGATGTTCGGGGTCGGCCCGATCTTCGCGATGATCATCGGACCTCGCATCTGGAGCTCGAAGCAGCGTCCACGACTGCGCCACAGCGTGATGCTGACCGATCTTGCGCTCCTCATCGTGGGCGGCGGGCTGATCGCGCTGCTGGGGCCGGTCGACTTCCTGCTCACATGGCTGCCGTCGGCGCTGCTGGCCGGTTCGGCCGGCATCTGGCTCTTCTATGTTCAGCATCAGTACGAGGACGTGTACTGGGAGCGACACGGCGAATGGAGCTTCGCCGACGCCGCACTCAGTGGCAGCTCGTATCTGAAGCTGCCGCCGGTCCTGCAGTTCTTCACGGGCAACATCGGCCTGCACCACGTGCACCACATGAGCTCCCAGATCCCGAACTACAACCTCCAGCGCGCCCATGACGAGATCCCGCCGTTCCACGAGGCATCGACGCTCACGTTGACAGATGCGCTCCGCGCGTCGCGCTTGAAGCTGTGGGACGAGGAGGCGGGCAAGATGGTGACCTTTGCGCAGGCCGAGGCCCAGCAAACGCGAGCAGCGGTCGGCGCGACGCCTACTCGTCGGCGATGATGATCCGACGCGGTCGGCGATCGTCGGGTCGCGGCGGGTGAGGAACACCGCGTAGACGGTGGTGATGACCAAGCTCGCCAACGGGCGGCGCTTTGGACTCAATGCCCCGATGTCCAAGAGGAGCGGGCCGCGGTGTCCGGTCCGGAGCGCTCGTCCTCCCGGCGGCCGCGTCGGGTTGGTGTCGGCCGGCAATCGACCGTCGAGCTCCTCCATACACTCGCGTGATGAGCATCGCCTCGCCGGATGCGCCGAAGCGGCGTGTCGTCGTTTGCACGGCGCCCCGGTCGGTCACCGGCGCGGCGCTCGCGCGAGCGTGGGCGCCGTGAGCGGGCGGGGTCTCAGCGTGGGTCTCGTCCCTCGAGACGCGCCGTCGAGGATCGGGATGGCGCCTGGGGCGGTCAGCTTCGTTGCCCGCGAGGAGCGCGTGCCGGGAACCGAATGGCGGTCGTTCTTCGCCGGGCTCGCGGACTCCTACCGCGCCTGGTATCTCCGCGACGGAGACCGCGCACGCCCCGGTTTCGACACCTGCCGCGCGATGCTGGAGCGGCACATGCCCGAGCTCGTGCCGATGCACGAGCGCCTGGTGGAGCTTGCGGGCGAGGACGAGCTGAACGCCAGGATGCTCGCGCTCTACAACCCGCCGGCATTCGTGAGCGGCTGCTCTCAGGTGGCGTTGACGCGCGACGCGCCGATCCTAGCTCGCAACTACGACTACCCGGCCTCTCGTCTCGAGGGGTTGCTGCTGTTGACCGAGTGGGGCGACCGCCGTGTGATCGGCATGAGCGATTGCCTCTGGGGGCTGCTCGACGGAATGAACGACTCAGGTCTTGCGAGTTCTCTGACGTTCGGGGGAAGCGCCGCGACCGGGGAGGGGTTCGCGATTCCGCTGGTGATGCGCTACGTGCTGGAGGTCTGCGACAACGTCGAGGAGGCCTGCGAGGTGCTCGCGCGGGTGCCGGTCCACACCTCCCAGAACGTCACGCTCGTCGACCGCGACGGCGAGTTCATGACCGCGTACATCGCGCCCTGCGCGCCGACGCGCTTCCGGCGGACCGCGGTCTGCACCAACCATCAGGAGACGGTCCAGTGGCCGGAGTACGAGAGAGCGGTGCACAGCGTCGAGCGCAAGGCGCTGCTGACCGCGCTCGTCGAGGATCCGGCGTTGACGGTGGAGGACCTGCTCGACGCGCTCCTCGCGCCGCCGCTGTACTCCGCGGCGCACGTCACCGGATTGGGAACGCTCTACACGGCTGCCTATTTCCCCGCCGAGGGCCGCGTCGAGCTGGTCTGGACGGATCATCGCTGGACCGAGTCCTTCGACTGCTTCCAGCGTCTGCAGCACACCGAGACATACGCTCACCAGCCGTGAGCTCAGAAGCCCTTGAGGGCCGCGGTCGACAGGGTGTTGACCTCGGGCGCGCCGGCCCCGACGGGCGTGCCGAGGTAGTGGCGCTTGATGCCGTCGATCCACCGTCTGGCACGCTCGTTCAGCGTGCCGTCATCGCTCTCGAAGCGTCCGCGCGAGACGATTACGCCGAGATCGCCGCCCTTGTAGCGGTAATCGCCGGGCCCGGTGACGCGCAGGAAGAATGCCTCCGACTGATCTTGGATCGAGTGCCAATCGTTGCCCCAGCGCCCCCAGAAGACGTTCCCTTCGCCATCCATCCGCCAGATGCCGGTCGGCGGCGCCGAGGTGATCAGCTCGGTCCGCTCGTCGCATTCCTTGATCAGCGCCTGAGTCCAGGCGTCTAGCAGCTCGACGCGACCCCAGCGCTCATTGATCTCGGCCACGTCGAGCTCGTACTCGACGTCCATGAACTCCAGTAGGTGAAAGGCGAACAACGGCAGATCGGCGTAGGCGGCCGCGGTTACGTCGGTGATCGAGGTAACGCCGCTGATGCGGGGGTTGAGCTCCCCCAGATACAGCTCTCCGGTATCGCGGTCGACGAGATAGTCGACCTCGAAGAACCCCCGGTAGCCCTCCTTGGCGAGGCGGTCGCCCAGCCTCGCGGTGGCGGCGCGGGCAGCCTCGCGGTGGGCGGCGGACATCGCCCCCGCGAACATGTCGTTGCCGCACCAGCCGCCCCGGTAGGGCGTCAGCTCCGGGTGCCCGGTCAGATCGCGCATCACCGGCCCGACTAGCGTCCCGTGCCTGGTGATGACCGCCTCCATCGCTGCCGCCTGGCAGTTGATCCGTCGCATGACCTTGAGGTCCTCGCCCACCAGCCGCTCCGCGTGACGGTCCCAGTCGCCCTCCTCGTGAATGAAGAAGGTCGTCTTGCCGGAATCGCCGTATGGGGTCTGAACGACGAGATCCTGGCCGAGCCCCTGACCGTCGGCCAGCGCCGCGAGCTCCCGGTAGCTGTCGGCACGGCCGAGCACGTTCGGTGCGCTCGCGACGCCCGCCTCGTTCCCGATCCTGGTCGTCACGATCTTCGAGTCGAGCCGTCGGCGAAGAGACGCTGTGGGGAGGATCAGCTCCATGCCGGCCTCCTCGACCAACCGCTCGGTCTGCTCGTCGAACATCACCAGGCAGACCTTCGGTCTCGCGCCGTGTCCGGAGGACCACGACCTGACCTCGTCATGGGTGATGAGCGCGTTGCACACGTCCTCCATCGAGGTGAACTCGTGGTACGGCCGGTCGCGCGGGACGAACACGCGCGGGTGGGTGCCGTCGAACGAGTCGAACCAGTTCACGTAGTAGAACGACCGCACCGTCCGATCGATGCCGAGCAGGTTGAAAGCCGTCGGCGAGACGAAGTAGATCGGCTGGTCGTTGGTCCGGAAGAACCCGCGGATCTGCGAGATCCCCTCGAGTACGCGTTCTTTGTCAGGTGCGGCGCTCATCGTTCTGTGGCCCTCCATGCGGTATCCGTGTCACGTCGTCAGTCCGCACCAGTCCTGGACGAAAGCGGCCAGCACTTTGGCGGTCTGCACCATCGAGCTGATCGACACGCGCTCGTCGATGCCGTGGACCTCCTGCGCAAGCGGTCCGAAGCAGACCGCCGGGATCCCGCGGCGGACGAAGTGACGCGCGTCGGTGGTCGCCGTTGTTGCCAGCAGCGGCGCCGGGTTACCGTTGAACCGCGCGTAGGCGGCCGACAGCGCCTGCGCGACCGGCTCGTGATGCGAGAGCGAGAAGCCCTCGCAGCTGAAGCCGTCGTAGCGCAGTTGCGGCGCATTCTCGGCCAGGAATGGATCGGCGGCGGCGGCAGTGGCGACCGCATGCTCGACGCGGCGGCGAAGATCCTCCGGCCGGTCGTGCGGATAGCAAGCGAGGCGGTAGGAGATCGAGCACTCGGCCGCCACCGTCGAGGTCCAGTCGCCGCCGCGGATCATGCCGACGTTGAGGTTGATCGGGTGCGCGAAGTGGTTGTAGGGCGGGGGCGGAGCGACGTTCATCTCGGCCTCCAGTGCGCGCAGCGCCGCCGTCACGACGGCGGCGGCGTGGATCGCATTGAAGCCGAGCACGTCGGCACTCGCGGCGTGCGCGGGATGGCCGCGGATCTCGACGTGGAACCACAGCACGCCCACCTGGGACACGGTGATGTGGTCGGCGTGAGGCTCGGTGATCACGCATGCGTCTGCGGTCGGTCCGGAGAGCAGGCACTGCAGCGCCCCGTTGCCACTGCATTCCTCCTCGACGACCGACTGCAGATGGATGGGTGCCAGCGGCGCGACCTCGAGCCGGCGCAGCGCGCGGATCGCCCCCGCGATCGCCGCGAGGCCGGCCTTCATGTCGCCGGCGCCGCGGCCGATCAGCCAGTCGCCGTCGCGCCAGGGCTCATATGGCGACCTCGTCCAGAGCGTCTCCGCGGCGGGCGGGACGACGTCGACATGGCCGTTGAGGATGAGCGACCGGCCGCCGTCGCCGGCAGCTTCCCAGGTTGCGACCACGTTGCGCTTGTCCGTGACGTTCCACGAGAACGGCGAGGAGTGGGGGTCGGCGCGGAGTGCGTCGGGGTCGAGCGGCAGGTCTGTGGGGTCGAGCCCGAGGTCACGGAAGGTGTCCTCCATCACGACCTGCCCCGGCTCTTCGTTGCCCAGGACGGTGGGGGCCCGCACGAGTCGCTCGAGCACGTCGACCATCCACTCCGCCTCGGCGTCGACGGCCGCCCAGATCTGCTCTTCGGAAACCGCCGCGGCCTGCTGTCGTTTCACTCGGCCAACCGTCCTGTCGATGATCTCGAGCCTTCAGGCCTGTCGCAACCCAACCGCGCCCGTGGATTCTGGCCTACGTGAAGGACGCAGGATTCTAACCGTGCGCCGTCGCTGTTGCGTCGGCGGACCGCCGACGATCGCTCCCGCTCGGAGATCGTCGGCGGCGAGCGACGGCGCTGGAAGTGCTACGCGCCGTGGGGCTGGTGAACAAACGTCTGCGCGTGCCTGTCCTCGTGAAAACGATCAAAGGACTGCCTCCATGCCGCGTCCGGCCAGAGGTAGTCGACGCCTCCCTCGGCGGGGTGGTAGGCGGCCGTGTAGATCGTCCCGAACCCCTTCGCGTACTCGGTGTTGCGCAGGGGCGGTGCGAGAAAGGCGGCGACGAACCGCTCCCGCGTCACGCTCGGATCCTCGAGCAGCGCGCGGACGAAGCGTTCCCGCTCGACGGTCTGGGTCGCGCGATCGTACTCCGGCCACTCGAGCTTGCCCTGGTGGTTGGTGGCGACCGCGAGAGCGCGGAACTCCGGCGCCCGGCCGGGACCCACGTAGGCCGTCAGGACCTCGCCGTGTCGGTCGAGCATCGTGATGTTCTGGGACGCGTGGACCGGGATTCGCGCGAGCGCAGCGCGCCCGTGGGCGACCGTGTCGCACGTCTCGAGCAGGTAGCGTACGACGAGTGGGATCGCGAAGCCGTCGCCGACCTCATGCCGCCCGCCGAACGTCAGCGAGACCGCAAGCCCGGCCTCGTTGATGCCGTCCAGCAGTCCCCACAGGCAGTCGCTCATCCCGATCACCCGAGCGCCGCTCCACTGCGTCAGGTAGACGATCCCCTCGAGTCGCGAGACCGGGTAGTCGTAGTTGCGCACGAGCACCGGCGCGTCACGCGTCCATGCGCCCTGCGAGCAGCCCACGACGAATCCCGGCGGGCGATACAGCGACAGCATCCGGGCCGGCAGCTCGCCACCGCCGGCGAGCTCGACCAACTTGTCGTAGGTCGCCATCAGCTCCGGCATGTGTTGCGCGAGCATCCGCCGGCAGGTGCCGACGTCTGGCCGTGCGGCCTCTCCGTCGTGGAGGTACCACGCGCGGTAGGTGGGCCACATCGCGTTGAAGTGCGCCTGCCACCGTGGGCCTGGCTCGAGCTCGCGAAATGCCGCGAACTCGATGTGCTGCGTGGTACGCGTCGGCCCGTCCCGCCCCGGTTGGGCGGGGAGCAACTCGAGCTCACCGTGAAGCGCCGCCCAGACTGGCTTCCAGTCATCGTCGATCGCCGCCGCATCCACCGCTGGCGCATCCGCGTCCCTGCGGCTCGGTTCGTAAGCCCGCTCTGACACTGCCGACCCACGTTGCCACATCCCCGTATATCGTGTTGGCGGACGTTCCTGTTGACCGTGTTCTGAGAGGCGATGGAGTCCGA
Source organism: Solirubrobacteraceae bacterium (assembly GCA_052148275.1). GTDB lineage: Bacteria > Actinomycetota > Thermoleophilia > Solirubrobacterales > Solirubrobacteraceae > Palsa-465. Next base: position 47,895 of record JBKQIR010000083.1, read on the forward strand.
TCCAGACAGCCCCGGCGGGCCTGCGTTCCTGTTCGATCTCGACGGGACGCTGATCGACAGCGTCTACCAGCATGTCCTGGCATGGCGCGAAGCGCTGCAGCAGGTCGGGATCGGTCTGTCGGTGTGGAAGATCCATCGACGCATCGGGATGAGCGGCGGCCTGTTCGTCAACGCGCTTGCGCGTGAGCTCGACACGCCGCTGGACGCGAGCACGCTCGCGGCGCTGCCCGATCTGCACGGGGAGGCGTTCGTCCGGCACTACGACAGCGTCCAGCCCCTCCCCGGCGCCCGCGAGCTGCTCGCCACGCTGACCGAGCACGAGGTGCCGTGGGCGATCGCAACGAGCGGCCCGCTCCGGTATGCGGGGCTGGCGCGCGAGCTGTTGGAGCTCCCGCCGGAGACGCCGATGATCACGCGCGACCAGGTTCGCCATGCCAAGCCCGATCCCGACCTGTTCCTGGCGGCGGCGCGGCGGATCGGCGTCGATGTGCGTAACAGCATGGTGGTCGGCGACAGCGTCTGGGATCTGCTCGCGGCGCGGCGCGCCCGAGCTCTGGGCATCGGGCTGCTCTCCGGAGGCTACGGCCGCGAGGAGCTGTTGCAGTCGGGCGCCTATCGCGTCTACGACGACCCGGCCGAGCTGTTGATCCACCTCGACGAGGTCGGGGTCCGCCGGGGCGCCGGCGGCAACGAACAGTAGAGCCCCGGCGCCCGGGTTCCGCCATCGGTCGCGTTACAACCTGCGGTACACGCTCATGACCTGACGCCGGGGTCGGTTTCCGCACTCGTCTGCACGAATGTCCGCACTCCTCTGCACGCCCGCCGGCCACACGGGCCGGCCTCGGTTTCCACGCTGAGAAGCCGGGCCGTAACCATTCACGAGAGCGGTCAAACCGGCCGCCGACCCCCTGAACGCGTACAGCAGCGCCACGTACGTCGGACGGCGGTCGTGGCCTGGATGAGGCAGTCGAGTATCGGTCGGTCTTGGAGGCGCATCGCCGCAATCGCCGCGTCGATCACGCGGCCCGATCTCGCGCGCAAGAGGCCCGGGTTTCGCTTCGGCCTCATCGACGCGGCTATCCACGCCGCGACCATCATCACCACCGATGAGCTTGGGGTTACGCTCCCATCCGTGGAGCCGACGGACCGCAGCGTTGAGATCGTGCGGGTTGTGGTGGTCTCGCCAGGCGATGTGGCGGCCGAGCGCAAGGCGGTGGTATCGGTCGTCGATGGGCTGAACCGCCGGGTCGCGCCCGCGAACGGCTGCCTGCTGTCGCTGTGGCGCTGGGAGACCGACGCCCGACCGGGGCTGCATCTCGAGGGCCCGCAGGGACTGATCGACGAGCGCATGGAGATCGCCGATTCGGACGTCGTTGTGGGGATCTTCTGGAAGCGCTTCGGCACCCCGACTAGCGACGCGCAGTCCGGGAGCGAGCACGAGCTGCGCAAGGCCTCGGAAGCATGGCGCCAGAACGGCAGACCCGACGTGATGGTCTACTTCTCGACGCAGCCGGCCTCTCCGACGACGTCGACGGAGCTTGAGCAGTGGCACCGCGTGGTGAAATTCCGCGAGGAGCTGCCCAAGGAGCAGCTGTGGTGGTCCTACACCACCCCCGTGGAGTTCGAGCGGCTCGTGCGCGGCCATCTCGAGGATGTGGTGTTGCGCCGAACCGCGCGCGAGCCGCACGCCGACGCGGGATCCGCCGGCGGGACGTCGGTGAGCAAGCTGTGGTTCGGGGTGCCGGCGGTCGTGGCCGCATTCAGCGGCCGCGGCGATGAGATTGGGGCGGTCGAGGAGGCGCTCGGGGTTGCCGGCAGCGCCGTGATTGCGCAGGCGATCACAGGGCTCGGCGGGGTCGGCAAGACGCAGCTTGCGGCGCGCTACGTACAGCTGCACGGCAGCGAATACGACATCGTCGCGTGGATCCGCGCGCAGGACGGCGGCATCGCGGACCTCGCGGACCTCGCCGGCAAGCTCGGCGAACCCATCGAGGGGCTCTCGCCGATCGAGCGGCGCGATCTCGCATTGGAGCGCCTCAGACGCGGCGACGAGCGCTGGCTGCTGGTCCTCGACAACGTCGAATCGGCCGCGACGCTCTACGACTGTCTGCCGCGTGCTGGCAACGGCAGGGCGTTGGTGACTTCGCGCAACCGGGAGGTGCGGCAGTTCGCTCCTGTGCTGTCGCTCGACGTGTTTGATCCCGCGAGCGCCGTTGGGTATCTGACCGAGCGCGCCCAGCGCCCCGATGATCGCGCCGGCGCCGAGCGGCTGGCGCCGGGGCTGGGGTACCTGCCGCTGGCGCTCTCGCACGCCGCCGCCTATTGCGCGGAGGGCACGAGCTTTGACGACTACCTCGAGCTGCTGGACGCGCTGCCCGCGCAGGAGCTGTTCGACAGCAGTCCCGAGGTCTCCTACACCCAGACGATCACTTCGACGTGGAAGGCGTCGATCGAGGCCGCGGGCGTGAGCTCCCCGCTCGCTAATGCGGTGCTGGCGCTCGCCGCGCATCTGGGGCCGGACGCGATCCCGCGCTTGCTGTTCGAGGTTCTGATCGACCCGGGTGTGGCGCTCGAGCGCAAGCGGCTTGGGGATGCGTTGGGGGCGCTCGCGCGTTTCAGCCTCGCCACAGTCGATGACGAGACGGTCAGCGTGCACCGCCTGTTGGCGAAGGTTGTGCGTGACGACGCCCGCGCGCGCGTGGATCCGAGCGCGGTCGAGCACGCGCTCGCCGCGCTCGAGCACGCGTTCCCCGCTGACCCGTCGGACGCGTCGCTCTGGCCGCGCTCTGAGCGGCTGCTCGCGCACGTGATCGCGCTTGCCGACGCCGCCGCAGAAGTAGTGCCTAAAACGGCTGCGCAGGTGATCGAGCTGCTTAACCGGGCATGTACTTACCTGATCTGGGCCGAGGGAGGTGCGCGCGGGCTCGCGCTCGCGCAGAGCACCGTCAAGCGGGCGACGAGCGTCCTTGGCACCGAGCATCCCGGCACGCTCACGGCCCGCAACCGCGAGGGCGTCACGTATCGACAGACCGGCCGCGCGTCAGAGGCGATCGCCCTGCTTGAGCCGCTGCTCGCCGACTGCGAGCGGATCCTCTGCGCTGAGCACCCCAACACGCTCAGCACCCGCAACAACCTCGCCCTCGCCTACCAGGACGCGGGACGCGTGGGCGAGACCCTTGCGATCTACGAGCCGTTGCTGGCCGACCAGGAGCGGATCCTCGGCGCCGAGCACCCCAGCACGCTCAGGACCCGCCACAACCTCGCCCTCGCCTACCGGGACGCCGGACGCGTGGCGGAGGCGATCGCGATCCTCGAGCCGTTGCTGGCCGACCAGGAACGGATCCTCAGCGCCGAGCACCCCAGCACGCTCAGGACTCGCCACAACCTCACCCGCGCCTACCACGACGCCGGACGCGTGGCGGAGGCGATCGCGATCTTGGAGCCGCTGCTCGCCGACCGAGAGCGGATCCTCGGCGCCGAGCATCCAGACACGCTCGTCAGCCGCCACAACCTCGCCGGCGCCTACCTGGACGCCGGACGCGTGGGCGAGGCGATCGCGATCCTCGAGCCGTTGCTCCCCGACCGCGAGCGGATCCTCGGCCCCGAGCACCCCGACACGCTCGCGACCCGCAACGAGCTCGCGGTCGCCTACCGGGACGCGGGACGCGCGGAGGAGGCGATCGCGATCTTGCAGCCGCTGCTCGCCGAGTGCGAGCGGCTCCTCGGTGCCGAGCACCCGACCACACTTGCGACCCGCCACAACCTCGCGGGCGCCTATCAGGCTGCCGGGCGCGTGGTGGAGGCGATCGCGATCTTGACGCCGCTACTGGCCGAGCGCGAGCGGCTCCTCGGCCCGGAGCATCCGAGGACGCTTGCCACCCGCCAGGCCCTCGCCGACGCCTACCGCGCCGCCGGCAGTTGACGCGGAGGCGGACGCGCGCGAAGCAGCCCGCCCGTCGCCGGATGCGCGATAAGGGGCCCGTATGACGAGTGCACGGTTGGGCGACAGTTGGGGAAGCCCACCCGTGTTATCGAATCGGGCGCGTGTCGATTCGCGAGTTTTGATGCGAGCCTGGACTGAGATCGACTCGGCTCGCGGAAGCTACGCTTCCGCTATGCGCGCCCGCGCATGGCGGTTGCGTCGGCTGAGACCCAACCGTTCCGGGAGGTGTGGCTACGAGTGGTGAAGGGAGCGTGATGAGCACCGGGAGCTTGCCAGCGACGGTCTACATCGTCCGTCACGGGGAGAAGCTGGGCGATCCGTCAGATGATGGCGATGGGATCGTCGATCTGTCGATCCGCGGCTCGGCCAGGGCCAGCTACCTGCCGTCGCTGTTCGTTGCGGCGAGCCCTGAGCTGAGCTGCTGTCTGACCGACAAGACCGACCACGTCACGGCGCAGTACGTGGGGAACGACCTGTCCGGGCCCGCGCCGCGGTTCAGCACGCCGGCGTTCATTTTCGCAACGCAGACCTCGAAGGACAGCAACCGCCCGATCGAGACGATCACGCCGACGGCCACGGCGCTGGGGCTGGCGATCAACTCGCCGTACGGCGACGGCGACTTCGCCAAGCTTGCCAACGACATCACCGCTGGCGCTCAGTACGCCGGCGCGATCGTGCTGATCTGCTGGCACCACGGCAAGATTCCCGATCTCGCGCAGGCGCTCGGGGTCGCGTCGCCGCCGCCGTGGCCGGTCACCGTCTTTGATCGCGTGTGGGAGATCGACTACAGCGGTGGCTCAACCAAGCTGCAGGACCACCCGCAACAGCTGCTCTACGGCGATTCGGCGACATAGCAGACCGGCGGCGTAGCGCGCCTAAGTAAGTAGCCGGCGGCCGCGGGGCTTGTCACGTGCCTCATCGGGGATGGGCCGGTGTTGCGCTAACAGGGGGTCGCGTAAACCACCCCAAACGGAACACCTCGCCAGCCACAACGCGAGCGCCCCTCCACGACGCTTCTCGCCGTGCCGAAACCATGTCCGCTTTCACGGAGTTGCCCCACAAGCGCCGTCCGAGCATTCTGGAACAGCAGCCAACCGGCTCAGCCCTTTGGCCTCGCTCGTCCCCCCCACCCGGAGAATCGCAAACGCTCGGGTCTCGGCGACTACCGATGTGTGGCGTGGCGAGACTGGAGGACTGCGATGAGCGCCGAGCGCGCGTGTTCGACCGTCTCGATGGGCTATCCGCGGACAGTTGAGCCTCGGCCGCGGCGATGTCGGCGGCGAGCGGCTCGTTATGAAAGACGCCCGCGACCCAGCGCGAGAAGTTCTGCTCGGCGCAATAGTGGGGCAGCACCCCCGCATCGCAGGCCACGATCGCGGCTTCGAGCTCGGGGAGGTTGGCGACGACCGCCCTGGGGGTGGCGTCGTCCTCGATTCGGAAATAGAACCGTTGGGCGGGCTCGACGCCGGCGAGCTGGTAGCCGCGCGGGGCCTTGATCAGCTCGCCGATCTTGACGAGCTGTGAGAGCATCGTGCTGACGCTCGCGCGGCCCAGCCCCGTCGCGGTAGCCACCTCGCCGGCGGTTATCGCGCCGCCGCTGGCGAGCGCCGCCATAACGGCGTGCTTGGTTGCGCCAGGGGCCGGGCGCGCCGCGCTGCGGGCCGTTCGGCGGCGGGCGGTTCGGCGGCGGGCGGTTCGGCAACCGGTGCTTCGGCGGCCTGCGGTGAAGGGCTGACGCTCGGGCGTGGCCGCGCCGGCTTGCGGGTTGTGTCGCTCTCGCGTTTGAGCTGGTAGCCGCGAGCGGCCTTTGCGAGCTGACCGGAGCTCGCGAGCTTGGACAGAGTCGTGCTGACGCTCGCGCGGGCGAGTCCCGTGGCCGCCGCGATCTCGCCGGCCGTCATCGCGCTGCCGTCTTTGAGCGCAGTTGAGGATCGCGGTCTTGGTCACTCCCGGCGCGGTCCGTACGGACGTAGGGGCAGCGGCTGAGATGGCGGGCGTCGGCGCCGTTGGTCGCGGCGGCACTGAGGCTTTGCGTGTCCGCGGAGCCCGACGCGCGCTTTTCGCGACGCTCTCACCGGCGGCCGAGCCGGCCACAGGCGCTGCGCGACCAGAACGCTCCGGTTCGCGCTCGCGCGAGGTGAGCGCGGCCAGCGCGCGGCGGAGCTTGTCGATCTCGCCGTGCAGCTCCTCAAGGCGGGCTTGGATGTCGCGGCGTATCTGGTCGAACATGGGGGACGCCAGCGGCTGGCGTGTCCGCCGAAGCTCGCGAATGGGGCGTGGAGCGCGGATTCGGCAAAGGGGAATGTTCGCGATCCGCACGATCGCCGCGGTGTCAACGCCGAACAGGGCTGCGGCGATCGCGAGGTAGTCATCGAGCTCAATAGGCTCCACAATGCTCGACGGTATCACACTATCGCGCCATCATGATAGCTCACATGCACGATATCGAGCGTCCTGTTATACTGATCCGTAACCCGAACGACTCGTAGGAGGACAGATGGCGACGAAGATGCTGACGCTGCGGCTGCCAGCTGAGCAGGCGCAGGACATTGAGACGCTCGCGCGCGTCAACGGGGTCTCCGTCTCCGAGGAGATCCGCGACGCGATCGCGGCGCGCGTCGAGGCAAAGCGCACCGACCGGGAATTTCAGGAGCGGCTCCAGCGGCTCCTGAACCAGGAGCGCGCCGTGCTCGAGCGGCTAGCGAACTGAGACACGTAGGCGATCGTCAGCTGCACGACGCTCTTACTCCAGGTTTCGCTCGATCCAGTTGGAGATCGCCTCGCGGATCTGCGGCGTGATATGGGGCGTCGGTGGGTGCTTGTGCGCAGCATCAGTCCGGCGGGCGGGGTAGCGGCTCAAGCTGCGGGTTGCTCCAGCCGATCAACGTGCTTGCTACCGGTTCGGTTCGTCGAACCCAACTTCATCCGATAGAGGGAGGCGTTCGTCGTGTCAGTCACTCTCAGGCGCAGGTCGCTTGACGTTCCTGCGGCGACTTCGGATGATGCTCAGGCTGCTGGGTCCGCGGCGTGCTGAACCTACGCGGACGGATCGTGCCCGTCTACGACCTCGCCGCACGGCTCGGAGTCAGCTCCGAGGTCAGCGAGCACTCCAAGATCGTGATCGTCGAGACCGGCAGCGAGACGACGGCGTGATCGTCGACGAAGTCGACGAGGTCCTGACACTCGAAGCGCACCACTTCGAGCAGGCCCTCAGCGCCGATGCGACGCTCGTCGACTCGATCGCGAAGGTCGGCGAGCGACTCGTCGTGCTGCTCGCGCCGAGCACGATCTTCCCCGGGTTGGAGCCGGCCGCCGCGTAGGCAAAGCGATCCCCGTCGCGCCATGGAGGCAACGAACCGAAAAGTGGGGATCCGGGGCGATCTCCCCGCTCCTAGCAAGGACGGGACCGAGTTCCCCGTGCGTGGTTCGTTGCGGAACGCTGAGGCGAGGTCGCTGACCAGCGCCCGCGCTGCGTCGAGCGAGCGGGTTCTGGCTGAGACTGAGCACCTGTTCGCGGAGGTGTTCGATCAGGTGGCCGATGGGATCGCGATCGCGAACCCCGAGGATCGCAGGATCCTCGAGGTCAACGACGCGTACTGCCGGATCGTCGGCTACGCGCGCGAGGAGATCGTCGGCCACACGCCGGTCGAGCTCGGCATCCTCGCAGGGATTGACCATGAGGATATGCGCGCGCGCGTCGCGAGGAATGAAGAGGTCGCGGAGCACGAGATCGCGATCACCACAAAGACCGGCGATCAGCGAACGCTCGCGGTGAGCGCTCGATCCGTGACGCTCGGCGGCGCGGAGCGGGCGCTGATCAATGTACGGGATGTCAGTGATCGCGTCTTGCGGGAGCACGCGCTGCGCACGCGGGCGGCGGAGCAGAAGGCGCTCGCTGAGCTTGGGCTGCGTACGCTCACGCGCGCGTCCGCGGCGGATCTGATCGATCAGGCCGTGCGGGCTGTGAGCAGCGCGCTCGGCGTGGAGATCGTCGCTGTCGATGAACTGCTCGCCGACGGCGATGTGCTCATACGCTCGGCGGTCGGGCTCGGGGATCGCCCGACCGGCGTGGTCCGCGGCAGCGCCGGTGAGGGCTCACAGGCCGGCTACACACTCTTGTCCGCAGGACCCGTGATCAGCGTCGACCTGACCTGTGAGCGGCGCTTCACACCGGCAGCGGTCTTGATGGCGCACGGCGCGCGCAGCAGCGTGAGCGTAGTGATCGGCACCCCAGAGCGCCCGTGGGGCGTGCTGATCGCAGCGAGACCCCGGCCGTGTAGCTTCACCGAGGATGACATCGTCTTCCTCGATGGCATCGCGCACGTGCTCGGGATCGCCTGGCAGCGCGAAACGGCCGAGCGTGAGCTGAGGCGACTGGCGGACGCTGTCCAGCTCGGCACCGACGCAGTCGTCTCGATCGACCTGGACGCCCGCGTGCGGCACTGGAATCCGGGCGCCGAGCGGCTGTTCGGCTACAGCGCCGATGAGGCTGTTGGCCGCAGCCTGTACGAGCTCACCGTATTCACCGACGAGCCACGCGACCAGATCGCGCGGATGCTGGCAGGAGAGCCGGCCTACCAGTACGAGACCCGCCGGCGGCACAAGGACGGCACGATCATCGACGTGTTGCTGACGGTCTCGCCGTGGACCGTCGATGGGCGCGTGGTGGGTTTGACCGGCATCGCGATCGATCTGACCGAACGCAAAGCCGCGGAGCGCGAACGCGAGCGCCTCGCAGCCGCAGCCGAGTTCGCGACCGACGCGATCATCTCAACCGACCGGGACGGAGTCGTGCTCCACTGGAACCACGGCGCGAGACGGCTCTACGGATACAGCCCCGAAGAGGCAGTCGGACGCCATCTTCGCGAGTTGACAGTCAGCGTTGAAGAGGCCACAGCCAATATCAAGAGGGTGCTCCAGGGGGAGCGGCTCCAATACGAGTCCAAGCGCAAGCGCAAGGACGGCACAGTAATCGACATCCTCACGACGATCTCGCCGTGGACCGTGGACGGCGAAATCGTCGGCACAACCGGCGTGTCGATCGACCTGACCGAACGCAAGAAGCTCGAGCACGGCCTGCAGTACCTCGCTGACCACGACCCCCTCACCAGCCTCTACAGCCGCCGGCGGTTCACCGACGAGCTCGAGCGACAGCTACGGCTCGCCGCCCGCGCCAAGCAACCACCCGCGCTGGTGATCCTCGACGTCGACCACCTCAAGGCCGTCAACGACACGCACGGCCACGCCGCCGGCGACGCGCTGCTGAAGACGTTCGCCGACGTGCTGCGCTCACGAGCGCGCGCGAGCGACGTCGTCGCGCGCCTGGGCGGCGACGAGTTCGCGGTGATCCTCCCCGAAGCCGGCAAATCCGACGCGCTCACCGTCGCACACGACATCCGCGCCCTTCTGCGCGCGTCCTGGGCCGCGCCAGCGGTCACCGTCAGCATTGGAATCGTGATCGTGGCAGGGCACGAGCAGATCACCGCCGATGAGATGCTCGTCTGCGGCGACACCGCGCTGTATGAAGCCAAGGAGCACGGCGGCGACCAAGCCCGCATCTACAGCGGACAAGCGGACGGCGCGCTGCACTGGGTCAAGCGCATCCACATCGCGATCACCCAGGACCGCCTCGTCCTGCACAGCCAGCCGATCATCGACCTACGCACCGGACAGGTAACCCATCGCGAGCTGCTGATCCGGATGCTCGACGACGACGGCGAGCTGATCGCGCCCGGTAGGTTCATCCCGACCGCTGAACGGTTCGGGCTGATCGGCGAGATCGACCGCTGGGTCACAAACGCCGGGCTACGCCTCGCGATCAACGGAACACCCGTGGCGATCAACCTGTCCGGCTACTCGATCGGCGACGAAGCTATCATCGCCGCCACCCACACCGCCGTCGCCCAAGGCCTGCAGCCCGGCACGGTCATCTTCGAGATCACCGAGACCGCCGCCCTGAGAAACCTCGCGGCCGCCCGCGCGTTCGCCGCAACACTCGCCAACGACGGCTGCGCGGTCGCGCTCGATGACTTCGGGACCGGCTTCGGCTCGTTCACCTACCTCAAACACATCCCAGCGCGCTACCTCAAGATCGACATCGACTTCATCCGCGAGCTCACCACCAGCGACACCGACCAAGAAGTCGTCAAGGCGATCGTCGGAATCGCGCGCAGCCTCGGCAAACAAACAATCGCCGAAGGCGTCGAGAACCCCGAAACGCTCGCGCTCCTACGCAAATACGGAGTCGACTACGCCCAAGGATTCCACATCGCCAAGCCACAACCCCTCGACCAGCGCTAACCCGCCCACCCAACCAGAAACACCACCGGCCATACCCGCCTGCCTGCCTCTGTGAGGTGCGCTGAGTGACTCTGTGTTGGATGCGTGAGCCGCTCCGCAGCCGAACCGCGCGCTGGTGGCTCAGCACCCACTGAGGTCCCCGGTGACTGGGGCTTGCTCTGTCCAAGTCCCGTAATGCTTGGCGCGGGAGGAGGACCGCGGCTGTCGCATGAGCCTCGGACATACAAAACTGCGAGACGGCCTGCTGGAGACTGCCTCTTGAGACGGCGAGAACCCAGTGAACACGGTCTGTAGGTACGCGGGCGGGTCGAGCAGCAGCGCGACGATCGACGCCTTGCCGGCCTTGAGGTCGCGCTTGAGCTGCGCGCGGAGCCTGCGGATCTCGTTGGCCATGCTGAGCGCGGTCATGCGCTGATCCAGGCTGCGCTCGGGTGTCCCCCCGATGCTCGAGCGGGTCGCGATGGGGCACGATAACCACGTCGAGAGTACACGCGCATCGCGCGTCAAACCGGCGCCGCCGACCGGGGAGCCACGCCATCAGTGACCGCCGCGCGTGCGCACACCGATACGCGCGGCCGTGCACCTCCGTAGGGGATCTACACGTCGGACTGCCCGCAGATGATGGCGCGGCCGCAACGGATCTGGGACGCTGAGATCGCGCGGAATCCGAGTTGGGGCGTACGCCTTTGCGGTACCGAAGCTCACGATGCCCTCCGTTCGCAGTCGTTTGGCGGGCTGAGCCGGGATCAGGTTGTTCGGTCCGCCTGCGGCGTCAGGCGACCTTTGACGAACAGCCGGCTGCGTGGTGCGATCATGCGGAGCGGGCTGTAGGTCATGCCTAGCTCGCGGTGCGGGGCGATGGCGGCGGCTTCGATCTCAAGCTCGCCTCCGACCCGATCGACGCGCGCGTCGAGCTCGAGCGGGATCGAGCGGTCGTTTGCGGACAGGTGCCCGCGCACTTTCAGGGTGTCTCCTTGCTGGGCGACGGTATCGGCGAAGAACCTCACCTGCGGGTGGTTCTCGGCGTCGAAGAAATCGGCTGAGCGTAGGTGCTGGTCACGCTTTCGGTTGCGTGTCTGCACGCTCGCGGCGTTGATCGTCAGCTCGATCGCGGGGTTGGCGCTCAGGTCAAGCTGGCCGTGATAGTCGTCGAAGTGGCCCTTGACGGTCACGAGGCCCCACAAGTGCCCGACGCTGAACTCGACGCTCGAGCGCGCTGGGTCAAGCAGCCATCTGCCGCTGATCGCCTCACCGGGGCCTCGGGCGGGCAGCGTGTTGTGAATGCTCATGGCAGGCTGGCTGGTTGCAGTTCTGACGCGGCGCCCGCTTCAACGATGCGGGCTACGTAGTCGCCGGTGATCTGGCGGGTGGTGGCGTTGACGCGGTTGAAGGCGTTGATCGCCGCGATCGCCACGACCAGGGCCGCGAGCTGTGGCTCGGTGTAGTGGCGGGCGGCTTCGTCCCACACCTCGTCGGGCACCGGGTCGGCCCGGTCCGCGAGCCTCGTGGCGGCCTCGCTGAGCGCGAGCGCCGCACGCTCGGCATCGCTGAAGTACGGCGCCTCGCGCCACGCGGCGACGAGGTGGATGCGCTCGCTGCTCTCGCCCATCTGCTCGAGCTCGCGCGTGTGGATGTCAACGCACACGCTGCAGCCGTTGATCTGGCTCGCGCGCAGCGTCACCATCGCGAGCGTGGTCTCCGGGATCCCGGCGTGCTTCGCCGAGTTACCGAGCTGCTGGGCCGCGTCGAGCGCGCCGGGCACGATCAGCGCGGGGTTCTGGATTCGCGACATGGTCATGGTGTTCCTCCTCGGTTGTGAGTGTGGGGCTGGGGGTCGATCGGTGCGTCGGGGCGCGGCGCGAGCGAGCGGACGAGCGATGCGAAGTCCGCGACCGCCCCGAGGTGCGCGAGCTTGTCGGGGTTGACGACCGAGCTGATGGCGCGGATCTCGCCGCCGGCGATGTCTAGCGACCACACGCTGATCAGCCGCTGCTCGCTATCGCGGACCATCACTCCCGGACCGCCGTTGACCTCGGTCGGCCGCCAAGTGACATCGGGTATCCGCGAGGCGACCCGCATCCAAATGAGCAGCGTGCGGGCGACAGGGTTGCGACCGTGCAGCGACCGCGCCAGCGCCGGGACCTTCCCGCCGCCGTCGCCGGTCAGCGTTACGTCGGCCGCCAGCAGGGCCTCGAGCCCCGCCAGATCCCCCTGCTGGGCGGCGGCGACAAATCTCCGCGTCAGCTCCTCGCGTTGCTCCCGCGAGGTCTGAAACCGGGGGCGGCGCTCTTCGACGTGCCGCCGGGCCCGGCTTGCGAGCTGGCGCACGTTGTCCTCGCTCTTGCCGATGATCTCGGCGATCTCCGGATAGCCGTAGTCGAACACGTCGTGCAGCAGCAGCGCGGCTCGCTGTTCCGGCGACAGGCTCTCGAGCAGCACCAGCATTGCCAGCGACAGTGAGTCGGCCATCTCGGCGTGCTGGGCGGGATCGTCGACGCCGTCGGTGAGGATCGGCTCGGGCAGCCACTCGCCGACATACTGTTCGCGCCGCGCGCGCGCTGAGCGCAGCTCGTTGATCGCCAACCGGGTCGTGACCGTGGTCACGTAGGCCCGTGGGGAGGCGAGCTGCTCGCCGTCCTCGATCGTCTGGTGGACGCGCAGCAACGCCTCCTGGACGACGTCCTCGGCTTCGGAGACGCTGCCGAGCATCCGATAGGCGATCGCGAACGACGTCAGCCTCAACTGCTCGAGCTCGTTTTCTTCAGCGGTCATCTCGGGTGTGCTCCAGTCTCGTCATCCCCTTCACGATCCGGCCTACATACCCGTAAGACAAGACAACCACCGCAGCTGTGACACCCTCTCCCAATCAGCAGCCGGGCGATCTGACCGCCGACCGCGCGCTGCCGCGATCAGGGCCTTACGCCCCTCAGAGCCGGCGATCGGTGTCGCCGCCACGATCCCGATCGCGCGCGACCGAACCTGCTTCCGGGTCGGGCCAGGCACCCTCGCCTACCCTTCGCCCGCCCCGCCTTGCGCGGCAAGCAGGCCGCCGGCCCCGAATCCCGGCGGGCGTGCAGAGGAGTGCGGACATCCGTGCAGAGGAGTGCGGAAACTGACAGCCGGCACGGGGCTCGCGCCAGCGTCGGGGAGGTGTGCTGCGTGGAGCCTGTATGCGATGATCGGCGGTCTCGTCTCGCCCGGACGCGTGCGCAGGCACAATCGTCTCATGCACGGACGCGCGACTCCTCCATGAGGCACCCCTACATTGTCATCCGCCTGCTCGCCGCCCGTGCTGCGCTCCTCGCCGCCTGCGGTCTCGCGCTCGCCGGTCAGGCGGTCGGGGTGGCGCGCGCGGCGCCGGTCCTTCGGAGCTCGCCCTGGGCGATCGTCCGGTTCGGCTCGGCGCCGGCGATCCCGCGTAACGCCGTGCCGGAGGCCGGCATCGCAAGCGCGACGCCGATGGAGGTCACCGTCGTGCTGAAGCCGCGCGATCCTGCGGCGCTGGAGGCCTACGCGCTGGGTGCATCCACGCCGGGCTCACCGTTCTTCCACCGCTACCTCACGCCCGCGGAGTTCGCGCTTCGGTTCGGCCCCTCGCCGAGCGCCGCGGCGGCGGTTCTCAGCTCGCTGCGCAGCCACGGACTCGAGCCGGAGCGCCGCAGCGCCAACGGCCTGTCGTTCACCGTGCGCGCCGACGCCGGCATGATCGAGCGGGCGTTCGCGCTTTCGCTGGTCAGGTTCGCGCTGCCCAAAGGCCGTGTCGCGGTGATCAACACGCTCGCCCCCGCCGTCGACGCGCGCATCGTCGACTCACTGCAGGCGGTGGTCGGCCTCAGCAGCCTGCAGGCGATGCACGCGCTGGCGCTGAGGCACACCGGCACCGGGCACGTCGCCGCGCCCGGAGCCGCGACCGCACGATCCGCGGCGCGCACCGCCACCGCGCACACCGCCACCGCCGACGCCGGTCCCGAACCGTGTGCGGCGGCGCGCACGGCCGCTGCACAGCAGAGCGCCTACACGACTGACCAGATCGCCTCCGCGTACGATTTCTCCCCCCTCTACGCCAACGGAGACGACGGACAGGGCGAGACGGTCGCGATCTACGAGCTCGAGCCGGACGATCCCGCTGACATCCAGGCCTACCAGACCTGCTATGGCACGAGCGCCAAGGTCAGCGACGTGCCGGTGGACGGCGGCTCCGGGAGCGGTCCCGGCAGCGGCGAGGCCGCGCTCGACATCGAGCAGGTGATCGCGTTCGCGCCTCAGGCGACGGTGCTTGTCTACCAGGGCCCGAACTCAGCCTCCAACGATCCCGGATCGGGCCCCTATGACGTGTTCAGCAAGATCGTCAGCCAGGATCGGGCGCAGGTGGTCACCAACTCCTGGGGCAATTGCGAGCCTGATGAGGGGGTCGCGGACGCGCGCGCGGAGAGCGTGCTGTTCGAGGAGGCCGCCACGCAGGGTCAGACGATCGTCTCGGCCGCCGGGGACGATGGATCCGAGGACTGCGACGGCTACGACCAGGGCCCCGGCGCCGACAGTCAGCTGTCGCTGGCGGTCGACGACCCCGCCAGCCAGCCGTTCGTCACCGGCGTCGGCGGCACCTCGCTGCAGCTGGCGCCGTCCCAGACCGAGAGCGTGTGGAACAACACCTCGGGCGGCGGCGGCGGTGGCATCCAGCCGGGAGCCGGCGGCGGCGGGATCTCGCAGTTCTGGTCGATGCCCGCCTACCAGTACCGGGCGCCGTCGACGCTCAACGTGATCGAGCCCGGGCTCACGTCGGGATCCGTGTGCGGCGCCGGCAGCGGCTACTGCCGCGAGGTCCCCGACGTATCGGCCGACGCCGATCCGGACACCGCCTACCTCATCTACTACAACGGCGCCGGGAGCGTGCCCGGTACGCCGGCGGGATGGCAGGGCACCGGTGGCACGAGCGGCTCGACGCCATTGTGGGCGGCCCTGTTCGCGCTCGTCGACGCTGATCCCGGCTGCAACGGATCACCGCTCGGCTTCGCCAACCCGGAGCTGTACCGCGCCGCTGCCCTCGCCGGTGGCGAGGGCACCTATTTCGACGACATCACCTCGGGCGACAACGACTTCACCGGGACCGGAGACGGGCGCTACCCGGCCGGACCCGGGTATGACATGGCCAGCGGCCTCGGTTCGCCGAAGGCCGCGGCGCTGGCCGGCTATGTGTGCCAGGCCGGGCTCACCCTCGACGATCCGGGAGCGCAGCGGGTGCTCCTCGGAGACCCGGTGTCGCTGCAGCTCGATGCCGGTGGCGGCGCTGCGCTGCGCTTCGACGCGAGCGGCCTGCCGCCCGGACTCGGTATCGATCAGCACAACGGAAGGATCACCGGCAAGCCGAGCCGGGCGGGCGTCTACACCGTCATGATCGGGGTGTCCGACGCGGGGGGAGCGCAGCAGGAGATCTCTGTGAGCTGGACGGTGGTCGGCAGGCCCGTGATCCTCGCCGCGAGACTCACGTCCGTCGCGAGCGGGCGGCCGAAGCTCTCCCTCAGCCTCGCTGCCGGCGCGCAGGAGCCGGGAATCGCCGCCGTCTCGATCGAGCCGCCGAGCGGCCTGTTCTTCGCGTCCAGGAGGAACGCCTGGAGGAGTGCCAGTGGCGCCGGGGCGCTCAGATACACCTTCGCCGTCGTCGCCGGAGGGGCGCTCGATCTGCGCCTGAGATCCGCCAGCCCCCGGCTCGCGGTCAATATCGCCTTCGACCTGCTGCGCGCCCGCGCCAGCCTCGAGCGGGCGGTGTCGCATCACGACCGAGCTAAGCTGCGGTTTGTGATGACGGTCACCGACGCCGCCGGCAACGCGACGGCGCTCACGCTCACGCTCTCGCCGGGATCCTGACGTGCCGGCTCCCTACAGCTCACCGATCGCTGCTGCGATCGCGCCCGACATGCTCGAGCGCTTCACGCGCTACGTCGTGGTCGACACGCAATCGAGCCGCGATCGCACGCGCTCACCAAGCACTGAGGGACAGCGGGAGCTCGGTCGCCTGCTCGTCTCCGAGCTGCGTGAGATCGGCCTCGTGGACGCGGCGCTCGACGACAACTGCTACGTGACGGCGACGCTGCCGGGGCGTGACGGGGCTCCGGTCATCGGTCTGATCGCCCATCTCGACACGAGCCCCGATGCGCCCGGCGCGGGCGTCAGGCCAATCGTCCACCGCGACTATCCCGGCGGTGTCATCGAGCTGCCCGTCGGCGGCACGAGACTCGATCCCGCGGCGATGCCGGAGCTCGCGAGCACGCTCGGGCACGACATCGTCACCGGGAGCGGTGACACGCTCCTCGGTGCCGACGACAAGGCCGGTGTGGCGGAGATCATGGGAGCACTCGCGCATCTGTCCGCCAACCCGGCGCTGCCGCGGGCGACGCTGAGGATCGCGTTCACGCCCGACGAGGAGATCGGCGAGGGCGCAACCCTGTTCGACATTCCCGCCTTTGGCGCCCGGTGCGCCTACACGCTCGACGGATCGACCGTCGGCGAGCTGCAGGACGAGTCGTTCTCCGCGATCGAGGTGATCCTCACGATCACGGGCGTGGACGTGCATCCGGGCCAGGCAACCGGCAAGATGGTGAGCGCGTTGCGCCTCGCCTCGCGGATCGTCGCCTCACTGCCGGACGATCGCCTCACGCCGGACACGTCCGCCGGCCGGGAGGGATTCATCCATCCGGTGCAGCTGACCGGAACCGTCGCAGAGGCGCAGATCCGGGCGATCGTGCGCGACTTCGACGACGACGCGCTGGACTCCCACGTCGAGCTGCTGCGTCGGGTCGCCCACGACGTGATCGATGCCGAGCCGCGCGCCCAGCTCGCCGTCGGGGTGCGGCGCCAGTACCCGAACATGCGCAGGTTCATCGAGCGCGATCCCGACGTGGTCGCCCTCGCCGAGCAGGCGATCCGCGCCGAGGGGATCGAGCCGCTGCGAACGGCGATCCGCGGCGGCACCGACGGATCCCGGCTGAGCGAGATGGGGCTGCCGACCGCGAACATCTTCACGGGCGCCCACGAGTTCCACTCGGTCAGGGAGTGGGCCTCCGTGCATGACATGGCCGCCGCGGCGGCCACGATCGTGCGCCTCGCGGGCGCTTGGGCGACGTCGCTGAATGCCGAGCGCGGCCAGGAGCCGGATGCGAGCGCCGGGTCGGATGCCCGGCTGGGGTGATCGCCGGGCGAGCTGAATCTCCTCCCGCAGCCGGCCACGAGATCCTTCAGCCTCGCCCCGCCGCCGACGACCGGGCGCGATGCAGAAGCGACCGAGTCCCGGTTCTACTTTGCCTTCTTGGCCTTCTGCACGTGGACGATGGCTGTCTTGAGCGTCTTCGCGCCCGAGCTGGCGGTCACGATCGTGGCGAGCTTGCCGTACTTTTTCAGCAACGCGCTACCTGGCGCGTTGAGCGTGAGGGTGAGCGTCTTGCTGGTGCCGGCGGCGAGTGTGGCGCTGGCCGTCGCGATCATAACCTGCTTGGTTTGCGTGGTCTTACGCGCCGTGACCGCGGTGATCTTCCGGCCCTGGAGGTGCTCGGTGACGGTGGCCTGCGCGGTCACGGTCTGGCACGCGGCGCCGCCCGCCTTGCACGAGAGCTTGACGATGATCGTCGCGCCGCTCCCCGAGATCGACACGACGCGGGCCACCGCAGGTGCCGGCTTCTTTGTCACGGGGGCGTAGACGACGCCGACGTAGGCGGGAGTCGAGGATTCATGTGAGTAGTCGGCGGTGAAGCTGTTGCCGACCGTGGCGAAGGAGCCCTTGAAGGTCCCGCCTGAGAGCGCGAAGGGCTCGAACTCCTGGTTGGCCGCCGGAACGAAGCCGCCGACGAGGACCGGCGCCAGCGTGCCGCCGGCCGTGAACGTGCCGGCTCCTGCGCAGCACGGGCTCGTCACCTCGAACCCCCCGATACTTGACGCGCTCGCGATCCCCGGTGAGACTGTGCCGTCGCTCTCGTTGGTGAACGACGATCCCTCTTCCAGCAGCCAGGTGGCGCCCGGCCCGACTGTGACCACTCCGTCGTTGGTCGCCGCCGTACCAGTTGCGGCGTCCTGGTCGAGCGACCCGCCCGTGAGCGCCACCGTGGCGGAGTGGGCGTTGGTCAAGCCCGCCTGGTAATGAACGGCCCACGAGGGGTCCTGAACCTCCGCGACGAGCTGGCCGTTGTTCTGGACCGAGCCGTCCGAGATCGTGGCCGCGCCGCCGCTGCTCGTACCGCTCCCCTGCGCGTCCAGCACGAGCGTACCCTCGTTGACGAGCGTCGCGCCATTCAACGATGCCGTCGTGCTGTAGTAGGTCTCGCCGCCTGAGTTGAACGGCTCTCCCTCCACGGTCACCGTCTGGCCCGCCGGGATCGTGCCGGTCAGCGTGCCCGATCCGTAGTTCAGCAGGAAGCTTCCCGATCCGGCCGAGTCGGCGAGCACATCGCCGCTTTGGAGCACCACGGCGTTCCCCGACACCGAGCCCCCAGTCTGTGTCCAAGTGGTGGTGCCACCATTGTTGGTGGCCGTGATCGAGCCGTTGTTGACGACCGGCCCGTCATTGGTGAAGGCGCCGGTGCTGGCAAAACCGGTGGTCTGCGTGAGCGACGCACTCGACGCGATCGTGATCGACCCGTCGTTGGTCGCCTGCCACGGGTATGACCCCGTCTGGCTCTCGGTCAGCGCCCCGGAGTTGATCTGCACGCTTCCACTCGCCTCGTTCGTCAGGTTCGAGACGTCGATCGAGTTCGAGTAGCTGCTGTCCTCGACCTGCGACACGATCGTGCCGGAGTTGGTGAACGTGCCACCCTCGAGCATCGCGCCGCCGCCGGCCGGGGTCAGATTGTTAGCGATGCCCGTCGCATCGAGGATCAGCGTGCCGGTCGGGTTGATCGTGGCCGTGCCGCTCACGTACAGCGAGACCACGTTGATGGTTTCATCGCTGCTGTTCTGGCCGCTCTGACCGGAGACGTCGACGGTCTGCGTCCCGCTCGCCGCTCCGAGCGTCAGACTGGCGGCGTCCCCGGTTGCGACCGGACCGGCGCCGGGGCCGGTGGTTTCGAATGGTGCCATCGTCACCGTGTACGTGCCGGGGACCGTGATGCACACGGCGTCGGTCGTCGTCGGCACGCCGTTCGACCAGTTGCCCGGGGTGCCCCATGTGCCGCTCGTCGCGCTCGTCGCGCTCCCGTCCGGGCCGTACCACGTGTCGCCCGTGCATGCCGCCGCACTCGCAACCGCTGGCCCCAGACAGCCGACGGTCAAAATGCAAACGACAATCGCCCTAGCCTTGATCGTCACGCTGAGTCCTTTCGTCGTATCGCCGAGCCATAGGCCCTATCTCCTGCGCGCAGGAACTGCCGTCGACGTGCGTTGAAGCCCATCAGCCGCACATCGCCGAGTCGTGGGAGCACCCTCGCAACCGAAAGCGCCAACCACATCCCGTCAACTCCAGACCCAGCCTACTACGGATGACGGTCGCCAGCATTGCGGCGATCTCCGGCAGATCTTGCTTCGCCTCTGCTTCGCGCCGCGCCGCGCAGCAGAAGCCGAGGTCGAGGGCGCCGAGCGCCGGCTCGGCCGCCCAAGATCGGTGTCCAGCAGACGCTCCAGACACAGAGCTGGGTTGCGCGGCACCTGCATCGTGGCGAACGGGCAAGGCAAACTCCACCGTGACGGGGCGAAGGGTGCGCCGGCACCGCAGTTTCGCGCGCCGGGGAAAGGCCCGCCCTGAGAAATGCCGAGGCCAGAACCGGACTCGGGAAATCCGACCGTCCGGGATCGTAGAGGGGCTTCAGGAAACGTGGCCAGTTGGAGGAGGATCTCCACGCGGCGCGCGCGCCTGATTTCGATCTCGACAACCGCACGCACGCTTCGAGGTGGCGGCGGGAGGAGCCAGACCAGCCGGGCCAGCACGTGCCGCGCGGTCCAGGCGCCTCTCGCCGATCCTACAGCGCCGGCTCCGCGTTTAGCGGGCGAGCAGAGGTCCGGCGCCCGGGTCCGGTTGGGGATGAGCTGGTGACATCGTCTTGGCTCTTACTACGGAGCTGTGGGTCGGTGCCAGTACGATTGCATCCGGTGCCGCGAGCCTCCGATCGACGAGATCGTCCGACGCCGACGTCGTCGACGTTGGATACCGCGGTCCCCGATGACACTGATCGGGTGATCCACCAGTGGGCCAGGGTTCGACCTAGCCTGGATGTCTCACCTATTGGTGTGATCGCTCGCCTCGCTCGCCTCAACGCGATCATCGAAGAGGAGATGGAGGCCTTCTTCGCGGAGTATGTTGTGACCAAGCCCACCTTTAGCATGCTGGTGGCCCTAGTACGAATCGACGAGCCTGGCGGGGTGTCTCAGCGTCGCCTGGCTAACGAGATGCGGCTTACGCCTGGCACAGTGAGCGCCCGAGTGGATCGCCTGGTCAGGGACGGCCTCGTGGCGCGCGCCCCCGACCCGTCGGACAAGCGAGGGTCACTGGTCTCGCTCAGCGAGCGTGGCCTGGAGCTCTTCGAGGTGGTGGTGCCCGCTTACTTGGCCATGGAGGCGCGGCTTATCGGCTCGCTCATTGCGGACGAGCAGGCGAAGCTGGCCGGCCTGCTCCGCAAGCTGTTGGTCGCCTTCGAGGGCAGCGCGCAACTCGAAGGCGCCCCCGTTCGACTCGGGCTGACCCTCGCGCCGGTGCATGTGGCGGTAGCGATGCAACGCGCCGTCGGCCTTCCCGAACGGCCCGGTCTGTTGATCCGCTCCGCCGAGGAGGGCTCGGCGGCGGCGGCGGCGGGGCTGAGCGAGGGTGACATCCTCACCCAGGCCGGCGGCAAACCGCTGCGATCGGTGTCCGCCCTCTGCTCCGCGATCGTGGATGCGCTGCCCGCGGGGGTCTTGGAGGTGCGAGCAAGGCGGGGCGTCGACGACAGAGACGTGTCCGTGCGCCTTCGGGATGCGGCGGCGGGGACGACCCAGGTCGGGCTCGTCGCCCGCCAGGGCGAGCACCACGTGTGAGCGCTAATCACCCTTGACAAATAGTTTGGCGACATACTATGCTGCCATACGACGTGTGAGTCGGGGTCGTCTTTCGTGGAGGCAGCCATGCACTGTCAATCCACCGACTCGACCGGCGCCCTTGTCCCACCAAGCGAGAAGAACTGGAATCGTCCGATGACCGCCGAAGCCGTCGCCCCCGCCACCCACAACGCCCCCCCGCTGAAGCCCGTCGGCCACGAGATCCTCGCGACCTGGCCCGAGGGAACCTTTCTAGAGAACCTGCTCCTGCTGCCCGACGGCGACTTCGTGGTCTCCGTCCACAGCGAAAAGCGCCTGCTGCGCCTCACCCGGTCCGGGAAGCACGCCACGCTCGCGGACCTGCCGGCCTCGCCGTGCGGCCTGGTGCTCGGCGATGATGGCGGTCTCTACGTTGTCGCGGGCGAGCCCGGCCAGGGCCCGCACCATTTGTACCGGGTCTCGCTGGACGGCCGGGTGGTCGAGCGGGCCGCGATTGCGGACACCCTCTTCCTGAACGGATTCACGCCGGGCCGCCGCGGGTTCGGCTATGCCGTCGACTGACTACTGGGACGCATCCTCGAGGTCGAGTTGGCTTCGGGCGATTCGCGGGTCGTGCTGGACGACGCCGCGCTGCACAAGATCTCGGCCAATCCGATGGTGCCCGGCGCCAGCGGAATCAAAGCCGGCGACGGCCGGCTGTACGGCACCAACACCGACGCCGCGACGGTCTACTCGGTGCCGTTGTCGCGCCAGGGCGAGCTCGGGCCGCCCGAGTTGATCGCCGAGCACCTCCGCGGCGACGACATCGCTCTCGACATCGACGGGCGCCTGTACCTCGCCACCCACATCGAGAACAGCGTCGTCCGACTGGATCCCGACGGCACACGGACGGCTATCGCGGGTCCCGAACAGGGAATGGCCGGCTCGACATCAGCGGCGTTCGGCCCGACCGGCGACGAGGCGAGCCTGTACGTGCTGACGACCGGTGGTGCGATTCTCCCGCTCAACGGCGTCGTGCAGCCCGCCAAGTTCGTCCGGCTCGACACCGGAGCAGCGGGCCGACCGATCACCTGGACGGCATGACAGCACCAGCACACACGGTCAACCTCGCAAAGGAGGATGAGGGCGCCCAATATGAGTCCGCAGCGCCAAATCACGTTCACGTGGTTACCGACGGTCGGCTGGTCACCGGCCAGAAGCCGGTGTCGGCCCAGGCCACGGCGTTGGCGTTCCTCGAAGAGCTCGAGCTGGCTGAGGTCCTCGCATGAGTCGGTACATACTGCTCTGCCAAGTCGACGAGACCAAACATGACCTCCTCGCAGAGATGCGTCCAAAGCATTACGAGTTCCTGCTCGCCAACCGCGACACGATCGTGTTCGGTGGGCCGGCGCGTGAAGCACCCGACTGCCCGCCGGAGCTGATGGTGATCGTTGTTGAGACGGTCGACCAGGCGGCCGCAGCAGCGTTCATCGCCTCGGAGCCCTACAACGCGAACGGTGCCTTCACGTCGGTGCGCGTTCGACCCTGGAGCCAAGTGCTTCCGGAACCCACTCCTGGCTCGCTTCAGGCCACCTACGACACTCTTCTCGGTACCGAAACATGAGCGCGGGTAGCTGAGACTCGACGCCGGCCCGGGTGGCTGTCGCAACCAACCACAGTCGCTGACGGTGGGTGGAAGAGCTAGCTCGTCACCCGCCAGGGCGAGTGCCACGCGTGAGCCCTAATCACCTTGACAAATAGTTCCGTCCCAATCTATGATGCCATACGAACTGTGAGCTGTGGTCGTCCTCGTGGAGGCAGTCATCCGAACGAAGCTGATTGAGATGCCGGTGCCGTCTTACCACCGGCGGTGACAGCCGACCTGCGTCCATCCGAGATAGCCGGGGTGTGTGTCCTGCCCCCTCGAGAAATGGTTCCCGCGGGTGAGAGCGAGCGCCGGGAGGTAGCGCGCGATGAGTGGGCCTGAGACGCGCGGAGGGCAGGGGAGGCTCGCCGAGGTTCTCGCAACTCGCGGCGGGCACGCCGAGCCAGAGGCTCCGTTCGTGATCGAGCATCGCGAGGCGTTGATCTACATGCTCTGCGAGGCCGCCGAGCTCGAGCATGGAATAATGTGTCAGTACCTCTTCGCGGCGTTCTCGCTGAAACGGCAGCTCGAGGAAGGGCTGACAAGCGAGCAGGTGGATGCGGTCAAGCGCTGGCGGTCGACCATCCTGCACGTCGCAGCCGAGGAGATGCTGCACCTCGCGCTCGTGCACAACGTGCTTTCGGCGATCGGGTCCGCGCCGCACCTCTGGCGCCCTAACCTCCCGGCGCCCGCGAGCCACTACCCAGCCGGAGTCAACCTTACGCTGGTCCCATTCGGAGAAGACGCGCTGCGGCACTTCATGTTCCTCGAGCGTCCCGAGGGCATGGAGCTGGAAGGCGCCAGCGGCATCGACGCGCCGGTGCACGACGCGGTCCCGCTGATGAGCGAGGGCGACATCATTCCGCGCCTACAGGACTTCGCGACCGTGGGGCACCTCTATCGCTCGATCGAGCATGGTCTCGCCCGGCTGTGCGAGAAGTACGGCGAGCGCAACCTGTTCATTGGGCCCCCTCATTCGCAGGCCGCGAGCGAGCACTTCCGCTGGAGCGAGCTTCGGCCCGTCACCGACCTGGCGAGCGCGCAGCGCGCGCTCGACACGATCCTCGAGCAGGGAGAGGGGGCCCGCGGCGATTGGAAGGACGCGCACTTCGGGCAGTTCGTCGAGATCCTGCAGGAGTACCGCGATGTCCGCGAACGCGACCCGAACTTCGAGCCCGCCCGGCCTGTCCTGTTCGCGACCGCTCGCCCGTGCGAGCGCGACAACACGGTCCCGCTGATAACAGATCAGGTAACCGTCCGCTGCGTCGATTTGTTCAACGTCTGCTACGAGATCCTGCTGCTCGCGCTCGAGCGCTACTTCGCGCACACCGAAGAGAACGACGCGCAGCTCAAAACACTCGCTGAGGCGGCTGTCAACCTGATGGTCGCCGTGCTCGCACCGCTCGGCCAGATCATCACGACGCTGCCCGTAGGCCCCGGACACCCCGGCCAGAACGCAGGCCCTAGCTTCGAACTGTTCTATGAGAGCGATTACCTGATGCCTCATCTGGCAGCCGCGTGGACGATGCTGGAGGAGCGCGTGCGTCAAGCGAGCGGCTTCGCCGAGGAGATCCAGGAGATCGGGGCGCCGTCGCTCGTCGAGAAGCTTGAGCCTGTCGCCGCGGCGCTCAGCGGGATCGCCGACACGCTCGCGGCCCGCTTCCCCGAATGGGGCGCGACGAGCAGGTTCCTCGGCAAGGCGACTCCCGACGGCACCGAACAATCCAGCGCGGTCACGATCAAAGAACAGGCCGACAGGCTCGCGGCGCGAGCGACTGAAACGTCGCCGCTGACTCCCCTCTCGTGCCTTATCGTGCGGACCCACGCGCTCGTGCTGAGCGCGCTAGTCAGCGACGCGAGCCGGGCGGCCTCGCTGCTCGACGGTGTGCTTCGGCCGCTCGTGCGGGCGAGCGAGCTACACGGGGGCGGGCCGGCGGGCGAGGAGTCAGGTGAACAAGCGCCAGCCTCCGACTTCGACGGCTCCCTCTGGCAGCTGGCGACGGCCACCGCCAGGCTCTCGGGCGCCAGCGGGAGTGGGGAGGCAGCCGGATGGCTGAACCTTGCCGCCGCGAAGCTCGAACAGCTCACAGACACCCTGCCCGCGGGAGCCACGGTACCCACACGCCCCGAGCGTCAAGCCGAGCTTGACAGTGCGCAGAACGTAGGCGACCCGACGATCACGCTCGTGCGCAACGGGCCCCTGATCGCCATGGACGTCGAGCTCGTCACCGACTGGCTCGGCACCCCACAAACACCCAGCCGGCTCCGGGCGCTGTGCCGCTGTGGACGCTCTGGCGAAAAACCCGATTGCGACGCGAGTTGCCTGCGCGGCGGTTTCGAGGACGGCAAAGACCCGAGACGCGTCCCAGCCCGGCGCGACATCTACCAGGGAGAGCAGGTCACGATCTTCGACAACCGCGGGATCTGCCAGCACTCGGGCTACTGCACCGACCGCCTCGCAAACGTGTTCCACACCGACGGCGACGCGTTCATCACGCCAAGCGGCGGCCGGATGGACGAGATCATCAACGCCGTCCGGGCGTGCCCGTCCGGCGCGCTCAGCTACGCCCTGGGGCGCAACGAGAACCGGACCCACGTCGACCGGGACGGGACCCGACCAGTCGCGATCGAGATCACCCGTGATGGCCCCTACCGGATCACCGGCGCGATCGCGCTGCTCGCCAGCGACGGGAGCCCGAGTGCCGTGGCGGATGCGCTTGCGTGTCTCCGAATAGCGGTCGTTCAAACGCCGAAACGTCGGCTCTTTCAACCAACCGCGCCTGCTCGTCGCCTGCATCCTGGCTGCGCTCATCCCCGTCGCGACAAGAATTCCCGCTATCGCCGCGCTCGGGATCGTCACACTGGTGACGTGTGGACTCATCGCGTACGAGTCCGCAGCCGTCCTAAGGCGAGCGCCTGGCACTTCGGTGGGTGGAGCTAAACACCACGACATGAGCGGGGCGGTTCTTCGATCGCTGATCTACGTATCGCTTGTTTGCGTGGGGTGATCGGCGCGGAGCTGAGCGTTCTCTTGGACTCTGGAGCGAGGCGAGCGCGGCCGGGAGCCGGATGCGGTTACCCTTCGGCCGATGACCGCTCAGCAGCTCGCTTCCATCAACGGCGAGATCATGGACGCCGCCGAGGCGACGATCCCGATCACCGACGAAGGCCTGATCCGCGGCGACGGCGTATTCGACGTCATTCGCCTGTACGACGGCCGGCCGTTCGCGCTCGAGGATCATCTCGCACGGCTCGCCCGTTCGGCGGCGAACCTGCATCTGCCGCTGGATCTGGAGGCGGTCCGTGCCGATGCGCATCGGCTGCTCGCCAGCGCCGAGCCCGCGCCGTACCGCGACGGTCTACGCATCATGATCACGCGCGGAGGCCGGCGGCTGCTGATGACCGAGCGGCTCCCGCCGCACCCCCCCCGGCCGCGGCTGGCGTCGATCGCCTACCAGCCCACGCTGGTGCTCGACGGCGTCAAGTCGCTGTCATATGCCGCCAACATGCTCGCCGGGCGGATCGCGCGCGAGCGCGGCTTCGACGAGGCGCTGCTCGTGACCCCGGCGGGCAACGTGCTCGAGCTTCCGACCGCCGCGATCTTCTGGGTGCGTGACGGCGAGATCCTGACGACCCCGCTGAGCGACCACGTGCTCGCGTCGATCACCCGCGCAGCCGTGATCGAGCTGTGCGGTGCGCAGGAGCGCACCGGGACGCTCGCGGAGCTGAAGGCCGCCGACGAGGTTTTCGTCGCCTCCACGGCCGTTGAGGTGCAGGGCGTGTCCGCCCTCGACGAGCGGGAGTTCCCCGTCGACGCGCAGGTCACCGCCCGCGCCGCGCAGGCGGTGCGCGCCTACATCGAGTCCGAGCTGCAGCGCGGTTGACGGCGGCTGCGACCGCAGCCACGGCATCGATCGAGGCACCTTGAAGATCCTCACGGTGATCGGCAACCGGCCGCAGTTCATCAAGGCCGCCGCCGTCAGTCCGCTCCTGCGGTCCCGCGCTCGGGAGCTGCTCGTGCACACCGGACAGCACCACGACGACGAGCTGTCCGCGGTCTTCTTCAGGGAGCTCGGGCTGCCCGAGCCCGAGCGCCAGCTCGCCGTGTCCGGTGGCTCCAACACCTCGCAGACGGCGCGCATGCTCGCCGCGCTCGAGCCGGTGATCGCGCGGGAGTCACCCAACTGCGTGCTCGTCTACGGCGACACCAACTCGACGCTCGCGGGGGCGCTCGCGGGTGCGCAGTCGGGTCTGTCGGTGGCGCACGTCGAGGCCGGCATGCGGTCGTTCGACCGCGCGATGCCCGAAGAGCTCAACAGGGTCCTGGTCGATCACGCGAGCACGCTGCTGCTGTGCTCGTCGGCGGTGGCGGTCGACAACCTGCGCTCCGAGCGGGTCGCGGGCGAGGTGGCGCTGGTCGGTGACGTGATGGTCGACGTGTCGCTCGCCGTCCAGCCGCGCGCGCATGCGCGGCTGGACCTAGTCCGCGCGCGCGGGCTGGCGCCGGGGGCGTACCTGCTGGCGACCGCCCACCGGGCCGGGAACGTCGATGATCCGGCGCGGCTGGCAGCGCTCGTCGAGCTGCTGGAGGCGCTGCCCGCCCCCGTGCTCATGCCGCTGCATCCGCGCACGAGAGCGCGTCTGGTGCAGGCGGGCCTGATGGCCCGCCTGGAAGGCTGCCCCGGCCTGCAGCTGACCCCGCCGCTCGGCTACCTCGAGCTCACGGCGCTGTTGTGCAACGCCCGCGCGGTGGTGACCGATTCGGGCGGTCTACAGAAGGAGGCGTACCTCGCCGGGGTGCCGTGCGTCACGCTGCGACCGAGCACCGAATGGGTGGAGACGGTCCAGCTGGGGTGGAACACGCTCGTCGATCTGGACGCCGCGGCCGCGCTCCGGGCGCTGGCGGCGCCGCCACCCTGCGAGCGCCCTGCGCTCTACGGCGACGGTCACGCCGGCGAGCGGGTCGTCGAGGCGATCCTCGCCTCGATTCACGTCGGCGGCGCGTTCTAGACTGCGCGATCGTGGCGACTACCCCCAAACCCGTCCGGATCGGTGTGGCGGGACTCGGCTACTGGGGCCCGAACCTGGCGCGCAACTTCGCAGCGCTGCCGGACTGCGAGCTGACCTGGTGCTGTGACCCCTCCGCGCGGGCGCGCGCGCGGGTGGCGCTGCTCTATCCGCAGGCAAGGATCGTTGAGGATCTGCAAGAGCTGCTAGACGACCCGCAGCTCGATGCGATCGCGCTAGCGACGCCGGTTCCCGCACACGCCGCGCAGGCGGTCCTCGTGCTGGAGGCAGGCAAGCACTGCTTCGTCGAGAAGCCGCTCGCGCAGTCGGTCGCTGACGCCGAGCGGGTCGCGGAGGCGGCGCTGGCGACCGGCCGCACGCTGATGGTCGGTCACCTGCTCGAGTACCACCCGGGTGTTGCCAAGCTCAAGGAGCTCGCCGACGGAGACGAGCTGGGGGAGATCTACTACATCTACGGCAACCGCCTCAACCTCGGCAAGCTGCGCGCGGACGAGAACGCGCTCTGGAGCTTGGGCGCGCACGACGTCTCCGTGCTTCTGCACCTCGCCGGCGAGGAGCCCACGGAGGTCCTTGCGCGCGGCGAGTCATATGTGCGAGCGGGAGTCGAGGATGTCGTCTTCTGCTTCCTGCGGTTCCCCTCCGGTCTCTCGGCGCACCTCCATCTCAGCTGGCTGGACCCGCACAAGGAGCGTCGCTTCACGATCGTCGGCGCCCGTCGCATGGCCACCTTCGACGACATGGCGATCGAGGGCAAGGTCACCGTCTACGACAAGGGCTTCGACGAGGACGCCAACGGCTACGGCGAGTACATCACGCGCAGCGGCGAGATCTGGTCGCCGTGGATCGCCAACCACGAGCCGCTGCGGCTCGAGTGTGAGCACTTCGTGCAATGCCTCCGCAGCGGGGAGCAGCCGCGCTCCGACGGCGCCAGCGGGCTACGTGTCGTCCGCGTCCTGGAGGCGCTGCAGCAGTCGCTCGACGCTTCCGCACGCGTGCCCCCCCGCGGCGCCTCCGCGCATGCCTGAGCTCACGCAGGGTGCGCACATCGCCGCCGGCGCACTGCTCGCTGCCGACGTGACCGTTGCCCCCGGGGCCGTGATCCACGCCGGCGCGCAGATCGGCGCGGGCACCGTGGTCGGCTCCTGCACCGTGATCCACGAAGGTGTACGGGTCGGCGCCGGTTGCACGATCGAGGATTGCGTGGTGCTCGGCAAGCGCCCGCGCCTGCGGGAAGGCTCGAGCGCCGCCGGCGCGCTGGGCGAGCTCGTCATCGGCGACGGCGTGACCATCTGCTGCGGGGCCGTCGTGTATGCCGGCGCGCGCCTCGCCGACCGCGTGATCATCGGCGACCAGGCGCAGGTGCGGGAGCGGTCGGTGGTGGGCGAGCGCACCGTTCTCGGCCGTGGATCCTGCGTGGACTTCGACGCCCGCGTCGGCGCGCGCGTCCTGATCCAGACCCAGGTCTATCTCACCGGCGGGATCGTGGTCGAGGACGACGTGTTCGTCGGGCCGGGAGTCATCACGACCAACGACTCCGCGATGGGCCGACATCCGCCGGGGGAGCCGATGCGTGCGCCGCTGCTGCGCCGCGCCTGCCGCGTCGGCGGCGGCGTGGTCCTGGCCCCGGGCGTCGAGGTCGGCGAGGAGGCGTTCATCGCCGCCGGGGCGGTCCTGACCGCTGATCTCGCGCCGCGCGCGGTCGCCATGGGCGTGCCGGCGCGCACCGTGCGCGAGGTCGGCGAAGAGGATCTGCTCGAGCGCTGGAAGCGGGTATAAGTCGCGCATGGACCGGCTCGAACCGGGCGTGTTTCGGCTGGCAGTCGACAAGATCCGCGACGGCTGGTACACGGACGCGTACTTCAACTCCTCCAAGGAGCTGCTCGAGGCCGAGGGCCGCCATGCCCAGGTGACCGTTCAGGTCTTCCAGAAGCATCAGTCGCAGCTCGGCGGGATCGACGAGGCGATCGCGATCCTCAAGCAGTGCGCTGGCCGGCGGCGGCCCAGCGGCGCCTGGGAGGCCGGCTGGGACAGACTCGAGGTGCGCGCGCTCTACGAGGGGCAGGACATCAAGCCCTACGAGACCGTGATGACGATCGAGGGGGACTACTCCCTGTTCGTCCACCTCGAGACGGTCTACCTCGGTTGCCTCGCGCGGCGCACGCTGATCATGCGCAACGTGCGCGAGGTCGTGGAGGCCGCCCGCGGCAAGCAGGTGCTGTTCTTTCCCGCGCGGCACGACCACTGGCTCGTGCAGACCGGCGATGGCTGGGCGGCGCACGTGGCCGGGGCGATCGGCGTCTCCACCGACGCCCAGGCGTCGTGGTGGGGCGGCCGCGGGATCGGCACGATCCCGCACGGTCTGATCGCGGCCTACGGGGGTGACACGGTGGCGGCGGCGTCGGCATACGCGGATCGCTTCGCCTCACAGATGAACGTGACCGTGCTCGTCGACTTCGACAACGACTCGGTCGCGACCGCGATCGCAGTCGCGGAGGCCCTCGGAGAGCGCCTGTGGGGGGTGCGGCTCGACACCTCCGCCACGCTCGTGGACCGCTCGATCCTTTCCGACATGGAGGCCGGCGGCAGCTTTCAGCCGACGGGCGTCAATCTGCAGCTCGTGCGCAGAGTGCGCGCCGAGCTTGACGGTGCGGGGCACGAGCGCGTCCGAATCGTGGCCTCGGGCGGCTTCAACGTGGCGAAGATCAAGGCCTTCGAGGAGGCGGGCGCGCCGGTTGACGCCTACGGCGTCGGCTCCTCGCTCGTGCGCGGCGAGAACGACTTCACGGCCGACGTGGTTCTGCTGGACGGCCGCCCGTGCGGCAAGGTCGGCCGGCCGTACCGACCGAACGCCAGGCTCGAGCGCGTCAGCTGACCGCGGCGAGGGTAGCTGGCTTCGGATTACCCCGTGACTTGCGCCGGCTTATTAGGATTCGACGCAACCGGTGAGCGGCAAGCAAAGGATCGGATCATGAGTGACTACAACCCGTACGAGCAACTACCCGCAGTTGCTTCCTTCGAGCTGACGAGCGAGGACGTGCGCGACGGCGAGAAGCTCGCGCAGCCACAGGTGAGCGGCATCTTCGGAGCCGGCGGAGAGGATGTCTCGCCGCAGCTCTCTTGGAGTGGCTTCCCGTCCTCCACCCGCAGCTTCGTCGTGACCTGCTACGACCCAGAAGCGCCGACCGCCAGCGGCTTTTGGCACTGGGCCGTCGTCGACATCCCGGCGTCGGTCACCGAGCTTCCCAGCGGCGCCGGTGATGAACAGGGAACGCAGCTGCCGGCGGGCGCCTTCCAGCTGCGCAACGACGCCGGGGGGGCACGCTACATCGGCGCGGCTCCTCCGGATGGCCACGGCAAGCACCATTACTACTTCGTGGTGCACGCCGTCGATGTTGAATCCCTCGGGGTCGCAGCCGACGCGACACCGGCGTTCCTGGGCTTCAACCTCTTCTCGCACACCGTCGGGCGGGCCATGCTCGTGGCGTGGTACGAGATCGGGGGCTAGTGGGCGGGTCGCCAGCGGGAATCTCCGTTCTCGCCGGCGACGTCGGCGACGATCACGGTGATGTTGTCGTTGCTACCGGCCGCAAGCGCCTGCGCGACCAGCGACCGCGCGCAGTCCTGCCGGCCGGGCAGCGCCATCGTCGCGGCAATCGCGCTGTCCGCCAGCGCGTCCGAGAGCCCGTCTGAGCACAGCAGCAGCCGGTCGCCCGCAAGCGCCTCCAGCGAGAACAGGCGCGGCTCCACGCGCGCGCGCCCATCGACGGCGGCCAGAACGACAGAGCGCTGCGGGTGGTGGCGGGCCTCGCCGGCGCTGAGCGCTCCCTGATCGATCAGCTCCTGCACGAGGCTGTCGTCGCGCGTGAGCTGCCGCAGCTCGTGATCGCGGTACAGGTAGGTGCGCGAATCGCCGACGTTCACCACCACGTAACGGCCGTCGTCGTCGAGTGCGACGGCGGTGAGCGTAGTGCTCATGCCGGCGTGCTCGGGATGGCAGGCGGCGATGAACCGGACGGTCTCGTTGCCGCGCGTGACCGCGTTACGCAGTTCGACGTCGAGCGGTCCGCCGGGCCGGTTCGTGTCGAGCGAGATCAGCGCGTTGACGACGGCGCGGCTCGCCACCTCGCCCGAGGCCGCGCCGCCGACGCCATCGGCGACGGCCGCCAGCCGCGGGCTCGCAAAGGCTGCGTCCTCGTTGTTCTCGCGCCGGCCGACCTCGGTCTCGACCGCACACTGCAGCGCCAGGACCGCCACGAGGGCACACGTTAGCGGCCGACGTCGGCCGGCGCGGGGGGTGCGGTGCGTGTGATAGGTATGTGTCACGTCGCGGTGATCTCTGCGGCGGGCGGGGGAGATCCACTGCCGGCAGGAACAGTCGCGAGCCGGGGCGGGACGCCGGCCGGCCTCGAGTCATCCAAGCGGAGAGGAGTTGGCATGTCCCGACGGTTCGGCATCGCTCCAAGCACTGCACGCGAGCAGGTGCACAGGTCTCAGGTCCCGGCGTCCACCGAGACGGTGAGGCCGCTGCCGGCGCCGACGGGCCAGCCGCCATTCCGCGCCACGCCCGCCGAGCTCGGCATCACGGACGCGACGCCGATCACGTTCTTCGTGATCGGGGACTCGGGTGGCGTGCAGGACCCGAGCCCGCAGAACAACGTGTCCAACGCGATGCAGGCGCACACCCTCCCGGCGTTCGCCTACCACGTCGGCGACATCGTCTACTTCAACGGCGACGAGGCCGATTACCCGAGCCAGTTCTACGAGCCCTACGCGCATCTCAACACGGCGATCATCGGGATTCCCGGCAACCACGACGGCGACAACTCCGACGACCCGAGCGTGCCGTCGCTGTCGGCGTTCATGGCCAACCTGTGCGCGAGCACAGCCTCGCTGCCCGCAGGCAGCGAGGAGTACAACCGTGACACCGAGACGCAGCCGAACTGTTACTGGACGCTGCGCTCGCAGGCCGTCACGATCATCGGCTGCTATTCGAATGTGCCCACCGGCGGGGTGATCGAGCCCGACCAGGCGTCGTGGCTCGCCTCCGAGCTCGCGGCGGCGCCCACCGGCGTGCCGCTGATCGTCGCGCTGCATCATCCGCCCTACAGCGCGGATGCCTTCCACGGTGGCTCGGCGCAGATGGGCGACGTGCTCGACGCCGCCTTCCAGTCCTCGGGCCGGACCCCCGATCTCGTGCTCTCCGGCCACGTCCACGACTACCAGCGCTTCACGCGCACGATGCCGGACGGCTCGACGACGCTGCCGTACGTGGTTATCGGCAACAGCGGCTACCACAACCTCCACCGGCTCGCCCCTGGCGCCACGCCCGGTGAGGAGCTCACGCCCGGCGTCGTGTTCGAGGCCGGCGACGACGCGAACTGGGGGTTTCTGACGCTCACCTCGGACGGCAGCGCCGTCAACGCAACGTACACAAACGTCGCAGCTGACGGCACCGTCAGGGGAGGCGTGGACAGCTTCACGGCCGGCGCCGGCCACTAGCGCAGCGTTCTCAGGCTGATCCTGCGCCGAGCCCGCCCAGGGCGCTGCTCGCCTTCGTCCAGATGACGGCGTCGCGTGCCGGGCCGACGCCGATCAGCGCGACCGGCACGTTCACGAAGTCGGCGATGAACTGGAGGTACTCGCGCGCGGTCGGAGGCAGATCCTCCTCGCTGCGGCAGTCGCTGATGTCGTCGGTCCAACCCGGCAGCTCCTCATACTCGCCTCGCACCTGGTGCATGACCGTCTGGTGGTAGGGGAAGTAGTCGAACCGGGCTCCCTCGGCGCCGCGGTAGCAGGTGCAGACGCGTAGCACGGGCTGGTTTGAGAGGACGTCGAGCTTCGTGATCGCGAGCGCGGTGAGCGAGTTGATCCGAGCCGCGTAGCGCAGCGCAACGAGGTCGAGCCAGCCGACGCGCCGCGGCCGCCCGGTCGTCGTCCCATACTCGGCTCCGATCTCGCGCAGCGAATCCGCGACCGAGCCCTCGAGCTCGGTCGGGAACGGGCCGGCGCCCACGCGCGTGCTATACGCCTTGGTGACGCCCAGCACCTCGTCGATGTGCTTCGGTCCGACGCCGGCGCCGACACATGCGGCTCCGGCGATCGGGTTCGATGATGTGACGAACGGGTAGGTGCCGTGGTCGATGTCGAGCAGCGTGCCCTGGGCTCCCTCGAACACGACCAGTTCGCCGTCATCGAGCCGGTCGAGCACGAGCCTGCTCGTGTCGGCGATGTGGTTCTTGATCCGGTCGCCGTAGGTGAGGTAATCCTCGGTCATCGACTGCAGGTCGAGCGCGGGGTCCTTCTGGTGTGGCCTCAGCGACAGGCGCTTGGGCTCGAGCGCTGCGACGATCTTCTTCTTGAGGATCTTCTCGTCGAGCAGGTCCTGGACGCGGATCCCGAGCCGGGCGGCCTTGTCGGCGTAGCAGGGGCCGATCCCCCTGCGCGTCGTGCCGATCTGCAGGCTGCCGAGCTTCACCTCGCCGGCGTGATCGAGCAGCATGTGGTAGGGCATGATCAGGTGGGCGTTTGCCGAGATCCGCAGGCCGCTGACGTCGACGTCGCGGTCGCGCAGTTCGGCGAGCTCGTCGGTCAGCACCTTGGGATCGATCACGACGCCGTTGCCGATCACGCACAGCTTGCCGGGATGCAGGATCCCCGACGGCATCAGGTGCAGCTTCCACGTCTGTCCGTCGCGCACGATCGTGTGGCCGGCATTGTTGCCGCCCTGGAAGCGCACGACTGCTCGCGCCTGCTCCGCGAGCAGGTCGGTGATCTTGCCCTTCCCCTCATCGCCCCACTGGGCGCCGACGATCACGATTCCGGGCATCGCCCGCAGTGTACGGACAAGCCGTGCTGAGAACGTGAGAAGCGAGCCGCCGGGCGGCGTGCCCGGATCGACGTCGGCGCCGGACGCCCGGCCTACGCCGGGCGCAGATCCATGCGGTGGTCGTGACCGAGTAGCGGCAGCTCGTCGCACATCTCGGTCAGACGCGACACGGTTCGCTCGCTGATCTGCTCGCAGAGCGCTTCGCGGTCCAGGATGTTCGTGGTGATCACCATCGAGCGCTGCTCCTCATAGCGCGCGTTGACGATCGAATAGAGCTCCTCGAGCACCCACGGTGTCGTCTGCTCCGCGCCGATGTCGTCGATGTGGAGCAGGTCGACCGCCGTCAGCCGATCGAACAGGTCATCGTGAGAGCCGGTGTCGAACGTTCGCCTGATCTTCCTCAGCAGGTCCGGCAGCGAGTAGATCGCAACTGTGCGCCCGGCGCTCAGCGCAGCCTGCGCGACGAGCATCGCCAGCGTTGTCTTGCCGGTGCCCACGGGCCCCATGAACCAGAGGCCCCGACCAGCGTCGAGTTGCTCCTCGACGCGGACCGCGAAGTGACGTGTCGCCACCACGATCTGCGGGTCGATGTCGGTGACCGGCGGCCGGTCGAAGGACACGTCACGGTACTTCCTCGGGATCACTGCAGAGAGGCTGCGCGCCTTGGCGCGGGCGACCAGCTGCCGCCGGCAGCGGCAGTCGTGGGCGGTGTTGGTCGCCTCGTCGTAGAGGAAGCCCGACCCGTCGCACAGGTCGAACTCGCATCCGCTCATGCCGCGAACCGCCTGTGTGCGTCATGTGTGAAGCTCGGACTCATGCCGCGAACCGCTCGCCGCCCGCGTAGTTCATGAACTTCGGATAGTCCTTCTGGAAGGTGAGCGTGATGTCGCCGACCGGCCCGTTGCGGTGCTTGGCGATGATGATGTCCGCCTCGCCGGGACGCTCGGAGTCCTTGTTGTAGTACTCGTCGCGGAAGATGAACATCACGAGATCGCTGTCCTGCTCGATCTGGCCGGATTCCCGCAGGTCGGAGAGGATCGGCTTCTTGTCGCCGCCACGCTGCTCGACCGCGCGGCTCAGCTGGGAGAGAGCGATCACCGGCACGTTCAGCTCACGCGCGAGACCCTTCAGACCGCGGCTGATCTGCCCGACCTGCTCCACCCGGCTCTCGATCCGGCCTTCGTGGCGCATCAGCTGCAGGTAGTCGACGATGATGAGACCGAGGCCGCCGCGATCCGCGAGCTGCTGATTGATGCGCCGTGACTTCGCGCGGACCTCGAGCACGCCCGTGTCGCTCGAGTCGTCGATGAACAGCGGTGCCTGCCCGAGCTTCTGGCAGACCTCGAGGATCTTCGGCCAGCTCTTCTCGGACACCCGGCCGCGCCGCAGGTCCTCGCCCTTCACACGCGCCTGCGAGGCGACGAAGCGCTGCGCGAGCTCCGCTTCGGACATCTCCAGCGAGAACAGCGCGACCGCAAATCCGGCGAGCGCGGCATTCTCGGCGATGTTCGCCACCAGGGCCGACTTGCCCATCGATGGGCGCGCCGCGATCACGATCAGGTTGCCGGGCTGAAAGCCGCCGGTCTTCTCGTCGAGATCCTTGAATCCCGACGGCGTGCCGGTCAGCGGGCTGTGCGCGATCGAGCGCTTGTGCAGCCGGTCCGTCTCCTCGTCGAGGATGTCAGCGATCCGCCGGATGCTCTTCTGCCGGTCCTCCTGCGCGACCTCCAGCATCGCCCGCTCGGCGCGCTCGACGAGGTCTCGTGCCGGTGCTTCGCGACCCAGGACGCCGGCTTGGATCTCGTAGGTGGCCGTCAGCAGCGCCCGCATCTGCGCGTGCTCTCGCACGATCCGCCCGTACTCGCGCGCGTTCCCGGTCGCCGGCACCCACGCCGCCAGCTCCTCGATCGCTTCCGGCCCGCCGATCTCGTCGAGCTTGTGGTTGCGCTGGAGGGTCTCGGCGACCGTCAGATGGTCGATCTTTCGGTCTGCGTTGTAGAGCTCGAGCATGGCTGCATAGATCGCGCCATGCTGCTCGCGATAGAAGTGCTCGGGACGCAGCTGCTCCTCTACGACGAGCGCGTTGAGGTGGCGCTCGTCGAGCAGGATGGCGCCCAGCACCGACTTCTCGGCGGTGAGATGGTGTGGCGGTACTGCTGTGGCTGGAGTCGCGCTCATGCGGAACGATCGAGTCTAGGCGCCGGTCAGGCGCCCGGGCAGCGGCGTTTCCGCATCCAGCAGGAAGTTCCCGACGCTCGCCGCGCTGCTCTACCGTTCGGTCGGATGGCGATGACCGGTCGTGATCCCTACGAGGTCCTGGGCGTGGCGCGCAGCGCGTCCGACGCCGAGGTGCGCGCGGCCTACCGCCGTCTCGTGCAGTTGCACCACCCCGACCACAACGCCGGCTCCGCGCAGGCGGCGCGACGCTTTGCGGAGGTGCAGGAGGCCTACACCCAGGTCCAGCAGCTGCGGGCGCACACGGGTTCAGCGCGCGCGGCGACCGGTGGTGCAGCGCCACCCCGCGCCGCCACGTCCGGGCAGACGCCGCCGCGGACCGGGCAGACGCCGCCGCGGACCGGGCAGACGTCGCCGCGGACCGGGCAGACGCCGCCGCGCACGGGCCAGCCGCGGACGGCGACCGCGCATCGGGTCGGCTCCCAGCCGGCGGGCGGCCAGTCCGGCGATGTGGACGTCAACGCCAGGATGGCCGAGCTCGAGCGGGAGCTGCGCGCCGCCCAGCTCGCCCGTGAGCGTGCGCGCAGCGCCGCTCGTGCGGCCGCCGCGGCCTCCGGCTCGAAGTCGGACGGCTCGGCCGGCGCCTCGAGCCGAGCCGGGCGGCCGTCGGACGAGGAGCTTGGCTACTACACGACCGACGACAGCTTCGCCAAGATCCTCGCCGACGCTCGCTCCGAGCTCACGGGTCTGTACGGCCACGCTCGTCAGCAGCCGATCGTCAAGCGCGTCGGCGACCTGATCGACGAGCTCGCCGACAAGCTGTCGGGGGGGCGCTGAATCCGGAGTCCGTGAGCGGAGCCGCTACCGCAACCGACAGCGAAAACGCCCGCACGTTGAGAGGGCCCAGCGTTGCGTGGGCAGTGCTGTGATAGACTTACGTCACCGGAAGCGCGACAGCGAGGAGGCCCGTCACTTGGACGAGCTCAGTCCGCCGGATAACAGCGTCTGATAACGAACTACGTTCGTACGCGGTCCTTCAAGCCGCATTGCTGCACAGGCAGCATGACCTTCTGAGAGCCGGGGTTGACCCGGCTCTCTTCCGTTCCCGGGCACCTCCGCCGTGGGTCTTAAGGTCCGCGACTTGCGATCGGCGGCTGCGGCGGCCCTTGGAGGCGCTCGACGCCCATGAGCTCCGCGAGACGGCGCTTCTGCCGCCCGGTTCCATCCTGGTTCTCGGTTGCGAGCCAGGCGCGAAAGCCGGCACGGATCGTGATCCATTCGTCGCCGGTGATCGCGTACCACGCGGTATCGCGGTTACGGCCCTTGACGACCATGTGGTTGCGGAAGATCCCCTCGAAGCGAAAGCCGAAGCGCTCGGCAGCGCGTCGCGACCCTTCGTTCAGCGCGTTGCATTTCCATTCGAGCCGCCGGTAGCCGAGCTCGTCGAAGGCGTGCGCAGCGAGCAGGTAGATCACCTCGGTGGCCGCCGTTGTCCGCCGCAGCGTCGCGCCGAACCAGATGTGGCCGATCTCGATGACTCCATGCTCCGGCGTGATCCGCAGGTAGGAGGCGACTCCGGCCGGATCTCGATCCGGAAGCAGGGCCAGCGTGAAGAACAACGGATCCTTGGAGCTCTCCGCGAGCGTCAGCGCATCCCGCAGTGCTGCGGGATCCCTGTACGGGCCGTCAGGAAGGTAGGTCCACAGGTGTGGATCACCAGCCGGCGGGTGGGATACCGCGTACAGCGGCTCGGCATCCACGCTCGCCGAGAGCGGCCGCACGACGACATGCGACCCTTCCAACTCGATCGGGGCAGGCCGCATGGCCGGCTGCCAATCCAGTGCGACACCCAGCCTGCGTTCGATCGCCATCGGTTGGCCGACCTCCTCCGGATGGTGGACTGATGAGAGGAGTGACCGGTCTCCGGGAGCTCCACGTAAGACGCGCGGGCCCTAGCGCGGGCCCTAAGTGGACGCGACGACCATCGTCTTGATGGTCGCGGTCACGTCGTCCGCGACCTCGACGACGACCATGTAGGTGCCGACGTTCCGGATCGGCTCATCGAGGAACACCTTGCGCTTGTCGACGCGGATCCCGCGCGCGTCGCGAATCGCGTCGGCGATGTCCTGGGTGGTCACCGAGCCGAACAGCCGCCCGTCGTCGCCGGCCTGCTGCGGGATCGTGAGCACGGTCCGGCCGAGCAGCGCGGCGCTGTCGCGAGCGCGATCCTCGCTCTCTCGCTGGGCGCGTTCGGCCGCCTCCCGAGCGCGCTTGGCGGCCTCGATCGAGCCCTTCGTCGCGGTCTCGGCTAGCTTGCGGGGCAGCAGGTAGTTGCGCAGATAGCCGGCCGACACGTCGACGACGGCTCCCCGCTCGCCGAGCGAGTCGACGTCCTGCAGAAGGATGGCGCGTGGCATCGAGACGCTCCAGCTAGCGGTCGCGGTCACGGTCGGAGCGACCGCCCCGCTCGCGGTGATCGCTGCCGCCCTCGGTCACGTACGGCAGCAGGGCGAGCTCTCGCGCGCGCTTGACAGCGCGCGCGACCTGGCTCTGGTGCCTGCGGCATGCTCCCGTGATCCGGCGTGAGCGGATCTTGCCTCGTTCCGAGACGAACCGCTTGAGCGCGGACAGGTCCTTGTAGTCGACCTGGTCGACCTTCTCGCGGCAGTACGGGCAGGCCTTACGGCGTCCAGAGGACGGCCCTCCCTTCCTGTCGCGCCGGCGAACCGGCCTTCTACGTTGCTTCGCCACTGGGCATCACCTTGATCTAAGCGTCTCTTCGGATCGCTGCTTCAGAACGGGATATCGTCGTCCGCAGCTCCGCCGCCCGCCGGGGCGCTGACAAAATCTCCGGTATCGACCGGGATATCGCCTCCCGCAGCACGGATGCCGCTGCTGAAGCCATTCCCGTTCGAGCTGCCGGAGTCGTCGCGTCCTCCGAGGAACTGCACGGTCTCCGCGATGATATCGACACCTTGGCGCTTCTGCCCCTCCTTGTCGGTCCATTCCCGCCAGCGCAGCCGCCCGTCGACCGCCACGCCGCGGCCCTTGCTCAGGTATCGGCCGCAGTTCTCGGCCTGCTGGCCCCACACCGTGACGTCGAAATAGTTGGGCTGATCCTCCCACTGTCCGGTTTGGTTGTTCTTGCGCCGCCCGTTGCAGGCGATCCGCAGGCTGCAGACGCTCGTCCCGGACTCGGAGAGCGCCTTGAGCTCGGGATCCCTGGTCAAGTTGCCGGTGATGATCACGCGGTTGATGTTGCCTGCCATTGCTTGGCTCCTTTCGAGGACGTTCTCGGCCTGCGTCGAATATAGGCGGGCGAGAGGCGTCCAAAGCCCCGCCGGGCGGAAAATGCGCGGTTTCGTTCCACAGTCTTGACGCGCGCGCGAAACCGCGACACGTTCATGCAACAGAACAGCAGAGTCGGCCGCTAGGCGGCGGGATCGTCGGTGAGCGCGCCCGGCGCCCCGACGGTCGCGGCGATGATCGGCGGCGCCGACGCGGGCGCATCGGGTGTTCCCGGGATCACCTTGATGATCCGGAAGCGCAGGACCTCGTCGGCGATCCGCAGCGTGTGCGACAGCGAATCCAGCAGCGACGTGGGGCCCGTGAACTGCAGCACGTGATACTCGGCCTCGGCCTCATGCCTGATCTGGTAGGTGGTCGGGCGCCGTCCCCAGGTCTGGTTGCGCGACAGCGACCCACCCGCGGCCGTGACCGCAGCCTCGATGTCGGTGACGATCTTCGCGCGTGCGTCGTCGTCGCTCTGCATCGAGAGCAGCAGCACGAGGTCGTAGAGGATCGGGTCGCTGGCCATAGTGAACGCCCGCAGATCGGGCGGCCAGCGACTATAGCAACGGGTCGAACCCCGCGCGCGGAGCGTCCGATCCACGCGGGCCGGCGCCGCGCCGAGGGCCGGGATGTGGCCGAGCCTCGCCGCACGTGTGTCCATTCGGTGTCCGCGCCTCACCGCCGGGAAGGATTCCGTCGCACGCGCATCAGAGCCGGTAGTTGCCCGGCGCAGGGCCGGGCCCGTCCGCGCGTGACGCACGCGGTCATGCGCCAGGAGGTACATGTCATGCACGCAGTAGAGCCGTTGGTTCGCCCGCGACGCTCCAGGCGCTGCAAGCGCGTCTGGGTACGGGGAGCAGTCGCCGCCGGAGCCACAATCGCGGCGGCGGCGATTCCGATCGCCACGGCGATGGGGACGTCCCCCGCCGCGTACCAGCAGACGAATCTCATCTCCGACATCCCGGGGGTGGCGAGGATCACAGACCCCAACCTCGTCAACCCGTGGGGGCTGGCGGCAACCTCCAAGTCGCCGCTGTGGGTGTCCGATAACAACTCCGGCGTATCGACCCTGTACACCGGCGGCGTGAACGGGAGCATCCCGGTGGTCTCATCGCTCGTGGTCACCATTCCGGCCGGCAATCCGACCGGGATCGTCACCAACCAGACCCCGGGGTTCGTGGTGACCACGACGCTGGGAAGCGCTCCGGCCAACTTCATCTTCGACTCCGAGTCCGGCGTGCTGAGCGCATGGAGCGGCAAGGTTTCGGGAACGATGGCCGACTTCGAGTTCGGCAGCAGGCGCGCGGTCTACAAGGGCCTGGCGATGGCGACGGTCGGCAGCTCCACGTACCTGTACGCGACCAACTTCCGAAAGGCGAGAATCGACGTCTTCAACGACCACTTCCAGCTGGTCAAGTGGCGGGGCGCGTTCCGGGATCCGATGATCCCGGCCGGCTTCGCACCGTTCAACGTGCAGTTGCTGAACGGCTTCCTGTACGTCACCTACGCGCAGCAGGACGCGGCGAAGCACGACGACGTTCCGGGGCCGGGCGCCGGTTTCGTCGACGTCTACAGCACCAGCGGCGTCCTGGAGCAGCGCCTGATCTCCGGCGGAGACCTCAATGCGCCATGGGGCCTGGTGATCGCACCCTCCACCTATGGGGCGTTCGCGGGCGATCTGCTCGTCGGCAACTTCGGCGACGGCACGATCCACGCCTACAACCCGAGCAACGGCACGGAGGTGGGCCAGCTGATGAACACGGACGGCAACCCGATCAAGATCGACAGTCTCTGGGCGTTGCAGTTCGGTAATGGGACGTTTGCCAGCCCGCAGACGCTCGTGTTCACGGCGGGCATCGGCGCCGAGGACCACGGGCTGCTGGGCGAGATCGCCCCGGCCGGCTAGAGCGAAAGAGCGCTCGCTGCAGCGTCGAGCAAGGCGCTCATCAACGGACGCGGGGTAGCGGGCACCAGTCGCAACGCCAGGAGCGGCCCGCAGGCGATCCTCGCCTGCGGGCCGCTGGTGCAACGGCCCCACCACCCCTGACTGCCCCCGTCTCCCGGGCGACGCCCGCACGAGCTGCCCCGTGCCTACGATCACCTCCCGAGCGATGTGCGGCTGCTGGCGCAGCTGCTGCGCGGTCAGCCGGCGTACTTGGCCTGACAGGCCTGCATCGCCGTCGCGTTGGTACCGGCCGCTTCGAGGCAGCTCGTCAGCTTCGCTGCCTTGCCGAGTTGCTGCTGCGCCTGTCCGGCGGTTGCGCTCGCTTCCGACGCATTCGTGTTAAGCTGCCGCTGCGTCTGATTGAGCGCCTGCTGAGTCTGTTGCAGGCCGGTCTTGATCGCCTGGTTGGCTGCGTTCGTGCTCGGCTGGATCGCGGTGAAGTAGACGACGGCGAAAATCACCAGTGACGCCGTCATTCCGACGAGCCATAGCCGCCAGTTGCCAGTTACTAGAACCATTGTTGTTACTCCTTGCTGGATCGGTATTCGGTATGTGCTTGGGTAGTTTGTTGTCTGCCGGTGGGGCGCCCGGAGGCTGCTGCGGTCGACCGCCGGGCACGGCAGCGTTCGGCCGCCGTGAACGTCGAGGTCGGCTCCCGTCAGGACGTCGCGGCTGTCACCTGCGCGAGTGCTGCCTCCCAGTCGATCACGAGCTCGCGATCGTCGCCATCGGCCATCCGCTTGGCGGGCACCGTGTTCCCGCGGTAGAGCAGCGGCAGGGCGGCCGCCGGAACCGAGTTGCCGACCTGGATCTGGTATGGGGGGCGTCCGTCGGCGATCACGGTCAGCACGAAGGCGTACATGTCATTCCCCTTCGAGCTGCGCATCCCGAGCGACTGCGTCTCCACGATCACCGCCTTGCACACCACGCCCTGCTCGAGGATCCGCGCCGCCGAGCTGGTGTTCGGATCGCCTGTGCTGGCCATCGTCACGGTCGGCGGTGCTTCCCCGAGCGACAGCGCGATGTGACTGTGGTCATTGGCGTCGACCCGCACCGCGACCGTCGCGCCGGGCGACATCAGGCGCGGCAGGATCGTCGCCTTGACGGCCTGCCGGCAGGTCGCGGTGTAGCGCGGAACGTTGTCGAGCGCCACCTCGACTGTGAACACGCAGACGTGCGCGGGGTCGAAGTCCGCACCGGTGCTGACCGACGTCTGCTGGATGCTGACGATGATCCCGCGGCCGAGTAGCCCGTTCTCGTGCAGTTGCCTGGGAACCGATCCGGTGAGGTCACGCATCTTGCTGAAAAGGCCCATCTTGCTTCTTCCCTCCTGTGGGAACGTGGTGTGTGCGCTGCAT
This sequence comes from Solirubrobacteraceae bacterium, assembly GCA_052148275.1. GTDB lineage: Bacteria > Actinomycetota > Thermoleophilia > Solirubrobacterales > Solirubrobacteraceae > Palsa-465. The sequence continues at coordinate 91,374 of JBKQIR010000083.1, forward strand.
CTTGAGCCGCCTCACCGAAGGCGCACCAAAGAACCGCCAAAGGACAGGCTTTGGCCCGCCGATTCGGGCGTAAGCCGTGGCGGGGTGCCAGCGGATATACCGTTTCGGAGTTCCGGGGCCGCTGGTGCTCGAGCGGGATGGCCGAGCTGTGGCGCTGCCGGGCGGTCGTCCGCGCTCGTTGCTCGCGTTGTTGTTGCTGTGCGCGGGCGTGCCGCTCTCGCGTCACCGGTTGATCGATGAGCTGTGGGGCGAGCGTCCGCCCGCGGACCCGCAGCGAGCTGCGCCCGCAGCTCACCTAAGGGTCCACGAGAACCCTAAGCGTTCATTCAGTCACGGATCCGCATCGACCGTACCGCGTCTGGAGACCTCGACCTGCGTGGCGTGGGGGTGCTTCTCGGTGATGTCCTGCAGCTGCTCGTCGATCCAGTCCCCGGGGTCGCGTGCCGTGACGATCGAGCGCAGGCCCAAGATGCGTCGTTCGCGCTCCGGCGCGGCCATCGTCAACGCCGCATGGATCGAGTCGGCGAGCTCCTGGATGTCGAACGGGTTGACCGACAGTGCGTACTCGTGCAGCTCCTCGTGCGCACCGGTGTTCTCGGAGAGGATCGAGACGCCGGCATGCGCGTTGACGATCGGGCCCTCCTTGGCGACCAGGTTCATCCCGTCGAACATCGCATTGACCATCAGCACGTCGTAGTGCTTGTAGGCGGCGACGGCCTCCTCCATGTCGTCGCGCAGCTTCAGCTGGATCGGCATCCAGTCGGGCGAGCCGTGGCGGTGGTTGACGACCGCCACCACCGCCTCGATCCGTTCGAGGTACTCGGCGTACTGCGGGACGTCGGTGCGGGAGGGCATCAGCTGGGCGATGAACGTGACGCGCTCACGGAACTCGGGGTGCTGGTCGAGGAACAGGTCGAACGCCGTGAAGCCGCGCAGTACGTTCTTGCTGAGGTCGGCGCGGTCGACGCGCAGGATCAGATGCTCGCGGCGGCGGCGCATCAACTCCTGCTCGAAGCGCTGCGTTCGCGGTCGCCGCGCCACCTCGCGCACCGCGCCGGCGTCGATCGGCAAGGGGTAACTTCGGACCCACACCTCGCGATCGTCGACGAACACCGTCCCTTCTTCGTGGTCGACCTCGAGTCCGAGCAGATCCTCGCAGCACTGCAGGAAGTTGCGCCGGTAGGACTGGGTGTGAAAGCCGATGATGTCGTTGGACAGGATCCCGTGGTAGAGCTCCTCGCGCATGATCGTGGGCAGCACCCGCCAAGAGTCCGACTGGCTCCAGGGGATGTGGACGAAGTGATGCAGGAACGTGTCCGGCCGAGCCTGGCGGACCAAAGCGGGGAGCGTGTAGAGGTGATAGTCGTGCGCCATCACCACCGGGTGCTCGATGCCGTCGATCTCCTCGAGCACGGCCCGCGCGAGATCCTCGTTGACGACGTTGTATCCGAACTCGAACGCCTCAACCTCCGCGCGCGAGATGTCGGGTGCGTTGGACAGGTCCCACAGGTAGTGCTGGATGAACCACAGCATCGGGTTGGCGGTGACGTTGTAGAAGCGGTCGAAGGCCTCGGGGTCCGACGCGACGAGCTTGACGAGGAATTGGGCGCCGCCGGGTGCCTGCACGGGAAACGCGCGTCCGCCGTGACGCTTGGCGACGGCGACGTCCTCATCGGTCATCGACGACGCGATCCACGTCACCTCGCGATGCGTCGCCAGGCCGGTCAGCGCCGTGACGAGTCCGCCCGTGCCGCGCCGGATCGAGCCGTCGGCCTCGAAGGTCACCGGTCCGCGGTTGGACACGAGGATGAGCGGAGCTTCCCTCATCGCGCGCCCGCCCGAAACACCATTAGACAGAGCATTTTATCATAATGGTTGACCAGCGGCCTGCCGACAAGGCTCGCGTAGTCGGCGAGGTGCTTGTGCGCGACGGCGATGGGCGCGAGCATGGTCCTCCTCTCGATCAGGACGGGGCGCCCGCCAGCCGTGCACTCCGTTATTCGGATAGACCCGTCATCCTACGAGCGCGCGCAGCCTCGCGATCCCCGCGTCAACCGCCGCGACCAGCTTCGCGTGCAGGGCCGCGTTGGCGGCGGAGATCGACGACATCTGGAACTCGTGGCCGGAACCGAGCAGCCGGTGGCGATCCAGCGGCTCGCCCCAGCCGTCGCTGATCACACCGCCGGCCTCTCGCAGGCACAGCCACGGTGCCGCGAGGTCGTAGGGCGAGTTGTTGAGCACCTGCCCGCGGCCGATCTGCTCGAACCGCGTGCGCATGCCGGGCACGTCATCGATCAGCCTGGAGCCGACCTCCACGACCGCGTCGAGCTGCCCCGTCGCGATCCGGGTCATCGCGAACGCCTGCGAGCCGAGCTCGAAGGTGCCGCCGCCGACCGACGAGCCGTCGATCAGCTCGGCCAGGACCTCGACCGTCTCGCGCGCCGGGCGCCCGCGGAATCCGTAGCCCCAGAACATGGCCCCCGGGTCGTCGTTCCCGCTCAGCGCCAGGTGCCGCGAGGACGTCAGACCCCGGCCGCGTCGCCCGAGGAACCAGTGGCCGGACTTGATCTCAACCACGCAACCGATCTCGACGTCCGCCATCGTCGGCTCGCCCTCGAGCAGCGGCGCCAGCGCTACCGCCACGCACGCCGACTCGAGCGCCGCCATCGCCGGCCGCGTGCCGTCGATCGGGTCGACCACGAGCACGTGCGTCTCGTCGCCGGCAGCGACGAGACCGCGATCCTCGGAATAGAACGCGATCCTGGGCGCCCTGTTCGCGACGAACTCGCGCAGCGACTCCTCGGCGATCCGGTCGACCTCGAAGGTCACGTCGCCGCCCGCGCCGCCGCCGTGCTGCGCGCGGCCGCGCAGCGAGCCCAGCTCCGGTACCACCACGTCGCGCAGCCGGCGCCCGAGCTCCAGCACCAGCTCGGCGCGCCGGGTGGCCGTGAGGTCGGCCGCGGCCATCGCGGCCACTACCCGGGGATCTCGAGCGTGAACACGGTCTGGCCCGGGGTGGAGAAGACCGTCAGGCGACCATCCATGCGCTCCGCCAGCTCGCTCGCGATCGTCAGTCCGAGACCGGAGCCCTTCGCTCCGTCGGCGGTGAAGAAGGGCTCGAAGATGCGCGACAGCGCGATGCCCTCGATCCCCTGCCCGTTGTCCCGCACCGCGAGGCTCACGGTGCCATTGTGGCGGACCGCCGTGACGACGATGTCAGTGCCACTCGCCGTGTGCGCGAGCGCGTTGTCGATCAGAATGCGCACGATCTGCGCGATCCGGACCGGATCGCACTGCGCCTCCAGCGCCGGCGGCACGCGCAGCTCGAGGTTGGAGTCGTGCTGGCCGAGCGACGGCTCGAACTCCGCCGACACCGAACGCGTCAGCTCGCCCAGGTCGACCTGCTCGGGGCGCAGCTCCAGCGAGCCGGACTCGAGGCGCGAGAGGTCGAGCAGGTCGACCGACAGCTTGCGCAATCGCTCGACCTGCTCCGATACCTGATCGAGGAAGCGTCTGCGCGTCGGCGCGTCGAGCTCATCCTCCTCCAGCAGCTCGACGAAGCCGCCGAGCGAGAAGATCGGCGTGCGCAGCTCGTGCGATGCCGTCGCGATGAACTTCTTGCGCGCCGACTCGAGCTGGGAGAGCTGGCGCTGCATGTCGTTGAACGCGACCGCGAGCTGCCCCAGCTCGTCGCGCGAGTCGACCGGGATCGGGTGCTCGAACTCGCCGGCGGCGACGCGCTCGGCCGCACGCTCGAGCCGCTTGACCCGCTGCGCCAGCCAGCGCGCCGTCAGGTAGCCGCCGATCCAGGCGAGCGCCAGCGCGATCCCGCCCGCGACGAGGAACTCGTGCCTGACGTCGCCGACGTGGCGCACCACGTCGCTGATCGGCGCCGAGTAGACACCGCTGTGCGACGCGTGCCGCATGTCGGCGCCGAGCAGCTGTGTCTGCAGCCCGGGGACGACGATGATGTATAGGGTCCCGATCGCGACGAGCGTGATCGCGAAGAACACGAGCGCGATGCGGTTCCCGAGCGACAGCATTCCCGCCGGGATCCGGCCCACCGGGATGAAGCCTCTGCGCGGATCGCCGGGCACGCCGTCTGCCTCTCCCGAGCCGGCCGAGCCGACGTCAGGTCTCCGTGTCGCGGAAGCGGTAGCCGACGCCCCGGACCGTGACCAGGTACGCGGGGTCCTTCGGATCGCGCTCGAGCTTTTCCCGCAGGTGGCGGATGTGAACGTCGATCGTGCGCCGGTCCCGGTAGGCCGAGCCGCCCCAGATCCGTGCAAGCAGCATGTCGCGCGTGAACACGCGCCCCGGAGAGCGTGCGAGCGTCGAGAGGATCTCGAACTCCACGTAGGTGAGCGGTGCGTCAGTGCCGCTGACACGTGCAGTGCGCTTCAGGAAGTCGATCTTGAGGTCACCGACCGTCAGCGGCGGCTCGTCCGCTCCGGCCTGGGCGGCCCGCCGGCTCATCTCCGCCCGGCGCAGCGCCGCCTTCACACGGCTCGAGAACTCCCGCAGCGAGAACGGCTTGGTGATGTAGTCGTCGGCCCCGAGCTCGAGCCCGACGACCTTGTCGATCTCCTCGGACTTGGCCGTGAGCATGATGATCGGCACCGCGCTGTGCGTGCGCAACCGCCGGCAGACCTCCAGCCCGTCGATCTTCGGCAGCATCACGTCGAGCACGACCAGGTCGAACTCCTGCTCGTCGAAGCGATCGAGCGCCTGGCGTCCGTCCGTCGCCTGAACGACGTCGTAGCCGTCCTTGCGCAGCGGGTAGGAGAGCAGCGTCTGGATCGACTGCTCGTCGTCAACGAGCAGGATGCGGGCTGGGTGGTCGGCGATTGAGTGCATCCTTCGTCAAGAGAAAGACTAGACGTTGCGGAATTGACGAAATCGTCCGAGCCGCTCGCCCGGCTAACCTCTCACCCGATGGTGGATCCCCGCATCTACCGGGCGACCCTCGTGATCGTGCTGGCTGCACTGATCGTGTTCGGGTTCTCCTTCACCGATCAGCCGGGCGCTGCCGGCACGACGCTCGCGCCCGTGAGCATGAGCAACAGCGTCCCGGTGATGAAGACGCTGTTCGGCGACTACCCGGTTCGCAGCCCCGGCTCGCCGGCCGACCAGGCCCTCGCCACGTACGTGGCGAACGAGCTGACGGCAAAGGAGCAGGGCACCGCTCAGTACGCGGTGACGACGCAGAGCTTCCGCGCGCAGACGGCCGACGGGCCCCGCACCCTGGAGACGGTGATCGGCACTCGTGCCGGCCCGCAGGCCGGCACGATCGTGATCGTCTCCGACCGGGATGAGCCCGGCGAGGCAGGGCTCTCCGGCACCGCCGTGATGCTCCAGCTGGCGAACGTGCTGGCCGGCGAGGACCAGAACCGCTCGCTGATGCTCGTTTCCACGACCGGCTCGATCGGCGCCGCGGGCACCACCGAGCTGGCCCGCTCGCTGGCGGGCCAGCAGGTCGACGCGGTGATCGTGCTCGGCGACCTCGCCGGCGCGCACGTGACCGAGCCGTTGATCATCCCGTGGTCGGACGGCGCTCAGCTCGCGCCGCCACTGCTGCGCAACACGCTCGCCGCCTCGGTCCAGTCGCTCGCCGGCCTGCGGGCCGGCGGCAGCGGGATCGGCCCGCAGATCGCGCATCTGGCGCTCCCGTTCAGCGCGACCGAGCAGGGGCCCTTCGGCGAGCAGGGGATCCCCGCCGTGCTGCTCTCGACGTCGGGCAACCGCGACAGCAGCGCCGGTGAGCCGATCGATGCTGCCGGCGTCGCCGCCCTCGGCCAGGCCGTGCTGCAGACCGTGAACGCGCTCAACACGGGTCCGGCGGTGCCCGCACCGTCGGCGTACCTGATCATCTCCGGCAAGCTCGTGCCGGAATGGGCGTTCTCCCTGCTCGTGCTCGCGCTGATCCTGCCGGTGCTCGCGACCACCGTCGACGGCATCGCCCGCGCCCGCCGGCGCGGCCACTCGATCATCCGCTGGGTCCTGTGGGTCCTCGCAGGCGCGGTGCCGTTCGTGGTCGGGTTCCTGATCGTCGAGCTGATCCGTCTCGCGGGATGGCTCCCGGCGACACCTCCCGGTCCGGTCGGGGCCGGCGGCGTCGCGTTGAGCGCGAAGGGCATCGCCGCGCTCGCGTCGATCCTGGTCGTGATCGTCGCCGCGTTCGCGTGGCTGCGCCCGCTCTGCATCCGCCTGGCGAGCCGGATCGGCCCGCGCACGCCGCAGCGCACGCCCGGCGACGGCGCCGCCGTCGGTCTGGCGCTCGTGATGTGCTTGACCACGCTGCTCATCTGGGCGCGCGACCCGTTCGCGGCAGCGCTGGTCCTGCCCGCCCTGCATCTCTGGCTCTGGCTGCGGGCCGACGCTGTCCGCGGGCATCGCGCTGTGCAGATCGCGATGGCGCTCGCCGGACTGCTCGCGCCGCTGCTGGTCGTCCTCTACTACGCGCATTCGCTCGGGCTGTCGCTCGTCGACCTGCCGTGGAACGGCCTGCTGCTGCTCACGGGCGGACAGGTCGGCCTGCTCGCCGTTGCGTACTGGAGCGTGCTGCTCGGGTGCGTCGCCAGCGCGGTCGTGATCATGGTCCGCTCGGCGCCCGAGCGCCAGCACGGGGAGCCGGTCGTGACCACGCGCGGGCCGATCACCTATGCCGGGCCGGGATCCCTCGGGGGGACGGGGTCGGCGCTGCGGCGCTGAGCGGCCGAGCACCTATGGCGACCGCTGGCCCGAAGTCCAAGAATCGCTGGACAGATTCGGCCGGGCCCGCTGGGTCGTAACATGCGATGAGCGGAGCGGCTAGCGATGACGATAGGGACTTTGGAGCGGAAGGCGACCTCGCGCAGAACGCTGCGACGGTTGATCCGCGACGTCTCCTGGGTGCTGATCATCGCCGGCCTGCTGCTCGTGCTCGACGCAGTGGTGACGCTCGTCTGGCAGGAGCCGGTGACCGCGGCGATCGCGCTGGTCAAGCGCGACCAGCTCGACCGCCGCTACCTCTCGTTCCAGGCGGTGCCGCTCAGCACCGTCGAGCGTCGAGCGCTCCAGAGCCTCTCGGACGCGCCCGCCCGGATCGCCTTCCTCGCCCGGCGCGAGGCGCGCGTGGTGCCCACCGGAGCCGCGATCGGACGGCTCGTGATCCCGAAGATCGGCGTCAGCTTCGACGTCGTCGAGGGCACCGATACCGCAAGTCTCGAGCGGGGTCCGGGACACTATCCGTCGACCGCTTTCCCGGGCCTCGGTGACACCGTCGCGATCGCGGGACATCGCACGACATACCTGGCGCCGTTTCGCAACATCAACGAGCTGGGCCGCGGCGACCGTATTGCGCTCGACATGCCATACGCCGATTTCACCTATGTTGTGCAGTACCACCAGGTCGTCACGCCACAATCGTGGTGGATCACACGCAACGTCGGCTACGAACGGCTAGTCCTGTCCGCGTGCAACCCGCTGTACAGCGCAGCCCAGCGGATCGTCGTCTTTGCCCGGCTGGCCGCGGTGCACCCCGACACGCAGGCGCTCGCCGGCGCGTGAGCGGCAGTGCGCGCGGCGGCATGTCGCAACTCCAACGGGTTGCGTGACGCTGTCGTTGCACTTTCCGTGCAGGAGCGGACCGCATGACTGACCGTGGCGAGCGAAGAAGGGCGGACGACTGTTGTAGGGACCGAGTCAGCTTAGTGTCGAGTTCGCGCCATACACAATTCTGGTTTGACGCACCGGGACCGATCCAAACATCGATCATGAAAGAGCAACAAGATCAGAAGATCGCCAGCCTCATCGAGCAGCTCCGGCGCGGCGAGTACGCGGTCGACCCGGAAGCCGTCGCGGTCGCGATCCTCAATCGCCTGCGCAGGCGCTGATCGGCCTGCTCCGTGGCGCCCGCGACGAGCCGATCCGGCGCCTCAGAGCGCGTGCTCGTAGCCGGTCAGCGTCGTACGGGCGCCGGCGAGCTCGACGCCCGAATCACCCTCGATCACCTGCCCGATCCACGTGATCTCGGGGTTTCCCTCACCTGCAGCGAGCGCCGCTTCGATCGTTGCACGTGCCTGCTCCGGTGCGCAGATGCACAGCTCGTAGTCCTCGCCCGCGCGGGCAGCGAGCTCTGCCGGATCCACTGAGAGCTGGGCCGCCACCTCGCTGACTCCCGCGGCGAGCGGCAGCGCGGCGAGCGACAGCGCCAGGCGCACGCCGCTGCGCTGCGCCAGGTGAACCGCATCCGTCGCCAACCCGTCGGAGAGGTCGATCATCGCGCTCGCGCCGGCGCCCGCAAGCGCGATGCCCGCCGCCAGCCGCGGCTCGGGCCGCGCGTACCGGCGCCGCAGCTCGGCCGCCGTGTCCGGAGCCACCGTGGCCGTTCCGTCCAGGACCGCGAGTCCCGCTCCCGCCGCCCCCAGCGTCCCCGTGACACCGACGAGATCGCCGGGGCGGGCGCCGTCGCGCCCCACAAGGCTGCCCGGGTCATCCGTCCAGCCGACGACCGTGAACGAGACGACGAGCGCCGGCGCGCGCGTCACGTCACCGCCCGCGATGCTGACTTCGCAGCGACGCGCCAGCTCCTGCGCCCCGGTGAGCAGCGCGATCGCGTCCTGCAGCCGGCTGCCCGCCGGCAGTCCCAGCGCCAGGTACGCCTCGCCGGCCGTCGCGCCCATCGCCCCGATGTCCGACAGCGCCCCCGCCAGCGCGCGGTGCCCGATCTCCTCCGGGGTCAGCTGCGAGGAGCGAAAATGCACGCCGTCGACCATCGTGTCCACCGAGGTCACGGCGTAGCCGCGGGCGCGTACCACCGCGGCGTCGTCGCCGATCCCGCGTATCACCCGCGGGTCCTCGCTGTGGAAGACGCCCTCGAGCGCACGTATGAGCTCGAGTTCTTTCATAACTGTTGGATAGCGCATCCGGCTCGGGGCCGGGCTCACCTCGCTCCAGGAGTGCGGGAGAACGCTCGGCTCGCCCGGCGGTCACCACAGCCGGGCATCCGGCCCGGCTCTCGCATCCGGCTCGGGGCCGGGCTCGCCTCGCTCCAGGAGTGCGGGAGAACGCTCGCCTCGCCCGGCGGTCACCACAGCCGGGCATCCAGCCCGGCTATCTGTGCCGATAGACGATGCGCGCTCGGTCGAGGTCGTATGGCGAGAGCTCGACGCGGACCCGGTCGCCCGGGAGGATCCGGATGCGGAAGCGACGCATCTTCCCCGCGACGTGGCCGAGAACGACGCGGTCCATGTTGTCGAGCTTGACGCGGAACATCGCGTTCGGGAGGGCCTCGACGACCTCCCCTTCGAGTTCTACCTTTTCTTCCTTGGGCATGTGGTGTGTGCTCGCTGCGATGTCGGATTGGCGCCCGCGTTGATCACGGACCCAACCGACACGCTACCAGTCCGTCGCGCGCGCGGGTGTTCTCGATGCATCCCCGGAGCTTCGGTGCGGCGAGTTTCTACTTCGTCTTGGTGGTGCCCGGGCTGCCGGTTGCGCCGGTGCCGGGCTTCCCTGACGGCGCGCCCGACGTGACCGTGCCGCCCGAGACGGCGCCCCCGCCCCCGGGCTGTGCGGGAGTCCCGCCGCCGGGCGTCGTCGTCGTCGTCGGCGTGGTGGTCGTCGGGGTCGTGCTCGTCGGCGTGGTCGTGACCGGAGGTGGGGTGTAGGTGGTCGCATGAGCGCCGAAATAGGCCGTGCCGGACCACAGCACGTCCGGCTCGGTGAAGTCCCCGCAGTAGCCATCGCTGGCGGATTCCATGTAGTCGTGCCAGATCGGCGCCGCGAGCGTGCCGCCGAAGCCGGGCCCGAGACCGTTGACGTCGTCCATCGAGGCCGTGCTGTTCGGGTAGCCCACCCACACCGCCGTGGAGAGCTGCGGCGTGTAGCCGACGAACCAGGCATCCGTGTAGTCGCTGGTCGTGCCGGTCTTGCCGGCCGCCGGGCAGCCGTAGTCGGCGGCCGTCCCCGTGCCCTCGGTCACGACCGTCTCGAGCACCTTCGTGCCCGCGTACGCCTCGCCCTGGCTGAAGACCCGCGTCGACGGGGGATCGCCGAGGTCGACGATCTTGCCGTTGGATAACACGACCTCGTTGATGATCGTCGGCGGGATGTGCAGCCCGCCGTTGGCGAGGGTCGCGTAGGCGTCGGACATCTGCAACGGCGAAACGCCGATGTGCAGGCCGCCGATCGCCTCCGACGGGTAGCCGAACAGCGGCGCGGTGATGCCCATCGCGTGCGCCATGTCGTCAACCCGGTTCATGCCGAGGTCGACGCCGAGCTGCGCGAACACGGTGTTGTCGGACACGGTCATCGCGTGCGTGATGTTGATCGTGCCCTGGTAGCTCTCCTCCGCGGTGTGCACCGAGTAGTCCGGGTATCCGGGCAACCAGCCGTCCGGTAGGTACTTGGACACGTAGTACGTCTGGTTCGGGTCGCCGTCATCGTCATGGATCAGCGTCATCAGCACGAACGGCTTGAACGCCGACCCCGTTTGGCGCTCGGCGTCGGCGGCGTAGTTGAAGTCCGACTGCGCGTACGTGGTCGAGTTCTGCATCGCCAGGATGTGGCCGTTGGTGGGGTCGATCGACACGAGCGCCGCTGCCGGATCGCCGGGCTCGCCCTCGTTGTTGCGGATCGCGTTGAACGCCCGCGTCTGGTCCTGCAGGTTGATCGTCGTGTACACCTGCAGCCCGCCCTGGTTGAGGGCCTGCTGGCCGAGCTCCTTGATGAGCTGCTCTTTTACGTACTCGAACACGTAGGGCTGATTGATCACCTCGTAGGTGTCGTTGGCCTTCACCTGCAGCGACGAGTGCTCGGCGCGGTTGTACTGCGCCCTGGTGATGTCGTGCGCCTGCAGCATCGCCTGCAGCACCTCCGTGCGCCGCTGGTAGGCCAGCGTGGGCGCCACGAACGGGTTGTACTGCGACGGCGCCTGGGGGAGGCCGGCCAGCAGCGCCACCTGGGCCAGATCGAGCTTGCTCACCGGCTTGTCGAAGAACACCTGCGAGGAGGCGCCGACGCCGATCGCCTGCAGCCCGCCGACGGCGCCGTACTCGACGTCGTTGAGGTACTGGGTGAGGATCCAGCCCTTCGAATGGTGGTCCTCGAGCTCGTTTGCCAGCTTCGCCTGGATGATCTTGTAGCGGAGGTTGTGGTGCGCCGTGATCTGGTTGGGCAGGTAGATGTTGCCGACGAGCTGCATCGTCAGCGTCGATCCGCCCTGAACGCTCGTGCCGCCGCTCAGCAGGTCCTTGAACCCGGCGCGCAGGATCCCCTGATAGTCGACCCCGCCGTGCTGCCAGAAGCGCCGGTCCTCGATCGCGACGGTCGCCTCGCGCAGCAGCGGTGGCATCTGGTTGGCGGACACGACCGTGCGCAGGACGTCGTGCGGGGAGATGTAGCCGAGCAGGCTTCCGTCGGCGGCGTAGACCTCTGAGAGCGTCCCCGGCACGCGCGGGTGCAGCTCGTTGATGTTCGGAGCCGAGTTCGCCACCGACACAACCCAGCCGACGGCGGCGGCGCTGCCGATCACCATCGTGGAGAAGATGAGGAGCACGGCGATCAACAGCACGCGCTTGAGAGGGTGGCCACGCCTGTTCTGGCGGCGTCGGTTTCGTTCGCGTCGACTCATCTGAAAGGGGCGATGTGGCGGTCCCGTGCAGCACTGCCACCGCTTGGAACTCTCGCGATCAGTGTATCCAGGCCGTTTCTTCGCCCTTTGGCCTCACCCTCCTGCCGGTCGCGCGGCGACGGGACGGGCGATCGGTCTCGGCGGTCCTCCGGTCGGGCGCCGACCGGGCCTCCGCGACCCGCTCCTGCCAGACTCGCACTGCTCATGCAGGCGGGGATCGCACAGGTCGAGCGGGTGAGGTCCGTGCCGGCGGCGTCGCTGCGAGGCGGCGGCTGCGGCACGGTCGTCTGGCGAGCGATCTGGTTCTCGCGACTCGTGGTGCTGGCGGCCGGCGTGCTGGCGATGCTCATGATCGGCCCGCCGCCAGGCTGGCGCGCGTACGACCCGACCGGCCTGACCACGCCGTTCGGTTACTTCCCCAACCTTCTCCTGGCTCCGGTGGCCCGCTGGGATTCGGTCTGGTACCTGATGATCGCCCACGGCGGCTACCAGCACCAGCTGCAGCGCGCTGCATATTTCCCCCTGTACCCGCTGCTCATGCATGTGGTGGGGCTCGTGGTCGGGTCTGACCTGCTCGCGGGAGCGCTGATCTCGCTGGTCGCCTTCGCTGCCGCGCTGGTGGCGCTGCACCAACTCGCGAGTCTCGATCTCGGCTCCGAGATCGCGGACCTGGCGGTGATGCTGATCGCGTTCTGCCCGGTGTCGTTCTTCTTCTCGGCCGTGTACAGCGAGTCGCTGTTCCTGGCGCTGTCGACCGGGGCGATCCTGCGAGCAAGGCGGGGCCGCTGGGCGAGCGCCGCGATCCTCGGAGCACTCGCGGCGAGCTCGCGCAGCACCGGGGCGCTGCTCGTCGTTCCGCTGGCGATCCTCTACCTGTACGGCCCGCGCAGCGACAGTCCGCAGCCGACGTCGCGGTGGGCGCCATCCGGGTTCGCAGGATGGCGGCGGCTGCTCCCGCGCCACGAGCCGCGTGCCTCCCTCGGCTGGATCCTGCTCGTTCCGGTCGGGCTGCTCGCGTTCATGGCATACCTCGAGATCACGACCGGCGACTGGCTCGCGCCGCTGCACGCCGAGTCGGTTTGGCTGCACCACTTCGCCGGTCCGTTCGGCGGCGTGCGCGCCGGGGCCGCCGCTGCCTGGGACGGGCTGCGCCAGCTGCTGCACGGGCCGCCGCCGCCGGTCTACTTCGGCAGGGCCGGCGGCGATCCGCTCGCGGTGGCGGGGCAGAACCTGATGCTGTTCGCCTTCCTCGCGCTCGGCGCGATCGCCCTGATCGGCGTGTTCCGGACCCTGCCGTTCGCCTACGGCGCCTGGGTGCTCGTGTCGCTCGCACCGGCGCTGTCGGAGCCGGTGACGCCGCAGCCGCTGGCCTCGCTGCCGCGGTATGAGCTGGTGCTGTTCCCGCTGTTCATGTGGGGCGCGGCGTGGATCGCCCGGCGCGGATGGTCGACACCGGCCATCGCGGCGAACGCCGTGCTGCTCGGCCTGTTCACGGCCGAGTTCGCGACCTGGCGGTTCGTCGCCTGACAACGTCGCTGTCCGGATGCCGGCCTGCGGGCCGGCATCCGAAGCCGGACGCATCATGCCGGTGGCGGCACAGCCGAGCGCGGGCATACTTCGCGGGAGGAGATGGAGCGCGCTCTGGCCCACTCGACGGCGGCCGACCAGGCTGCATCGCCGCGCAAGCTGCACGCGCTGGCGCTGTTCGCGGGGCTGCCCGGGCGCTATGACCGGATTGGCGCGATCATGAGCTTCGGCCAGGACCGGCGCTGGCGTCGCGCGATGGTCGCGGCGGTGGGGCCGCGCCCCGGAGAGCGCGTGCTCGACGTCGCGACCGGGACCGGACTCGTCGCCCGCGAGCTCGTGCGCCAGGGCGGTTGCGAGGTCGTCGGGCTCGATCAGAGCGAGCGCATGCTCGCGGCCGCCCGTGCGCGACTGGCGGCCGAGCCGCAGCTGGCCGCGCGGGCCGGCTTCGTCCAGGGTGAGGCGGAGCGCCTGCCGTTCGCCGATGGCGCGTTCGACGCGCTGACGTTCACCTACCTCCTGCGCTACGTCGATGACCGGGCCGCGACGATGCGCGAGCTGGCACGGGTCATCAGGCCCGGCGGCCGTATCGGGATGGTCGAGTTCGGCGTGCCCTCGCGGCCTGCGTTGCGCGCCGCGTGGCGGACCTACACGCGCTTCGGGCTGCCGCTGATCGGCCGGCTCGCGTCGCCGGCGTGGTACGAGGTGGGCCGCTTCCTCGGTCCGAGCGTCGAGGAGCTCCAGCGTCTCGAGGCCGACCTGCCGGCGCTGTGGCGCGCGGCGGGAATCGCGGACGTCCACGAGCGCCGCATGAGCTTCGGCGCCGGGGTCGTGATGTGGGGGACCAGGGATGCCACGGACGCCGCCGGCGCAGCCCCGGTTCGCTGAGGACCGGCTCGAGGGCCAGGGCCCGCAAGCGGGTCGGCCGTCCGGCGAGGGGCGCCTCAGCCGACCCGCGTTCTACGCGCTGCGCCCCGGCGGCTGGCGCGATCTCGTCACGCTCCTGCATCCCCCTTACACCGCCTGGAACCTCAGCTATGTCGCGCTCGGGGCGGCTGCGGCGCCGACTCTGCACGCCGGACGTCTGGCCGCGGCGCTCGCGGCGTTCCTGCTCGCCGTCGGGGTCAGCGCGCACGCGCTCGACGAGCTCCGCGGCCGTCCGCTGGGCACGGGGCTCTCGAGCCCACTGCTCGTGACCCTGGCTGTGACCTCGCTCATCGGCGCGGTCGCGATCGGCATCGCCGGCGCCGTCATCGTCTCGCCGCTGCTGGTGCCGCTCGTCATCGCAGGTGGGCTGCTCGTGCCCGCCTACAACCTGGAGCTGGCCGGCGGCCGCTTTCACACCGACGCCTGGTTCGCGCTCGCCTGGGGGGCCTTCCCCGCGTTCACGGGATACTTCGTCAACGCGCTCACCGTCCGCCCGGCGGGGGTGCTCGTGGCCGCGGCCTGCTTTCTGCTCAGCTCCGCCCAGCGCCGCCTGAGCACTCCGGTCCGCCGGCTGCGCCGCAGCACCGCCCAGGTGTCGGGCACGCAGACGCTCAGCGACGGCCGCGTGATCGAGCTCACACGCGAGTCTCTCTCGGCACCGCTCGAGGGGGCGTTGTCGTCGCTCTGGCTGGCGCTCGTCCTGCTCGCGATCGGTCTCGTCGTGGTGCGCGCGTGAGCAACCCTGCGCTCGTGAACGGCGATCGGCGGATCCGGGCGCTGCTGATCGACGCGCTCGGGACGATCGTCGAGCTGGCGCCGCCGGCGCCGGCGCTGAGAGCGCTGCTGGCGGAGCGGTTCGGGATCGAGGTCAGCGAGTCAGAGGCGGCGAGGGCGTTCAGAGCCGAGATGACCTGCTATCGAAGCCGCATGTCGGAGGGCCGTGATGCCAGGAGCGTCACGCGCTTGCGCGCCGGCTGCGCCGAGGTGCTGCGAGACGCGCTCCCGCCAACGGCGCAGCTGAGCGCGGTGAGCCCGCAGGAGATGACCGCGCTGCTGCTCGACTCGTTGCGTTTCAGGCTGTTCCCGGACGCGCCCGATGCGATCGCCGGCGCGCGCGAGTGCGGCCTGCGGGTCGTCGTCGCCAGCAACTGGGATGCGCTGCTCGGCGAGGTGCTCGGCGTCCTTGGCGTCGCTGCGCTTCTGGACGGCATCGTCACCTCGGCGCAGGCCGGTGCGCCGAAGCCGGCGCCGGCGGTCTTCGAGGCGGCGCTGTCGCTCGCCGGCGTCGCGGCGCATGAGGCGATCCACGTGGGGGACAGCATCGAGGACGACGTCGTCGGCGCGCGCCGGCTCGGGATCGAGCCGATCCTGCTGCGCCGCGACGGCACCGGCGGCCCACCCGGCGTTACGACGATCGTGTCGCTGAACGAGCTCGCCGACAGGCCGTAGAGGCCCGCGAGCAAACGGGTGCGGTGCAGTCAGATTCTCGTGGGCGCTGAGGGAGAAAGAGTGAGGCCTTGGACGTTGGTGTTCACTATCAACACCAACGTTCAAGGCCTGCAATGCTCACCACCCGGGCGGTATTTCCGACGGCGAGCACTAAGCTCATCGGCGATGAGCGTGCGCCAGAAGCAGGACGTGCCTCCGGAGGACCGGGCGCCCGACGACGTGCCCCCGGGGGAGCCGGCGCCCGTGCGCGGGCGCGTCGACGCCGGCCTGGCGCTGCCGCTGTGGACCGCGCCCGCGGCCGTCGCGCTCGGGCTGCTCGGCGGCATCTTCGCCGACATCTTCGTCACGCTGCTGGGCACTGCGTTCGGCTCGAGCGCAGGCAGCCCGACGCCCGCTGTGAACCTGCTCGCGAGCCTGGCATTCGATCTCGCGTTCGTCGCCGCGGCGCTCTACTTCGCCTTCCTGCGCGGTCGCCTGCGACCGTCGGAGCTCGGCTACCGGCGGGTCGCGTGGGGGACGGCCGTGGCCGCGTTCATCGGCGGCGGCGTCCTCTACTACGCCGTGAGCTACGCCTACGGGATCCTGTTCGACATCCACGGGACCGACAAGCTCCCGGGCGGCTTCGGAGTGCAGACGAGCACGGCTGCGATGCTCGGGACGGCGGCGTTCGTGTGCGTCGTCGCGCCGATCTGCGAGGAGCTGTTCTTTCGCGGGTTCCTGTTCGGCGTGCTGAGCCGGATGCGGATCGAGATCAGCGGATGGCAGGCGGGTCCGTACGTCGCCGCGGTGATCGTCGGGATCCTGTTCGGGCTGGCCCATACGGGGTCGGTCTCCTCGAGCCAGTATCTGATCCCGCTCGGCTTCCTCGGCTTCGTGCTGTGCCTGATGCGCTACCGGACCGGCTCGCTGTACCCGTGCATGGCCCTGCACTCATTCAACAACGCGCTGGCGTTCGGCGTGTTGCTCGACTGGAGCCTGTCCGACACGGCGGCGTTGCTCGCCGTCTCCTGGGCGACGATCGCCGCGCTTACCGGCCCCCTGGCCGCCGCACGGCCGCCGGTTCCGGGTGGTGCCCATACCCAAGGTTGATTTGAATTAGGGTTAATCCATGATCCGAAAGCTTCGCCAGCCGCGGCACGCCCCGGTCCCGGCGCACGCACGGCTGCTCGCCCTGGCGCTCTGCAGCGTGCTGATTGCGCCCGCGGCGGCCCTCGCCGCCTCGCCCAAGCCGGCCGCTCGCACGTCGAGCGCCTCCGTGACGACCTCGAGCACCACGACGTCGACCACGACGAGCACGTCGTCATCGACGTCGACGAGCACGTCGTCATCGACGTCGACGAGCACCTCTTCGACGAGCACCAAGCCGCCTGCGAAGCCGAAGGTCAAGCCGGCGAAGGCCACGCCGGCGCTCTATCTCGGCCAGCTGTTCTTTCTCGGGGCCGACCCGGTAACGGTCCCCGGTCGCGCGGTGCAGGTGACGGGTGTCGTGCGGCCCTACGTCCCGGACCAGTGGATCGTCTTCAAGGCATATCTCAACGGTCGCCTGTTCAAGCTCGTGAACCTGCGCTTGAAGCCCTCTTCACGTCGCGTGTACGGCGGCTTCACGTGGTCGGTGCGCAGCCCCGGCGTCGGCACGGTCGTCATCATCGTCCAGCACGCCGGCACGACGAAGCTGGCGGCGTTCACGGCGCGGCGGGGGTTTGCTGCGCTCAACACGAACGTCGGCTTCGGCTCGACCGGCCGCTTCGTCGAGCTCGTCCAGCAGCGCCTCTCGGCGATGCACTTCTACATCCCGCTGACCGGCGTCTATGACGAGGGCACCGGCCTCGCCGTCGACGCCTACCACCGCATGCTCGGTCTGGGCACATCGCAGCTGCTCGACCCCACGACGGTCCTGGATCTGCTGAACAATGTGGGGTCCTTCCATGTGCAGTTCCCCAACCAGGGGCCTCACGCCGAGGGGGATCTCTCCGACCAGCTGCTGGCGCTCGTCAACGGCTCGAGCGTCTACTGGATCCTCCCGATCAGCTCCGGCAAGCCCTCGACTCCGACGATCCTCGGCTCCTTCCAGATCTACAGCCGCGTCCCCGGTTACCTGCCGGATGGGATGTACTACTCGGACTTCTTCATCCGTGGGTATGCGATCCACGGCTATGATCCCGCGCCCGACTATCCCGCCAGCCACGGCTGTATGCGCCTGCCGATCGTCGATGCGATCTCGGTGTTCAACTGGCTGAACTATGGCGACTGGGTCGACACGTACTACACGTAACCGTCGGGACAGATGACACGTTGTCACAGCGCTGCGCACTGGGCACGCCGGTGCGTACAGCGCGACGACACTTCTGCGTCCTGATTACCATGGACGCTGTGGACGGTCCGGACGCGCACGAACGCCTGGTAAGCGTGTTGCGCGAGCACGCGGTCGTGATCGGCGAGGTGGTCCTAACCAGCGGCCGCACGGCCCAGTACCTGGTGGACGCCAAGCGTGCGATCCTGCGCCGTGACGGCTTCATGGCGCTCGCCCAGCTCGTGGCCCGCCAGGCGCGGGAGTGGCAGGCGACGGCGGTCGGGGGGATGACCATGGGAGCTGACCCGATCGCTTGCGCGGCGCTCGCCGGCGGCGCCGACGTGAAGGCTTTCTTCGTTCGCAAGGAGGCCAAGCAGCACGGGCTCGCGCGGCGGATCGAGGGACCGCTGCTCAGCCGTGGGGACAGGTGCATGGTCGTCGAGGACGTTGTCACCACCGGCGGCTCCACGATCGCGGCGCTGCGGGCGTTGCGCGATGAGGGGCATCAGGTGTGCGGTGTGCTCGCGATCTGCGATCGCCTGGCGGGCGGCGCGGCCGCGATCGAGCGGGCCGCGGGCGCCCCGTTCGTCGCGCTGACGACGATCGACGACGTGTATCCCGAGCGTCCCGATCGCGCTGAGTGAGGAGACGCCCGGGCCCGCAACTGCACGTGCCCCCGGCAGGAATCGAACCTGCATCCCGCGCTTAGGAGGCGCGTGCTCTGTCCATTGAGCTACGAGGGCCCGCGTCGGGAGCGTAGCCGCAGATGCGCTTCGTTGTTGCCCGGTTAAGCGTTGCCGGCAAAGCGCCTGTCGTGCTGGCGGAGGCGCCTGGGGTGTGGTATTCCCCCAGTGGTGGAGGAATGGCATAGGATCCGGCTTCATGAGCGAGGGGCGCTCATCAGCGGGCCGGAGGGGTAGTCTGCTGGCACCGTGAGCGCGAACGCCCAAGCAGTTCTGGAGCACGAGCAGGTTGCCCCGACCATCGAGGTCCTCGAGGGCGAGATCGCCGCGCTGTCGCCGCGTCAGCTGTTCTGGCGGCGCTTCCGCGCAGACCGTGTCGCGATGGTGTCCGCGATCTTCATCGTGTTCCTGATCCTCGTCGCGATCTTCGCTCCACTGGTCGTGAGCGTTCTGGGGCTACCCGGGCCCAACGTGCAGAACACCAACCTACTCGACCTGTTCGGCAGCCCGACGGGTCCCACTTCGGCCAATCCGATGGGCGTCGACCAACTCGGTCGCGACGTCATGTCGCGCGTGATCTACGGTGCGCGCGTGTCGCTGATCGTCGGCATCGGCGGCACCGCGATTGCGGCGTTTGTCGGCACGATCATGGGCCTGCTCGCGGGCTACTTCCGCGGCTGGACCGACACGGCGATTTCACGCTTCGTCGATGTGATGCTCGGCTTCCCGGTGCTCGTCCTCGGTCTCGGCATCGGCGGCGCCTGCGGTGTCTGGGGTTGCGCAGACGTCTTCGGCCACAAGCTGATCCAGCCCGGGTTGGGGACGGTGATCTTCATCATCGCGCTCAGCAACTTCACGTACATCACCAGGATCGTGCGCGGTCAGGTGCTGTCCCTGCGTGAGAAGGAGTTCGTCGAAGCCTCCCGTTCGCTCGGTGCGTCCAACTCGCGGATCCTGTTCCGGGAGATCCTGCCGAATCTGCTCGCGCCGCTGATCGTCTATTCGAGCCTGCTGATCCCGGTCAACATCCTGTTCGAGGCGGCGCTCTCGTTCCTGGGGGTCGGGATCCGTCCACCGACGGCGAGCTGGGGGCAGATGATCTCGGACGCCTCGAACTACCTCACGCCGGTCTCGCCGGCGTGGTGGTACATGTTCTTCCCGGGTATGGCCCTGCTGCTCACCGTGCTCGCCTTCAACCTGGTCGGCGACGGGCTGCTCGATGCTCTGAACCCCAGAGGCCACAATCGGTGAGCAACTTCATGCGGACGCCGCTGCGCGTCCGCTTTCAATCACGAGGAGGTAACGCAATGAAGCACTACCGCAGGGCGGCCTGCACGGCGGTAGTCGGACTGCTGGCACTCGGCCTCGCTGCATGCGGCTCGAGCAGCAGCAGCAGCAGTGCCAGCAGCACCAGCAGCAATACCGCGTCGAACACGCCGCTCGTCTTCAAGATGATGAAGCCGGGCGAGAACCCGGTCGGCCAGACCCTGACCGGCGGCAAGCGCGGCGGCACCCTGACCGTCTACACGAGCGAGGACTTCGCCCACCTCGATCCGGGTGAGGCGTACTTCGTGCTCGACTACGCCGTCATGTACGCGACCCAGCGTCCGCTGTTCACGTATCCGCCGAACTCGTCGACCACGCTCGTCCCGGACCTCGCGACCGCGGTCCCGACGATCGCCAACGGCGGAATCAGCGACGGCGGCAAGACCGTCACGGTCCACATCCAGCCGAACGTCCGCTTCAGCGCACCCGTCAACCGGGTCGTGACCTCAGCCGACGTCGCCTACGCGATCGACCGAGGCGCAAATCCGAACGTCGCAAACCCGTACTTCCAGCCATACTTCGGCGATATCGTCGGCGCGGCGACAGCCAAGGGCGGCCCGATCGCCGGCATCACGACGCCGAACGCGACGACGATCGTCTTCCACCTCACGCAGCCGACGGCGCCCCTGCTGGTCGGCGCGCTCAGCCTGCCGATCTCGGCGCCGGTTCCGGAGTCGTTCGCCGGGCCGATGGACAAGAAGGCACCGACGACGTACGGCTCGATCTCCGAGGTGGCGACCGGCCCGTACATGATCGAGGCCAACGCCCAGGGCATGTTCCAGGGGATCGGCTACCAGACCGGCAAGTCGCTGACCCTGGTCCGCAACCCCAACTGGAGCCCGAACACGTACACGTCGTTGTTCCAGCCGCCGGCCTACCTCGACAAGATCGACGTCAACATCGGCGGTGACGCGAACGTCATCGGGCCGCAGGTGCTCGAGGGCTCGGACTCGATCCAGCTCGACACGCCGACACAGTCGACCGTCAAGCAGGCCTACGAGAGCTACCCGTCGCAGATCACGTTCACGACCGGATCCGGCGATCACTATGTCGCGCTCGACAACGCGCACGGGCCGTTCACGAACGTCAACCTGCGACGCGCCGTATGGGCCGGGCTCGACCGGGCCGCGATCATCAAGGTGATCGGTGGACCGCTCGTCGCCGAGCCCGCGACGCACTTCATCTATCCGGGCACCGACGGCTTCAATCAGGCCGGCGGCTATCCCGGTCCGCAGCAGTACCCGTGGAACACCGACGTCAACGGCAACCTGACCGTCGCCGAGCACTACATGAAGCTCGCCGGCTACCCCTCGGGCAAGTACACCGGCAACGCTGTGGTCCAGATCGTCGGTGCCAACAACGGCGATTCACCGGCGCAGATCCAGATCGTCGACCAGGACTTCACCTCGCTCGGCTTCAAGACGCACGTGAGCGAGGTCGACCAGTCGGTGATGTACGAGAAGTACTGTGGCGTGCCGAAGTCCGAGATCGATGCCTGCCCGACGGTGGGCTGGATCCGTGACTTCGACGATCCGCTGACGGTGCTCTACGTTCCGTTCTACGGGCCGGCGATCACGGCGACCAACAACTCCAACTGGGGCCAGGTCAACGATCCGGCGATCAACGCTGCGATGCAGCAGGCGTCGCTCGTCGTCGACCCGGCCGCGCGCGCCCAGGCGTGGGCGAACGTCGACGAGATGCTCGTCGATCAGGCGGTTGCGATCCCGGAGGACTTCGACAACCAGCCGAACATCCGCGCGAAGGACGTCCGCGGCATCACGGACGTCTGGGACACGGGCGAGTGGGACTTCATGTTCACCTCGCTTGACAACCCGTGATGATGGAGCGGATCGAGCTCGACTAGCGCCTGCTGCCGGTGACCCTCGCCTTCGGGTGGGGGTCACCGGTCTGTCCGCTGTCTGAAACCACACCGACACAATGGGCGCCTACATCATCCGCCGCGTGCTCTGGGGGATCCTGATGATCATCCTCGTGTGCGCGCTGACGTTCCTGTTCTTCAACCTGTTCCCCGCCGTCAATCCGGCGATCGCTCGCGCCGGCCGGAACGCGAGCCCGCAGACGATCGCCTACATCGAGAAGGAGCTCGGCACCAACAAGCCGATCTACACGCAGTTCTTCAACTACATGAAGGGCATCGTCCTTCACTTCAACTTCGGCTACAGCTACTACACCGATGCCTCGGTCCTGAGCCTGATCAAGAACCGGCTGCCGGCGACGCTGTCGCTCACCGTCGGCGCCGTCGTGCTGTGGGTCGTCGTCGGGATCCCGATTGGGATCCTGTCGGCGATAAAGCGCGGAAAGCTTGTCGATCGGGCGGCGATGGGCACGGCGCTCGCGTTCGTCTCGATGCCGACGTTCTGGCTGGGCCTGATGCTGCTGTTCCTGTTCGCGCAGGATGTGGGGATCTTTCCCATCTTCCCCGGTTCGGGCTCGTACGTGCCTTTGACCGTCGATCCCGTCAAGTGGTTCACATCGCTGCTGCTCCCCTGGTTCGTGCTCGCCGCCACCCAGGCGGCGATCTACTCACGGTTGTTGCGAGGCAACCTGCTCGAGGTGATGGGCGAGGATTACATCCGCACCGCCCGCGCCAAGGGCGTCCCAGAGCGCCGCGTGATCTGGCACCACGGCGTGCGCTCGGCGATCACGCCGGTCGTCACCGTGCTGGCGATCGACATCGCGGGGCTGCTCGGCGGCGCGATCATCACCGAGCGGGTGTTCGAGATCCCGGGGATCGGCCTGCTCAACTACCAGGCGATCGAGCACGGCGACCTGCCGATCATCCAGGGCACGGTGCTGCTCGCGGCGATGTTCATCGTCGTCGCCAACATCGTCGTCGACATCCTGTATGCATACCTCGATCCGCGGGTGACCTACGCATGAGCGCGGTGGTGCAACCGCGGGCGGTTCCGGGTGAGGCGCTCGTCAGCGTCGAGGATCTGCGCGTCTCGTTCCGCACCGACGACGGCGTCGTGCACGCCGTCGACGGGATCTCCTACGAGGTGCAGCCCGGGCGCACCATCGGGATCGTCGGCGAGTCGGGCTCGGGCAAGACCGTCTCGTCGCTGACGATGCTCGGGCTCACACGCGCCCCCAACGCGACGATCGAGGGGCGGATCATGTTCGGCGGGCGCGATCTGGTCGCTCTCCCCGACGACCAGCTGCGCAAGATCCGCGGCAACGAGATCGCGATGATCTTCCAGGACCCGCTGTCGGCCCTGCATCCGTTCTACAAGGTCGGCTCGCAGCTGGTGGAGGCCGTCCTCTCGCACCGCAGCGTCGGCAAGGCCGCGGCGCGCGCCCGCGCGATCGAGCTGCTCGAGCTCGTCGGCATCCCGGACCCGGCACGCCGCGTGGACGCCTACCCGCACCAGTTCTCGGGCGGCATGCGCCAGCGCGCGATGATCGCGATGGCCCTCGCCAACGAGCCGAAGCTGCTGATCGCCGACGAGCCGACGACCGCGCTCGACGTCACCGTGCAGGCGCAGATCCTGGCACTGCTCGAGGACTTGCAGGAGCGCCTCGGCATGGCGATCGTGATCATCACCCACGACCTCGGCGTGGTCGCGGAGATCGCGGACGAGATCGCCGTGATGTACGCCGGCCGCATCGTCGAGCGCGCGCCCACGCGGGAGCTCTTCATCCAGCCACAGCACCCGTACACGTGGGGCCTGCTCAAGTCCATTCCGCGCCTTGACATCCCGCGCGGCGAGGAGCTCGTGCCGATTCCGGGCCGGCCGCCGAGCCTGATCCGGCGTCCGTCCGGCTGTTACTTCCATCCCCGCTGCGCTTATGTACTGGACCGCCACCGGCAGGTCGACCCGACGCTGGAGGCGGTGCCGGGCGTGCCCGGCCACACGGTGGCGTGCCTGCTTCCGGCGGAGGTCCGCACGCGTATCTGGAACGGTCTCGTGAGCGGGCAGTCACCGGATGCGCTGCGCAGCCTGGCCGTGGCGTCCGGCCGTCATCACGGCACCGGTGGCGAGCTCATGGACGGGCCCGCCCCGGTCGCGGAACCGCTCCCGCCGGCGGGCTCCTCCGATGCGCCTCTCGCTTCGCCCGAGACGCCGCCGGTGGTCCCCGGTCCGCCGCCGATCGTGCAGGAGGCGGACGAATGAGCACCTCCACCGCCCTCGACGGCGCCACCCGGACGCCGGTGGGAAGCCCGCTGATCCAGCTGCGCAACGTCACGAAGCACTTCCCGATCAGGAAGGGCGTGCTGTTCGCCCGCCAGGTCGGCGCCGTGCAGGCCGTCGACAACGTCACGCTCGATGTGATGCGAGGCGAGACGATCGGCATCGTCGGGGAGACAGGCTGCGGCAAGAGCACCACCGCGCGGCTGATCGTGCGGCTGCTGGACCCAACGTCCGGCGAGATCATCTTCGACGGCCGCAAGATCTCCGACTACTCAGGCGAGCGTCTCAAGGCGCTGCGCCGTGAGATGCAGATGATCTTCCAGGACCCGTACTCGTCGCTGAACCCGCGCAAGACGGTTGGCTCGATCATCTCCGACCCGTTCATCATCCACGGACTGCTCAAGGGACCGGGCGAGCGCAAGCAGCGCGTGCAGGAGCTGATGGATCGTGTCGGCCTGAACCCAGAGCACTACAACCGCTACCCGCACGAGTTCTCGGGTGGCCAGCGCCAGCGCATCGGCGTCGCCCGGGCGCTCGCGCTGCAGCCGAAGGTGCTCGTCGCCGACGAGCCGGTCTCGGCGCTCGACGTCTCGATCCAGGCGCAGGTCCTGAACCTGCTCCGCAGCCTGCAGCGCGAGCTTGGCCTGACGCTCATCTTCATCGCCCACGACCTGTCGGTCGTGCGCCACATGTGCGACCGCGTCGCGGTCATGTACCTCGGCAAGATCGTCGAGCTCGCCGAGAGCGATGATCTCTACGCCACTCCTCGGCATCCCTACACGGGCGCGCTGCTGTCGGCCGTCCCGGTGCCCGAGCCGCCCGAGACCAAGCGCAAGCGACTGCTGCTCTCCGGCGACGTGCCCAGTCCGGCGAACCCTCCCGCCGCCTGCCGCTTCCACACACGCTGCCCGAAGGCGCAGGAGATCTGCTCGCGCGAGGAGCCGCCGTTCACCTCCAAGGGCGCGACCACGATGGCGGCCTGCCACTTCCCGCTCACGAGCGACGAGATCGCGGAGCAGTTGCCGCAGGCACTCGTCAACCGCTAGCTACTCCTCGTCGTCCTCGTACAGCGACTCGGCGGCGAGCTCGTTGCCGCGCGGGTCCCAGAGCTTGACCTCGAGGTAGTCGCCCCGGTAGTTGTCGGGCGCAATCAGCGTGAAGCGCTCCTCGATCACCTCGCACTGATCGACGGCGAGGTTGGCCAGCTCGGCGGTGACGAGCACGCCGCCGGGGATCAGCGGCACGCCCCACACGAGCGTCACGTCGGCCGTCTTGCCCTGCTCGCCGCGCCACGTCCCGATCACCTCGTCGTTGAGGTCGAGCTTCCAGTCCGGATTGGACTCCGCGAGCTCGTTGGTGAAGTCGGCGTAGGCGATGAAGTCGCTGGGAGCGGCAGACGCGTCGCCTCCGTCCGCAAACGAGACGAAGCCGTAGAGCTCGTATCCCTCGTCGGAGCGGGTGACTGCGGGAACGTAGGTGCGCCCGCCGTAGGTGCGGTCGGGGAACCACTTGATATCACCGGGCGTGCCGAGCGGCGCTCCCTCGGCGTCGATCTCGGAGCAGGCCTGGATGAAGTGCTGGGCGAGCGTGCCGGCCCAACGGCCGTAGGGGAGCGCGTCCTGCGGCGGCTCCGCCGCAAAGCTGATCACGAAGCGGTCGGTCGGTGGCATCCCAATTCAGGCTACACGTTGAGCCGGATCAGAGCCGGTCAGAGCCGAACATGTCCACCCACCCCAGGACGCGGCTCGTCTCGCCCTGATAGATCGCCACCGCTCGGACGCGCTGACGCTCGCTGCGCCGGTGAGCCTGGGCATCGCGCACCACCGCCGCGACGATCGCGAGCTCGCCTCGCTCGAGCTCCTGCGGAACGCGCACCGACAGCCCCTCGACGACGAAGTGAACCGACGTGTCATACAGCGACAGTGGCGGCGGCTCGCGCAGCTCGACCTCGAATCCCGCAGCTCTCAGTGCCACACAGAGATTTGAGGCGAACAGCTCCTCGGCGCCCTTGCTGTTGTCGACGATGACTCGCGTATCGTCAACGTAGCGCACGCGCAATCCGTGCAGAGCGAGCAGGTCACGCACGCGCCCGCGCGAGAGGTGCGACTCGCGCCGCTCGAGGGCGTCGCTAGAAGGCGCCGCGGCGCGAGAACACGGCCGGGATCGTCTTGATCAGGATCGACAGGTCCAGGAACACGGACCATTGCTCGAGGTACACGAAGTCGAGGCGAACGAGGTCGTCGAAGTCGAGCTCCGAGCGCCCCGAGATCTGCCAGAGACCGGTGATCCCGGGCAGCACGAGGTAGCGCTTCTTGTGCCATTCCTCGAGCTGCTCGTAGTCGCGCATCGGCAGCGGCCGGGGCCCGACGAGCGACATCTCGCCGCGGATCACGTTGACCAGCTGCGGGAGCTCGTCGAGCGAGAAGCGGCGCAGGACGCGGCCGACGCTCGTCAGGCGAGGATCGTCGCGGATCTTGAACAGCGCTCCGGTCTGCTCGTTGAGCGACTCCAGGTCAGCCTGAACCTGCTGCGAGTGCTCGAACATCGTGCGGAACTTCAGGCAGGCGAACGGCTTGCCGCCGATGCCCGGCCGGATCGACCGGAAGATCACCGGGCCGGGCGAGCTGAGCTTGACGGCGATCGCGCTCACGAGCATCAGCGGGGAGAGGATCAGCAGCGTGGCCGAGGCCAGGACGAGGTCGAAGGCGCGCTTCAGCGCGTAGTCGATTCCCTCGAAAACCGGCGGACGCAGGCGGAACAGCGGCACGCTCTGACCAGGCACGAATTCGGCCCGGTCGAGCAGGATCTCCATCGTCGTCGGTGCGACCTGGACGTTCACGCCACGCTCGTGGCACAGGTCGACGAGCTCGACCGCCTGTGCCTGCGGGAACGCAGGGTCCGCGAGGATCACTTCCTCGATGCGCTCGCGCGCGATCACGTCGGGCAGGTCCGGCAGCCGGCCGAGCGACTTCAGCCCGTTCTCCGGGCGCGGGACCAGCGAGATGTAGCCGATGATGTCGACGCTCGTGCGAGAGCGCCCCGAGAGCGCCTGCGCAACCGCCTCGATCTGGTGGCCGGCACCGACGATCATCGCGCGGCGGCGGTAGCCGGCCTTTGCGAGCAGCCATCCGGTGACGCCCGTGTGCACGTACCGCAGGCAGCCGATGTAGATCGTCCCGAACACGAGCGAGCCGTAGAAGATGTAATAGCTGGAGAACTTCTGGCCGTCGGCGAGCGCGAACACGAGCGCGATCAGCGTTGTGGCGAACAGCGCGGAGATGATCTTCCCGATCCCCGGCCGGCGCGGCCGGTCGGCGTACAGGTCGACCCGGGCGAACATCAGCACCGTGACGAGGTAGGCGAACGGCGTCCAGTGGTGGGCCTGCTCCCAGGCCGCGTCGAAGTTGAAATGCCCCTGCAGCGCGAGCTTGAACACGAGCGCTGTGGTCAGGGCTGCCACGACGCCGACGTAGTCGAGCACGAGCAGCGAGATCACCCGGGCGAAGCGGCGAGCGGTCTCCATCCGCAGCAGGAACGAGAGCGCCGGTGGGCGCTTGCGGCGGATGTCATGCACCGGCCAAGCCATGTTGGAATCGATCGGCGGGGGCGGCGAATCCGGAAGCTCGCTCGGTGAGGAGCTGTGCTTCGCGCTGTTCGGCGCCTCTGTGTCGATGGTGCTCACGCGTCTGCCCAGATCCCGTTCATTTCGTGCAACTCAGTTCGTGCAACGACAGCGATCTGTGGCTGTAACGGTAGCGTGGCTGGGAAGTTCCGGATTTGCATTCCCGCCAGAGCACCGGGTGGCGGGGCGTTCGGAAGAGCCTCCGCCACCGCTGAGGCTCGCTCGAGGTCTCGCGCGCAGTGTCGTCGCGGCTACTCGGGCGAGCCGACGAGGTTATCGCGCCCGGCGTGGTCGATCGTGAGTTGCAGGCCCTCGTGGAGGTTCACGGACGGCTCCCAACCGAGCACCTGGCGTGCCAGCGAGATGTCCGGCTGGCGGACCTGAGGGTCGTCTGTCGGCAACGCCTGGTACACGATCTCCGACTTCGAGCCGGTGACCTCGATCACCTCCTCGGCGAGCTGCAGGAGGGTGAACTCGTTGGGGTTGCCGATGTTCACCGGATTGTGGTAGCCGGACTCCGCAAGCGCGATGATGCCCCTGATGAGGTCAGAGACGTAGCAGAAGGATCGCGTCTGGGAGCCATCGCCGAACACGGTGATCGGCCGGTCCTGCAGTGCCTGGCGCAGGAAGGTCGGGATCGCCCGCCCGTCGTGAGGGCGCATCCGGTGCCCGTAGGTGTTGAAGATCCGCACGATCGCGGTGTCGACGCCCTGCTGGCGGTGGTAGGCCATCGTCAACGCCTCCGCATATCGCTTGGCCTCGTCGTACACGCCGCGGGGGCCGATCGGGTTCACGTGGCCCCAGTAGGTCTCGGGCTGGGGGTGGATCTTCGGGTCGCCGTAGACCTCGCTCGTCGAGGCCGTCAGGAACCGCGCGCGGTGGCGCTTGGCCAGGCCGAGCGTGTGGTGGGTCCCGTAGGAGCCCACCTTCAGCGTGTGCAGCGGCAGTCGCAGATAGTCGATCGGCGACGCCGGCGAGGCGAGGTGGTAGACGAAGTCGATGCGCTCATCGACGAAGTACGGCTCGATGATGTCGACGTTGAGGTGCACGAACGAGTCGGTCCGGATGTGCTGGATGTTCCTCAGCGATCCGGTCTCGAGGTTGTCGACGCAGATCACCCGGTTACTGCGTGCGAGCAACTCGTCGCAGAGGTGAGAGCCGAGGAATCCCGCGCCGCCGGTTACCAGGCAGGTGGGCATGCCCGGCAATCTACCGTGGCGAGTGGTGGGAGTCTCCGCTCGTGAATAGAGTAGTGACCTGAGAGCCCCGACGACGAGGAGAAGCCATGGCCGCTGAGCGGTTCGTACAGCAGTTGGGAGAGCAGATCGGCCACGAGTTCGGCGCTTCCCAGCAGTACATCGCCAACGCCGTCCACTACGACGCTCAGACGCTGCCACGGCTCGCCGCGTTCTTCTATGCCCAGGCGGTCGAGGAGCGCAACCACGCGATGATGATGGTCCGCTACCTGCTCGACGTCGGCGCCGAGGTGACGGTCCCCGGGGTCGCCGCGCCCCAGACCGCGTTCGACGACATCTCCGCTCCCGTCCAGCTCGCGCTCGATCAGGAGAAGCGCGTCAGCGACCAGATCGCCGCGCTGTCGGGCGTGGCACGCGCGGAGGGCGACTTCCTCAGCGAGCAGTTCATGCAGTGGTTCCTCAAGGAGCAGGTTGAGGAGGTCTCCTCGATGTCGTCGCTGCTGGCGGTCGTCAAGCGCTCGAGCCAGTCGCCGATGCTGATCGAGGACTACCTCGCGCGCGAGGAGTCGAGCGAGGCCACCGATCCAACCGCGCCCCCGGTCGCCGGCGGGGCGCTGTAACGACGCCGCGGCGCGTCGCGGGGAGAGCCGGCGGCGCCTCCGGCCGGCGGCGCCTCCGGCCGGCGGCGCCTCAGGCAGGCGTCGTTCCGGTCACCCACTCTCCCTGCTCGCGCTTCCAGATCGGCGCTCGCGCCTTGATCTCGTCGATGATCTCGCGCGCCCCTGCGAACGCCTCGGCGCGATGGGGCGCCGAGGCGGCGACCACGACCGATGGCTCGGACAGCGGCACGGCACCGGCGCGGTGCTCGGCGGCGGCTGCCGTCAGGCGATGGCGCGCGATCGCGCTCGCCACGATCTCCTCGAGCACGCGCTGCGCCATCGCCTCGTACGCCTCATAGTGCAGCTCGGGCACCTCGCGGGTGACGCCTGAGAACGTGACGATCGCGCCGGCGCGCGGGTCGCGGACCGCAGCGATCACCCGGTCGACCGAAAGCGGCGCGTCGGTGATCCGCACGTGGACACTGTCCGCGTCGCCCGCCCCGCCTGACACGGGCGGGATCAGTGCGAGCTCGTCTCCGGCGTGGAGCACGGTGCCGCGCGTGGCGTAATCGCGATTGACGGCCATCACGACCGGGACGCCGTCCGTCAGCCAGCGGAGCGCCTCGAGCGCTTCCTCGACGCTCGCGCCATCGGCCAATTCGAGCGGCACCTCGCTCGCCCCGGCGCGATCTCTCAAACCGGCGAAGACCCGCACGCGTACAACCATTGCGGACAAGGCTAATGAGTACGTCTGGCGGCTGCCGTCGTAGGGCGACGACCACTCGGGGCGCCCGCGAGTGGATCAAGTGCGGCGTCTTCCGTGCGGGCGTAGTGTTACGGCAATGGACGACCCCACGCTCCAAGAGCACCCAACGATCGCGCCGATCGTCGGTCCGGACGACCCGCGTCACTTCACCGACTCGGGGATCGAGATCAAGGCGCTGTACACCGAGGACGACCTGCCGGACGGGCTCGCCGGGAAGCTCGGTGAGCCGGGCGCCTACCCGTACACGCGCGGCGTCCACGACGACATGTACCGCAAGCAGCTCTGGACGATGCGTCAGTACGCCGGTTACGCGAGCGCGAAGGAGTCCAACGAGCGCTACCGCTACCTGCTCGAGCACGGCTCGACCGGTCTCTCGATGGCGTTCGACCTGCCGACCCAGCTCGGGCTCGATTCCGACGATCCCCGCTGCCTCGGTGAGGTGGGGCGCACCGGCGTCGCGATCGACACGATCGACGACATGCGCACGGCGTTCAACGGGATCCCGCTCGACAAGGTCTCCACGTCGATGACGATCAACGCGCCGGCGAGCGTGCTGCTCCTGCTCTACGAGCTCGTCGGCGAAGAGCAGGGCGTCTCCAGCCGGCAGCTGCGCGGCACGACCCAGAACGACATCCTGAAGGAGTACATCGCGCGCGGGAACTTCATTTACCCGCCCGAGGGCGCGATCCGCCTCACGACCGACCTGTTCTCCTACTGCCAGGAGAACGTGCCGAAGTGGAACACGATCTCGATCAGCGGCTACCACTTCCGCGAGAAGGGCTGCTCGGCCGTCCAGGAAGTCGGCTTCACCCTCGCCAACGGCATCGCCTACGTCCAGGCGGCGCTCGACGCGGGCCTCGTCATCGACGAGTTCGCGCCGCGGCTTGCGTTCTTCTTCAACGGCCACAACAACGTCTTCCAAGAGGTCGCGAAGTTCCGCGCGGCACGGCGAATGTGGGCGCAGATCATGCGCGAGCGCTTCGGCGCCAAGGACGAGCGCTCATGGCGGCTGCGCTTTCACACGCAGACCGGCGGCGTCACCCTCACCGCACAGCAGCCTGAGAACAACATCGTCCGCGTCGCGCTCCAGGGCTTCGCGGCCGTCTGCGGCGGCACCCAGTCATTGCACACCAACGGCTTCGACGAGGCGCTCGCGCTGCCGACCGAGCACGCCGCCAAGATCGCGCTGCGTACGCAGCAGATCATCGGCTACGAATCCGGTGCCGCCGACACCGTCGACCCGTTCGCCGGCTCATACTTCGTGGAGGCGCTGACCGACGAGATCGAGCGCGGCGCACGCTGGCTGATCGACAAGGTCGACGAGATGGGCGGCTCTGTGAACGCCGTTGAGTTCATCAAGAACGAGATCGAGGAGTCCGCGTTCGGCTACCACGAGCGCTACCGCATCGAGCAGGACATCGTCGTCGGCGTCAACAAGTTCGTGCAGGAGGAGCTGGAGGTGCCCGATCTCCTGCGCGTCGACCCGGAGTCCGAGCACGAGCAGGTCGAGCGCCTGCGGGTGTTCAAGGCGAACCGTGACCAGGCGCTCGTCGCGCAGCGGTTGGAGGAGGTGCGTGAGGCGGCACGCGGAACGGTGAACATGCTGCCGGTGCTGCGTCAGGCGTTGAAGGATCGCTGCTCGATGGGCGAGGTCTGTTACGCGATGCGCGACGTGTTCGGGCGCTACCAGCCGACCAACTGATGCGATCCGCCTGCGCCGCCGGCCCGCAGGCCGGCGCCGTGGACTCGGACGCGTCCGCACGAGGATGCCCGCAGCGCCCGCGTGCGATACGGCGCTGCGCGGGAGGACTGCGGCGCCCAGTGGCGAAAGACCTCGCCATGAGTGAGCATGAAGCCGCACGCACCCTGGTCAAGTCCGTGCCCGAGCTGTGGATGGCGTGCAGCGAGGAGTCCTCGCTCGCGCGCCACCTGAGACCGTTTGGTGAGATCCGGATCACCCGGCTCGAGCCGGAGACCGCCGTTGCCTGGGAGGGCGATCGTGCTTGCGGCACGGTTCGGCTCGAGCCGTCCGGCTGGGGTACGCGGGTCACCCTGACGGCGCGCGCCGTCGATCCACCGGCGGTCGTTCTTCTCGACGCCGATGGACCCGCCACGGTTCATGAGGATGACGCCCGCGAGGACGACGTTGACGCTCCCGCCGCGCCGCACGACGAGGAAACTGAGTCTGCGGTGCAGCCGGAGACCACGGGGGCTCACGCTGAATCACAGCCTGAGCATGCGCCGATGAAGGAGCCGCCGCACGCGGGGTTCTGGAAGAAGCTCTTCGCCCGGCGCCAGCGAGCCGACGCGCCCGCGATGATCGCCCCCCCCGAGCCGGAGGCGGTCCCCGCGCCGTCCGAGCCGGCGGCGGTCCTCGCCCCGCCCGAGCCGGCGGTCATCGCGCCGCCCGAGCCGGTGGCGATCCTCGCGCCGGAGGAGCCCGTCGAGCCGGACCCGGTCAAGGTCCTCAACGAGGCGCTCGACAGCCTGGGACGGGCGCACCACCGCCCGTTTTCCCGCGCCTGACCGGCGGGCGCTCGGCGGCGGTCCGGAGATAGACTTGCGCCGAGATGCGCGATAAAGCACCGGAGACATTCGCCGAGAAGCTCGAGCAACTCCAGGAACTGAGATACGAGGCGATTCACGCCGGCACCGAGGACGCGGTCGCCAAGCAGCACGCGCGGGGCAAGTACACCGCACGGGAGCGGGTCGAGAAGCTGCTCGACCCCGGGTCCTTCCAGGAACTGGACGTCTTCGTCCGCCATCGCAGTTACGACTTCGACATGCAGAAGAACCGGCCCTGGGGCGACGCCGTCGTGACCGGCCACGGGACGATCGAAGGCCGCCAGGTCTGCGTCTTCAGCCAGGATTTCACCGTGTTCGGCGGCTCGCTCGGCGAGGTGATGGCCGAGAAGATGTGCAAGGTCATGGACCTGGCCGTGAAGATCGGTTGCCCGATGATCGGGATCAACGACTCTGGAGGCGCCCGGATCCAGGAGGGCGTCGTCTCGCTGGCTGCCTACGCGGACGTGTTCCTGCGTAACGTCAAGGCGAGCGGCGTGATTCCTCAGATCAGCCTGATCATGGGGCCATGCGCCGGTGGAGCCGTGTACTCGCCGGCGATCACCGACTTCGTGTTCATGGTCAAGGAGACCTCGCACATGTTCATCACGGGACCCGAGGTGATCAGGGCGGTCACCGGCGAAGAGGTCGGCTTCGAGGCGCTCGGCGGCGCGATGAGCCACAACTCCAAGTCGGGGGTCGCGCACTTCGCCTCCGACAACGAGGATGCGTGCCTCGAGGACGCGCGCTACCTGCTCTCGTTCCTGCCGGAGAACAACCTCGAGATGGGACCGCGGGTCCATCCGACCGACGATCCGAAGCGGATGGACCCCGAGCTCGACACCGTCGTGCCCGACAGCCCCAACAAGCCCTACGACATGCGCGACGTGATCCGCCTCGTCGTCGACGACGGCGAGTTCTTCGAGGTGCACGAGCACTACGCGCGCAACATCGTGGTCGGGCTCGCGCGTCTGGACGGCTTCCCGGTCGGGATCGTCGGCAACCAGCCCGCGCAGCTCGCCGGGGTGCTGGACATCGACAGCTCCGAGAAGGGCGCCCGCTTCATCCGAACCTGTGACGCGTTCAACATCCCGATCATCACCTTCTGCGACGTCCCCGGATTCCTGCCCGGCACTCAGCAGGAGTGGGGTGGGATCATCCGCCACGGCGCCAAGCTCCTGTACGCCTACGCCGAGGCGACCGTCCCGAAGATCACCGTGATCACGCGCAAGTCCTACGGCGGCGCCTTCGACGTGATGGGCTCGAAGAACCTCGGAGCCGACTTCAACTTCGCTTGGCCGAACGCCGAAGTGGCCGTGATGGGTCCGGAGGGGGCGGTCAACATCATCTACCGCCGCGACATCGCCCAGTCACCGACGCCCGACGATCGCCGCGCGATCCTGATCGCCGACTACAAAGCGCACTTCGCCAATCCCTATGCGGCGGCCGAGCGCGGCTACATCGACGACGTGATCGTCCCGCACGAGACGCGGCCCACGCTGATCACGGCGCTGCACACCTTGCAGACCAAGCGCGAGGCGCCGCCGAAGCGCAAGCACGGCAACATCCCGCTCTAGCACGTCGACCCCGAGCGTCGTCTACACGGCACTTCGACCCTAGCGTCCACAAAGCGCTCGGCTCAGCTGTGAGCGGGTGTGCCGTCATCCTGTATAACGGACAGGTGCTCCTGCGCCGGACGCTCACCCGGGTCGGCTCGACGGCCACGATCGCGGGGGCTCTGCTGCTGGCATGCGCGGCGCTCGCCCTCGCCGGCACGCCCGCGGCGCTCGCCCTCGCCGGCACGCCCGCGGCGCGCGCCCTCGCCGGCACGCCTGCAGCGCGCGCCCTCGCCGGCACGCCCGCGGCGCGCGCCGCAGCCGCCGGCGCGAGCAAGGGCACGCTCGCGGGCAACGCGCGGGCGCGATCGGCGCTGCTCACGCGCCTCGAGATCGGCAGCAGCTGGAGCCAGAGCCCGCCGCCGAAGACGGTGCCGCCGCTCACCTGCCCGGCGTTCAGCCCGTCGCTGCGCGGCGAGCACCAGATCGGCGCGGCGATCTCGCCCCGGTTCCAAGGCAGTCCGAACGGTCCGTTCGTCTCACAGACCGCCTATGTATATGCCACTGCGGCGCAGGGAACCGCGGTGGCTCGTGCGCTGATGCGGGCGGCGCTCGGTCGCTGCATCGCCTCCGGCCTGCTCGCCGGATCGGGTGACGGCGTGACCTTCGCCGTGAGCCGCCGTCAGTCCATCGTCCTACCTGAGCTCGGCGTCGCGGCGGTCGGATTTCGTGTGACCGGGACCGCGTCCCAGCCGTATCAGCTGACCGACGTGGATCTCGACGCGATCGTCCTCGCACACGGCCAGACGGTCACCGAAGTGAGCTTCGCGACCTTCTTCGCGCCGGCGCCGCGAAGCCTCGAATTGAGGCTGGCTCGTCGCATCGCGAAGCAGATCGTGGCGCCCTAGCGATCGGGCGTCTGCGGCCGCACCGGCCGCTTGTCACGCCGGTTTAGGGCACATTATCCTGCCTGTCTATGCTTGCTCGGAAATGGGGCGGCGGCTGTTGAACATCCGGACCGTGGTAATCGCCGTGTGCGCGTCGCTCGCAGTGCTCATATGCGCAAGCGCCGCCGGTGCCGACGAGTGGCTGCCGCATCCGGCTGGGGCGAAGTGGCAGTACGAGTGGAATGACAACGTCTTCAACCCGAACGGCACGATCGAGAACGTGGACGTCTTGCAGACGCAGGGCAATGCGTTCACGCTCGCCTGGGCCGATCCGAGCGATCAGATCCCCACCAGCACCGTCA
This sequence comes from Solirubrobacteraceae bacterium, assembly GCA_052148275.1. Classification (GTDB taxonomy): domain Bacteria; phylum Actinomycetota; class Thermoleophilia; order Solirubrobacterales; family Solirubrobacteraceae; genus Palsa-465. The sequence goes on from JBKQIR010000083.1 coordinate 126,891, forward strand.
GCAACCTCAGTTGCCCCTCGGCGAGCTCCGATGCGGGTTGGATCACCCTGGAGGATAATGACGACGGGCTGATCAACGACAACTGGTCCAGCTGTCCCGCGCCCGCCGGCTCTCCGATCCTCTGCCCGATCAGCACGAGCTGTGCGAACAGCCTGTCGAGCGCGCTGTTCAACGTCATCTGGGGAAGCCGGGCGCCGGTGCTCCAGGAACCGTTGCTGCGGGGCACGACGTGGAGCTCGACCGGCGGCTACTCGACGTCGACCGAGAACGCGACGAACAGCAGCACGTCCACCTACCTCGGCCTGCAGACCGTGAAGGTGCCCGCCTACCCGAAGGGCGTGCTGGCCGCCGTCGTGAGCACCCAGATCAGTGATTTCACGGCCTTCGACGAGAACTATGCGAGTGGCACGCGGACCACGTGGTGGGTCGACGGCGTTGGCCCTGTGCGCGTTGTCTTCGCCCATTCCGGCGGAGGTCTCGACAGCTACGGTCAGCCCCCGGTCACGACCGTCTCGCTGCTCTCGACCAACCTCCAGGCCAAGCGCCCGCCGTCGGACGTCGATTACTTCCCGTTCGTCCAGGGTCTCGCCGGCACGTATAAGTGGACCAACAGCAAGCATCTACCTCAGCCCGAGGTGGAGACCGTCACAGAGTCGCAGGTGTCCGGGGACACGGCGGCATTCACGGTCAAGAGCGTCTCGGGGCCGATGCGCGCTGCCGGGGACTACGTGTTCTCGCTGAGCCTCGGTGGGCTGAGCAACCTCGCCGGCGATTCGGCGGCGGCCACGCTGATCGAGCTGCCGCCGCTCGGCCACGGACGCCACTTCTTCACCCCCCTTGACATGATGGCGTTCGGCTTCAACCCGATCCTGCAGGCGTACTCGCAGGCCGGTGAGTCCTGGAAGAGCGTAAACGCGAGCGACTTCCACGTCTACGGCGTCACGGGCACGACGACCGTGATCGGCGTCAGGACCGTCCGGGTGCCTGACGGCACCTTCCAGGCGCTCGAGGTGAAGAGCGTCCTGACCCAGCGCGGCTACCCGTACGGGAGCGGCGTGCGCTACTGCTGGTTCGCGCCGGGACACGGTCTCGTCAAGCTCGTATTCGATCACCGCGACGGCAGCGTCTCCCTGATCCAGCTGCTCAAGTGAGCGCTCGTCCTCGCAGTGCCGCCTCCGCCGCGCCGCTGCGATACGAGCGCGGATCTGCGCCACCTGCGCCGCCGCTCGCGCTGGCACTCGTGGTCGGGCTCGTCCTGGGGGTCGCGCTCGCCGGCTGCGGCAACCACGCCGAGAGCCAGCGCGCACAGGTAGCGGCGTACCTGAAACGCGTGGCGCGCATCGAAAACGCGGAGCAGAAGCCTCTGGCCCAGCTCGCAAAGGCGGGGGCGGTCCTGCAGCACGAGCAGGGGCAGACGCACGCGTCATTGATCAACTCGCTCGCGGGGGCGGCGAGCGCCGCTCCGCTGGAGCGGGCGGGCACCCAGATGGTCGATCTGCGCAACGAGCTGGCCGCGATCCGGGCGCCCGCGGCGGCGACCCACCTGCGAGCGCTGCTGCTGGCGCTCGCGAACCGTCAGACGTCGCTCGGCGGTGAGCTCGCGAACCTCGCCCTGTTCCTTCCGAGGTTCGATGCGGCGCTGAGCCGGCTCGGCCCGGCGACGAGCACGCTGCGGGACGCGCTCGCCCAGCCCGCCGTCTCCGGCGCCGCTGCGGTGGCGGCCGCCTATGCGTTCAAGGCCGGCGCCCTAGGGCGCTTCGCCCGCGCCGTGAACGGGATCTCGGCATCGTTGCGAGCCGCCCGGCCCCCCGCTCTGTGGGCGCCCGCTTACCACACCGAGATGGCGTCGCTGCGCGGGATGCGGGCGAGCGCATTGAGTCTCGCGAGCGCGCTGGAAGCGGGCGCGACGGGCGAGTTCGGGCAGCTGATGCTCAACTTCGACCGCGCGGCGACGCTCAGCCAGACGATCGCCGCGCAGCGCGCGCGAATCCACGCGGTGAAGATCTACGACGCCGAGGTCGAAGCCCAGGGAAAGCTCGCGGCGGCGATCGAGAGCGAGCGCGTGCGGCTCGACGCCACGCTGCCGCAGTAGCCGGCGAAGCTCGCGCAGATGGCGGCCCGCGCACCGAATGGGGACCGCGCAGCGGTCTGCGCGATGCACCGCTGCGCTGGCGCGTTGACGGTAGGCTGTGACGGGCATGAACCGCCGCCCCAAGCTCGAGCTGATCGCGCCGACCGCTTCTCCGGAGGAGGCTGCCGCCGTCGTCGCCGCCCTCGAGCAGTTCATGCGCCAGACGGCGCCCGTGCTTGTCGCCGCACCCGAGGAGCCCCGGAGCGCGTGGCAGCAGGCGTCGCTGCGCGAGGGGATCCTCAAGCCGCAGGGCTTCGTCCTGCCCTGGGCCTGAGCCACCCTAATTCACGCGCCGGCTGGCCCAGACGGCGCACCGGCTTGCCTTCACGGCTAATTGCCTTAAACCCGGTCGGATTTTGATATGTTCGCGACATGGAGCCCTCCTCACTCTCGCTTGACGGGTCGGGCGCGTCCGCCCGGCTCGGATCGCTCGACGACCCCGAGGTGGTCCGGGACGTTCCCGGCCACGTGATCCCCGTCCTCGAACGCGAGTTCGACGACTTCGACACCGAGGCCTCGCGGTACCTCAACGGAACGCTCGCCCCGGACGACTTCACCCGCTTCCGGCTGAAGCAGGGCGTCTACCACCAGCGGCAGGAGGGCGTGCAGATGATCCGCGTCAAGCTGCCGTTCGGCGGGGTCTCGCCCGACCAGCTGGACGCGTTTGCCGATGTGATCACGCGCTACGTTCCGCTGCGCAAGGGCCACATCACCACCCGGCAGAACATCCAGATGCACAACGTGCGGCTGAAGGACGCCGCGAAGCTGATCCGCGAGCTCGGAGACACCGGCCTGTCCTCGCGGGAGGGCTGCGGCAACACGGTGCGCAACGTGACCGGCGACCCGCGCGCCGGCGTGCTGCACGACGAGCTGTTCGACATCACGCCCTACGCCGGCGCCTACGTGCGCTACTTCGTGCGCCACCCCACGACCCAGGCGATGCCGCGCAAGTTCAAGACGGCGTTCGCCGCGACGGACGCCGACAACGCGATCACCCGGATCCACGACATGGCGTTCATCCCGCGGCTGCGGGACGGCGTCCGCGGCGTCGAGGTGCGGGTCGGCGGCGGCACCTCGATCATGCCGCGGCTCGCTCCCACGCTGTACGAGTTCGTCGAGCTCGACAACGGCGACTACCTGAAGGTCACCGAGGCGTGCCTGCGGATCTTCGACCGCCAGGACTGGCTGCGCGCCAACCGTGCCCGCGCGCGCATCAAGGTGCTCGTCGACAAGATCGGGATCGACGCGTTCCGTGAGCTCGTCGAGGAGGAGCTGCAGGGCGACTGGGTCGCCGAGCGGGACTTCTCGCTCGACGAGATCCTGTGGCGTCACGACGAGGAGGAGCACGCCCGTGCGCTGCAGCGGGAGCGCGACCCGCTGACGGACGCCCGGAGCGGCGCACCCGATCGGGAGCTCGAGCGCTTCATCGAATCGAACGTCGCGCCGCAGCGTCAATCCGGCTTCAACACGGTCGAGGTCGTGATCCGCCGCGGCGATCTGACGCCCGAGCAGCTCAGGGGGCTGGCGCAGATCATGCGCGAGCACACCAGCGCATACGCGCGCACGACGGTCCACCAGAACATCGTGCTGCGTTGGGTGCCCGACGCCGCCGTCGCGAGCGTCTGGCGGGGTCTCGTCGAGCTCGGCCTCGGCGACGCCGGCGCCGATGAGATCACCGACGTCGTCAGCTGCCCCGGCACGGACTCCTGCCAGCTCGGGATCACCAGCTCGATGGGGCTGAACCTCGCCGTCGGCGAGCGGCTGCGGGAGATGCAGATCGACGACCGGTTGGCGCGCGCCATCCACGTCAAGATCAGCGGCTGCCCGAACGGCTGCGGACAGCACCACATCGCGAACATCGGCTTCTACGGAGCATCGATCAAGGTCGGCGAGCACACGATCCCGGCCTACGTGCCGCACGTCGCCGGCGCGTACGCGGACGGCGACGTGCGCTACGGCCAGCGCCTGAAGGCGCGCCTGCCCGCCAAGCGCGTCCCCGAGGCCGTCGAGCGCTGGGTACGCCTGTACCTCGACGATCGGCACGAGCACGAGGAGTTCAACGCGTTCGCGGAGCGCGTCGGCGTCGCCGAGTTCGAGCGCCTCGTCAAGGACCTGACGCTGCCCGTCGAGTTCTCGGACTCGAGCGTTGACATGTTCACGGACTGGAGTCGCCACGCGCCGTTCGAGGTCGTTCGCGGGCGCGGCGAATGCGCGATCTAGCTCTCCGGAGAACCGCCGAGCCGGGCGCCGATGCAGGGCAAAGGTCGAAAACCGGTCGACCGTCTAACCTAGGTGACGTCCCAGCCGCACGGCCTGCAATGGTCGCGTCCGTGCGGTGGCGGCCACACGAGTCAGGGCGCCGGAACCCTTGGGACGGACCGTACGCATGAGCACGACCACTCCCGATCTCGAGCAATCCTCCGCCCAGGAGGTGATCGCCTACGCGGTCGAGCGCTTCCATCCGCTGATGAAGACCGCCTGCTCCTTCCAGAAGGAGGAGAGCGTGCTCGCGCACATGTTGAGTGAGATCGCACCCGACGCGAACCTGTTCACGATCGACACGGGCGTGCTGTTCCCCGAGACCCTGCAGACGTGGAAGCGCTTCGAGGAGCGCTTCGGGCTCCCGATCGAGGTGATCGATGCACGCAGCCCGGGCGCGCCGTGGACCAAGGACCACTGCTGCTCGGCCGCCAAGGTCGACGGCCTCGAGCGCGCGCTGCAGGGCGTGAACGCCTGGATCACGGGGATCCGCCGCGAGCAGGGGCCGACGCGCGCCGGCGCCCGCAAGATCGAGCTCGACGAGCGCCGCGGCATCTGGAAGCTCAACCCGCTCGCCGACTGGAGCGAGCGAGATCTGTGGGCCTACATCGCCAAGCACGAGCTGCCGTACCATCCGCTCCACGATCGCGGCTACGCGTCGATCGGTTGCGCGCCCTGCACGCAGCCTGGATCCGGTCGTGAGGGGCGCTGGGCCGGCGAGGACAAGACCGAATGCGGAATACACCTCTGAGGACGGGCACCCACAAGCTCTCGGACCTCGAGACGCTCGAGGCCGAGTCGATCTTCATCATGCGCGAGGTCGCCGCCGAGCTGGAGCGCCCCGTGCTGCTGTTCAGCGGCGGCAAGGACTCGATCGTGCTGCTGCGGCTGGCCGAGAAGGCGTTCCGCCCCGGCCGCTTTCCGTTCCCGGTGATGCACGTCGACACGGGTCACAACTTCCCCGAGGTGATCGAGTTCCGCGATCGTCTCGTGTCCGCGGTCGGCGAGCGCCTGATCGTCGCCAAGGTCCAGGATTCGATCGACAAGGGCCGCGTCCGCGAGGAGACCGGTCCGCGAGCCTCACGCAACCGCCTGCAGACGACGACGCTGCTGGACGCGATCAGCGAGCATGGCTTCGATGCCGCCTTCGGCGGCGCCCGGCGTGATGAGGAGCGGGCCCGCGCGAAGGAGCGGGTGTTCTCGTTCCGGGACGACTTCGGCCAGTGGGACCCCAAGAGCCAGAGGCCGGAGCTGTGGTCGCTGTACAACGGCCGGATCCGCAAGGGCGAGCACGTGCGCGTGTTCCCGATCTCCAACTGGACCGAGCTCGACGTCTGGCAGTACATCGCGCAGGAGCGCCTCGAGGTTCCCCCGATCTACTTCGCGCACGACCGCCAGGTGTTCGAGCGCGACGGGATGCTGTATGCGATGAGCGCGTACGTCCAGCTGATCGAGGGCGAGGAGCCGTTTCAGGCATCGGTCCGCTACCGCACGGTTGGCGACATGACGTGCACCGGTGCGGTGCGCTCGACCGCCACCACGCTCCCCGACGTCGTCGCCGAGATCGCCGCCACGCGCATCACCGAGCGCGGCGAGACCCGCGCCGATGACCGCGTCACGGAGGCCGCGATGGAGGACCGCAAGCGGGAGGGCTACTTCTGATGGCGGCCGTCGCCACGGCGCAGACCAACGGCCACGCCACCAGGACCCGGACCAGCGATCTGCTGCGGATCGCGACCGCGGGCTCGGTCGACGACGGCAAGTCGACCCTGATCGGACGCCTGCTCTACGACTCCAAAGCGATCCTCGTCGACCAGCTGGAGCACGTCGTGCAGACCTCCGAGCAGCGCGGCGACGGCTACGTGAACCTGGCGCTGCTGACCGACGGCCTGCGCGCCGAGCGTGAGCAGGGGATCACGATCGACGTCGCCTACCGCTACTTCCAGACCGCGCGGCGCAAGTTCATCATCGCCGACACGCCGGGGCACGAGCAGTACACGCGCAACATGGTCACCGGCGCCTCGACGGCCGATCTCTCGATCGTGCTCGTCGATGCCCGCAAGGGCGTCAGCGAGCAGACCCGCCGCCACGCCTACATCGCCGCGCTGCTGCGGACCCCGCACCTCGTCGTCGCCGTCAACAAGATGGACCTCGTCGGCTACGACGCCGATGTGTTCTACGCGATCCTCGACGAGCTGACCGACTGGGCGGCGCGCCTGCAGATCCCCGACATCACGTTCATCCCGATCTCGGCGCTCAACGGCGACAACGTCGTCAGCCGCTCGTACGCGATGTCCTGGTACGGCGGCGCGCCACTCCTCTATCACCTCGAGAACGTCGTGATCGCCCCCGCCCGCAACCTCGTCGACGTGCGCCTCCCCGTGCAGTGGGTGATCCGGCCGATGAGCGACGCCCACCACGACTACCGCGGCTACGCCGGGCAGATCGCCGGCGGCGTCATCGCCCCCGGCGACGAGGTGCTTGTGCTGCCCGGCGGGCGCACCACGACGATCGCCGGGATCGATACCTATGACGGCGAGCTGCAGGCCGCGTTCCCGACCATGTCGGTGACGCTGCGGCTCGCCGACGAGCTCGACATCTCGCGGGGCGACATGATCGTCTCGCCAGAGGATCCCCCCGGGGTCGCGCGTGAGCTCGAGGCGAGCGTGTGCTGGATGAGCGAGGAGCCGCTGCGCCCAGGGTCCCGCTACACGATCAAGCACACCACGCGCTCGGCTCGCGCGATCGTCGACGCCCTCGAGTACCGCGTCGACGTCAACACGCTCGCACGCGAACAGGCGACCGAGCTCGCGCTCAACGAGATCGGCCGCGTGCGCCTGCGCTGCAGTGTGCCGCTCGTCGTCGATGAGTACGCCCGCAACCGACTGACCGGCAGCTTCATCCTGATCGACGAGACGACCAACGACACGGTCGGCGCCGCCATGGTCCGCGCCTGGCATTAGTGCCCCTGCCACGTGAGCCGGCGCGCAGCGGGCGTGCGCTCGGGCTCGCCCGGCCCGCGCTTGGCCTGATCGGCTCGTGCGCCGTCTCGCTCGCCGCGACCCGCCTGCTGATCCACCGCCCCACCCCCTGGTGGTGGCGTGAGCCGTTCGGGCTCACGCACGGGACCGCCTGGCACGTGTTCTGGGGCGGCGTGATCGCGCTGTGCGCCGCCTGGCTCGGGGTCGGCGAGCGCATCCGCCGCGCTCCCGGCGCCGTGCGCCCGCGCGAGGTGCTCGTCGTCGCCGCGCTGTGGGCGGCGCCGCTCGCGCTCGGTCCGGCGCTGTTCAGCCTCGACATGTACAGCTACGTGGCTCAGGGGTCGCTGCTCGCGCACGGCCTGAACCCTTACAGCACCGCGCCGGTCGCGCTCGCGCACTGGCACGAGAGCGCGATCCTGTCCGACGTGTCGACCCGCTGGCGCCACACGACCGCTCCCTACGGTCCGCTGTTCATGGCGCTCTCCGGCGGGATCGCGGCGCTCGCCGGCGACCATCCCGTGCTCGGAGTGATGCTCGAGCGGCTCTCCGCACTGCTCGGCCTCGGGCTGCTGGCGGTGTGGGTGCCGCGCCTCGCGCGGGCGCGCGGATCGGACCCGGCGCTCGCGACCTGGCTGGCGCTGTGCAGCCCGCTGACGCTGCTCTACCTCGTCGGCGGCGGCCACAACGACGCGCTGATGGCGGGCCTGCTCGTCGCCGGCGTCACGCTTGCGCTGCGGCGCCGTCCGCTGCTTGCGATCGCCATCTGCTCGGTGGCGGCGACGATCAAGCTGCCCGCGCTCGCGGCTGTGCCGCTGATCGCCATCTGCTGGTTGCGCAGCGAGTCGGGCGCCCGCCCGCAGGCGGCGGCCGCGATCCTCGCCGCCGCCGGCGCCGTCTGCGCGGCCGTCGTGCTCGGCGCCTCGCTCCTCACCGGTGTCGGCCTCGGCTGGATCTCGGGGAGCGCGCCTTCGGCTCAGAGCAGCGCACGCATTGTGCTGACGCCGGCCACGGACATCGCTGCGTCTCTCACGAACCTGCTGCACGACCTCGGGGCTCACGCCTCGTCGCTGTCGCTGCAGGGCACGCTGGTCAAGGTGGCATTCACGCTCCTGGCGCTCACCGGGGCGTGGCTGTGCACGCGCGTCACCTATGAGCGGCTTGCGCGCTACCTCGGGGCGCTGCTGCTGGCGGCTGCGCTGAGCGGACAGGCGGCGTGGCCGTGGTATCTCTGCTGGGGCGTCACGCTGCTCTGCGCCGAGCCGCTCGTGCAACGGTCGCTGTGGCTGCCGGCGTTGCTGGTCGGCGCCGTCTTCGGGGTGATGGCCGGCGGCCAGGTTGTGACGCCGCTGCCGCAGGCGACCCGCGTGCTCGAGGTCTACGTCCTCGCGGTGTTGATCGGCATCGCCGTCGTGCTCGCGCGCCGGCGCGCCGCCCCGGCGTGGGTCCGTGCTCGCGCCAGGGCGCGGGTGCTCGCATGACGGTCACGCCGAACCGCCACCGGCGCCTTCGGCTGGATCGCGCCGGCCGCCTCCGCGCTCACAGCGGCGCTCCGGAGCATCCGTCCGATCGCGACGCCACAGCCGGCCAGCGCGACCGGCGCCTCGATCTGCCGGCCGTGGCCGCGGTTGCGCTGCTGGGCGCAGCGCTCGCCGCTTACGAGCTTCCCACCCGCAGCCTTTGGCTCGACGAGGGCGCGACCGTCGCGATCGCCTCCCAGCACGGCGTCGCGCTGTGGCACGCGATCGCCCATGACGGCGGCAACATGCTCGCCTACTACGTGCTGATGCACGGCCTCGTGGCGCTGTTCGGCGACGGCGAGGTGGTGATCCGGCTGCCTTCGGTCATCGCCACCGCGGCGACCGTGGGGCTCGTGGCGTTGATCGGGCTGCGGATCGCGAGCCGGCGCGTCGCGCTCAGCGCCGCCGCCCTCACCGCCGTCAGCCTGCCGCTGATCTTCTGGGGCCAGGACGCGCGCGGCTACGCGCTCGCGGTCACGTTCGTGTGCGCGTCGCAGCTGGCGTTCGTCGCGATCATCCAGACCGCAGAGAGCAGGGAGGTCCCGCGTGCGCTGCTCGCGGGCTACATCCTCGCGACGCTGCTGGCGATCTACATGGCGCTGATCGCGGCCGTGATCATCCCCGCGCAGCTGCTGGTGCTCGTGCTCGCCCGCAGGCGAGCACGAGCGGTGATCGCCTCCGTGGCCGTGATCGCCGCCGGCTGCGTGCCGCTGCTCGTGCTCGCGCTGACGCGCGGCTCGAGCCAGCTGTTCTGGGTGCCGGCGCCGAGCCTGACGGTGCTGGGCCAGGCGGCGCGCACGCTCACCTCCGCGGAGATGCCGCCGAACTTCCATCGCACCGCCACGAGCACCGCGACTTTGATCGCGAGCGCCGTGCTGCTGCTCGCCGCCGCGGCGCTGATCCTCCGTGGTGCCCTCGCCGCGCGCCCGCGGAGCGCTCAGCCCGCCGCGGTCGAGCCGCATGCGGGGGACGAGAGGGCGTTGCAGTGGCCCGAAGCGTGGCCGACGTGGGGCGGGCCGCTGGTCCTCTCCTGGCTGCTCGTCCCGGTGCTGCTCGGGTTGATCGCGGCGAAGGCGGGCGCGCCGATCGAGCTGGCCCGCAGCACCGTGATCCTGATCCCGGCGGTGGCGCTGCTGCTCGCCTGGCTGCTCAATCATCCGCGCCTGCCGCCGGCGCTCGCGCTCGGCGCCGTGGCGGTGCTCGTCGCCCTGCGGGCGCTGACGCTCGCGCCCGCCTACGGCGCCTCGCCGGAGCCGTGGAACGCCGCGACCGGATACGTCCTCGCCGCCACGCGCGCCCCGACGTGCGTCGCCTTCTACCCCCAGGACGGCCGCATGCCGTTCGACTACTACCTGCGTGCGGGCGCGGCCCCCGGCGCCGGCGTGCTGGCGCCCGTGTTCCCGGCCGCGCCCTGGTCCTCCGTGCGCCCGTACGTCGAGCAGTACGCGCTGCCCACCGCCGGGCAGCTGAGCGCGATTGCGCGCCGCTGCCCGAGCCTGTGGCTTCTCGCCAGCCACCAGGGGCAGCTCCACGGACCGCCGGTTTCGCGCACCGACTACCTCCGATATCGAGCGCTGCTCGCTTCGCTGGCGCACGTGTATGTGCGCCAGCGAACCCGCCGGTTCGGCTGGGCCGCCGTGATCGACGTCACGCGCTACGCGCGCTGAGCGAGCCGACGGCTGCGACACTCCCGTCAATGGCATCCCGACGGTTCGGATCGGCGGCGCGGGCGGCACTGTTCCTCGCCGCTCGCGGTCGCTGCGCGCGCTGCGGGGCGACGCTCGAGCCCGGTTGGCACGCCGATCACGTGATGCCGGCGCGGGCCGGCGGTCGCACCGAGCCGGCAAACGGGCAGGCGTTGTGCCCGCGCTGCAACCTGCGCAAGGGCGGCCGTCTGCCGTGAGCGCGGCACGCGCGCTGCGCCCGTGGCAGGAGGAGTTCCTGCGGCGCTACGGCGCCGCACGTGGCACGGACTTCCTGCTCGTCGCGACGCCCGGCGCGGGCAAGACGCTCGCCGCCTGCGTGGCGGCCCGCGCGGCGGGTGGCGCCCAGGTGATCGTCGTCTGCCCGACCGTGTCGTTGCGTGCGCAGTGGGCGGACGGCGCCGATCTCGTCGGCCTGCACCTCGATCCGCGCTGGCGCAACGCCGACGGTGCCTGGCGGCCGGACATCGACGGCGTCGTGGTCACCTACCAGCAGGTCGCCTCCGCCCCCGATCTGCTCGCCCACCACCTCCAGCGCCCGACGTTCGTGATCCTCGACGAGATCCACCATGCGGGCGAGCAGGGGAGCTGGGGGGCGGCGCTGCGCACCGCGTTCGAGCGGGCGCACCGTCGCCTTGCGCTGTCGGGCACGCCGTTTCGCTCTGACGCGCGCGCGATCCCGTTCGTCCGCTATGACGATGAGCGCCGCTGCGCGCCAGACTACGTGTACGGCTACGGCGAGGCGGTCGCCGACGAGGTGTGCCGTCCGCTCGCGTTTCGGCTGCTCGACGCGACGCTCAGCTGGCGCGCGGACGAGCAGCTGAGCATCGCCGCATTCGCCGACGAGCTCGATCCGCGGGAGGACGCGCGGCGCCTGCGAACGGCGATCGATCCCGGCACGCCGCTGCTGCCCGAGATGCTGCGCCAGGCCGACGCCCTGCTGTGCCGGGCGCGGGCGGTCGTGGAGGACGCCGCCGGGCTGGTGCTGTGCGACGACCGCTCGCATGCGCGTGCGGTCGGCTCGATGCTGCGCACGATCACCGGCGAGAAGCCGGTCATCGTGCTGAGCGACGTCGCCGGCGCGCACGCCCGGATCGAGCGCTTCGCCCGCGGCGGCGCCGGGGCGCCGCGCTGGCTGGTGGCGGTCAACATGGTCAGCGAGGGGGTCGACGTCCCGCGCCTGCTGGTCGCCGCATACGCCACCGTGAAGCGCACCGACCTGTTCTTCCGCCAGGCCGTGGGGCGGATCGTGCGGTGGCGCGGCGGCGACCCGCCCGACACGATCGCGACCGTGTTCATGCCCGCCGATCCGACGCTCAAGGGCTGCGCCGAGCGCGTCGAGGTGGAGCTCCGCCAGCAGGTCACCGACGAGGTCGGTGCGGGCTTCGACGTCGAGCCGCCGCCCGGCGTTGGGCGCCGGGTTGAGTTCGAGGCGATCGACGCCGTCGTGCAGGCCGGCGGGATGATCATCGCGGGGGTGCACTACAGCCGCGAGGAGGTGGATGCGGGCCGGCGCCTGCTGCGCGAGCTGGGGCAGCCGGAGCGGGCGCTGCGCTCGGTGCTCGAGTTCATGCGCAGGGAGCGCGTCTGGGCCCCTGCTGGTCACGCCCTTGCTGGTGGTCCCGCGCCTGCTCCTGCTGGTGGTCCCGCTCCCGCTCCCGCTCGGGCTCTCGCCGCGGCGAGCGGCCCGGTGCCGTCGGGGGTTCCCGCGCACCGTCGCGTCGAGGCCAAGCGGCTGGCGCTCGACCGGCTCGCGCGGCGCTGGGCGGAGCTGCGCCGGGCGATCGACCCCGCCTACAGCTGGCCGCAGGCGCAGGCGCGCGTCAACAGCGCGATGGGCGTGGCGCGGCGCGCGGACGCCGGCGAGAGCCAACTCGACGACGGCCTCGCGTTCCTGCGCTCGGAGCTGTCGAAGCTCTCGCAATGGCATCCAGCGGAAGCGGAGCGCCTCCACATCGAGCCCAGCATCGAGGCGATCGACAACCGTCTGCTGGCCGCGCTCGGCGAGGCCGCGGCCACTGAGCCCGCTCCGGTGCCCGGCGAGGTCAGGGCCGCAGGTCCACGCCGACGAACGACACCCAGCTCATCGTCGCCAGGAGCAGACCGTTGAACACGATCAGCGCGATGAACCAGCGGCCACGCAGACGCTGGGCGAACACGATCACCGCAGGGAAGGCGATCAGGAGCATGCGGGCGTTCGGAGGCGTCATCTCCGAGGTGAAGGTCAGCGCCGTCACGCCCAGCGTCCAGAAGAGCGAAGGCGCAGGTATCCGGGGCGGGCGTACGAGCAGCACGAGCGCGATCAGGAGGATGACCGCGCCGATCAGCCCCGCGACGTAGTTCGTATTGACGGTCATGTGCTCCAAGCTCGGTGCCGCGCTGATCTCGCTGATCAGTCGCTTGGCGGTGTCCAGCAGGGCCACCGGGCTGCTCGTCTCCTGCCAGCCGTAGCGCTGCGCCTCGTAGGAGGCGAACGGCGTGCCGTCGTGGATCCAGAGGTAGCCGGCGAATGCCATCGCTCCGAGCGGCGAGAGCGCCGGCGCAACGAGCGGCTTCCACGCGGCGCGCCCGCGCCAGCCCTGGCGCCGCATCTCGAGCAGCGCTCCGACCGCGCACGCTGGGATGATCGCCACCGCGACCGGTCCGACCGCGGTGGAGAGACCGGCGAGGATGCCGGCGAGCAGCCAGCGGCGATGCTGCATCGCCAGCAGGCTGCCGCACACGAGCGTGAGCAGCAGGCCCTCGGTGTAGACCATCGAGAACACGATCGAGCCCGGGAACAGGCAGAACATGAGCACTGCGCGGCGGCTCGGCGCTGGACCCCACCAGCTCGCGGCCAGCTTCTGCACGAGCACCGTCGCGCTGGCGCCGGCGACCAGCGACACGATCAGCGCCGTGATCTCGTACACGGCCTGCGAGGGGTGCAGCGACCAGATGTGGGCGAACGGCCACACGGTAAGCGGGTAGAGCGGCAGGAATCCGAGCGGCGTCTGGGCGTGCGAGATGTTGCTCGGGTAGCCCTCCGTGAGGACGCGCAGGTACCAGATGCCGTCCCAGTTGGACAGCATCCCCCACATGGACCATCTGCGGAAGAAGGTCTCGAAGACCGCCAGCAGCAGGCACCCGAGACGCGTGGCAAGGTACACCGCGAGCGTCCAGCGGATCGACACCGCCGCGGGAGCCACGGTCTCCGTGACGACGCTCAGGTCAGCCGCCTGAGCGGCGCGAGTGTGGTCGTCCGGGCGCGACCCAAGCACGTCCGGGAACGTGTTCACGGTACGGATTCTAGTGTCAGGGGGATCCGCTCCCGTCGGGCGCGTGGTGCCCACCTCCACACTCCAAATAGTGTTGAGCGGCGCTAAAGTGCGACAATCCCATGTTCTCCAAGATCCTGATCGCAAACCGCGGAGAGATCGCCGTACGCATCATCCGAGCGTGTGAGGAGCTCGGAGTTGCAACGGTCGCCGTCTACTCCGAGCTTGACCGTGACGCGATTCACGTCAAGCGTGCCGACGAGGCGTTCCTGCTCGGCTCGGGCCCAGCGGCCGAGAGCTATCTCGTCGTCGACAAGCTGCTCGACGCGATCGAGCGCTCGGGCGCCGAGGCGGTGCACCCCGGCTACGGGTTCCTGGCCGAGAACGCCACGTTCGCCGCCGCGCTGGAGCAGCGCGGGATCGTGTTCATCGGCCCACCTGCGTCCGCGATCGAGGCGATGGGATCGAAGATCAAGGCCCGCGAGCTGATGGCCGCGGCCAGCGTGCCGATCGTCCCCGGGACGATCGAGCCCGTCGAGACGCTCGCCGAGGCGCGGCAGCTCGCCGGTGAGGTGATCGGCTATCCGGTGGCCGTCAAGGCCGCCGGCGGCGGCGGTGGCAAGGGCTTCCGCGTTGCGCTGAGCGCCGACAAGCTCGAGGAGGCGTTCGAGGGCGCCGCCCGCGAGGGCGAGAAGTTCTTCTCGGATCCGACCGTCTACCTCGAGCGCTACCTGCCCGATCCGCGCCACGTCGAGGTGCAGGTGCTCGCCGACAAGCACGGCAACGTCGTCCATCTCGGCGAGCGCGACTGCTCGCTGCAGCGCCGCCACCAGAAGCTGATCGAGGAGGCGCCCGCGCCGGCGGTCGACCAGGAGCTGCGGGCGATGATCGGCAAGATCGCGACCGAGGCCGCGCGCGCCGTCGGCTACGCCGGCGCCGGCACCGTCGAGGGTCTGCTGCAGGGCGGCGACTACTACTTCCTGGAGATGAACACGCGCGTGCAGGTCGAGCACTGCGTGACCGAGATGGTCACCGGCGTCGACATCGTCCGCGAGGGAATCCGCGTCGCCGCCGGCGAGCCGCTCTCGTTCACCCAGGACGAAATGCAGTTGAGGGGCCACGCGATCGAGTGCCGGATCAACGCCGAGGATGCGAGCAAGGGGTTCGTGCCGGCGCCCGGCAGGATCGGTCAGTACAGGGAGCCGAGCGGTCCTGGCGTGCGCGTCGACTCGGGCGTCGGTCCCGGCTCGGAGATCTCGCCGATGTACGACCCGATGGTCGCGAAGCTGATCGTCTGGGACGTCGACCGCGAGCACGCCACGGCTCGCATGGTGCGCGCCCTGCGCGAGTTCGAGATCACCAACCTGACGACGCTCATCCCGTTCCACACGGCGATCTTGCAGACCGAGCAGTGGGCGAACGCCGAGACCTGCCGTGAGCTGATCGAGGACCGCGAGTGGTTGAAGGCGCTGTCTGGCGCGCCGCCGGAGGGCGAGCTACCAGAGGAGGAGGAGAAGGTCGAGCGGTCCTACACGGTCGAGGTCTCCGGCAAGCGCTTCGATGTCAAGGTGACCGGCCCCGCGCTCGCCGGCGCCGTCAATGGGGCGGTCGCCGTGGCGGCCGGCGCGCGCAAGGTGCCCAAGCGCGCTGAGCGCTCCGGCGGCGCCCATCACCACGGCGGCGACACGCTCGAGTCGCCCCTGCAGGGCACCGTGCTGAAGGTCGCCGTCACGCCGGGCCAGCCGGTCGAGGCGGGCGCGCTCGTGTGCGTGATCGAGGCGATGAAGATGGAGAACGAGATCACCGCGCACAAGGCCGGGACCGTCACCGAGATCCCGATCGCGGCCGGCGCCGCGGTCGCCAACGGCGACACGCTCGCCGTGATCGTCTCCCCCGAGCCGGCCGCCGAGTAGGCGTTCTCTACAGGATCTGCTCGACGTTGGCCGCGTGCAGCTGACGCTGCGCGGCCGTGTTGCGCGTCTCGGGCAGCGGCGCGTCGGCGCCGTAGGCGAGCAGCGCCTCGACGTAGGCGACATCCTCGCGCAGCAGCGCGTAGGCCTCCAGGTGCGTGAGCGGCGTGCCGTGCCCGGGGATGATCGTCTGCGAAGCGTCCACCAGCGACGACAGCAGGCGCAGCGTCGCTGCGTATGCCTCGGCCGAGCCACCGCGCCCGATCGTCGGGATCTCCACGGGCGAGAGATAGTCCCCGCACACGAGCGCCTGCAGCCAGGGCAGGAAGTACGCTGTTCCGTCGGCGGTGTGCCCGGGCGTCGCGTGCAACTCGATCTCGACGTCCTCGCCGAGCGACAGCCGGCCGGGGACCGGCAGTGCCTGGATGTCCGCAAGTCCGAGCGGAGGGCGAGGCACGTAATAGACCTCGTCGAACGCGCGCAGCTCGCGCTGGACCGCCCCGGGCTCGTCCGCGAGCCGCTGGATGCTCGTCTCGCCACCGCCGAGCGAAGCCTGCGGAAACGCGAGCCTGGCGAGCATGTGATCCCAGTCGGCGTGCGTGAACAGCAGGCCGCTGAGCGGGAACTCGGTCTGCTCGAGCAGGGTGGGCAGGGCGTTCAGCTCCTCGGGCAGGATCGGCGAGTCGATCAGGAAGCCCTCGTCGCCGGAGCGCACGATCGTGCACGTCGTCTGCATGAGGCCGCTGACGACGACGATCAGGTCCTCGTTGACCGCGAGCGCGCGCACCGACCTCGACTAGCGGATCCGGGAGGACATTGCCGGGCGTTCAGCTGACGCCGAGGAGTTTGGCGGCTTCCTTGAGCGACTTCACTTCGGCATCGGGCTTCTTCTGCCCGGCCTCGAGCACCGTGCCGGCGCGGTTCACCCAGATCACCGGGATCTTCTTCTTCACGCACGGCTCGACGTCGTGGTAGTGGCTCGCCGCGACGTGCACCCAGCCCTTCTTGCCGCCGATACGCCGCTCGCACTCGGTGAAGTGCGCGGGGTCCGGCTTGTAGGAGCGCACCTGCTGCGCGGTCACGACGAGGTCGAAGTCGATCGGGATGTGCCGGCGCGTCTGGCCGAGCAGCTTGTCGTCGATGTTCGAGATCAGCCCGACGCTGTACTTCTTGGCGATCTTTGCGAGCGTCTGGTTGGTCTCCTTGAACGGCAGCCAGCGCTGCACCGACTCGGGCAGGAAGCCCGAGCGCGAGGGTTCGAGCGGCCAGCCCAGCTGCTTGGCGATCTGCACCGCCGTGCGCCTCAGCACCTCCGCGTACAGCTCATACGAGCCCGCCTGGATCTGCTGCTGGACCTCGTGGAACAGCGGGATCAGCTCGTCGCGCTCGATCGTGAAGCCATCGCTCGCGGCCTCCTTGCGGAAGGCGTCGTAGGCGCCCTCCTCCCAGTCGATCAGGGTGCCGTAGACGTCGAAGGTGACGAAGGTGATCTCTTTCGGAAGCGTCATTCGCGGGCCATCATGCCATGCGGGGACCGGGGCGCGCACCTCGCACTGCTTTCAAGATGCAGGCCCGACGATGTCCAACTTCCAAGCGTACTGGAAAGCGCCGACGGGCTTGGGCCAGCGACGAAGTGGGCCTTACTTCCAATAGTGTTGCGAGCATGGATCTTCTCGAGTATCAAGGCAAGCAACTGTTCGCGCGCCATGGGGTACCAGTGCCCGACGGCCGGCCCGCGCGCGGGGTCCAGGATGCCCTCATCGCAGCCGATGAGATCGGCTATCCATGCGTCATCAAGGCGCAGGTGCAGATCGGCGGCCGCGGCAAGGCCGGCGGCATCAAGCTGGCGAAGAACCGCGTCGAGGCGGAGCAGCACGCGCATGCGATCCTCGGCATGGACATCCGTGGCCTCACGGTGCACGAGGTGTGGGTCGAGGGCGCCTCGCAGATCGCCTCCGAGTACTACGCGTCGGTGATCTTCGACCGCAGTGCCAAGGCCCCGCTTGTGATGCTCTCGACCAAGGGCGGCATGGACATCGAACAGGTCGCCGAAGAGGATCCGCATGCGATCGCGCGCCTGCACGTCGACCCGCTGATCGGCTTCCAGGACTTCCACGGCCGCCGGCTCGCGTTCGAGGCGGGCGTCGACGCCGACGTCGTGCGACCGGTCGGCGACATGCTGCGCAAGCTCTACGACGTGTTCGTCGCCGAGGAGGCGACGCTCGTCGAGGTCAACCCGATGATCATCACCCCCGAGCGCGAGGTGAAGGCGCTCGACGCGAAGGTGACGCTGGACAACAACGCCCTGTTCCGTCACAAGGAGAACGCCGCGCTGCGCGACCCCTCCAACGAGGACGTGCAGGAGCAGATGGCGAAGGAGCGCGGCCTCACCTATGTCAAGCTCGACGGGAACATCGGCGTGCTCGGCAACGGCGCCGGGCTCGTGATGTCGACGCTCGACGTCGTCAAGCAGGCCGGCGGCGAGCCCGCCAACTTCCTCGACGCCGGCGGCGGCTCGAAGGCCGACGCGATCACGAGCGCGGTCGAGGTGATCCTCTCCAACGACAAGGTCACGGCGGTCCTGTTCAACATCTTCGGCGGCATCACCCGCTGCGACGAGGTCGCCAAGGGCCTGATCGAGGCGTTCGAGCAGATCAATCCGAAGGTGCCGTTCGTCGTGCGCCTCGACGGGACCAACGACGTCGAGGGCAGGCGATTGCTCACCGAGGCGAGCCTGCCGAATGTCCACATCGAGCCGACGATGGACGGCGCCGCCGCCCGGGTCGTCGAACTGGCGGGTGGCGCCGGAGGCGACACCGGTCAACGACGGCCGGAGGGAGTCCAGCAATCTCAGAACGCGGGGCCGGATGCCCCGCGGAGGTGACCATTCGAGATGAGCATCTTCGTCGACAACAACACCAAGCTTTGCGTGTCGGGCGTCACCGGCCGCGAGGGCACCTTCCACACGCTGCGCAACCGCGACTACGGCACGAAGGTCGTCGCCGGCGTGACGCCCGGCAAGGGCGGCCTCGACGTCGAGGGGATCCCGGTGTTCAACACCTTCCACGACGCCGTGAACGATACGGGCGCGAACACCGCGATGATCTTCGTGCCGCCGCGCTTCGCGGCGGACTCGATCCTCGAGGCCGAGGACGCCGGGATCGAGATCATCATCGCGATCACCGAGGGGATCCCCGCGCACGATGAGTTGCGCGTCTACAACGTGATCGCCAAGAACGGCCGTGCGCGGCTGATCGGGCCCAACTGCCCCGGCGTCCTGTCGCCCGGCAAGGCGAATGTCGGGATCATCCCGGCGTCGTTCTTCAAAGCCGGTAACGTCGGCCTCGTCTCACGCTCCGGCACGCTCACCTACCAGATCGGCAACGTGCTCGCGCAGAGTGGCTTCGGCAACTCTACGATCGTCGGCATCGGCGGCGACCCGGTCCCCGGGACCGACTTCATCGACGCGATCGGCGCCTTCGAGGCCGATCCCGAGACCGAGCTGATCGTGATGTGCGGTGAGATCGGCGGCGACGCCGAGGAGCGGGCGGCGGACTTCATCGGGGCGCACGTCACGAAGCCGGTCGTCGCCTACATCGCCGGCTTCACCGCGCCCCCGGGCAAGACGATGGGCCATGCCGGCGCGATCGTCTCGGGCTCGAGGGGGACAGCCGCCGCGAAGGCCCTGGCGCTAGAGGACAAGGGCGTCAAGGTCGGTCGCACGCCGACGCAGGTGGCCGAGATCGCGATGTCGCTGCTGGCGCCGAGCGCCGCCTGACGGTGTTGCTTGGGGGCCGGCCTGCGGGCCGGCCCCGCCGAATCACGTACCCTCAGTTCCATGTCCGCTTCACCGATCTCATTCGCGCGCGGTGCGCCGTCGCTGGACATCATCGATGTCGACGGCCTGCGGGCCGCCGCCGCCCGGGCGTTCGAACGGGACCCGGCCGGCATCACCTCCTACGGCACCTCGATCGGCTATCCGCCGCTGCGGGAATGGATCGCCGCGCAGCACGGCGTCGCGCCGGAGCGGGTGATCGTCACCAACGGCTCGATGCAGGCGGACGCGCTTCTGTTCGAGGCGCTCGTCAGCCCCGGCGACATCGTGCTCGTCGAGCGGCCCACCTACGACCGCACGTTGCTGTCGCTGCGCAACCGCGGCGCCGACGTCCGCATGGTCGAGCTCGAGCGGGACGGGATCGACGTCGCGGCGCTCGAACGGGTGCTGAAGGCGGGCGCAGACACGAGGCTCGCCCACATCATCCCCAACTTCCAGAACCCGGCCGGTTGCACGCTGTCGCTCGCCAAGCGTGAGCGCCTGCTCGCGCTCGCGCGCGAGCACCACTTCATCGTGTTCGAGGACGACCCGTACGTGAAGCTGCGCTTCTCCGGCGAGCCGCTGCCGACGATGCTCGAGCTGGACCCGGACAACGTCGTCTACGCGTCGTCGTTCTCCAAGACCATCTGCCCCGGCATTCGCGTCGGCTACCTCGTCGGCCAGCAATCCCTGATCAAGCAGATCGCCGGCCTCGCGACCAGCACCTACATCTCACCGAGCATGGTCTCGCAGGCGATCGTCAACGAGTTCTGCCGCTCGGGGGCGATCGATACCGCGATCGAGACCGCCAAGGAGGCGCTGGAGGCGCGCGCCCGAGCGGTGTGTGCGGCGCTCGAGCGCGATCTCCCCGACGCCCGCTTCCACGTCCCCGAGGGCGGCTACTTCATGTGGCTCGAGCTGCCGCGCGGAACTGACGGCAACGCCCTGCATCAGGCGGCGCTCGCGCGCGGAGTGCAGTTCGTGAAGGGCTCGGACTTCGTGCTCGAGGGCGCCGGCAACTGCATCCGCCTCGCCTACGCGGGCGTGCGCGAGGATCAGATCGAGGAGGGCGTCTCGCGGCTCGCGGACGCGTATCGCGAGATCAGCTCCGTCGTCGCCGCGTAGCCGGGAGGGCATCGCGGCTCGCGGAGAGCCACGGCCCGCGCACGTCGATCTCCCCGCGGAGAGCGTCAGCGCCCGTATCGCTCACGCCCGAGCACGAGCTGCTCGGGCAGCGCGGTGCGCGCGGGCGGGGAGGGTTCCGCCAGCACCGAGACCGTCTCCGCGACGCTCGCGGTGATCCGCGCCGTCGTTCCGTCCGCCGTGACCGTCACCGTCTCGCCGTCGTTGACGGTGACCGTGCCCTCGAGTCCGGGCTCGAGCCCTGCCTGCTTGAGGTAGTGCAGCAGGTCCTCGGCCTCGTTCTCGAGTCGCAGGATCTTCACCTTTGCGCCCAGCTCGCAGTCGGCGAGCGGCACGCCGTCGACCCGCTGGCCGACCTTGATCGGGTGACCGTGCGGGCACGTGGCAGCGTCGCCGACGCAGGAGCGTATGTACGCCTCGAACCGTGGCGTCATCGCGTGCTCGAGCCGCTCGGCCTCCTCGTGCACGTCGTCCCACGGCACCCCGACCACGTCGGTCAGGAAGCGCTCCATCATGCGGTGGCGGGAGACGATCAGCTCGGCGTGCTCGCGTCCCGTGGTCGTGAAGGTGATCGCCCGGCCGCCGCCGCGCTCGATGTAGCCGTCGCGCTGGAGCCGGCCGAGCATCTCCGAGACGGTCGGTGCGGAGAGTCGCATCGCCCGCGCGATGTTCGCCCCGGTCATCGCCAACCCGGCCTCGAACAGCCAGAAAAGCGTCTGGAGGTACTCCTCCTCAGCCACGGTGGCGCCCGCCATACACGGATCCTAGCGGGCGCGCGCCCTCGCTCCCAGGCGGGTGTAATGGCGCGGTCACTCCGCGTGCGCGGTCGCCTCGCCGCGGTCTGTGGGGGCGGCGTGTGGTGCCGGCGGCGGCCAGCGCATATGATCGAGCCACCTTGTCCCTGCCGCTGACGCCCGTGATCGAGCCGCAGCTCGCACGCCCGAGGGTGGAGTTGCCGGCTGGCGAGCAGTGGTGCTACGAGCCGAAGTTCGACGGCTTCCGCGCGATCGCGTTCGTCGACGGCGGCGCGGTCGAGCTGCAGTCGCGTGGCGGCAAGTCGCTGACGCGGTACTTTCCGGAGCTGCAGTTTCCGGCCGGCCACTACGTCCTGGACGGCGAGATCGTGATCGACGGCGACGACGGCGAGCAGGACTTCGACGCGCTCGGCCAGCGGATCCACCCCGCGGCGTCGCGGATCGCGATGCTCGCCGAGACGACGCCGGCGCGGTACATCGCCTTCGACGTGCTCGCGCGCGAGGGCGAGGTGCTGATGATGAGGCCGCTGCGCGACCGTCGCGCCGCGCTCGAGGAGCTGGCGCGAGAGCTCGTGGCGGATCCGGAGCGCTCGGATGATGCGGGGCGAAGCGGCTCGTCGGTCTCCCTGACCCCATGGACGTGCGATCGTGACGCCGCCGAGCCGTGGCTGCGCCGAGGCGAGGGCGTCGTCGCGAAGGACCTCGACGCGCCCTACCGCCCCGGCCAGCGCGCCGGCATGGTGAAGGTGAAGCTCGTGCGCACGATCGACGCCGTGATCGCCGGCTACCGGCCCGGGAAGGAGCCGGAGACGGTGGGATCGCTGATCCTCGGGCTCTATGACGAGGCGGGCGAGCTGCATGTGATCGGGCACTCCTCCGGCCTGCGGGCGGCCGAGAAGCGCTCGCTCGTGCAGCGTCTGGCCGCGTATGCGACCGGCGAGCGGGGACGCGGCGGCCCGAGCCGCTGGAAGAACGAGAAGGAGCTCGAGTGGATCGCGCTGCGGCCCGAGCTGGTGGTCGAGGTGCGCTTCGACCACACGAGCGGCGGGCGGATCCGCCACGGCACGAAGATCCTCCGCTGGCGCGAGGACAAGCCGCCGCGCGAGTGCCTGCTCTCACAGATGGACCGCTAACTCTTGCGGGCACGGCTTCACAGATGGACCGCTAACTCTTGCGGGCACGGCTTGGCTGCACGCGCCTGGGCTCGCCCCGCTGCTTGGCGAAGTGCGGCGGCCATGGCGCGTCACCGAGCCCCTGCTGCTCGTCGCGGTGTGCGAGCTCGAGCAGCGCGTCCAGCGACCCTTGGTGCGTGTCGATCTCCGCGCTCGGGTCGCCGAGCTTCGCGACCCGCTCGCGCACCGTGTCGAGTCGCAGCTCGCCCGGCTCGACACTCGGCACCTCGTCCCAGCTCAGCGGCGTCGACACCCGCGCGTCCTTCGTGGGGCGGACGCTGTACGCGGAGGCGACGGTGCGGTCGCGGGCGTTCTGGTTGTAGTCGACGAACACCCCGTGGCGCTCCTCCTTCCACCACTTGCTCGTCGCCAGCTTCGGGATGCGGCGCTCGATCTCGCGCGCCAGTGCGACCGCCGCGCGGCGCACCTCGGTGAAGTCGTGCTCAGCGACGATCCGCACGTTGATGTGGATGCCGCGCGAGCCGCTCGTCTTCGGGAAGCCGGTCAGGCCGTGCTCGCGCAGCACCTCGCCGGCGCACACCGCGACCCTGCGCACGTCGTCCCACGACGCCTCCGGCGTGGGATCGAGGTCGACCCGGAGCTCGTCGGGATGATCGAGGTCGTCCTTGCGCACCGGCCACGGATTCCAGTCGATCACACCGAGGTTGAGCGCCCACACGAGGTGTGCGGCGTCGTTGGGCAGCAGCTCGCGGGCGGAGCGGCCACTGGGGAAGGTCACGGTCGCGGTCTGGAGCCATTCGGGTGCCGAGTCGCCGATACGCTTCTGGAAGAACGGCTCGCCGGCGGCGCCGTCGACATAGCGCTTGAGCACCGTCGGGCGATCGCGCAGGTGGTTGATGACCGGGCCGCTCAGGTCGAGGTAGAACTGGATCAGGTCGAGCTTCGTGAAGCCGCGCTCGGGGAAGAACACCTTGCCCGGGTTGGAGACGCGGACCTCGCGACCGGCGGCCTCGATCGTCGTGTAGTCGGCTGCCATGGCTGACAGGATGACGGTGATGGTGCGCGAGGTGAGCCACATGCGGGGCGAGGCGAGCAACATGCAGAGCGCGCGGTGAGCCAAATGCGGGGCGAGGCGAGCAACATGAGGAGCGCGCGGTGAGCCCGGCGGCCGTTCGCGAGAACGTGCGCGGTCCCGTCCTCGTCGCCCCCGACAGCTTCAAGGGCACGCTCTCCTCCGCAGAGGTCGCCGGCGCGATCGCGCGCGGCCTCGATTCACGAGGCGTGCCCGCCGACCCCTGTCCGGTCGCCGACGGGGGGGAGGGCACGCTGAGCGCGCTCGCCGGTCCCTTTGGCGCCGAGCTGCTCAGTGCCACGGTCAGCGATCCGCTCGGACGCCCCGTCGTCGCTCGGTTCGCGCTGGCGCCGGGCCGCGCCCGCGGACGCGGTCCGATCGGGATCGTCGAGGTCGCAGCCGCGAGCGGCTTCAACCTGGTGGCACCGGAGGCACGCGACGCCATGGCCGCGAGCAGTAGCGGGACGGGCGAGCTGATCCTCGCCGCGGTCGCGGCCGGCGCATCACTCGTGTACGTCGCCGCGGGTGGGAGCGCCACGACCGACGGCGGCACGGGTGCGATCACCGCGATCCGTGGGGGTGGCGGCCTGCGGGCCGCCAGTCTGGTCGTGCTGTGCGACGTGCGCACGCCGTTCGAGGATGCGGCGCGCGTGTTCGGGCCACAGAAAGGCGCCTCGCCGGACGAGGTGGTCGCCTTGAGCGACCGCTTGGAGCAGCTCGCCGGGGTGCTCGCCCGGGACCCGCGCGGCCTGCCGATGACGGGCGCCGCCGGAGGGCTCTCAGGTGGGCTGTGGGCGGAGCTCGGCGCCGAGCTCGTCGCCGGCGCTCCGTTCGTGCTCGACGCCGTCTCGTTCGATGCGCGGATGCGGGCATGTCGCGCAGTCGTCACGGGGGAGGGACGGCTGGACAGCCAGAGCCTCTCCGGCAAGGTCGTCTCGGAGGTCGCCACGCGCGCGCGGCAGGGGGGGGTCCCCTGCCACGCGATCGTTGGGCGCAACGAGCTCGACGCGTTCGGCCTGCGGATCCTCGATCTCGAGCTGGTGCAGGAGGCCGGGACGCTGCGGGAGATCGAGCAGGCGGGTGCGCGCCTGGCTGAGGTGCTCTCCTGAGCTTGCTCGCGCCTGATCATTACTTCGGCGCACTCAACCTCGACCGCTGCGGAGCGATCAATAGCCACTAACACGGCGGTAACTCCCGCCGGGAGTTCCGCTCGCGTCATCTGGGCGGGGCCGCCCCGTGCGAGCGCCGGCCGGCTTCGCCGCGTGCCTCGAGGATCCGCTTGAGGTTCGCCGCTTCGTGGTCGGGTCGTTGTGTCATGCGTCGGTACGTGAGGCGGATCGTCGGGATCCCGTGGCTGGCGAGCAGCTCGGCGTCGCGGGCACGGTCGGATTCGAACGTGTGCCTGGTCTTGTGGACCTCGTAGCCGTCGAGCTCGACGATCAGACGCTCGTCGGGGAAGTAGGCGTCGACCTCGTAGCCGCCGATCGCTGTGTTGAGGATCGCTCGCGGCAGGTCGTAGGTGTCGATCAGGCGCTGGAATGTGTCCTCGAGCTCGGAGCGGGTGGGTCCGCGGTCCTCGGCGATCAGGGGCTTCACGAACCGGGTGCCGGGGTGGCGGGCGTGGCGTTCGGTGAGGTCGCGCAGCGCGTCGATCGTGAGCCGGCGTTCGAGGCGGAGGTCGTTGATGATGCGCGTGAGGCGTCGCGCGGGTGTGTGTGGCGCGAGATCGAGGATCGTGCGGGCGGGGGTGGTGACGCGCAGGCCGTGGTGGTGGGTGATCTCGGTGCGGCTGAGGCTGCAGACGACGTGCACGCGGAGCCCGGTGGGGCGGCGGTCGATGGTGGTGCTGAGCTCGAGCGGGAGCGGCCAGGTGTCGGTGATGCTCCACAGCGCGGCAGCGGAGCGGTGGCTGAGGACGGCGCTTGGGCCGCACGCGAGCAGCGCGCCGGCGGCCTGGTCGCGGCGGGTCGTCGGCAGCCGCCCGACCGCGTAGACGCCGCGGTACACGCGGATCAGCTGGCCGATGCCGGCGCGGTACCGGATGGCTTGCTTGCCGAGGCCGAGCGCGAGCAACTGCTCGTGCGTGACGTGGCCGCCGTGCCGTCTCGCGAGTGCGGCAATCCGCTTGTCGATCGGTGCGTCCATGCGCTCCGGCGAGGAGCCTTGGACGTTGGTGTTCATAGTGAACGCTTACTTCCAAGGCTCATGTCACCGAGAGCCTCTGGGCGTCCGCAGCTCACCCCTCGAGCGGGGTCAGCTCCGAGAACCGTGGCGGCGCAAGACGGTAACTGGGAGGCGTCACTGACATGCTGATCGGGTTGCTGGTCAACCGGACGACGGAGCCGTCGTCGCGCGGAACCTCCACGACAGGATTCAAACCCAGCCGCTCGGCCAGCGCGAACGCGGCGGCGATGTCGTTGACGACCCCAGCGGGAACGCGCGCCGCGGTCAGCTCCTCGACCCACGCGGCGGCGTCACGCGCCGCCAGGGCCCGCTCGAGCTCGACGCGCAGCCGCGTGCGGTTCTGCACGCGCGCCACGTTCGTCGCGTAGCGCGGATCACTCACCAACCCCGGCACGCCGAGGACGTCACACAGGGCGCCGAATTGACGGTCGTTGCCGACCGCGAGCGCCAGCTCCCCGTCGGCTGCCCGGTAGAGCTCATACGGCGAGATGCTCGGGTGGGCGTTGCCCATGCGCCCCGGCACGGCGCCCGCGATAGTGTACCCCGACGCCTGATTGGCGAGCGCTGCGAGCAGCGAGTGCAGCAGGTTGACCTCGATCAGCTGCCCCTCGCCGGTCCGCTCACGATGGCGTACCGCGGCGAGGATTCCGACCGCGGCAAACAGCCCGGAGATGACATCGACGAGCGCGACGCCGACCTTCTGCGGGTCGCCGTCGGCCTCTCCCGTGATGCTCATCAGCCCGCCGACCGCTTGGACGAGGAGGTCGTAGCCGGGCACCATCGCACCCGCTGCCGAGCCAAACCCTGTGATCGAGCAGTAGATGAGCCCGTTGTGCTCCGCGCTGAGCTGCTCGTAGCCGAGGCCGAGCTTGTCCATCACCCCGGGCCGGAAGTTCTCGACGATGACGCCGGTATCGGCCGCCAGCGACCTGGCGCGTGCCAGCCCCGCAGGGCTGGCGAGATCGAGGCTCACGCCGCGCTTGTTGCGGTTCACCGCCTGGTAGTAGGTCGCCTCGCCGGCGCCGTCCCAGGGCGGCCCCCACGCGCGCGTGTCATCGCCCGTGCCGGGCCGCTCCACCTTGATCACCTCGGCACCGAGGTCGGCCAGCATCATCGTCGTGAACGGGCCCGCAAGCACGCGTGAGAAGTCGAGGATCCGCAGGTTTGCCAATGCATCGGCCATGTGCTTAGATAATAGATGTTCGAATATCTAGGGTCAAGCAGGAGGAGCGGTGGTACCGATGGCAACGACGGCGCACGACACGAAGATCCGTCCGAAGGACTTCCTCGATTTCGACAGCCTGCTGAGCGACGAGGAGCGCGACATCCGCGACACAGTCCGCGCCTTCGTTGCCGATCGGGTGCTGCCGAGCATCGGCGAGTGGTTCGAGGAGGCGCGGATCCCGGTTGAGCTCGCGCGCGAGGTCGGCAAGATCGGTCTGCTCGGCATGCATCTGCACGGCTACGGCTGCGCGGGCGCGAGCGCGACCGCCTACGGCCTCGCGTGCATGGAGCTCGAAGCCGGTGACAGCGGCGTGCGCAGCCTCGTCTCCGTCCAGGGCTCGTTGTCGATGTTCGCCATCCACCGCTGGGGGTCCGAGGAGCAGAAGCTCCAGTGGCTGCCGCGCATGGCCACCGGTGAGCTGATCGGCTGCTACGGGCTGACCGAGCCGGACTCGGGCTCCGACCCCGGATCGATGCGCACTCGCGCGCGCCGCGACGGTAGCGATTGGATCCTGCACGGCCAGAAGATGTGGATCACCAACGGCTCGGTTGCCGACGTCGCGATTGTCTGGGCGCGGACCGACGAGGGCACGCGCGGCTTCCTCGTGCCGAAGGGGACGAAGGGCTTCACCACGCAGGACATCCACCGCAAGCTCTCGCTGCGCGCGTCGATCACCTCCGAGCTGCTGCTGGACGACGTCCGCCTGCCGACGAGCGCGATGCTCGCCGAGGCGACCTCGCTGCGCGCGCCGCTCTCGTGCCTCGACGAGGCTCGCTACGGGATCCTGTGGGGCGCGATCGGCGCCGCCCGGGCATGCTTCGAAGCGGCGCTCGACTACAGCCTGGAGCGCATCCAGTTCGACCGCCCGATCGCCTCCTTCCAGATCCAGCAACAGAAGCTCGCGAACATGGCAGTAGAGGTCAACCGCGGCGCACTGCTCGCGATGCACCTTGGTCGCATGAAGGACGAGGGGCGCCTGCTGCCGCAGCACGTCAGTATGGGCAAGCTCGCCAACGTCAACGCCGCCCTCGAGGTCGCCCGCACCGCCCGACAGGTGCTCGGCGCCAACGGCGTGACGCTCGAGTACCCCGTGATCCGCCACATGAACAACCTCGAGTCGGTCGTCACCTACGAGGGGACTGCGGATGTCCACGCGCTCGTCGTCGGCGGTGCACTGACCGGCATCCAGGCATTCCGCTGAAACGCGGGGCGGCGAGCCGGCGGTGAGGCGAGGCACTCCGATGACAGGGAACGCGGCTCAGCATGGCGCTCGGTGAGCGAACCGCTCGGCTGAGCACGACGCCCGAGCACGCGCTCCATGCGCTGCGACATGCAATCGTCGCCGGTGAGCTGCGCCCCGGCCAGCGCGTCGCACAGGAGGAGGTCGCGGATCTGCTGGGCGTCAGCATCGCGCCGGTGCGCGAGGCGCTGCGCGTCCTCGAGCAGGAGGGGCAGGTGACCTATTACCCTCGGCGCGGTTACTTCGTCACAGAGCTGCGGATCGGCGACCTGGACGAGATCTACGCCTTGAGGCGCCTGCTCGAGGAGCGCGCCGCCCGCCACGCGCTGCCGTCGCTGGGCGAGGAGCAGCTGGCGCTGATGGAGCAGGCCGCCCGCGATTGCGAGCAGACGGCCAAGACCGGCGACGTCGCGTCCGAGCTGCAGGCCAACCGCCGCTTTCATTTCGCGATCCTCTCGGCGCCGGATCAGCCCCACACCATGCGGCTGATCCGCCTGTTGTGGGACTCGACCGAGGCCTACCGCGCGCTCTACTACAACTCACCGGACGAGCGCGAGCGGTCGATCGAGGCCCACAAACGGATCATGCAGGCGGTCCGCGATCACGACGCGGACCGCCTGGTGGCGGAGCTCGACGCCCACCGCGACCGCGCGCTCGCGGTGCTTGGCGACCTGTTGCCGCAGTCCTAGTCCTCTAGTGCGCGAACGCCTTGCGCGGGCCCGCCTGCGCGCGGGGCAGCGGTGCGTCGAGTGCCTCGAGCTCGTCGGTTCCCTCGCGCATGCCCTCGAGCAGCAGGTCGGCCATGTCGAGGTTCATGCCGGCGCGCACGACGATCCGCAGCACGCTGAGGTCCTCCCGGTTCTCAGGGAACGAATAGGCGGGCACCAGCCAGCCGCGCTCCCGCAGCTTCGCGGAGACGTCGTACACGGTGTAGTTCTCCACGTCGTCATTGAGCGTGAACGCGAACACCGGCAGCTCATCGCCCTTCGTGAGCACGCGGTACGGGCCCATCTCGGCGATCGCCGACGAGAGGTGCGTCGCGACGTCCTGCGCGTTCTGGATGACACGCCGGTAGCCCTCGTGACCGAGGGCGGTGAACATGAAGTACTGCGCGACGACCTCGCTGCCGGGGCGCGAGAAGTTGAGCGCGAACGTCGGCATGTTGCCGCCGAGGTAGTTGACGTTGAAGATCAGGTCCTCCGGCAGGGCCTCCTTGTTGCGCCAGATCGCCCAGCCGACACCGGGGTAGATGAGACCGTACTTGTGGCCGGAGGCGTTGATCGACTGCACGCGCGGGATCCGGAAGTCCCACGCGAGCCCGGGCTGGATGAACGGTGCGACGAAGCCGCCGGAGGCGCCGTCGACGTGCAGCGGCACGTCCAGGCCCTTCTCCTCCTCGAGCTCGTCGAGCG
The DNA here is from genome assembly GCA_052148275.1 of Solirubrobacteraceae bacterium. Taxonomy (GTDB): domain Bacteria; phylum Actinomycetota; class Thermoleophilia; order Solirubrobacterales; family Solirubrobacteraceae; genus Palsa-465. The sequence continues at coordinate 156,624 of JBKQIR010000083.1, forward strand.
CTGCGGCGATCTCCTGGACGGGCTCGTAGCTACCGTCGAACGTCGAGCCGAGCACCGCGACGACGCCGATCGTGTTCTCGTCGCAGTGGGCGACGGCGTGCTCGGCGTCGAGGTGGTAGCGGTCGCCCTCCATCGGCACGAGGCGTGGCTCGACATCCCAGTAGCGGCAGAACTTCTCCCAACAGACCTGCACGTTCGCGCCCGTCACGAGGTTGGGCTTGTCCGTCGGCTTGCCGGCTGCGCGCATCCGGTCGCGCCAGCGCCACTTGAGCGCCATGCCGGCGAGCATCGCCGCCTCGCTCGAGCCGGTCGTCGAGCATCCGGTCGCGTGTTCGCTCTCAGGCGAGTTCCACAGCTTGGCGATGATGTTGACGCAACGCGCCTCGAGCTCGGCTGTCTGCGGGTACTCGTCCTTGTCGATCATGTTCTTGTCGGCGGTGTCGGCCATCAGCTTTGCGGCGGTCGACGGCATCCACGTCGTGACGAACGTGGCGAGGTTGAGTCGCGCGGCTCCGTCGAGCAGGAGCTCGTTGGAGATCATCTCGTAGGCGTTGTCGAGGCCGATGCCGTGCTCCGGCAGGGCGTGGTGCGGGCAGGCCAATTCCGTGTGGTGCGTCGGCGTGCCGCTCGGATGGTGATGGCGCCCGTTGGGCCTCTTGCTGCTCAGTCCCATCGCGTCTCTCCTTGTTCGATGATGGTCGCCCCAGCCGCCGCCTCGGTGACGGTCTGCGTGAGCGAGCTGGTTCTGGGGTGAGATGTCAAACGGTCGTTGCCGGGTCGAGCGTCGCAGCGAAGAACGCCAGCGTGCGCGCCCATGCGTCACGCGCCGCAACATAGCGGTAGCTGGGGCGTCCGTCGTTGAAGAACGCGTGGCCGGTGTCCGGGTACAAACGCAGCTCATGGTCGACGCCGGCCTTCGTCAGGACCTGGGCGAAGGCCGGCAGCCCACTCACGACCGGCGGGTCCTGCGCACCGAAAAAGCCCCTGATCGGGCAGCGGATGCTCATGGCCTGCTCGTCGGCGAGTGGGTGCCCGTAGAAGATCGCGGCGGCGGCGAGCTCAGGCTCCACGCTGGCGAGACGCGCCGAGAGGTGGCCGCCGAGGCAGAACCCGATGCTGGCGATGGAGCGACCGCTACATGCGGGACGGGCTCGCAGGTACGCGAACGCGGAGCGCAGCACCTCGACGTACATGTCGCGGTCGCGGCCCACGCCGGCGAACAGCGTCTGGACCGTCTCGTCGACCTTTGCGCCTTCATCCGCGGGCAGCTTCGTCGCGAGCTCGCGCTTACGCCGGTCCGCATCCCCGAGGACGCTCCCCCATTCACTCGTCGGGAAGGTGTTGAGGAACTGCTTGGCCGTCTGCACCCGCTCGAACGACAGCGCCGGCGGCCTGCCGGCCGGAGCTGAGTACAGGTCGGGTGCGAGCGCCGCGTAGCCGGCGATGGCGAAGCGCTCGGTGACGTCACGGATGTGCTCATCGACGCCCCAGATCTCCTGGATCACGACGACCCCCGGTACGGGCCCGGTTGCGGGCTTCGGCCGCGCCATGTATGCGGATACCGATCCACCCGGTGCGTCGTGAGTCACCCATCCGGTCTCGAGCTCCATCTGCGGGCCTTCCGTCGCCTTCGATTCTCGCGACGTCACTCTAGTGGCTCGCGAGCACCGTCACGACTTCTTCCTACCGGCGCCGATGAGCCGCTTCATGCCCTATGGGCGGCTGGCCGCTCAGAATGCCGTCAGGCCGTCTCGCGGGTGCCATCCAGGGCGGGCTCGGACGCGGGGAGCTCGGACGCGGGGAGCTCGGACGCGCCGATTGCGGGCGCGGCGATTGCGGGCGCGGCGATTGCGGGCGCGGCGAGTTCCGCCTCGAGCAGCTCGGGAGGTGGTGTGGCGAGCTCGGGCGCGAGGAGGTCGGGCACGGGCAGCTTGGAGCCGGCCTGCGGCCCCGCATCGAGGAGTTGCGCGTCGCTCGCCCCGTTTGCGGTCGTGAGCGCGGCGCGGGCAGCCTCGAGAGCTTCGTCGAGCTGCTCGCGCTCCCCTTCGTCAACGGCGGTGCGTTGCTCGTGCCCGGCTGAGATGAGTGGCCTCAGCACATCGATCGGGAGCGGGAACACGATCGTCGAGCCCTGGTTGCCGCTGACCTCGATCAGCGTCTGGAGGTAGCGCAGCTGGATTGTCACGGGGTTGCGGCTGATCACTCCGGCTGCGTCGCTGAGCCTGGCGGCGGCCTGGAACTCGCCCTCGGCGTTGATGATCTTCGCGCGGCGTTCGCGCTCGGCCTCGGCCTGGCGCGCGATCGCGTGCTGCATGCGCTCGGGGATCTCCACGTCCTTGATCTCGACAGCGGTCACCTTGATGCCCCACGGCTCGGTCTGGTCGTCGATGATGTGCTGCAGGTGCTCGTTGAGCTTCTCGCGCTCCGAGAGCAGCGAGTCGAGCTCCACCTTGCCGAGAACCGAGCGTAGCGTCGTCTGCGCGATCTGCGAGGTCGCTGATTTGACGTTCTCGATCTCCACCACTGATCGGATCGAGTCGATCACCCGGTAGTAGGTGACTGCGGTGACGCGCGCCGGCACGTTGTCGCGCGTGATGACCTCCTGCGCCGGGATCTGGAGCGTGACGGTCCGCAGGCTGACACGGACCATGCGGTCGACGGCGGGCATCAGGAGAATGAGCCCGGGTCCGCGCGCGTTCATCACGCGCCCGAGCCTGAAGACGACCCCGCGCTCGTACTCGCGCAGGACCCTGATCGACACGGAGGCAACGACGACCATCGTCACCACGAGGCAGGCGAGCACAACCAGTATTGCTGTGATCACAGGTTCATCTCCCACTCATCCGCGCGGTGCACGCACAGCGTGAGCCCGTTTACGCGGTCGACAACGACCGGATCGCCCTCGCGGAGCGTCTCGGAATCCGCTTCCATCGGATCGCGCCGCGCCCGCCACAAGGCGCCGTCGACGAACACCTGCCCGCGCCCGTTCTCCCAGCGGCGGACCTCGCCGACACGACCGCTGAGCGTTTGAGTGCCGGCGCGGATGCTCCCGCGCGAGCTGCGAGCGATCTCGCGTGTGACGTACAGCGTCCAGCCGCCGGCCATCGCGCCGAGCACGACTCCCACCGGCACCGCGAACGCCACCGCCCCGCCGACGGACACGATCGCCATGATGCCGCCGACGATCAGTGCGATCCCGGCCGCGACGCCGAGCGCCCCACTTGGCGCGTGGGCCTCCGCGACCGCGAGGACCACGCCCACGACGAGTAACGCGATGCCGATAGCAGTCATTTGATCAGCCTGCACCGATCATACGCTTCGTATACGGCTCTTTGACCGGATCGGATGCGCCGTTGTTGCTAATCGTCTCGCGCGTTGCCCGGGTTGCTAATCGCCTCGCGCGTCGCGAGGTGGCGTGCAACCGAGCTCGACGAGGTGCGCGAGGAACATGCGCCGGTCGCGATCGGGGTGGAACGGCTCGTTTCCGTCTCGCAGGAGCGCGCCGATCCGCTCGAGATCGAGCAGCAGGGCGAGCTTGCCCGGAGGGTCGTCCCACTCCCCGTCGTCGTAGCGCTCGGTCCACGCTGCCAGCGCGGCCAGCGCCTCCAGCTGGATCTGGTCACTCCACCAGCTCGTGCGGACCGGGAGGCGGTAGCGCTCGCGCAGCATGCAGACGCGGGACCACAGGTGCTCGAACCACATCCAACTCTCGCACGGCCCGAGGCCGTGCCAGTCCAGCGGCCATCGGTACTGATCATCATGGGGGTCGAGCCGGCTCATGAACAACCTCCTTGCTCCAGTCGTCGCTCGCCAGCGCGCACAGTCGTCGTCTCGCCGCGCGCGAGCCTGCGCAGCCGGCGCTCCTTGAACCACATCCGCAACTGCACGCGGAGCGGTGCCAGGCGGCCGTAGAGCACGAGCGCGTGCCCGTCGGGCAGCTGACGCAGCGCCTCGGCCGCCAGCAACGGCCGGCGACGTGATGCAACCGATCGAGTGGTGCCTCCGGAGCCGGTGGTGCGGGTCAGCTCGCTGCGCTCCTCCTCGCCGATCAGGCCGGCGAAGTAGCGCAGTGTGTCGAGATCGGCCACGCCTGGCAGCAGCATGCGCGCGCGATGGCTGTTGACGACCGTTTCCGCCTGCTGGCGGTAGCGGCTGCGTGCCTGCGCCAGATCGTGGAAGATCGACACGAGCTGGATGTTGTGGCTGGGAGCGGTCGACGCGATCTCGGCGAGGTTGGGCAGTGGCGCGACGTTGCCGGCCTCGTCCAGGCAGACGAGCAGCGGCAGCGCCAGGCGGCCACCCTGCTCGTTTGCCAGCTCGTATGCCCGATCGATCACCTCGGAGAGCAGTGCCAGGAAGAGCGGCCGCAGCAGCTTCGACGCCTTCGCGTCGCCGATCAGGTAGAGCGTCGAGGGCCGCGCGAGCAGGCGATCGGCGGTGATCTCGCAGCCGTCGGCCGAGCGCGCCACGCGTGTGAACCGGTAGGCGCGCAGCAACGCCTGCGCGGTCGCCTCGATCGAGGTACGCGTGCGGTCGGCCTGCGCCTCGAATGCGCGCACCGCGTCGTAGGCCGCATGCGCTTCGGACCGATCCCGCTCGCTCTCGGCTATGTGCGCCAGGTGCTCGAGCGACGAGTCGAGGTCACGCGCGCCCTGACCGTAAGCCCAGCGGACGACGCGATCGATGCCCGCGCCTGTGCGTGCAGCGGTGTAGAGGAGCGGCGCGAGCCGCTGCTCGGCGGCGATCGCCCAGAAGTCGCTGCCCTCGACACCGCGCTGGTCCAGCTCGCCCGCCGCCGCCATCCGCCACGCAACCTCGAGTGCGCCGTCCCAGCTGCCGGCTCCACGCAGTGGTGACCACGTGTGCGTTCGGACACCGGCGAGCGCGAACGGGTCGAAGACGAGCGCCTCCCCGAGCGCGGTGCGGCGCGCGAGCGTGGCGCCGAGCAGGTCGGTCTTGATCGAGGACGCGATCGCGGGGCCGTCCCATTCCAGAAGCGCCGGAATCGCGAGGCCGGCCGACTTGCCCGACTGCGGTGGGCCGAACGCGACGAGCGCGTGCCGGCGCTCGGCATAGAGGGTTCGGCCGCGGTCCCGACCGAGCGCAAGACGACCGGTGCGCGCGCCGCGCCCGTCGCCGCGCCCGCGGCCGCGCCCGTCGCCGTGCCCGCGGTGACGCGCCCTCTCGCTCGGGCCATGTTGGCCGCGCCTGTCGCCGCGCCCGTCCCCGCCCTCGCCGTGACGCGCCCTCTCGCCCGGGCCGCCACGTTGGCCGCGCGCACGTGCAAGCGCACGCGGCATCCGCGGCAGGGACACCCATGGGCCGGCTCGCAGGACACGCAGGTCATGACCGGACGCCCATCTGGCGCCGTCGGCGCCAGCGATTTTGCGCCGGCCGGCGTCCGGCCACCTCCTTCGTGCCGCCACCGCGATCGTCACGCCGATGCTCATCACCGGCACGAGGGTCAGATAGAAGCCTGCCGGTCCCGGAAGGCCGGCGCGCGCGTCGGCGGGCCATGCGGCAGCCGGATCTCCGAGGTGGCCGGGCAGGCGCGCGGCCGCGGTGAGCAGCGCTCCCAAGCCGACCTGCGGCCAGCCGTCGCCGAACACCGCACCCGCGAGCCCGCCCCAGATCCAGACGAGCAGCAGGGCGCCGAGCAGCGCCCCGATCATCGCGAGCATCGCCTCGTCGCCGATGCCCTGCGTGCGCCGGCCGCTCATCTGAGTGCTCCGCCGCGCCTGCCGCCGTGGACCGCGTCATCCCGGACGGCATCACACCGGACCGCGTCATCCCGGACGGCATCACACCGGACCGCGTCATCCCGGACCGCATCACACCGGACCGCGTCATCCCGGACGGCATCACACCGGACCGCGTCACCCCGGGCGTCTGCCGCGGACCGGACCTCCGGCGCTGCCACCGCGCGCGGACCCGCCGCGGCCTGGCCAGCCGGCGGCGCCGCGATCCGCATGCCGGTATCGGTGTCGGTCAGTCGCGCCTCCAGCCGCGACCGGTAGTGCTGGACGATGAACGACCGCGCACCCACCCGCCAAAGCGCCTGCCCGGTCGAGAGCATCGTCAGCAACCGCCCCTCCGTCTCCGAGAGGCCGAGCAGTGCCCGCGTGATCGGGATCTGTCCCTCGTCCTGGTGGTAGACGATCCGGGTCGAGGCGTCCGCGATCAGACCCTCGGCGATGCGGGCCGCCCGCGAGCCGGCGTCGCCGGCCGCCTGGAGGTCGCCGAGCTTGTGCAGCACAACGAGGTTCATCACGCCGAACTGCCGGGCGAGCTTGAAGTTCGACTGGAACCACTCACCGAGCCCGGTGTGCTGGATGATCTTCCAGGACTCGTCGGCGACGTTGATCAGCCGCTCGCGCCCGGGTCGCTCCGCCATCCGCGCGAGCAGCGCGCTCATCCACGCGGTCGCGCACGCCATCAGGATGCCGACGGCGGGGGAATCCCGCACGGCGTGCAGGTCGAGCACGAGCAGCCGCGCATCGAGATCGAGTCCCGGCGTCGTCGGGCCGTCGAACATGCCGCGCAGCGGCCCCTGGCACAGGTCCTGGAGCGCGAGCGCGGCTCGCCGGACGTCGGCTGCGAGCTGGTCCGGCGTCGTGCATAGACGGTCGGCCATGTCCGCGGGCGGTGTGAACAGCACTTCCGCGATGTCCGGCAAGGTCGGCTCCCGCCGGCTGGCGGCGGTGACCGTGCGTAGCCCCTCGCGCAGCGCGGCGGCCTCGATCTGATCCACCGGCCCGCCGATCGCCGTGGTCGCGATCGCCCGCAGCAGCTCCACCCGAGCGTGTTCCTCGGGCCGCGAGGACAGCGGATTGAGGCGCACGCCACCGCCGGGCACGAGTGAGATCGGGGTGACCCCTGCGGCATCGCATAGTGGGCCGTACTCGCG
>JBKQIR010000084.1:0-5101 GCA_052148275.1 Solirubrobacteraceae bacterium
CGGCGACGTCCACACCATCGAAGCGCTCGAAGACTCCGACGTGTTAGAGGCCTCAACCCCCGACCTCAACGACGTAGTCCGCCTCGCTGACAACTACGGACGCTCCGGAACAAGCAACCCCTGACAAGGCCGTGGCCCCGGTGGACTGCCACTTGGCCCCTTCAAGGATATAAGCGGGAGTTCACGATCGACCCGACGCTCCGCGATGGCCCCCAGCGTCTCGGAGTGCGGACCGACCTGGATATCCTCGTACCGAGCGCAATCGACATTACCATCCGCGCTGACTGAATCTCAGTCACCCAGCGCATTATGCCCGTCCTCACGTTCGGCTTCAGCGTGCGTCCTATCACGCTCGTGGATGCGCCTCGCCTCCTATGATACCGGCTACCGCTGACTACATTACACAGTCGATTGCGGGTGCACAGTCACGCGTTTCCTCGACGCTCGGCTTGACCTGCAGATGGCAACCGAGCGGCTGCGTCGGCAGCCGTGGCTCCACGATTGCGTCTCCAAGCAGAGCTGAGGCCACGCGATCGACCGTTTTCGACCAGTCGTACTCGGCAACCCACTCGTCGACGGCACGATCATCGCGCGCGTGGGTGCAAATCCTCTCAAGCGCTACAGCTAGCGCAGCAGCGGTGTGCTCGCACACGACGCCGTCACGTGAGCGGCGCACGAGGTGCTGTGACAGATTATCGGGACAGCTCGTGGTGATTACGGGCACACCACATGCGAGCGCCTCGAGGGCCGCGATGCCAAAACCCTCGCGCTCGGAAGGAAGCACGAACGCCCGGGCGCCCTTCACCAGCGACAGAACCTCGTCGTGGGCGATGATCGCCGTTTTAATGGTGATCCTCTCGCTGATGCCGAGCCGATGTGCCTGCAGTTCCAGAGCCTCGCGCTCGGGTCCATCGCCGACGATCTGGCAGCGCAACTCGAGTCCGTCCCTCGCGAGGATCGCGATCGCGTCCAGGAGCAGATCGAATCGCTTGTGGCGGATCATCCGTCCGACGGACACAACGTCGAACACATCCCGGGTTGCTGGCACCGAGGCGACACTGGCGACGTCGATGCCGTTGGGTGCTGAGATAATCGATACGCGCTCGGGGACGAAGCGCCGCAGTCGCTGAGCAGTCTCGGGGGAGGCCGCGACGATTACATCAGGTAGTCGCATCGAGGCCCGCTCTATCCACCACGCCGCTCGTCCCGCGCGTCCGATATAGGCCTGCCAAGCGGCAGCACCCCAAACCTCGTGCCACGTGACAACCAATCGCTTACGCTTGATGAGCGTCACCGCTTTCAGCACAAACAGCTGCAAGTACGGCATGTGGTCCGCTTCGATGGCGTCAAACGGGCAGAACAGCAAGCGGGCACACGCGATCGCGAACACGATCGCTTGTCGCACCGAGCGACGCCCATGCCGGTACAGTGGAAGCAACGGAGTGATCGCTTGGTACGTCACACCGTCACGCTCGATCGTCGCTGGTCCCTCCCACCACTTCATGGTGTAGACCCGGACAGAAGCATACGCGCCGAGACGCGGAGCTATCTCGGCGTAGCGCTGCTCCTTGCCTCCCCGATGGTAAGGAGCGATCGCATCCGTCACCATCGCGATGATGGGCTTCCTAGCTCGGCTCACGGCGCTAGCGGGCGGGATCGAGGGCCGGGTTCTCCTCGGCCGCACGCTGGCGGGTCGCGCGCAGCGGCCGAGGATGCGAGCCGAAGCCGATGTCCGGCACCGCCCCCATCGCCACTACGACATTGACGCTACGATCAATAGGATCAGGTGCCGCCCTGGTCCCGGTGAGCGGTGGGTAGTGTGGCTCCGACCACTTCATCCCCGCTTCACCACGCGGATTGCGGCGTCTGCACCGCGCCAGAATCATCATGCACTTCACGCCGTCCGTCCAGCGGATCTTCTTGCCCTGCGCATGCGAACGACTGAAATACGAGACCGGAACCTCAAATGGGCGGACTCCGGCATGAAGGATCTGGGCCGTGATCTCCGTGTCCAACCCAAAGCCCGTCTCACTGAGCTTGAACCTGGAAAACATCTCGACAGGCATCAGCTTCAAGCAGGTGTGGAGATCATTGATGTACGCGTTGAAGAGCACGTTTGCCAGGTGCGTGAAGAAGCGGTTTGACAACCCGTGAACGTATGACTGGTAGCGCGTATTGAAGCCAAACAGTCGAGTGCCATACACGACATCGCAGCGTCCAGCCATGACTGGGGCGAGCATGTTGACGAGGTCCGCCGGGTCGTACTCGAGGTCGGCATCGAAGGGGACGAGGTGCGTGCCTGTCGCGAGCGACGCGCCCCACCTTAGGGCGGCGCCTTTCCCGCGGTTCACGGGTCGGCGAGCGACCACCAAACGCTCGTCCCGGACGTCCTCGAGAAGATGCGCGACTGGCGTTGAGCTCCCGTCGTCGACCACGACCAACTCGATCGGGCATGGAAAATCTTGCTCGAGAACACTGCGCACTGCCTCGACGATAGTGCGATCCTCGTTGTATGCTGGCATCAGCACGGAGAGCTTGATAATGCGCTGCCGGCGTGCGACGGATCGGCGCAGGGACGGACCTTGAGGGGCACGCATTTGCTTTTGGCTCGGCATCGTCATGTTCCTTTTTCCCATTTCCCTGAGCGTAATCGCCCCTTGGGGTTTTACACAAACCACCAGGCTCGACGACGGCTAGGCGCCGAAACTCGCTCACCGCACAATGGTTTCGCGACGGTCTGTTGTTGCAGGTTAAGACGGGTTGGAAGCATCCGCACCAGGGGGGCACCCTAAAGTTTGGTGAAATGGGGTTTCGGGCGGACGCGCATGGGTGAAAGGAGCCCGCCGAAAGCCGGAAGTGCGCAAGCTTGCGAAGGCGCTTATGTTCCATCAATGCGGAGCCCACTGCGGCGAAGGAGCTGGTGTCTGGGCGTGCTTGCGCGCGGTTCCGCCCTGATCAAGCATCGGATAGGGCGTCCGTTTTGACTTGCGGCGCTCGTGAGGGCCGCGACACGAAGGTCTCGGCCGCATCGCCCGCCGGATCACCCCCGTTGCGGCCGCAGGCATCAACCGGGTATCAACGCGATCCGCCCGCGCCCGCGGCCACGGATACTCGGGGCACTTCAAGACGGCATCCACTTCTTACTTATGCGTCTCGCTCTCGCGGACCAAACCTTAGGGTGTCTCCCTGGTGTGCGATTCCCAGACCCCACCTAAGCTGGCCGCGTCGCCCCATCCCGCACCACGACAGGAACGAACATGAGAGCCTTGGCAAGGTCCGCCGTTACGGTGTCACAGGCACTGGCGTCGTCCTCGCGGCGATCACCGAGCTGGCGCCGAGGTGGTCGATGAACGTGTGCAGACTCAAGAGGCTCGGTTCGTCGGCGCCGGTCACGGGGTTTCGCTCGGCGTTCCGTTCATGATCTACAGCCGAGCGCGGGGAGCGCTGAACGCTGTCGCGCGGTACGCCGGCCGGCTGTGGGACGCCCTCGAGCACCTTGTCCGCAGCTTCGCGAACGCCGTCGCGGCCAGGGCGCCAGACATCCAGAGCCGCGAGCAGATGCACCTTGAGCTAGCATTGACCGAGGTCGCAATCGCCGCTGCCAGTGGCCACAGCGATCCGCTGGCGCTCTTTGACCTCCTCACCGCTCGCCTCGTAGCGCTGGTGGGCGCGACCGGCGCCACAATCGTGCGCTTCGATGGCGAACACGGAGAACTCGTCGGCTCACACGGCTCGATCGCGCTAGCGGACGGGATCTCGCTGCAAGACTCATCAGCCGCTGCCGAAGTCGGCCGCACCGGGCACGTCGCGCAGGTTTACGAACAGACCACCGGTTATACCGCCGGCGCCCCAGTCGCTCACCCGGCCACCACCGCCCGCCGACCCCGCGAGATCAGCGTGCCCGTACACATCGACGACGAACTCTGGGGCGCGCTGAGCGTCACTACCGATCACCTCCACGGCCTGCCTGTCGAAAGCGGCCCGCTGCTTGAGCGCGTCGCCGAGCTGATCTCGGCTGTAGTCCACAACGCGCAAAAGCTCGACCGGCTACAGCGCCAAGCCACGACCGACCCTCTCACGGGACTGCTCAACTCTCGCGGCTTCCAGGAGCGTCTCGAGCTCGAACGCAGCCGCGCCAAGCGCCATTGCCAGCCACTGGCGCTGCTGCTGTTCGACATCGATGCTTTCAAGCAGGTCAACGACATCCACGGACACCAGACCGGCGACCTGGTGCTGGAAATCGTCGGGCGAGTGTTGCAGCAGCGAGCCCGAGCAGAGGACGCCGCTGCACGGCTCGGCGGTGACGAGTTCGCGCTCATCGCCCCCGCTACCGACACCAAATCTGCGATTGATCTGGCCGAACGACTGCGCGCCCACGCGACCGCCGACATCGCCAAACTTGGCGTCGCCACCACCCTGTCTGCCGGGGTCTCAGAATTAGATCGCACGCCCCACCCCAGCGAGCTGATCCGATCGGCAGACAGCTCGCTCTATCGCGCCAAGCGACACGGGGGCGACCGCACATCCACCGAACTCTCTGCGGACTCGGATTGATCACGCCCACGAACATCGAAGCACGGCTCTGCGCCAAGAGCACGACCACGGCGATAAGCGCCAAAACGACCCGGTGAACCTGAGGCGCAGAGTCACCTACAGCAGGCATCGCGAGCGCCAATCCGACGGGGCGTTGTCCACCATGACGATCCGCAGGCGCTGATACTCCTGGTAGCGGAAGCTCTCCAGCCGCCGCGCGAGATCCTCGGGCCAATCACGTGCGCACGCGGCGGCGGTGATCCACGACTTATCGAGAAGCACGCGCTCACGCCTGGCCATGAATTGTGGACTTCTGGGCGGCTGCGGTCCGCCAATCCGCAGCTCACCGTCCACGGCATACCGCTGTGGATGATCCGCGGGCGCATTTCGAACAATCCCGGGCGCCAGCTCGCCGGGCTGACGTTGCGGGAGATCTGAGTTTTCGCCGCGATCAGTGAGCTGCTAGCGTCCGGTACTGTGATCGAGGGCTTTGTTTGAGTGATGTCTGGGTTTGAGGATACGGCTGGTTCGCGGTTGTCGGTGGGGTGTGTCGCTGTGGTCTTGACGG
>JBKQIR010000085.1:0-178246 GCA_052148275.1 Solirubrobacteraceae bacterium
TCCAGCAAGCACCGCTGCCGATCCGGCGTCACCCTCAACACTCCGTCACCACAATCACGAGTTTTGTCATATGCAGGGATTTCTAACACCAGCATCGGACAGAACCGAGTATTTCCGGATCAACTAGGTAGCCTCGCGAGCCTGCTTCGCGCGAACGCCTGCGGTGCGCGTTACGCGCTGCGCGGCCAGCCCGCTGTCGTCGGCTTCGATGCCAGCCGGGCAGTTCCCGCGCGAGATGGCGCTCGAGCCGGCAGGGCGGACCCTGCTCGTCACGAACTTCGCCGCTAGCGCCGGACGCGGTTCGTGCTCGGATTCCGCGCAAGGCGCGACTGAGCCGTGTCCTCTCAGCGTTTGGCCCCGCGAGAGGATGTTGCTGTTGTTGGGTTCGCTACTGCATAGCGCGGTGGCTCATGATCCACAGTCGTCCAGCGGCGATTGTGAGCATGAGTCCGGCGGCCACGGCGGCTACGTCGAGCAAGCCCAGGCCTGCCGGGGCCCGCAGGCCCGCGTGGGCCAGCACGGCGATCCAGACCAGGCTGCACGCGATCGCTAACCGTGGGTCGTGGAACAGTCGGAGCAGTCCGCCGACGGACATGACGGCGAGAAGTTCCGGCAGGCCGACCCGGGCGTGCGCAGAGAGCGCGGCAAGCACTGCGACCGGCACGAGGCATAGCAGTTGGCGGGGATCACGCGGCCGTCGCTGGGGAGAGCGCACCATGACCACTAAGAAAGCGACCGGGACGAGAACGTTGGCCAGCCGCACCAGTTGGATGTGTTGGCCGAGTGGGCCGTAAGCGATGAGCGCAGCGAGTCCGCTGAGCGCGGCGATCCGCTCATACCCGATAAGCGCGCACCCCAGGATCGCCGCCAGCACCACTTCCTGGACAACCAATCGCTGGCTTGCACCGGCGACGACCTGCGTTTTCAGAGCGCTGATCAGCCACAGCATCAAGAAGATCAGTGCTGCCTGGCAGCATGAGTCGGCGACCAGCCGGCGGCTTCCCGCTCGCGCGACGAGCGCCCGACGTTCACGCAACCCGCCGAGCACGAGCGACCCGCTCTCGCGCACAAGCGCCCGGTTGGAATGCTCAGCGGCGTCGAGCATAATCCCCAGCATCTCCATCCCACGCGCCTGGCGCACCGCGGGCGGGTAGGCCCGCAACGCGACCTGGCCGATCCACTCGCGGTTCACGTGAGCACCGCCTCCGAGGTCGCACGCAGACGGCCCGAGACCGCTCTGGCCGCCTGCGCCAGTCGCGCTGCCTCGTCAGCCAGCAGCGCCCTGCCGGCCGGCGTCAAGGTGTAATCGCGGCGCTGGCGTCCACCTTCTACATACGGCTCACCGGCGATCACCAGCGACTCTGCGAGCGCGCGTTCCAAAAGCGCGTACAGCGTTCCGGTCGAGATCCGCACCCGCCCGCCGGAGAGCTCGAGGCCGCGCTGCGCGATCGCGTAGCCGTGCAACGGACCATCGATCAGCGCCGCGAGCGCGAAATAACTCGGCGGGCGAAGTTCCACACCCACACGATAGGTCGAGAGCCAACCTATTGTCAAGCCCGCGGCCCAGCGGCTCCTTGAGCTGTTGGACCGCATCACTCGGCCCTCACGAACCGCTTCCCGCGCCGCCCGGCGGGGGCGAGCCCGCGGTGGCCTCGCTCGACTGCTGCGCGAAGCCGTTCTCCAGACTCTTACAAACCGCCTCGGCCTTCTGGAAAGCCGGCGAGCTCGGCTCGAGGACGCCGGTCGCGTTGTTGATCTGGATCAGTCCTTGGCCGTTGGGATCAGGGAAGTTGGGCACGCCGTGCGACCGCATACACGTCGCGTACTTGAGCGCCGCGCGATTGGCCGTCGCCTTCTCGGCGGACGTGTGCGGACCGATGTCGGGCAGGTCCTGCTTGCAGACCAGGTCAGCCGCCTTGTAGGCCGGCGCCTGGTTGCTAACACCAAACCAGTTGGGCAGGCCGTTCGACCCGACCGTCGGGTCGGGAAAGTCGGTAAGCCCGTGAGAGCGCATACAGCGGGAGAACTTCACCGCCATCGCCTCCGCCGACGCTGACGCGCTTGGACTCGAACAGCGCGACGGCGAACAGCCGGAAACCGCCGAGCTCGCAGGGTTCGACGAGGCATTGGGGGACCCACCCCCACACGCCGCCAATCCGAGCCCAAGGGCAACCAGAGCGGCGAGCAACCCGGCCGACCGCCAATCTCGACGCATGCTCCTCAACGTCTGAGACGACTTTTGTTCCGCGATTGGATGACGAAGCCTCACACCGAACAGGATACGTCGATCATCGACCTGTTGTCAATCGACTTATGCCGGATTCCACCCGAGCTCCACCGATCAGGAGCGTCATTGCGGGCCCAAACTCCGTTTCGATCTGGAACCGCCGCGGACCGCAGCTCGAGGACCGCTCAGGGCAGCCGGTGCTTCGCAACCTCTCGCGGACCTACAGCCTTTGGCTGCTGTGCCGAACCACAGGCGGGAGATTCGCAAGCGCAATCGGGGCGCGGGCGCGCACTCGGTCAGCGCCTGCAGCTGATGTCTGACCGAGCGGCATCGGGCACGGGGGCTGCTCACCAGCGGGCGGTTCGCGCTACCTGACTTCGAAGTAGACTGATGTCCCGCTCGGGCTGGTGTAGGGCGGCGTTGTGTAGTGCGGCGGCAGCGGGTTCGGGATCGTCTGGATCCCGAGCTGGTAGCGGCCGGGGCTCCCGGGGAGCGCCAGCGCAGCAGCATCGTCCCGTAGCGGTGACGAAGCGCCGTCCATGCCTGGTCGATCCGCGCGAGCGCGGCCGTGGCGCCGATCGGGAGCGCCGGCAGCTGGCCGTAGGTGAACAGCCCGTCGGCGACGTCGACCGGGCCGGCACCAGCCGGGGGACCCTCGAGCGGCGGAGCATCCGGGGCGATCGCTTCGAGCCCCGGCGACGGGAACTGACCGCTGCCGACATCCAGTCCGTCGCCCTGCGCGATCGACACCGGGGCCGGGACCGGCGTGCCGCTCGCGAGCCACCGGGCGCGGTCGGCCGGCGACGCGAACCGCTGCGAGACCTCGACGTCGCGCTCACGCATGGTGCCGTCCGTGCCGACCCACGTCTCGCTGCTCATGACCACGTCAAACCAAACGGTCGAAGCGCACGGGTGCATGATCCCCGGGAGCTGCTTCACGCACCGTGGCGCGCGCATCGTCCCGATCGTGCGCATGTACCAGAACGGACCGGCGCCGACAGCCAACGGCGCGGAGCTCGACGTGCCGACCACAGAGCTCGACGCCTCACGGTCGCCGCCCGCCTGCGAGGCGAGCAGATACCCGCTCACGATCACAAGCGCGACAACCACAGTGGCCACACCGGTTAGTCGCCTCCGTCTGCGCGCCTGCAGTCACGCCTCCTTGATCAACGCCTGCAGGTCAGCCTGGTCCCGCGAGCGAGGTGGCGCTTGAACGGTCACGATCCGAGTTTTGACCGGGACCCACAATAAAGCTAATGTAACTAGCATCATCGTGTGGGTCAAGGTCGCCGTTTAGCGACGGCTAAAGCTCGGCTAAAGCTGTCCTCTCGCCGGCGTTGTGCTCCTGCCGGAGGAGGCTGATTCGAGCGTTGCCGACCGACACGAGTTGTTGGTGCGCCTCGAATGCGACGTCATCGGCTCGACCCGTTTCGTCACCAGAGACGGCAACCTGCGGTCGATCGCGCAGAAGCAGCCGGCACCGTGCGGCGTCCCGGCAGAAATGCGCCTTCGTCAACATATGGATCGAGCGTTGGCGGGGGAGGCATGTGATCTTCACGCTTGTGGCCGCGGGCTGCTCCGCGGGCGCGCGAATAGGCGTTTTTGTTGTGTCCGTGGAGGGTGTTGTCGGGTGTTTTTTCGGATCGCGTCGAGGAGGTGCTCGGCGATCGTGTCGGGTGTGGGTGGGCAGCCGGGGATGTAGATGTCGACGGGGAGCATGTCCGTGAGCGGGCCGGCGAGCTCTTGGGCTTGGCCGAGTAGGTTGCAGCCGAGCGCGCAGTCGCCGAGCGCGGCGACGAGCCGTGGGTCGGGCATGGCGTTGTAGGCGATCTGCAGGGGGCCAGCCATGCGTGTGGTGACTGGTCCTGTGATGAGCAGGATGTCGGCGTGGCGCGGGGAGGCGACGATGTCGAGCCCGTGGCGCTGGAGGTCGTGGAGGGGGTTGGTGACGGCCCCGAGCTCGTGCTCGCAGCCGTTGCAGGAGCCGGCGTCGACGTGGCGGATCGCGAGCCAGCGCGGGCTTCCGGAATTGAGGCTGGTCTGGCGGCGGATCCTCGTGAGTGTTCGTAGGAGGATGAACATCAGCGGTCCACGCAGGCGTAGCAGAGCTCGAAGCTTTTGTTGATGAGGGGGAAGTCGGGGATCAGGTTGCCTGCGGTGGCGTGGGCGAGCGCCGGCCAGTTGGCGTACGAGCCTGTGCGTAGGTGCACCCGCGCGACCTGGTTCTCGTCGAGTTCGACTGCGCAGGCGGTCGCGCCGCGGGGGCTCTCGACGCGCCCGACGGCCAGCTGGCTGTGGGAACCGCGGGCGACGACCGATCCGCGCGCAAGCGGCTTGGCGAGCAGCTCCTCGAGCAGCTCGCAGGATGCCTCGAGCTCGATCGCTCGCAGCTCGAAGCGGGTTGCGACGTCGCCGGCCGGCGCGCCCGGCGTGGCCGCGACGAAGCTTTCGTAGGCAAGCGCTGGGCTGTTGCTGCGCGCGTCTTCGCGCACTCCCGCGGCGCGCGCCGCGGGACCGACTGCGCCGAGCCGCAGCGCATCGTCGCGGGCGAGCACGCCGACGCCTGCGAGCCGTGCTTGCAGCGAGCCGGCGAACTCGAGCTCGCGCCACGCTGTCCGCACGTCGTCGCGCAGCTCGCCGAGGTGTGCGCGGAGCGTGTCAGTGCCGGTGTCGTCGAGCTCGACCCCGCCGGCGCCGACGGCGATCGTGCCGAACAGGAAGCGATGGCCGAACGCCTGCGCGTTGAGCTGCTGGGCGCGGTCCTTGAGTGCCGCGAACGCCATCGAGCCGGCGGCGAACCCAACGCCTGCGCAGATCGCGCCGATGTCGTGGAGGTGGTTGTAGACGCGCTCGAGCTCGAGCAGCACGGTCCGGGCGATCCGCAGCTCGCGGTCCGGCCGCAGCCCGAGGGCGTCCTCGACGGCGTGCGCATAGGCGAGCGTGTTGGCGACCGCGCAGGCCGCGCAGGCTCGCTGCACGTACGCCAGTGCCTGGTCAGGCTGGCGGCCCTCAGCGGCGCGCTGCAGGCCGCGGTGTTTGTAGAACAGTCGGGGATCCATCGCGAGGATCCGCTCGCCGATCACGTGGAAGCGGAAGTGGCCGGACTCGATCACCCCGGCGTGGATCGGTCCGACCGCGATCTGGTGCACGCCGTCGCCGCTGACCGGCGTCATCCACAGCGCCGGGTCATCTGTGTGCGTCACCAGGGCGCGCAGCGGTTCGTGGCCGGCGAAGCGCAGTCCGTAGAGGTCGTGCGCCTCGCGCTCGTCCCAGTCCGCCGCCTCGACGAGATCGACGATGCTCTCGACGGACCGCTCGGGAGCGTCGCAGCAGAGCACGCGCATCGTGCGCGGCGAGACGATCAGCGCGCGCCAGCGCAGTCGCCCGTCTCGCTCGCTGGCCCAAGCGCCGGCGAAGCGCTCGCCGCCGGCGAGGGCCCGTTCGATCGCCCTCCGCCAGTCGGCTGGTTCGATCTGCTCGATCGCGGTCACAGCGCTCCTCTGGCCAGTGTCTGGATGAAACCAGAGTCAACGAGTAGCGGCCCGACGATGAACAGCGCCAGCAGCGCGGAGCCGAGGATCGCCGTCAGCGCGACGGTCGGGCGCTGCCCACGCTGTCTGCGAAGTCGGCGGCGCTTGGGCTTCTCGCCGAGGACGCCTTCGATCAGCGCATGCAACAGCCCGAGGAACCCGAGCGCGAGGGCCACGACAGCGATCGCGCTGACGGCGATCTGCCCAGCTGCGACGCCGCCGAGGACGATCAACAGCTCGGACAGGAACAAGGGTGAGGGCGGCATCCCGGCGAGCGCGACGAGGCTGACGCCCATCGCGGCCGCGGTCGTGGGACTGGTGCCGGCAACACCGGCCGGCGCCCGCCTGGCCGCTTCCGGATCGATCCGCAACAGCGGCAGCGCCGCGTAGAACCCGAGCGATTTGGCGAGCGCGTGACCGACGACGTGGATCACGACGCCCGCGATCGCCAGCGGCGTGCCGAAGGCGATCCCGAGCGCGATAACGCCCATGTGCTCAAGGCTCGAATAGGCCAGCAGCCGCTTCCACGGCAGTGACTGCCAGAGAAACGGGACCGCGACGAGGATCGATGCCAGGCCGAAGATGATGAACACCGCGCGCGTTTCGCTGGCTCCGATCGAGGGCTGCAGGCTCTGCTTGACCCGCCAGGCGACCAGCAGCACGCTCGGCAAAAGCGCCGCGGACAGCAGCGCGCTGATCGGCGCCGGCGCCTCGCTGTGGGCGTCCGGAAGCCAGTTGTGCACGGGAGCCCATCCGATCTTCGCGGCGAGGCCCGCGAGCAGCAGCACGAACGCGATCAGCGTCGAGCTCCTGGGCAGCCGCCGCGCGGCGAGACGCAGCGCGTGCCAGTCGAGCGCGCCCAGACCGTGGTGGCCGGCGTTCGCCTGGCTGATAGCAAGGACGATGATCCCGAGCAGCGCGACGGAGAGCCCGAGCGTGGTCAGCACGAGGTACTTCCAGCCGGCCTCGAGCGCGCCCCGGCTACCGGTGAACGCGACCAGCAACGCCGAGGCGGCGGTCGTCGCTTCGACGATCAACCACACGACCGCGAGGTTGCCGGCGACCGGTACCGCCAGCAGCGCGGCCCAGAACACGAACAATGCTGCGTAGTAGAGGCGCCGCGAACGCGCGGCGGTGGTCCAGCTACGCCCGCTCGTGCGCAGGTATGCCGGCGAGAGCAGCGCGCTGCACAGTCCGATGATCGCGATCACCGCGAGCAGCACGCCGCTGGCACCGTCGATCAGATACCAGTGCCCGCGCAGCGCCGGCCGACCGCCGCGCGCGAGCGCGACGCCTGCCAGCGTGAGCGCCAGCGCCGCGGTCGCCAGCGCCGTGGTGAACGCGAGGCGGTCCGACTGCCGAGCGCTGCGTGCGAGCAGCGCGAGCAGGGCGCCGGCGAGCGGGGCCGCCAGCATGAGAACGACCAGTGTCGGCGTCAGGTCAGTCACGTAAGCCTCGCAACAGCGCGGTATCGCCGGTCCCGAGCTCGCTGTGGATCCTGTGTGCGAACGCCGCCGCGACCGTCACGACCAGCGCGAGATCGAACAGCGCTCCGAGCTCGACCACGTAGGACAGCCCTCCCGGTACCGAGATCGCCAACAGCGTCAAACCGTTCTCCGCCACGATCAGCCCGATCAGCTGAAACAGCACGGGGCGGCGCGCGATCACGATCGCGATCCCGATGAGCACGAGCGCGACCGCCGCGTGCTCTGTGTGCGGGTCCCCGAGACCGAGCGGTGGCACGAGAAAGCCGGCGAGCAGCACGATCGCGCCCGCGCCCGCCAGGCGCACAAGCGGCCCGTTGGCGGCAACGACCAAGCGCGGCTCAGGGGTACGGCGGGTCAGCGCGTACAGCAGCGACGGGATCACGACCGCCTTGCCCACCAGCACGATGCTCGCGACGAGATAGCCGTCCGGTCGGCCGTGGGCGAGCTGCAGCGCCCCGATGCCGAGCGCGAGCGACTGCGCCGCGAGCAGCACGATCGCGACCGACCGGCGCTGCACGACGATCACCGCCAGGCCGAGCACGACGATCGCGCTGACCAACGCGCTGCTCACGCGCCGACCCCGCCGACCCACAGGCCCGCACCCGCAATCGCGATCGCGCACCCGACGCCGAGCAGCGCCGGCACGCGCAGCATCCGCATCTTCGCCTCGTAGGTCTCGATCACCGCAAGCCAGACACAAAGCGCCGCGACCTCTGCGGCCACCAGCCCCAGGTTCGCGCCGAAAGCGCGCCAGTGGGGCAGGAACAGCTCGGCTCCGAGCAGCAGCATTACCCAGTGGCGTGCTGCCGCGGCCCATTGCAGGAGCGCGAGATCACGGCCGGCGTACTCGAGCAACGGCCCCTCGTGGATCATCGTCAGCTCGAGATGCGTGTCGGGGTTATCGATTGGCTGGCGGCCAGTCTCGACGAGGATCACCAGCGCAAACGCGATCGCGCCGCACCAATGCGCTGGCGCGCTCCAGATCTGCCCGCCTGCAGCCGCCGCGGTCATCGCCCGCAGATCCGTGCTGTGCGCGGGCAGCGCCGCGACCAGCAGCACGAGCATCAAGAGGGCCTCCCCGAACACTGCGATCATCAGATCGCGCGCAGCGCCCATCAGCGCAAAGCCACTGCCGGTGTCCCAGGCCGCGGCCGCGAGCGCAAACCGCGCCAGCGCAAGCACGCCGACGAGCACGATCGCGTCGTGACCGACGCCGAAATTCCCGGCACGACCCGCGACGGGGACGACCGCCAGCGCTGTGATCAGGCAGGCCGCGACCAGCGGCGGCGCCAACCGGTACACGAGGCCCGTCCCCTCCGGGTCAACCGCGCTCTTTGACCAAAGCCGGCGCAGCGTCCGGTAGGGCTGGCGCGGCGACGGGCCGCGACGGCCCTGCAGCCGGGCCTTGAGCGTCTGGATCGAGCCAGTTACAAGCGGTGCCAGCGCCAGGCCGAGGACTTGGATGATCGCGGCTAGCGCATCCATCTAGAGCACACCTACCTTTGTCAGCGCCAGCAGCGCGATCACGAGCGCGAGCAGGTACGCCGCGTAGGTGCGCACGTTTCCGGTCTGGAGACGCCGCGCGATCGCCGCCAGGCGCAACCCGGCGCGGATCGTCGGCTCGTACAGAAGGTTGTCAACGAGCGACGGAACGTGCCCCGAGTAGGTGATCCTCTGCACCATCCCGCCGCCGCGGACGACCTCGAGCATGCGCTCGGCGCGCAGTACCTCCGCCAGCACGAGCCGCAGCGGCTTGGTGAACGCCGCCGAGCTCCAGCTGAGCTCGGGCGCAAGCGGCTGCCCGCACGCCCACGCCGGCGCGGGCGCCGCGCGCCGCGATCCCCGCAGACGGACGAGCACGCCGGTGAGAACGATGAGCGCAACCGCGATCGCGAATGTCGGATAGGCGCTGCCGGGAACCACCAGGCCGAAATGCCGGTGCGGCAGGGCCGCGCCGGCGGAGCCCGGCGCCAGGCGCGCGAGCGTCGGCAGCACGAGGCCCGGCACCAGCCCCAAAACGATGCACAACGCCGCGAGGATCGCCATCCCCGCGCGCATCCCCATCGCTGGGTCGACCGCGGCCGCGCATTCGGCTCGCCGCGGCGAGCCTAGCAGCGAGAGTCCCACGACCTTCACGAAGCACAGCAGCGCGAGCGCCGCTGTCGCCGCCAACCCCGCAAGCGCCACGCCGGCGACGAGCGCGACGGCGACGGGACGATCAAACGCGGCGTGCAGCAGCGACTGCAGCACCAGCCACTCCGACGCGAACCCGTTCAGCGGCGGCAGCCCGGCGATGGCCATCGACCCGATCAGGAACGCGCCGCCGGTCCATGGCATGCGGCCAAGCAGCCCACCGAGATGGTCGAGGTCGAGGCTGCCGACAGCGCGCTCGAACGCCCCCGCGCCGAGAAACAAAAGCGCCTTGAAGGTCGCGTGGTTGGCGATGTGCAGCAGCGCCGCCGCGAACGCGATCGCCGCCCACGTGCGCGCGCCGGCGTCAGCGAGCAGCAGCGAAGCGCCGAGCGCGAGCGCGATGATCCCGACGTTCTCGATCGAGTGATACGCCAGCAGACGCTTGAGATCGTGCTGCACCAACGCCCACAACACGCCCCCGAGACAGGACAGCAGACCTCCCGCCAGCAGCGTGATCCCCAACCACCGCGGTGTCGCTCCCAACCACTGAAACTCGACCCTGATCAGCCCGTACAGGGCCACCTTGATCATCATTCCCGACATCAGCGCCGACAGATGCGCCGGCGCGACCGGGTGCGCTCGCGGCAACCACGAGTGCAGCGGCACGAACCCCGCCTTCGTGCCGAAACCGATCAACGCCGTGATCGCGACCAGCGTCTGCACGCCCGCCCCGGCCGCCGCCAGCGCCGACGGATCGCCGATCGCGCCGTGATGCTGGAGGACCAGCAAAGCGACCCACACCCCGGCGCCCCCGAGATGCGTGATCGCCAGGTACGCGTACACGGCCCCGCGAACCGGAGCGTCGCGCTTGGCCACCAGAATCGCGGCGGCCGGGACGAGCGTCATCAACTCCCAGAACGCCAGGAACGTCACCACATCCCGCGCTGCGAGCACGCCGACCAGCGACAGGAGAAACGCCGCTGTCAGCGCTCCGACACCCCGCGCCCCCGTGCTTCCGGGCAGGTAGTCGCGCGCGAACAGCAGCGTCGGAACCGCCGTCAGCGCGAGCACAGCCAGAAAGAACCCGCTCAGCTGATCGAGGCCGAGCGCGGGCGCGACCGAGCTGCGAAACGCCGCCCCGACCGTCCCGTCGCCCGTCAGGACCGCGATCCCCACAATGCCGAGCAGCGCCATCCCCGCCGCCTGGACCGCCAGCCCGAGGCGCAGACAGAGGTCGCGCGCCGCGAGCAGGCCCCCGGTCGCGAGCACGGCGCAGCCCGCGAGCGCGATCGCGCCGAGCGCGCCCACGCTCACCCGCGTCCGGGCACCGGGCCGAACTCCTCCAGCCCGAGATCGTCCAACAGCGCTCTGTTCTCCTCGAGCGTCGAGGCGATGATCCCCTTAGCCAGCTCCAACAACTCGAACGTACGCGGATCCTTGACCCGGTAGTAGACCGTCGTTCCCTCCTTACGGCCGACGACCAGCCCCTGCTTGCGCAGAGCCGCGAGATGCTGCGAGGTACCGCTCGAGTCGAGCCCGAGCACATCCTGCAAAGCGCCAACCGACAACTCACCACCGCGTAGCGCCTGCAATAGCTTGACCCGCGCCGGATGACCCAACACCCGAAAGAAGTCAGCCTTCAACGCATACACAGGAGGCTGACCAGCGCGCGAAGACCACATAAGAGTTAGAAGCTTACAAACTTATAAGACAAGCTGCGACGTCGCTTCCAAAGTCGCCCGACCTAGATCTCGCGAGCCTTCGCAGAGAGGGCGGTATGAAAGTGTGGGGGCCCGTGATCGTCGAAGGACATCGCGAATCGCGAGGCCGAAGAAACGACGGGGTCGGAGCGCAACTCGGACGGCTGCAGCGCGTTTGTAGCAGCGGTTGGTGTTCGCTACTTGCTCCGCGTCGTGCCCAACGCCGGAGGGCCCCGGAGGTCGTCATGCAGACAGTTCTGAAGGTTGCCCAACGCCCGCTGCTCGTCGCAGGCTTGGCGGCGCTCGCGGTTGCGGGGGTGTTCAGCGGCGCTGCGCTGGCCGGCGGCCCAGCCTACACCGTCGCCGTAACGATCGTACCGAGGAACGTTGCGGTGAACGGGACGTTCAAAGTCACCGCAAAGGGCGTCTCTGCCAACACGTCGGTGCTCGAGATCTTCATCAACCAGAAGCGGGCATGCTCGAGCACAGCCGCGAAAGACGCCTCCTTTGCCACGAACTCCCTGAAATTCGGCGCAACCGTGGTGCACAGCTACTCGCATTCCAAGACCTTCAGGGCGGTCCTCACGGGCACGCACTACGCCTGCGCTTACCTCAACTCAGTGCCACCACTCTCGCCGCCGCTCCCGCGGGCTCACGCGGGCGAGTCCTACACGGTCGGGTAGGAGCGCCCGCCAAGCCGATCCGTCCTGAGCGCCCGCCTGACCCCGGGTCCTAGGCGACAAGTAGATCCCCTCCTTGGGTAGCGACGTGCTTGTCATTCGGGAGGTGCCGGCGGCCGGAACCTAACCAAACGTGACCGAGCCAGAACAGCCGGAGCCCCGCTCAAGCCTCACGCGGGGCGGAGCCCTCGTGCCCAGTCGACGATCGCCTTCGAGCCGGTGATGATCGACCCGTCGTCGGTGACGAGCACCGGAACATCCTACTGGCCGGTAAGGTCATTGATCTCCTGCCGCTTACCTCGCCGGCTGTACGGCACGTTCTTGAACGCGCCCGACAATTTTGACCTCGTAGGACTGGCCAGCAGCGTCGAGTGCCTTCACCGCCACCCAGACGCCTGTTGACAAGCGGCGCGTTCGCGCCGTGGGTCTGGGCCGGACAGGTGTACAAGATCCTCGCGTGACGAGATGCTGCCGGCCGCACGCGAGCGGCGATTGCGCGACTCGCGGCTGGCGACTCCGCAGATCGCCACGTCCCATTGTGCGCCGGTGGCAGGCCTCAATCACAGCCCATCGACCAGCGGGCTCCACGACCGCCTGCTAAAGGTGCTCGACGGAGGTCGCGAGCGCGCCTCACATCGCAGAAGGACCATCGGACGCCGTCGGCCGGGAGAATGTCGCGGTGCTCACCGCCCGCCGTGTCCTGTTGCTACCAGGTGCCGTTGGTGACCGCGAGTTCTGGTCGCCAGTGGCGCAGCGCCTACCGCCAGCTTGGGAGAAGATCGCGCTCGCCTGGCCCGGACTTGGCGATCAGCCTCACGACCACGCGGTTCGTGGGCTTGACGATCTGGTCGCGCTCACCGCGGCGGCGCTCACCACCCGCAGCGACCTGATCGCGCAGTCGATGGGCGGCATGGTCGCGATGCGCCTCGCGGCTCGGTATCCCGAGAAGGTCCGGCGGCTCGTCCTGGTCGCCGTCTCTGGCGGCTTTGATCCTGCTGCTCACGATGCCGAAGACTGGCGCCGCGAGTACCGGCGCACCTACCCATGCGCAGCCGACTGGATCACCGAGCCAGTCCCCGATCACGGGCCCGAGCTCGATGCGATTGCCGCTCCCACACTGCTGTTGTGGGGCGACCATGACCCGATCAGCCCGATCTCGGTTGGCGTGAGGCTCGCCGAAGCGCTCCCACATGCCCGCATGCAGGTGGTGGCGGGGGGCACCCACAGCCTCGCGCGCGATCACCCCGACATCATCGCTTCGTGGATCATTGAGCACCTGCGCTGAGCTGCCCGCGCCCGCCACTTACGCAGCGACCTGAGGAGCCCAACCCAATCGAAGGTTGGCCAGCGCACGCTCGATCACCAGCGCCCAAACCCTGCCTTTGCCCTGCGGGCTTCTCATTGCCCAACGCTCAACGCGCGTCATCCAAGCCACACGGCTGGGGGCGGAGCGCTCGTGTATCGATTGAGGCGACAGCCCCGTGAGATCAGCGCAGCGACGCGGTTCGCCGTCCCCACATCAGTCCATGCCACCACCCGCCCCGGCTGGGAGCCGGTCCTCCCCCACTCGAGCGCCGGCCTGTCGCGGGAACCCGCTCCGATACGATACCCTGGGCCGGCGCCGCGGTGTACGTCTCGCGGACGGTCTCGCGCACATCATCGACCGTGCCTGGCACTTTGGATGGTGCGCCTGTTGCGCAGCCGTCTGTGTGTTCTCGACGCAGCGCGCGGCCTTCTCGAAGGGCTCGCAGCACGTTGCTTGCATGGGTGGGTTTGCAGCAGTCGTTGGTCGGTTCAGCCATGAGGAGAGCTCCTTGAGCGCCTCGGAAATCACGAAGTGGTGGGCACACGGCCCGACCCGTTCGATCCCAGCGTCGCGCAGCACCTTGAGGTATGGGGACACCGTCGGCCTGAGAGAGATCAAACAGCGGAACACGCTCGCACACGGCGAGCTTCCCCGGCGTGCTTGCGCAACTCGTCGACGAGCTGCACACGGACGGCAACGCTGCTGCAAGCCGGTCCTCTACCTCGACGTCGAACGCGACAAGGCGGTCCGGATGGCGGAGGTTGCCATGGCACTCGGTGACCCCGGGGCTTGGTCTTCGGGGTCAGTTCCAGGTCGACAGCCATCGATATACAGATACCGATTGAAGTGAAGGTTGAAAATCTCTCTACTCTGGCGGCTCCTGATGACCGGGCCGCGTCCCCTCGCTCGCTGGCCGCTCGCCGCTAGCAGTCATCGATAGATCTTGACTGTCGTGGCGCTCACGGACAGGGAGGTGACGACACCGCGCCAGTAGATGAACCGTTCTTCTGTGAGCTCCCAGTACGCCTCGGCTCTGGTCGGGATTCTTATGCCTCCGATCGTCGCGTAGTCGCTGAGGGTGCCGCCCCAGGCTGTTGGGATGAAGCTCCCGCCGGCATCCATCGGCCGCGCGCTGGCGCGACCGCCGACGATGTCGCCATCGGCTGAGAACTCGATCCTCAATGTCAACCGCTCCCCCGCGAGATCCGCGCCGACATCGACGTGCGTGTCGTCGACCTGCGTCCACCGAAGGTTGGGGTTATTCGTGATCGCGAACGGAATCCAGGGCAGCTCCGACTGAACTCTTGACCGTCGAGTTCGGCGCGGTGGAAGAGAGCGTCAGGACGCTGATCAGCGGATTGCTCAGGAACACCACCGAGAACGCGGCCATCGTCCCGATGATGAAGCGGTTGCGGCGGTACTCCCGGAGTTCTTTGCGGATGACGGCGCGGACACGAGACAGATCGATGTTCATGACCGCACCGCCTCGACGTCCTCTTCGACAAGCTGCGGGTGGACATCTTCGAGCGAGTGTCGGGCCTCGCCGACCGAGACGATGTCCCATATCACCCTCAACCAGCGACGCGCACACACACATCCTGAGCGAGCCGAACATGCGGTAGGCGACCGCGCGCATCTGGGGCCGCTGGCGGTCGAATCTGTCGGCGAGCTGAGTTCGTCCATCGCTGTCACACCGTCCACTCAGATGAAGGAGCAGTTCAGCGACGAGCAGCTGGTCGAGATCACCGCACTACTGGCGGTCGTCAACCTCGACCGGTTCAACGCCGCTTTCGGGATCGGCTCGGCAGGCTTCAGCGAAGGAATGGTCTGCATGCCACCGGACCGTCGCGCAACCAGCCCGCGCTGAGCCCGATTATCAGCCGTCATTCGTCAGCGCACCGGCGTTGATGCCATGCACGCGCGAACTCGATGGGCCTTCACAATCTGGTCACATTTTGGTGACTTGGTGGTCACATCCGGTCCTCTGGGTGTTCGTAGGTTCGGGCGGACCAACCCCCTTCTCATAGGAGAGATAGTGGCTACCAGCAATGCTGACCGGCGTACGCGTCTGCGTGCCCGGGCTATACAGGGAAGCGCCCTGGCTGCGACTGCCGTAGGAGTGCTTGCAGTCGCTCCCGCCGCGGGCGCGCATGCGCTGCCGCGCTTTGGCGGTTTCGATCATCACCGGCCCAGCCTGCAGCCCAACAGCCTCGTGATTTCCGGCACGGTGTTCCCGCGCGACGGCGTCAACATCACCGCGGGGCAGAACCTGCCATACGTCGACACCTACGCCGGCGGCAGCTTGAAGACCGTCGAGAAGAGCGGCGCGAGCCTCAGCGCATGGGCACCCGAGACCTTCGCGCAGGCCGTGGTGGGTGGCCAGTACCCCGAGGCGTTCAACAACGCGTCCTCAGACGGCAGCTTCGGCATCGACACTCCGATCGACCTGTGGGACGTGAGCCTGGATGGCCGTCCGCTCGGCGCGGTGCATGTCCCGGCCAACCAGGTGGTCACAAGCTTCGAGTCCAAGTCGGAGCTGGCGCTGAACGTCGCCACCAACGGCCAGAGCATCAGCTTCTCGGGCTACTCCGCTCCGAACGGCAGCGTCGACGCGTCGAACTCCAACACCCCGGGCGTGTTCGACTTCACCAACCCTGACGTCTCCGGCGAGAACAGCACCTACACGGCCGGTGGCTACTACCGCGTTGCCGGTGACCTCTCCAGCGACGGCAGGTGGACCTTCACCGACACGAACTCGTACTCCGGCGACAACGAGCGTGCGGTGCTGCTCGATTCTGCGGACAACGAGTTCCTGGCCGCCGGTAACGACAACAACGGCGACTCCAACAAGGTGACTGACCCCGCTATGGAGACCCTCGCCGGCGATGTCTTCACCAGCCTTGTCGAGGACACGGGCCCGCAGAGCTATCGCGAGTCGTTTGAGTCGCAGAGCGAGCAGAGCCCACTCACGCCGCCGACCACACTGGAAGGCGCCCTGAGCTTCTCCCCGAGCGACAAGGCCGGCAAGGACACGAACTTCCGTGGCCTGACGGTCTACAACAATGTCGTGTACTACACCAAGGGCTCCGGCTCCAACGGTGCCGACTCGGTGTACTTCGTCAACACCGATGACCCGGTTGGCAGCACTGACCCCGCGTACGCCTGCCCGACGCAGAGCTACACCGCCACGGGCACTGAGAGCGGCGTGGCTGCTCAGGTGGACGTAGACGTGCCGGTCGGCCTGCCGCAGCCGGGTGCTGCGCTTCCGACTCCTGGCGTCACCTATCAAATGTGCATCCTGAACGGCTTCAACCAGGTTCCGGCTGCCTTCGACCAGAACGACACGTATCCGTTCGGCATCTGGTTCGCCAACAAGGACACGCTGTACCTGGCTGACGAGGGCTCAGGTGCATTCGGCGACGATCCGGCTTCCGCCGATCCGACCAACCCCTACGCCGACGCTGCCGTGTCCACGACCGCCGGCCTCCAGAAGTGGGTCTTCAACCGGTCCGCGCAGGAGTGGCAGCTGGCCTACACGCTGCAGAACGGCCTCAACCTCGGTCAACCGTACGCGGTCCCCGGCTACCCGACGGGCGACAACACGGCCCCCGGCGGCTCCGGCCTCCCATGGGCTCCGGCCACCGACGGTCTGCGCAACATCACCGGACACGTCAACGGCAACGGCACCGTGACCATCTACGCCACGACCTCCACGGTGAGCGGCAGCGGTGACCAAGGCGGCGACCCCAACCGGGTCGTTGCGATCAGCGATGAACTCGGCGCCACCAGTGCCGGCTACGAGCACTTCATCACGGTCGCTCCGGCACGCTTCGGCGTCCGCTACGGCGGTGTGGCGGTCCTGCCCGCCACCTGGGGTGCGCACAAGCACGGGTTCGGTTTCGGCGGCTAAAGCTGGCTCCGTCAGCTGGGCGCGTTCTGCGGGGGTGCTGGCCTGCGAGCCGGCACCCCCGGCGCGTCATTGAAAGGACCCGGCGCGGCTAGATGTCGGCTAGATGCGGTGCCGCGCTCGCGCGCACGTGATCGTGCTGATCCCGCCGCTCGCGATCGCCGAGGCCTACCTGCAGCGTCTCGTCGTGATCATCGCCGCGGCGATCTCCGAGGTAACGTCTGCGCGACTACGAGCAGCGGCGTAGACTCGGCCAACAATCCGCGCTTGTCCGTCGACCCCCGAAACAGGTGTTTTGCACCCACCCTTTGGACACGTAAGGATCCCCCACTCCCATGATTCTCGTTATCGGCGGACACAGCAAGATTGGATCGGCCCTGATCGACGACCTCGTCGCGCGGGGCGAGCAGGTGCGGGCGGTGGTCCGCAGCGGCGAGAGCGCCGATTCGTTCCCGGCCGGCGTCGAGACGGTGCTCGGCGATCTCGGCGATCGCTCCTCGCTCGACGCAGCCATGGAGGGCGCCGACAAGCTGTTCCTGCTGTGCGGACCGATGCAGGACGAGGTCGAGTTCAACCAGAACGCGATCGACGCGGCCGCCGCGGCGGGCCTGAGCCTGGTCGTCCGCAGTTCGATCCTGGGCGCGGATCCGAGCTCGCGGGCGACGTTCGTCCGCGATCACGGGATCTCCGACGCGGCACTGCGCGACTCGGGGCTTCCGCACGCGCTCGTGCGCCCGAACATGTTCATGGAGAACGTCCCGGAGAACTACGTCCCGTCGATCGATGAGGACAGCAACTTCTACGCGAACGCCGGTCAGGCCCGTCTCAGCATGGTCGACACGCGCGACGTGGCGGCGGTCGCGGCGGCGTTGTTGACCGAGTCCGGCCACCAGCAAGGTATCTATGCCGTGACCGGCCCCGAGGCTCTGTCATACCAGGACGTCGCCGACAAGCTCTCGCGCCGCCTCGGGCGCCGGATCAACTTCGTGAACGTGCCCGACGACGCGGTTCGTCAGACGCTGCTCGGCTTCGGCATCGGCGAGTGGATGGCAGGCGGGCTCGTCGATCTCTTCCAGGAGTACAAGCGCTCGGGGGCCGACGGCTATGCGGCGGCTGTCACCGACACGGTCCAGCGCCTCACCGGACGCGCTCCCCGGAGCCTCGACATGATGCTCGAGGAGCGGGTCCAGCCCTAGACACAGCCGATCGACATCTGCTCCTAAACGATAGAGCCGGGCCGGACGATGACTCCAGCGTAGCGCGAGGGTCTCAACCTACGGGCGTCGAACAGGCAGTCGCCGACGATTCACGACTGCCACCGACGCCGACGCGACGAACACCATAGGAGGTAGCGATGCCCGACTACGAGATCGGGACCCGTGAGGAATGGCAGGCGGCCCGCAACGAACTCGCGAAGCTCGAGGCCGAGCATGCCAAGCTCGGTCAGAGGGTGACCGAGCAGCGTCGTCAGCTTCCCTGGGTTCCAGTGGAGAAGGACTACGAGTTCGACACCGAGGACGGGAAGAAGAAGCTCGCCGAGCTGTTCGAAGGCCGCTCCCAACTCCTTGCGTACAACATCATGTTCGGCCCTGATTACGCGGTGGGGGCCTGCCCCGGTTGCACCAGCGTGGCCGACGGACTCGACGGCGGGCTCGTCCACCTGAACCACCGCGACGTGACGCTGATCTGCTTCTCGCGGGCGCCGATCGAGCGGCTGGTCGCCTACAAGCAGCGGATGGGCTGGCAGTTCCCTTACGTCTCGACCTACGGGACCGAGTTCCCGTTCGACTTCGGCCTCGCGCTGACCGAGGAGCAGGCACAGCAGACCCCCGAGGTCAAGGCAATGATCGACAGCCCGCCGGGCTGGCTCGAGGAGTGGTCGCACCAGATCGGCGCCGATCTCAGGGACGGCCTGCGTGAGGGGCCCGGCTGGATCGCTTTCGCGCGCAAGGACGGGACCGTCTACCACACCTACACGGTGATGGCGCCCGACCCGTTCGTTGCTCCGTACCACAAATTCCTCCTGGAGCGCACGCCGAAGGCCCAGCCCGAGGAGCCTCGCACCTGGCGCAAAGACGAGTACCCAGGCTGATCGCGCAAGGCTAGGACGACGATCGCTGCGCAGCGTGCGAGCACCGGACGAGCCGAATAGACCGATCCGCTTGTCCACGAGGAGGTCCGGGCTCACGAGTGCTCCAGCCCAAAGCGCTCCTCAGGAGCGAGCCGAATCGCGGCCGCGGCGGACGATTCGCCGTACGAGTCGTCCCCCGGCTGCGGTCCTGGCGCCACGCTCCGCCATGAGGACGATCAGGGGGTGGATCGGCCCCTTACGGCTGGGGCGAGACACCAGCTCATCGCGTTCGAGCTGGGTGCAATGCGCTGGCACGGCGCCGCCGGCGAGGCCCCGGGAACCGGAACAGATCGGGGGTTGGCGACCGAAGCCGGCCTGCGTGTCGCCGCAAGCAAGGCGTGCGCGAGGCATGCAGACACCCTCCAATACCTAGCTCACACCGGGTAGCACCAAGACGGGTGCGCTGATCAGCGCACCCGGCCCAACACGGGTCTCGGGGCGCACTGGTTGTCACGCAACGCAAGTATCAGTGGCGTTCAGGTTAAGGCTACGTGTCGCTGGTAATGCGTTCGCGCGCCTGACTGATCGTCGCAAAATGCGGAATGCACTGATTTGCAGGGCAGAGCGATTCGTGGTGGCGATAGGCCTCGCTGGTTTGATAGACCCTGGAGCGCGTCAAACCCACGGCGAGTAAACCCTGTGTAAGTTTGAAATGCCGTGCCGTTGACATGTCGGCGCGTGATCGCTAGCTTGCTGATCGTGCATACACCGACTGCCAGTCAAAGCGCTGTGACGGCTGGGTCATGCGACCCCGCGCGCGTTGTCGTCGGCTTCGCGGCGCTGCTGACCTGAACCGCTGCTAGAGCGCGGGCGCGCGTACGCGCCTGTCCCGGTGCAAGGCATCGGCCCGCCTGCCGGCCGGCTCGCGTTCGCTCCCGCGTGGCGCTAGTCGCCGCCTTGGGCCCTATCCCTTCCTGTTCTTCCCCCGAACGCCCGGCCGCCCTTGTCCGGCTCCCGCTGGGGAGCTAGCCCTCAATCCCCCGACCGTCCGAGCACTGAAAGAAAACGCCGATGGCCAGAATGACCACTAAAGCTGTTAATGGCGACAGCGAGCGGCGCCGGTTGCCGCTGAGCGAGCGCATTCTCGATGAGAATCTCAGCAGCTGCGGTCAGATCGCCCGACCGCGCGAGCGGCTCAGATCGGCCATAGCGGACACAGAGGTCCGCGAGTCGCCGGGGGCCGTTCGTGCTCAGGACCAGCACGGCAATCATGCTGGGCACGCTCACGGGGATGATCAGGCCGCGCGAGGCGACCGACATCTCCCCCACCACGGCGACGAGCACGACGCAGAGCTCGCGGATGTAGCTTGGCTATACGCGTGGTCCTACGCAGGCCTGCGTTCCAGCCGGGGAGTCCCTAACCGCGCATCTCACCGCGGCAAGCTGACCCGCTTGGGTACCCGCCGGGATTAAGGCTGCCCGCGAGACGCTAAGGACCGCAGCGAGCTCGAATGAGGCATGGCAGTTGCCGACTGGGTTACGCGGCGAGCTTCCCCGGCCGCCGCGTCTCACACACGATCCAGTGACATCAGCCTGCAGCCGCGCCGACATCTGAGCGGGAAGCCGACAGCAACAGCGACGGGGTTTCGTAGTGATGGACCGTCGGCTCGGCAGGCGCCCGGCAACGACAGCATCAAAGGGGCGAAGCCACGGTGGTCGCACTCTGCAAGTGCGTCAGCGCTTGGGCGCTTGGGCGCTTGGGCGCGCGACGAGCGGCTACGGCGCCCCACGCGTGAGAGTCACCGCATCGATCATCCGGATTCCAGGGCACCGCATCGGTGCTGCTTGATCCCCAGCGTCGGCACCCCGCTCAACCCACCAGCCTCCCCGAGTCACCCCCAAATCGAGAGGCGTCCCGAAAGTGCTGATCACGGTCGCGCGTCCGTCTCGTGACCGGCGCGGGCGCTGGTAGTGATCAGCTCCATGGGTGCGGCGGGCGTCGTGAGCGGGTTTCGCGCTGCGAGAATGTGGCGCTCTCCTCGGATCGTGAGCCCGAGAGGATCGCCGTCCTCGATGGTGTAGGTGTCCTCGTCGTGCGTCAGGCGGATCTGGAGCCGGCGGCCTCGGAATTGCAGTGAGAAGGCAAGCGACTCCCAACTGGCTGGCAGGTGCGGCGTGATTGACAGTTCCCCGTCGTACTCGCGTACGCCGCCGAAGCCGAACACGAGCGCCTGCCAGACGCCTGCCGCCGATGCGACGTGGACCCCGTCGGCCATGTTGCCCGAAACGTCTGCGAGGTCCATCAGCAGCGCGAACAGGAAGTAGTCAAGCGCAGTCTGGTGGTTGCCGATCTCCGCCGCGACGATGCTCTGGATGCAAGCCGACAACGAGGAGTCGCCTGTCGTGAGGGCATCGTAGTAGTCGAAGTTCGCGCGCTTGTGCTGTTGTGAGAATTCGTTGCCGAGTAGGAACATCGCGAGCACGACGTCGGCCTGCTTGATCACTTGGTGGCGGTAGATGACGAGCGGGTGATAGTGCAGCAGCAGCGGAAAGTGCTCGGGCGGGGTGGCCTCGAGGTTCCAAACCTCGCGCTCGAGGAAGTTCGCGTCCTGGGGATGGATCCCGCGCCGCTCGTCGTAGGGCACGTACATCGCCGCTGCGGCACGCTCCCACGCCTCGAGCTCTTCAGGTTGTAGCTTCAGCTCGGCCACCAGCGCCGCGTGTGCAGCGGGTCGCTCAGCCTGCATAGACCGCACGCTCGCCGCGGCGTAGTTGAGGTTCAGGCGCGCCATGAGGTTGGTGTAGGTGTTGTCGTTGACAACGGTCGTGTACTCGTCTGGGCCGGTCACGTTGTGCAGGTGAAAGCGCCCGTCCTGGGCGTAGAACCCAAGGTCGGCCCACATCCGCGCGGTCTCGACTAGCAGCTCGGCGCCGGCCTCGGCCAGGAACTCGCGGTCGCCGCTGGTGTTTACGTAGCGACGGACCGCGAACGCGATATCGGCGTTGAGGTGGTACTGCGCGGTGCCGGACTGATAGGCGGCGGATGCCTCCTCGCCGTTGATCGTACGCCACGGGAAGAGCGCGCCGTTGTGATTGATCTCGCGCGCGCGAGCCCGTGCGCGCGCCAGCATGCTGTGGCGAAAGCGCAGCAGATTGCAGGCGATCCGCGGCTGCGTGAAGGACAGGAACGGCAGCACGTAGACCTCGGTGTCCCAGAAGTAGTGCCCCTCGTAGGCCTGCGCCGTGAGTCCCTTCGCTGGGACGCCGGCTCCCTCGACACGCCAGGTCGCCTGACAGACCTGAAAGAGGTTCCATCGGATCCCCTGCTGCATCCTGGCCCCCTCCGCTGACTCGACGAGCACGTCGGCGGACTTCCAGAAGCGGTCAAGCTCAGCGCGCTGGGCGGACAGCAGCGCGTCGGCTCCGTCACGAATCGCGCGATCGAGCGTGCGTCCGCACCGCGCGACGAGCTCGGCCGACGGTGCCGAGCGCGAGGATTGGTAGGTGATGTACTTGATGATCCGGATTGGCACCCCGGGCTGCGCGTCCGCTGTCAGCACGGCCTCGCCCACATCGCCGTCAAGCGCGACGCTGAGCTCCACATCCCTCGGCGCCTCGATCACATGGTCAACCCCGACACCAAGCGTCATGTGACTGTTCGTGGTCTGATACCCCAGCAGCATCCGATCCGCGGCCGTGGACACGACCTCGGCGTTGAGCACGCGGTGCGGCAGCAGGGTCGCCTGGCGGGGGTCGGTGCTCGCGCCGCGCCCTGAGTCGTGGCGCAGGTGTGCGTCCTGGCGGTTCAGAATCATCGAGGAGATCGCGATCGGCGCCGAATGCTCGGGCAGCACGACCTCGTAGATGACCGCCATCAGGTGACGGTGGGCGAGCGACACGATCCGGCAGGAACGCACCACAACCCGCTTGCCTGCCGCGGTCTCCCACATCAGCTCACGTGTCAAAGTCCCCGCGCGCATGTCGAGAACCCGCGTGTACTGCCGCATCCGCGCGGTCGCAACGAACAGCGGCTCGTCATCGACGTAGAGCCGCACCGTCGTCGCGTCCGGCACGTTGACGATCGTCTGGCCGGTGCGAGCAAGTCCGTACGCCGCCTCGGCGTGGAGGATCGGCCATTGCTCGTGAAAGCCGCTGATGAAGACTCCGGGAGAGTGCGCCGGCATCCCTTCATCAAACGCACCACGCACACCGAGGTATCCGTTCGAGAGCGCGAATGCGGTCTCGCAATGCTTGGAGTAGCTCGCGCTGAACCGCGCTTCCACGATCCGCCACGCATCGGTCGGGAAGACGTGCTCGGGGGGCCGGACGATCGTGCGCTTCAGCACAATACTGGAGCCTATCCCCTCCAATCCGGGGGCGCGCTGGTTTAAAGTGGACCGACTCGGCGTGCCTGTAAGAAAGCAGCTGCCGGCCAAGGCGGAAGCTGCTCCCCGGACGGCGACCCGACCACGTGCGGCGTCGAATTACCTCGACGGGGAGTATCTCGGACCCAGCTGCCCAAACCACCGCGTACGATGCGCCGGACTGCACTGCGTTCCGTGACATTCCGGCATGCTCGTCTAGGTCTTCTTGATGGCTAGGCGCCCGTCCGCCAGCGCGCTGAGATCGACGTCGTCAAGTGTCGTGACCACGATGTCGGCGTGCGCTGCGGCCAACAGCTCGGCGTCGTCGGCGCGTGCGATTCCGATCGCCGCCATGTCACCGGCTTTGGCGGCCTCGATGCCCGCGGCCGCGTCCTCGATCACGATCGAATCCTCGGGTGCGACACCGAGCTCGTGCGCCGCGGTGAGGAACATCTCTGGGTGGGGCTTTCCGTGCGCGAAATCCCGGCCAGACACGTCGGCGTCGAAGAACTCGAGCAGCGTCAGCCCGGGCCGTAGCGCCGCGGAGGTGATCCCGTGCTCGCGCGCGAAGCTGTCGAGGCTGATCCTGCTCAGGAACAGCTTTGCGTTCTTTGAGGAGGACGCGGCAGCCACCCGCATGCCGGCGTCCTTGACGAAGATGATGAACCGCAGGGCGTCCGGGTAGGCGGTGAAGTCGCCGGCTTCGATGAGCCGCAGCACCATCGCTTGCTTTCGATCGGCGTACGCGGCGAGACGCGTGTCGTCGTCGTCCGGAACATGGAAGTATTCCAGCGCCGCTCGCGCGCCGCTCATACGGGGCTTGCCAGATATCTGCTGCTCGTAGACACGGGACGTGAACGCCGCCGGCGACCAGCTCGACTGGTCGCGGATGTCGCTCCAGTCAGACGACATCAGTTCGCGCAGCGACTCACGCCATGCCTTCTCGTGCGGCGAGTCGACGAGCACGCCGTCGACATCGAAGATCGCTCCCTGGAATCCTGGCACGCCTGCTCCTCTCAACCGCTGACTTGACGCCCTTCGGCTGGCATCACCGAGGACAGATCGAACGTGTGCCTGTCCCCGGGGCGGAGCTCGCGGATTTCGCCACCGACCCCGACCCGTATCGGCCCCCTCGCGCCCTCCGGATGGAGCGCGAGCGTGAGTCGATCCTTATCGAGCGTCACAAGAAGCGGGGTCCGCTGGTACTGCATCCCAAACGACAGCTCCTCAATCGGCCCGGGCAGCCTCGGCTCGAAGTGCAGAGCCCCGTCGCGAATCTCGGCGCCCGGGTAGGCGCGCTGCATAAGGTCGAGCGTCCCAGACATAACACCCATGTGGATACCTTCCTTCGTGGTCCCGCCCTGGATGTCTCCGATGTCGCTCTCCAGGGCGACGAGGAAACGATCCCACGAGCTCTCGGGGTCCAGCACGGCGAGTACCCCCGCGTGCGCAACGAAGCTGAGCGTCGAGCCGTGCGAGGTGCGCTGATCGTAGTAGGCGATGTTTCGGGCCGCCGTGTCCGCGCAATACGCATAGCCCAAGCGCTCGAACATGCGCCGCAGCGCGCTCGGCGAGAAGAGGAAGAACAGCATCACCGTGTCGGCCTGCTTGGCGAGCTTGTATCGGTTTGGGTCCTCGCCCTCGGCGTGCAGGATCCGGTCGAGGCGCTGAATGTTGCCGTACTTCGTGCGGTAGCCATCCCAGTCGAGCTCTTCGAGCTCCTCGTAGCCCTCGAACTGGCTGATGATGCCATCGCCGTGGAAGGGAACAAACATGCGCCGGCTCATGTCCTGCCAGAGCCGTAGCTCCTCCTCAGCGATCTCGAGCCTAGCGCGGAGTGCATCGGCCCTGCTCACGGGTAGCAGCGAGAGCACGTTCCCGGCGAGTTCGCACAGCCACGCCACCATCACGTTCGTGTAGGCGTTGTTGCGCAAGCCGCCCCTGTCTGCGTCTGGATACTTCTCGTGGAACTCATCGGGGCCCATCACCCCGTGGATCTCGTAGCGCTCACGCTCCGGGTTGAAGTGGGCGAGGGACGCCCAGAAGCGCGCGATCTCGAGCATCATCTCGGCGCCGTAGTCCCGCAGAAAGACCAGGTCCCGCGTGGCCTGGAAGTAGTGCCAGATGTTGTAGAAGATCGCCGCGTTCACATGGCGCTGGTTGCGACTGAGGTCGGGCTCCCAGCGCCCGGTCAGCGGGTTGAGATGCGTTTGCTGGGTCTCCTCAGTGCCCTCACTGCCGCTCTGCCACGGGAACATCGCTCCGCGGAAGCCCGCCACTCGAGCCGCCGTCCGCGCCTCCTCGAGCCGCCGGTAGCGGTACATCAGGAACGCGCGTGTGACCTCCGGCATGCGGAAACTGAGGAACGGGTACACGTACAGCTCGTCCCAAAAGACGTGACCCCGGTACGCCTCACCGTTGAGACCGCGGGCCGGCACTCCAGCGTCCCGGTCGGCCGTGTGACGCGAGCAAACCTGGAGGATGTGGCAGATGTGAAGCCGCAGCAGAATCTGGACGCGATCGTCCCCGCGCACGCGCACGTCGCAGACGCGCCACAACTCCTCCCAAGCAGCGACATGGCGTTCGAGCGCCTCCTCGAAGTCAGGCCCCCAAAGCGCTGATCGCCCGGCCTTGACGAGCGTGTCGCTGGTCGCGGCGTCGCGGGACGTCGAGAACGTCATCATCTTCTCAACCCTGACCGGCACGCCCTGCCGAACGTCAAATGCGAGCACCTGCTGGATGTAGTCCTGCATCTGGTGCAGGCTGCGCTCAACGGCGAGCGGCTCGCCTTCCTGGAACACTCGCGTCCGCACCGCCTCGCTGATGTAGATGTTCGACTGCCGGGTCTGGACCTTCAGCGCGACGATCTCCGGGCCAAACGTCCGCGGTGAAACGGGATCGAGGTGCCGGCCCTCGAGCTCCAGGTAGCGCGCAACTCCGCGGTTGGTCACACGTCCGTCGATCGCCGAGATCACCTCGACCCGCCCTGACCAGTTCTGCGGCGTTAGCGTCCACTCGATGCCGGCCCGGTTCGGATGCGCCATGCTCACGAACCGGCGGCTGTGCAACACCGTCTCACGCCCAGCGCCGTCCCGGAAGCACAGCTCCCGGATCAGCACCGCCGTGCGAATGTCGATCTCGTGGCGGTAGTCGAGCAGCTCGATGTCAACCAACCGGACCGCGTCCGCGCCCTCGATCCGCAGCTTGAGCACGAGCCAGTTCGGAAGGTTGACGAGATCCTCGTTGAGCACCGGCAGACCCCCGAGGACCGTCGTTTCGCGGTTGTATACCCCGTGGACGTAAGTGCCCGGGTAGTGCACACCGTCGGCGTCCTCCCACTCGGCGCTGCCGCGGGTGCACAGGTAGCCGTTACCGGTCGACGTCAGCGCCTCGCGAAGTCCTTCCTCGGCTGGATCGAAGCCCTCGTAAGTGAGCGTAAAACCGTTCATCGGAGGTTTTCGCCAAGCCTGAGTTGCCGGATCGACGAGCCCATGCAAGCGTCGCACCGCGAAGCGGTGATGTCAATTGGACCAACTCGTCCGCGAGCGTGACCTGACGCGCGCACGTCCGCGCAACCGACCCCGCAACCGCCCTCAGGCCCGCCGGGCCGTCGGCACGAATCGATCCGCCCCAACTGCGCAAGCGAGATCAATCCGGCAAGAGGAGAACAACCCCAGAATCGGAGGGTGTCCGAGATCTCGTAGAACCTCGAGTCGCGGTCGCTCCCGTCCCGTCCGCTCCTGATCGGAGCGTTCGGGGCGATCAAACGAGGTCCGAGAGGACAGGAGGCCACCTTGAAGAAGGTATCCGGCCCGCAGGTCGTGATGTCCTCGTGCGTGTTGGAGATGCCGCTCCCTG
This sequence comes from Solirubrobacteraceae bacterium, assembly GCA_052148275.1. Taxonomy (GTDB): domain Bacteria; phylum Actinomycetota; class Thermoleophilia; order Solirubrobacterales; family Solirubrobacteraceae; genus Palsa-465. The sequence goes on from JBKQIR010000085.1 coordinate 27,264, forward strand.
CGGAGATTCAGGAAGCGCTTGAGGAGCTCGTTGGGGCAGCGCGGAGCCGCGGATCCGCTCCGTGGCTGATAATGAGCGGGAGCTGGACCGTCGCGCCCGCAAGAGCCACGTCACTCGCACGATGCCCTGCTGACGGCTGACTGTGGTCGGCGAGTCACTTACAAGCGGACCTTCCGGACGGCGTGGCGGATGTGGATCCGGGTGCCGCTCGGGCGATGAGGAGGGGTTCCCCCTTCAGCGTTCCTGATGGACTTCCGCCTTATGTTGGCGGTATCGTCGGGAGCCCAACCCTCAGCAACGGCTCGTAGCGGGCGCCCACGGAGCCGAGGTGGGAGCGGTACAGGGTGACCGTGCTCGCCTCGATCGCCATCGCCGGCGGCGGCTGCAGCGGCTCGGGCCTGATGCGCACGCGAGCGCGCACCCGCGCGATCGTAACGTGCGGGCGAAACGCGCGCTCGTCGGGCTGATACCCACAAGCGGCTGACAGCGCGAGCGCGAGCGCCTGATGCATCCGCGCCAGGCCGTGGTCGCCGTCCTGAAGGGCGACGGACAGCACGCGAGGCCGCTTGGCCGGCAGCCAGAGCGCCTTGCCAAGCGCCAACGCCGGCGCCGGCTCGGATCGAGCCGGCGGACGACCCGGCAGGGACGGATCGATCCCCGCGCTCGAGGCAGTGACCGCCTCCACAGCGGCGCCTGTGATCGCCTCGAGGCAGGCACCCGTGATCGCGCTCAGCTCCGACGCGGGCCGGGAACCGAGGAAGCAGAGCGTGACGTGAAGGCCGGCGGCCTCCACACCCCGCAGCGCCGGCCGGCCCGCGAGGACCGACCGCTGCCAGTCGACCAGCGCCTCGCGCACGACAGCCGGCAGATCAAGTGCGACGAACAGGCGCATGCGCTCAGATCCTCCGCCCGGCGCCGCGCTTCCCACGGGATTGCCAGGCTCCACCGGCACCGCGCTTGCCCCCGGCGTGCCGGTCTCGAGCTGCAAGCGGCTTCCCGCACGCGCTCCTTCGCCCTCGCTTGCGCTCCCCTCGGTCCTCACGATGCCCTGTTGGTCAGTCGCTGTCTCCTGCCAGCAGCCGCGCGAGCATGTGCAGCGCTACGGTCGTCGCGCGGTCGCGGATGTCGGCGCGAGCGCCCGGCAGCCGCGTCTGGCGAGTCAATCGCGCGCCCTCCCGCGCGTGCACACAGAAGCAGACGGTCCCGACGGGCTTCTCCTGGGTACCGCCCTCGGGCCCCGCGATGCCGGTGATCCCGACCCCGAAGCATGCGTGAAACCGCTCCGCCGCCCCGGCCGCCAGCGCCTGCGCGACCTCGGGCGAGACGGCGCCGTGTCGCTCGATCAGATCGGGCTCGACGCCGAGCAGCGCGACCTTCGCCTCGTTGCTGTACGCGACCACGCCTCCGGCGAAGAATGCCGAGGAGCCCCCCCGCTCGGTCAATCGGGCGGCCAGCAGGCCGCCCGTGCAGGACTCCCCGACCGCGACGCGCCGCTCGCCGAGCGCCGCCACCACCTGATCGTCGATCGTCGCGCCGTGACGGGAGAACAGCCGCCCGCCGTAGCGATCGGCGATGAAGTCGATCAGCGCGTCGTAGGCGGCCTGTGCGGGCGGCTCGAAGCGCGTTGACACCTCTATCTCGCCGCGACGCAGGCAGGTCGTGATCTCGAGCTCCGCGAGTGACAGGCCGGCCTCCTCGGCGGCGCGCAGCGTGCCGGCGATCTCCGACTCGGGCAGCCCGAACAGGCGCACGATCTCCCGCCGGTATACGGTCGCCCCGGTGATCGCGCGTGTGAACGCCGCGGTCTGGGTGGCGGTGCGCCACATCGGCTGCAGCTCGCGCGGCGGCCCCGGCAGCACGACCACGGTGGGGCCCGGCGGCTCGCGCTCACGCCCGAACGGCACCACCAGCCCGGGCGCCGTGCCGACCGGATCGATCACGGTCGCGCCGGCGGGGATCACGGCCTGCTTGCGATTGGAGGTCCTGATCGCCTCCGGGTCGATGCCGGGCCAGCGCTTCATCATCGGCGCGAGGATCTCTGCGATCAGCCGCTCGAGCCGCTCGTCGAGCACCATCTCGCGCTCGCAGAAGCGCCCGACGACCTCGGTTGTGAGATCGTCGGCGGTCGGCCCGAGGCCGCCGCTCGTCACGATCAGCGACAGCCGCATCGAGTCCATCTGGCGCAGCGCCGCGAGCAGGTCGTCGGGACGGTCTCCGACGACCGCGATCAGCGCGGCGTCGACGCCGAGCTCGCGCAGCTGCTCCGACAGCCATGGGCCGTTACGGTCGCCGATGATCCCGCTCAGCACCTCGGTGCCGGTGACGAGGATCCCGGCCCGCACCGCGGGCCGGGCCGTCGATCTGCCGGCGGTCCCACTCATTCAGAGTCCTCCGATCCCTTCTGCGGTCTCGCTCCGGGCCGCCTCCGCGGGCTCAGCTGCACGTGGGCCCCGTCGTGATCGTCGTAACGCCGGCCGGCAGCGGCAGCACCTGCAGGAAGATCGGGCTCGCGGACGGGACCGTGTACGGCTTCCCGTCGGCGATCATGTGGACCGAGTTGTTGCCGAGCGTGATCAGCAGCTTGCTGGCGCTCGTGGCAGGGATCGTCTGTCCAACGTCGTAGTCGGTCCCACCGAACAGCTTCTTGCCGGTGGCGTCGGCGATGCACACGTAGACGGGGGCGGTGGGCACGAGCTTGACGGTGGCAAGGCTTGTGGCTGGGCTGGTCGTCGTCGGCGTGGTCGTCGCATGGTGCGTGACCCCGTGATGGCCCGGCTTGTGTCCCTTCGGTTGACGTTGGGCGGTCGGTATCGTCGAGCCCTGCGGGGTCGTCTTCGAGTTGCCTCCGGTGAGCGTGCCGACGAAGTAGAGCGCGAGCACGACCACCACGAGCACCATGCCGATCAGCGCCCAGCCCGGGATCAGCGGTCCGCGCGCGTCCCGCTCGCGCTCGCGGATGATCGCGGCGATCGGATGCGCCTCGTGGTCCGCCGGTCGCTCGTAGCGCCGCTTGTACTCGTCGATCAGCAGGCGGCTGTCGAGCCCTAGGAAGTCGCCGTAGGTCCGCAGGAAGCTCTTGACGTAGACGGGGCCCGGGAGCAGGTCCCACTCCTCGTTCTCGATCGCGCGCAGGTACTTGGCGCGGATCTTCGTCTTCGCCTCCACCTCGCCGATGTCGATGCGCGCGCGCATGCGCGTCTCCCGCAGTGTCGAGCCGATCTCTGCCATCGCAGCACAAGGCTACCCTTCGCCCAGCGGCGGCACTGGTACCGGGCGTGCAGTGCGGCTGCGGTCCAACCCCGGTGGCGAATCGACTCACCGCTGGGCCCACCCGAGGCCACTCATCTCCGGCGTCGCACGCCGGCGGCGACTCAGCGGTAGCGCCGCACCTTGACGACGCCGCTCCAGTCGAGGCTCTCGTGGTCGCACCCGTCGCTTGCGAAGCAGACCGTCTCGGGCTTGGGGGCGTAGTGGCCAGGAGAGATGTCGACCTTGAAGTAGTGGCCGCGGGGCAGCGAGATCCAGGTCGCGGCCTTGACCGGGAAGCTCGCCGTGAACAGCGGTCCCGTCTCTCCGTCGAGATCCGGGTTTTCGAAGATGCCCTGGAGCACTGGCAGGCCGTTGTACTCGTCGCAGCTGAAGGGGCCGATGTCACCGGACCACTGCCCGCCGTAGTCGTCGCCATCGAAGCCGTCCTTCGGGACGGCCTCCAGCGTGAACTTCGCGCTGGCGCCGTTGGCGGCGCCGAACGCGCTCAGCGTCGCGTCGCCACTGTGGGGCGAGACCTCGCCGTGGCAGTCCCAGTTGCCCGACTGGCAGCCCGTCGCGACGCCGTCGAGCGTCGCCTCGTTGTCCTGGTCGTGATCCTCTAGCGCGATTGTCTGCGCGCCCTCGCTGCGCACGCCGGCGCTGAGGACGTCGATGCTCAGATCGTAGGTCGTGAACCACGAGAAGCTCGTGTTCTCCGTGAGGTGGTTGAAGACCTCTCCGCACTCCGGCGAGTCCTGAGTCTCCTGCGTGAACTTGTAGGTCCCCGTGCCGGAGTACTGAACCAGGAAGCTGCGTGTGCTCGCGCTCGCGAGCGCCGTGCTCCAGGCGCCGACGAGCAGGACTGCAAGCACGACGATCGATCTCCGTCCCCACACGATCGCGGGACTTTACCGCGCCGGAACCTCGTCTGCAGATTTTTCGTCATTCGCCTCGTCAGCCGCCGGCGAGCTCGCGGATGGTGCTCGACGGTCAGCAGCCGCCGGTGGTCCGCCACGCTCCACCTCCGCCAGGTGCATCAGGATCCGCGGCACGTCGGACTCGCTGATGAGCACCTGGCGCGGCTTGGAGCCCTCGTAGCCGGAGATGATCCCGCGGCGCTCGAGCATGTCGATCAGCCGGCCCGCGCGCGTATAGCCGAGCCGCAGGCGGCGCTGGAGCATCGAGGTCGACGCGGTCCCCATCTGCGCCACGAGCGAGATCGCCTCCTCCAGCAGCGGATCCTCGTCGGGGTCGAACTCGTCGGGCGCCTCGCCACCCTCCCCATCGACGTCATCGCGCTCCTCCAGGAGCTCCTCGCGCAGCTCCGGCTCGCCCTGCAGGCGCCAGCGGTCGGTGAGCTCTGCGATCTGGGGCTCATCGATGTAGGCGCCCTGGATCCGCTGCAGCTTGCTGGTGCCGACGGGCGAGAAGAGCATGTCGCCCTGACCGAGCAGCGACTCGGCGCCGTTGTGGTCGAGGATCACGCGCGAGTCCGTCTGGCTGGAGACCGCGAACGCGATCCGCGACGGGACGTTCGCCTTGATCATGCCGGTGATCACGTCCACGCGGGGCGACTGCGTCGCGAGCACGAGATGGATCCCGACCGCGCGCGCCTTCTGCGCGAGGCGGATGATCGCGTCCTCGACATCCGCGGGGGCGACCATCATCAGGTCCGCGAGCTCGTCGATCACGCACAGGATGTAGGGCAGCGGCGGATCGCCCCGCTCCGCCCGGTGACGGTTGAGCTCCGGCAGCGAGCGCGTGCGCGCCAGCGACATGATCCCGTAGCGCTGCTCCATCTCCTTGACGAGGTTCGCGAGCGCATTGGCGGCCATCTTCGGGCTCGTGATCACCGGCGTCAGCAGATGTGGGATCGACTCGTAGTGGTTGAGCTCGACCTGCTTGGGGTCGACCAGCACGAGCCGCACCTCGTGCGGGGTCGCCCGCAGCAGGATCGAGCAGAGCATCGCGTTCACGCAGGCTGACTTGCCGGCGCCGGTCGTGCCCGCCACGAGCAGGTGCGGCATCTTCGCGAGGTCGGCGCCGATCGCGCGCCCGCCGATGTCCTTGCCGAGCCAGACGGTGAGCGGCGACCACTCCGCCGGCGGCTCCTGGAAGACGTCGCCGAGGTGCACGATCCGCCGCCGGGCGTTGGGCACCTCGACACCAACCGCCGTCTTGCCGGGGATCGGCGCAAGGATCCGGATGTCGGTCGCAGCGAGCGCGTAGGCGAGATCGTCCTTGAGGTTGGCGACCTTCGAGACCTTGATCCCGGGCGCCAGGCGCAGCTCGTAGCGGGTGATGTGCGGTCCGGTGACGCGCCCGACCACCTTCGCCTCGATCCCGAAGTGCCCGAGCGCCTCGAGCAGTGCGCGCGCCACCTGCTCCTGCCCGGCGGTGTCGGGCTTGGCGGCCTCCCCGGTCGAGCGCACGAGAAAGCGCGCGCTCGGGACCTGCCACGCGAACTCAGGGTCGTCGGTGACCGACGCACGGTAGCGGCCCTGTGGGGTGAGCTGCTCAGGGCTCACGGGCCGGCTCGCCGAGGCTTCGCCGGCCGTGCCTGTCGCGTCGTCCACGACGGCGCGATCCTCCGATCCGCCGTCGTCCAGATCGCCGACGCGTTGGGCGGGGTCCCTGAGGTCGTGCGCCTGCGAGGCCACGGCGTCATCCTTCTCGGCGGTCTCGGGATCGCCGGGGTCTGCGGCATCATCGATCGGCTCGTCGATCGCCGGCGCCTCCACATGCGTGGCCCGCACGATCATCTCCCCGGTGTCGTGCTCGGAGGCGGGCAGCGGCTCGAAGTCCGACGCGCCTCCGCGCTCGACGTCGACAGGCCGGCGCTCCCCCAGCGACGGGCGCGCCGGCGACCCGCCCGTGCGCCGCAGCGCGAGCGTCGCGGTCGAGGCTTGGGCGCGCACGCCGCGGATCACCGAGGCGATCGTCGCGCCGCTCAGGAGGATCACGCCCGCGAGCGTCCCGAACAGCGCGAGGATGTCTGCTCCGGCGCGCGAGAAGAGGTGCGAGGCGGCCCAATACTCCGCCTGGCCGAGGATCCCGCCACGGGCCTCCATCGCGGCAGCGTTCCAGAGCTGCGACGGTGCCGCCACACCGGGGCCGATCCCGAGCGTGCCGGCCGCGAGCATCAGTGTGAGCGCGGCGGTCAGGCAGATCGTGCCGGTGCGCAGCGGCCGGACCGGCGGGCGCCAGTCGCGCGCGAGCACCAGCGCACCGGCGAGCACGAGCGCCGCCGGAATCGCGTATCCGAGCACGCCGATCAGGAAGCGCGTCCCGCGGGCTGCCCCGTCGCCGAGCGTGCCCCCGCCCCACAGCCCGTAGGCGACACCCCCGAGGAAGGTTCCGAGCGCGACCAGCGCGAGCGCCAGCACGTCGACCTGGTGGGGCTCGAGCTCGAGCCAGGCGCGCAGCGACGGGCGGCTCGCGAGCAGAGAGCGGGTGCCGCGCGCAGGCGGTTTCGGCTTGCGCTTCGTCTGTGCACGTGCCGCGGGCATCTCCGAAGGGGTGAATTCGACGCGGCCCCGCGAAACCCTTCCGCAGAAACCGCGCACGCCTCCCGCGATCCGCGCGGTTAAGCAGAAGCGAAAATTGAGCTCGCCGCAAGCTCCGCGGCCCTACCATCAAGCTGGAGATGAACGATTTCGAACGTCCCGCGCGCGTGCTCGTCGTGGAGGACGACGATGCGATCGCCCAGGTTCTGCAGCGTTCGCTGCGGATGGAGGGCTACGAGGTCCGCGTCGCCGGTGACGGCATCACCGCGCTAGACCAGGCGCACGCGTTTCTGCCGGATCTCGTCATCCTCGACCTCGGGCTCCCGAAGATGGACGGGATCGAGGTCGCGCGGACGCTGCGCGAGACCGACGACGTCCCGATCCTCGTGCTGACCGCCCGTGACGCCGTCGAGTCGCGCGTGGAGGGATTGGACTCCGGCGCGGACGATTACCTCGTCAAGCCGTTCGAGCGCCAGGAGCTGCTCGCGCGCCTGCGCGCGCTGCTGCGCCGCCGCCCGCCGCGCGGCCAGGCGACGCTGACGGTCGGCGATCTCAGGCTCAACCCCGACACGCACGAGGTGCTGCGCGGCGAGCGCCCGCTCGAGCTCACCCAGCGGGAGTTCGAGCTGCTCGAGTATCTGATGCGAAACGAGCGCATCGTCGTCTCCCGCCAGCGCCTGCTGGACGAGGTGTGGGGGTATGACCCGTTCTCGATGACGAACACGATCGAGGTGTTCGTCTCCAACCTGCGACGAAAGCTTGAAGCGGATGGTGAGCCTCGGCTCCTCCACACGATCCGCGGCGCGGGCTACGTTCTCCGCGTATAGGACAGTCCCGATCCGCTGGCGGCTGGCGGGCGGATCGGCGGTTCTGACGTTCATCATCCTGGCGTCGTTCGCCGCGGTCGTCGGCGTCCTCACCGACCGCGTGCTCACCAACCAGTTTGTCGATGGGACGAGCTCCGTGCTCCAGGACCTGGCGGGCAAGATGCAGCCCCAAGGGGTCAGCCACGGGCTGGTCGACTGCAGCCTGCACGTCAACCTCGCGACCTGGGACACCATCGACAACCCTCAGATCCGGCTGATGGACGACGCCGGCGACGTGCTCTGCACGCAGGCCACGGGCCTCAGCAGCCCCCAGATGCAGGCGCTCGCGCCGCACTTCACGGAGCCCCTCTCGAACGGGAGCTACCTCCAGAACGGCTACAGCGTGGCGGTCCAGTACATCCACTGGCGGCCGGCCGGCGAGGGCTGGCTCGTGTACGCGCGGCCGCTCTCGAGCCTCGAGCACACGCTCGGCGACGTCCGCTTCTTCCTGCTCGTCGGGGTGCTCGGTGGGACCGTGCTCGCGCTTCTGGCGGGGCTGGCGAACGCACAGCGGGCGATGCGTCCGATCGTCCAGCTGACCGAGGCGGCGCGCGAGATCGAGCGAACGCGTGACCCCAGCCGACACGTACCGCATCCCGAGGCCGAGGACGAGATCGCGGAGCTGGCGCGCACGCTCGAGGGGATGCTCGGCGCGCTCGACGAGGCGCGCTCGGCGACCGAGACGGCGCTCAGCAGGCAGCGCGAGTTCGTCGCTGACGCCTCCCACGAGCTGCGCACCCCCCTTACCAGCGTGCTCGCCAACCTCGAGCTGCTCACCGACGAGCTCACCGGCGAGCAGGCGGAATCCGCGCGGGCGGCACTGCGCTCGACGCGGCGGATGCGCAGGCTGGTCGGCGACCTGCTGCTCCTCGCGCGGGCCGACGCGCAGCGCGCGCAGCCATACCGCCCGACCGACCTGGCGCAGGTTCTGATCGACGCCGCGGCCGAGATCGAGCCGCTCGCCGAGGACCACGAGATCACCATTGAGCCGCTCACGGCGGTCGTTCCGGGGCGGCGCGACGACCTGCACCGGATGATCCTCAACCTGCTGGAGAACGCGGTGCGGCACACCCCTGTCGGCACTCACATCCGCGCGCGGACCTTCCTCGCCGCCGGCACTCCGACGGTGCTCGTGGAGGATGACGGGCCGGGGATCCCGCCGGAGCTGCAGCGCAAGGTGTTCGAGCGGTTCGTGCGCGGCGGCGGGGATGGCGGGCGCGGGTCCGGCCTCGGGCTGGCGATCGTACAGGCGGTCGCCGAGTCGCACGGCGCGAGCGTCGAGCTCGGACACATGCAGGGCGCCACCGGGACGCGGTTCGTGATCCGCTTCACCGAGCCGGCGGTCAGTCCACCCAACGGCGATTCGATTCACACGGCGACGACGACCGGCAGCACCATCGGCCGGCGCCGCAGCCGGTCGTAGACGAACGCTGCGAGATCGTCGTGAAGCTCCTCCTGCACGAGGTCGATCTCGTTGATGGAGTCGGCGGCACAGCGCTTCAGCGAGCGGGTCACCTCGTCACGGATGTCCTGGACGAGCCCGTCGGCCTGCTCGACGAACGGCACGCCGCGGAAGATCACCTCCGTGTCGGCGACCGGCTCGCCGGTCTGCTCGGAGATCGTCGCCACGACGATGAAGATCCCGTCCGCGGAGAGCATCCGCCGGTCGCGCAGCGCGACGTCGGCCGGGTCGCCGATGTCGACGCCGTCGACGAACATCATGCCCGCCTGCTCGGCCGCTCCGAAGCGCGCGCCGCGCGCGTCGATCTCCAGCGGCAGTCCGTTGGCGCCCTGGAACACCCTTTCCGGGTCGATGCCGACAGCGTCAGCGAGCTGTGCGTGCAGGTGGATCCGCTTGTGGTCGCCGTGGACCGGCATCACGTAGCGCGGGCGCAGCAGGTTGAGCATCAGCTTCAGCTCCTCGACGTAGCCGTGCCCCGAGGCGTGGATCGGCGCGTCCGCGGTCGTGACGACGTTGCAGCCGATCTGATAGAGCCGGTCGACGGTCTCGCCGACGGCACGTTCGTTGCCCGGGATCGGGGTGGCGGAGAACACCACGGTGTCGCCCTGGTGGAGCTTGATCATGCGGTGGTCGTTGTGCGCCATCCGCCGCAGCGCCGAAAGCGGCTCGCCCTGGGAGCCGGTGGAGATCACGACTACCTTGTGCTCGGGCCAGTCCTCCACCTCCTGGGGCGCGATCAGGATCCCGTCGGGCACGTCAATGTGCCCGAGCGAGCGTCCGATGCCGACGTTCTTGCGCATCGAGCGACCGACGAGCGCGACCTTGCGCCCGAGCTCGGCCGCGGCATCGACGACCTGCTGCACGCGGTGGATGTTGGACGCGAAGCACGTCACGACGATGCGGCCGTCGGCGCGGGCGAACACCTCCTCCAGGTGCGGTCCCACCCCTCGCTCGGAGGGCGAGAAGCCCGGGCGGTCGGCGTTCGTCGAGTCGCCGCACAGCAGCAGCACGCCATCGCGTCCCAGCTCGGCGAGGCGCGAGATGTCGGCCGGCTCGCCGTCCACGGGCGTCTGGTCGAACTTGTAGTCGCCGGTCACCACGATCGTGCCGAGCTCGGTGCTGAGCGCGACGGCGCATGAGTCCGGGATCGAATGGGTCATGTGGATCAGCTCGATCTCGAAGGAACCGAGCGCAAGACGCTCGCCGGTCTCCAGCACCTCGAGCGGCATGTCGCGCAGCCTGTGCTCGTCGAGCTTGGAGCGCGCCATCGCGATCGTCAACGGCCCCGCGTACACTGGGGGCGCGTGCTTGGGTCCGAGCTCGCGCAGGACCCACGGCAGCGCCCCGAGGTGATCCTCGTGCCCGTGCGTGATCACGATCCCCTCGATGTCCTCGGCGCGCTCGCGAAGGTAGCTGAAGTCCGGGAGCACGAGGTCGATCCCGAGCATCTCGGCGGTCGGGAAGCGCAGCCCGGTGTCGACCACAACGATGCGGTCGTCGTGCTCGACGACCATCATGTTCTTGCCGATCTCCCCCAGCCCGCCGAGCGGCAGGACCCGCAGAGTGCTGCTCACGCCTTGGCTGCTTGCAGGAGTCCGTGGCGCTCGAGCATCGCGCGGATCACTGACAGCTCGTCCGCGTCGAGCTCGACATACGGCAGGCGCGGCGGGCCGGCGTCGATACCGATCAGCTTCAGCGCCGCCTTGATCGAGCACGCGGCCGGCGCGATCGCGAAGTCACGGTACACGTCCTGCAGGCTCCCGTCGATCTCGCGCCTGCGCTCCGGCTCCTCGAGCATGCGTCGCATCTCGAGGCCGAACAGGTGGCTGCCGGTGAGGATCCCCCCGGGCTCGCCGAGATCGAGCACGTCGGCCAGCATGTCGTCGTTGCCGGCGTAGATCTGCAGGCCGTCGATCTTCGCGAGGTTCGCGGGGTTGGCCTGTTTGACCGCGACGATGGTCTCGAGCTGCGCCAGCTCGGCGAGCAGGTCGTTGGACATGTCGAAACCGGTCCGCTGCGGGATGTTGTAGAGCACGATCGGGAGGTCGGTGGCGCTCGCGACCTCCTCATAGTGGCGGACGATCCCGCGGCGGGTCGGCCGGTTGTAGTACGGGTTGACCGACAGCAGCGCGTCGGCGCCCAGTTCGGCCGCGTGCTCGGTGAGCGCGACCGCGTGGCGCGTGTCGTTGGACCCGACGCCGGCGATGATCGTGCAGCGCCCCGTCATCTCGCCGACCGCGAGCTCGATCATGCGCAGGTGCTCGCGATCGTCGAGCGTCGAGGCCTCGCCGGTCGTGCCGCAGATCACGAGCCCGTCCGAGCCGTTGTCGATCAGGTGACGCATGAGGCGCAAGGCAGCGCCCTCGTCGACCTCGCCGGAGGCGTCGAACGGCGTGACCATCGCCGTGATGATGTGGCCCAGCTGTAGGGTCATCAGAGATTGATTATGAACGGTCCGGCGGCGGGATCGCGCGCGTGCCCTCAGCTGTCTCTGAAGCTGCCCCATCCGAGCACGGTGAGGGGGCCCAGTGGATGGTCGCGTCGCTCGGGTGGCGGACCAGCGCTCACCGTCGGCTTCGGCGGGCTGGTGACGAGATGCGTGACAGGCGCGCCGGTGAGCTTGCCGATCCGCTCCGGCAGACCGGCGCGCAGCCACTTCGAGGAGCTGAGCGGCAGCGTCGCGACGATGATCTCATCGTGGCGCGCCGGGTTCCAGATCTCGCTGACCGCGACGATCGGGTCGGCGTTGCCCACTGCTCCCTGCGCCACGAGGCCCATGTCACGCATCTGTGCGAGCGCGTCGCTGAGCTGCTGGGAGGCGGGCTCGAAGCCGCCGCCGGCAGCGGTGGCGGGCACGAGCAGTGTGAACGAGCATGGCTCTCGCGCCGCCGTGCGAGCAAGCGCATCGATCAACTCGGGCGATGTCGCGGTCACATTGGCGACGACGAGCACGTTCCTCTTCCATGTCATGACGACCTCATTCCTGTCGCGTCATATGCATACCGGCTACCAGCACCCACTGATCGTCTCGTCATAAACATACGCTCAGCGGGGGCGTACTGATGGCGCGGGGAGCTTATGCGGCGCGCGAGGCGCGCGGCTGCTGGGCCGCATCATCCGGATAGACGAGACGCGCGTAATCCTCCACCATCCGCCCGGCGCCGAACATCGGGCCGCAGCGCATCAACGAGAGCCGCACCATCGCCAGCCAGCCGGCCGGGATGCCGCTGCGGCGCGCGTAGTACAGCGGCGCGACCTCCTGCTCGAGCAACGAATAGAGCACGTCCGCGTGACGGGCGTCCTGCGCCACGTGGTCGAACTCCGGCGTGCCGTCGATCGCCCAGCCGATGGTGGCGTCATATGCCTCCGGCCACCAGCCGTCGAGCACCGACAGCTGCAGCCCGCCATTGATCGCGGACTTCATGCCCGAGGTGCCTGAGGCCTCCAGCGGCGGGCGAGGGAGGTTGAGCCACAGATCGCAGCCGGAGGTGAGGATCGCGCCGAGGGCCATGTCGTAGTCCTCGAGGAACACGACCCGCCGCGCGAACTGCGCGACGTCACGGTTCTCGAACAGCTTGCAGACGATCCGCTTGCCGTCCTCGTCGCGCGGGTGGGCCTTGCCGGCGATCACGAGCTGCACCGGGCGCTGCTCAGAGCCGAGCAGGGCCAGCAGCCGCTCGACGTCGGAGGTGAGCAGATCAAGGCGCTTGTAGGTCGCCACGCGCCGGGCGAACCCGACGGTGAGGACGTCCGCCGAGAACGCGTCGGCGGCGGCGTGCGCCAACTCGCCGCTCTGGCCGCGGGCCAGGCGCTCGGACACGCTGCGGCTCCGCACGGTATCGATCAAGCGCTCGCGCTGCCGGCAGCGCGCTGCCCACAGCTCCTCGTCGGGAATCCCGGCGACGGCCCGCCAGGTGGCCGGGTCGACGGCGCGCTGCAGCCATCCGGAGCCGAGATGGCGGTCGAGCAGCGCGCGCATCGGGTGGCCGAGCCATGTCGGGATGTGCACGCCATTGGTCACCGCCGCAATCGGGACCTCGTCGACGGGCAGGTGCGGCCACAGCCGCCTCCACATGTGCCGGGCGACCTCACTGTGGCGTACGGCGACGCCGTTGGCACCGCGACTGCAGCGCAGCGCGAACTGCGTGACCCCGAACGGCTCGTCCGCGTCCGCGGGATCGGTCCGCCCGCGGCGGATCGTCTGCTCGAGGTCGAGACCGAGATCGGCGACGGCCGGTCCGAGGACCTCCTGGACCTGCGCGGCCGGGTAGGCATCGTTCCCGGCCGAGACGGGCGTATGCGTGGTGAACACCGTCCGGGCGCGAGCGTTCTCGATCGCCTCGGATTCCCCGGCGGCGCCGGCGAGCAGCTCGGCCCGCGCGAGCTCGAGCGAGGCAAACGATGCGTGACCCTCGTTGAGGTGCACGACCGCGGGCTCGATACCGAGGGCGTGCAGCGCGCGCACGCCGCCGATCCCGAGCAAGGTGTACTGCGCGAGACGCATCTGGGGATCGCCGACGTACAGGCGGGAGGTGATGAAGCGCTCGGCCGGGCCGTTGCCCTCGACATCGCTGTCGAGCAGCAGCAGCCCAACGCGGCCGACGTTCACGCGCCACACCTGACAGTGCACCTGTCGACCGGCGATCGGCACGCAGATCGTGAGCGGGCTGCCGTCACCGCCGCTGACGCGGGCGGCCGGAACCCGCTCGGCATCCGTGTCGATCCAGTACTCGTGCTGGTGACCATTCTCAGCGATGCGCTGACGGAAGTAGCCGTGGCGGTACATGAGGCCGACGGCGATCATCGGCAGCGCCAGATCCGACGCAGCCTTGAGGATGTCGCCCGCGAGCACGCCGAGGCCACCGGAGTACACCGGCAGCGATTGGTGCACGGCGTACTCTGCGCAGAAGAATGCGACCGGGTGCTCCGGGCTGGCACAGCCGGGCCGCCACGGGCGGGCAAGGTCGTTGGCGATGGTGTCGCTGACGGCGCCAAGGCGGCTGAGAAAGCCCTCGTCGCCGGCCAGCCGCTCGAGCGTGCTCGGCGCCACCTCCTGGAGCAGCCGCACGGGGTTGGCGGCGCCCACCTGCCAGCGCCGCGGATCGACGGCCTCGAACAGCTCCGGGCCATCCGGCGTCCACGCCCAGCGGTAGTTGTAGGCGATCTCGCCCATGGCCTGAATCGGCCCGGGCAGGCGCGAGGCGAGCGCCCATGCCGCGGCCGCAACGTCGGCGCCCCCGGCGTCGACGGAGCCACACGTGATGGTTCTCAATGACACGTAAACTCTCTTCCCTCCAGCGGGACCGGCCGCGACCGCGAACCCCGCCACGCTTTCTCCCGTCCCTTTATAGAACGCCGAGCGGCGGCAAAAAATGCGCGGTCACGGCGTTTTACCTCCGATCGGGGGGTGCGGGCCTCAGTCGTGCTGCCAAAATGCACTGATTTGACGACCCTTGCGGTGGCGTGACATGGAGCCGGCGCTGTGAGCGATTGGTGGCGAAGCGCCGTCATCTATCAGATCTATATCCGCAGCTTCGCCGACGGCAACGGCGACGGGGTGGGCGACATCGCCGGGATCCGCTCACGCTTGCCCTACATCGCCGCCCTGCAGCTCGACGCGATCTGGATCACTCCCTGGTATCCGTCGCCGATGAAGGACGGTGGTTACGACGTGAGCGATTTCCGCGACATCGACCCGCTGTTCGGCACGCTCGCGGAGGCGGATGCGATGATCGCGCAGGCGCACGGGCTCGGGCTGCGCGTGCTGCTCGACGTCGTCCCGAACCACGTGTCCGACCGTCACGTCTGGTTCCAGGAGGCGTTGAGCGCCGGACCGGACTCGCCGCAGCGCGCGCGCTTCATCTTCCGTCCCGGGCGCGGTCCCGGCGGGGCGTTGGCGCCCAACGACTGGCAGAGCAACTTCGGCGGTCCGGCGTGGACGCGCGCAACCGCCGCGGACGGGCGCCCGGAGGAGTGGTACCTGCACCTGTTCACCCCCCAGCAGCCGGATCTCAACTGGCGCAATGCCGAGGTCCGCGCCGAGCTCGAGGACGTGCTGCGGTTCTGGTTTCACCGCGGCGTCGACGGCTTCCGGATCGACGTCGCAAACGGCCTGGCGAAGGCACCCGGACTCCCGGACGCGGCCGGCGCGATGGTGCCCGCTGTGAGTCGACCGGCGCGCCATCCGGCGTGGGATCGCGACGAGGTGCACGAGATCTACCGCGAGTGGCGCGCGCTCGCCGACAGCTACGACGAGCCGCGCGCCTTCGTCGCCGAGGCGTGGGTCGACGATCCCGAGCGCCTCGTGCGCTACGTGCGCGCGGACGAGCTGCACACGGCGTTCAACTTCAACTTTCTCGTCGCACCGTGGCGCGCGGAGCAGCTCCGCGCGACGATCACCGAGACGCTCCGCCACCACGAGGAGGTGGGCGCTCCCGCAACCTGGGTCCTGAGCAACCACGACGTGATTCGCGACGTCTCGCGCTACGCGCGCCCGAAGTCGGTGCGTGAGCTGCGTCACCTGCGCGACGCGATCGATCTGCCGGCCGATCTCGCCCGTGGGCGGCGGCGGGCGCGGGCCGCGGCGCTGCTGATGCTGGCACTCCCGGGCAGCGCCTACGTCTACCAGGGCGAGGAGCTCGGCCTCGAGGAGGTCGAGGACCTCCCCGTGGAGGCCCTGCGCGACCCGGCCTGGGAGTTATCGGGGCACAAGGACCGCGGCCGCGATGGCTGCCGCGTCCCGCTTCCGTGGTCGGGTGAGAAGCCCCCGTTCGGTTTTGGCCCAGAGGGCGGTGCGCCGCCATGGCTGCCGCAACCACCCGCCTGGCGGTCGCTCACCGCGCAGGCGCAGACCGGCGTTCCGGGGTCGATGCTCGAGCTCTACCGCACCGCTCTGCGGATCCGCCGCAGCCACCCGGCCCTCGGCGAGGGCCGGATGCAGTGGTTGGACAGCCACGACGGCACGCTCGCGTTCGCCCGCGAGCCGGGCTTCGTCTGCGTCGTCAACCTGTCCGAGAAGCCCGTTGCGCTGCCTTGCGAAACCGAGCCGCTGCTGCACAGCTGGCCCCTGACCGCGGAGTGCCACATTCCGGTTGACACGGCCGTGTGGCTCGCCCGCTGAACGAGCGCCTGCGCTCAGAGCAGATGCTCGAGGCCCACGACCGGTGACTCCGTCAGCGAGCCGACGCGCCGGATCGCGAGCAGCACGCCGGGCATGAACGACTCGCGGTCGATCGAATCGTGGCGGATCGTCAGCGTCTGGCCGACATCGCCGAGGATCACCTCCTGGTGGGCGACGAGCCCTGGCAGGCGGACCGAGTGGATCGGTGGTGCTGGACGGTCGCGCGCCGCGTCGTGCATCAGCGCAGCGGTCCGGGCCGCGGTGCCGCTCGGCCTGTCGAGCTTGCGGTCGTGGTGCAGCTCGATGATCTCCGCGCGCGCCATGTGTCGTGCGGCCTGGGCCGCGAACTGCATCATCAGCACCGCGCCGATCGCGAAGTTCGGCGCCACGAACACGTTTGCCCCGGCCAGCCCGCGCAGCTCGTCGATCTGAAACCCGGTCGTACCGATCACGACGTGAACGCCGGCGGCGACTGCCTGACGCGCGTTGGATACCACGGTGCTCGGGACGGTGAAGTCGACCAGCACCGAGGGCGAGCGCGACAGGGCATCCGCCAGCGAGACGCCGAGCGCCGGGTCGGCGCCGGCCACGAGCTCCATGTCCTGCGCGCTCTGCACCGCCTCGCAGACGGTCGCCCCCATCCGCCCGGCCGCCCCGGCGACCGCCACGCGGATCGTCGTATGCTCGGGGCTCACGCCGCCCCGGCCAGTGTGCCGGCGTCGATCGCCACGGCAAACGCGTCCTCGTCGGGTCCGATCCCGGCGAACGACAGGTGCTCGGGCGTCCACAGAAGCGCGGCGAGCTCGCGCAGGTCAGCGATCGAGACGGCGTCGATCTGCGCGACGAGCTCGTCGAGCGAGAGCAGCGGCGCGCCACCGAGAAGCTCGGAGCCAAGCCGGTTCATCCGCGCACCGGTCGATTCCAGACCGAGCAGCACGCGTCCCTTGAGGTTCTCCTTGGCCCGCGCGAGCTCCTCGTCGGTGGCGGGCTGCTCGATCAGGTGCTCGAGCTCGCCGCCGACGATGCGCAGCGCCTCCGCGAGATTGTCGGCGCGCGTGCCCAGATACAGGCCGACTTGGCCGCAATCCTGGTAGGCACTCGTGAACGAATAGACGGCGTAGGCGAGCCCGCGCTGCTCGCGCACCTTCTGGAACAGGCGTGAGGAGGACGTGCCGCCGAATACCGTGTCGAGCACGCGCAGCGCGAAGCGCCGCTCGTCGTGGCGTGAGAGCCCTGGGCCGCCGATGCACACGTGGAACTGCTCGGTGTCCTTGCGCTCGAAGCGGCGGCCGCGTGGCGTCGTCGCCCGCACCGGGGTCGCCGCGGGCGCGGTGCGGCCGTTTGCCGCGGACGGCGTGAAGCGGCTTGCGAGCTCGACGACGTGATCGTGGTCGAGTGCGCCGGCGGCTGCGATGACGACGTTCGCGGGCGCGTAGCGCTCGGCGTGAAAGCGCGCGATCTCCGTCGCCGACGTGCCGGCGATCACCTCGGCCCGGCCGATGATCGCCCGCCCGAGCGGGTGCTCGCCGAAGGTCGCCTCGCCGAGCACGTCGAACACCTTCTCCTGCGGATCGTCCTCGTACATCGCGATCTCCTCGAGGATCACGGCGCGCTCGGAGTCGATGTCGTCCAGCGACGGATGGAACACCATGTCCGAGAGCACGTCGAACGCCTTCGGCAGGTGCTCGTCGATCACGCGCGCGAACACCGAGGTCGTCTCCTTCCCGGTGCCGGCGTTCAGCTCGGCGCCCATGCCGTCGAAGATCTGGTCGATTTCCAGCGAGGCGTACCTGGAGCTGCCCTTGAACAGCAGGTGCTCGATCAGGTGCGAGAGGCCCGCCTGCGCGTCGGTCTCCTCGCGCGACCCCGTTCCGATCCAGAAGCCGAGCGACACGGATCGGACGGAGGGCATCGCCTCCGTCGCGATCCGGATGCCGGACGGCAGCGTCGTCAGCTTGTGCTCGGGACTCACCGGCGTGCGCTACGGACGTGGATCATCGATGGGACCGTCCTCGCTGCACGCTACGTGCGGGGACGGTCCGGGTCGCTGTCACGGACGCGGCTGCGATCTGAGCGCGAGCTGCGCTCGCGACCCGAGCGTTCCCGCGGCCCGCGATCGCTCCGCTCGCCGCGCTCGCCGCGGTCGCCGCGGTCGCGCCGCGGCGGCGCGCTGTCGCCGCTGGAGATCAGCGCCAGCTCGTCGATCGACTTGCCCGCGATCTCGGGATCGTCGGCCAGCCGCAGCCCGATCCGCCCGCGCTCGCGGTCGACCTCGACGACTCGGACGTGCAGCTCGTCGCCCTTGTTGAGGACCTCCTCGACCGTCGCGATCCGCTTGCCGGGCGAGACGTTCGAGATGTGCAGCAGGCCGTCCGTGCCCTTCGCCAGCTCGATGAAGGCGCCGAACGTGGTCGTCTTGACGACCTTGCCGGTGAACTCGTCGCCGACCTCGACCTCCTTGGTCATCGAGCGGATCCGCTCCACCAGGGCGTCGCCGAGCTCCCCATTGGAGGCGTAGACGAGCACCTGGCCCTCGTCGTTGACGTCGATCTGCGACTCGAACTCCTCCTGGAGCGCGCGGATCGTCTCGCCGCCCTTGCCGATCAGCAACCCGATCTTCTCGGGGTCGATCTTGATCGTCGAGATCCGCGGCGCGTGCTTGGAGAGCTCCGCGCGCGGGTGCTCGATCACCTTGTGCATCTCGCCGAGGATGAACTCGCGCGCGACCCTCGCCTGGGCGAGCGCGTCGCGCATGATCTCGAACGTCACGCCGGTGATCTTGATGTCCATCTGCAGGGCGGTGATGCCGCGATCGGTCCCCGCGACCTTGAAATCCATGTCGCCGAGGTGATCCTCGACACCGGCGATGTCGGTGAGGATGATGTAGTCGTCACCCTCCTTGATCAGGCCCATTGCGATGCCGGCGACGGGCGCCTTGATCGGCACGCCTGCATCCATCAGCGAGAGGGTCGACCCGCACACCGAGGCCATCGAGCTCGAGCCGTTGGACTCGAGGATGTCGGACACGACGCGGATCGTGTAGGGGAACTCCTCCTGGCTGGGGACCATCGGCACGAGCGCCCGCTCGGCGAGTGCGCCATGGCCGATGTCGCGGCGCTTGGGGCCGCGCATGAAGCCCGCCTCCCCCACCGAGAACGGCGGGAAGTTGTAGTGGTGGAAGTAGCGCTTGGTCGTCTCGAGCCCGAGCGTGTCGAGGCGCATCTCCTCACGCGTGGTGCCGAGCGCGACGACGCTCAGCGCCTGCGTCTGTCCGCGCGTGAACAGCGCCGAGCCGTGTGTGCGCGGCGTCACGCCGACCTCGATCGAGAGCGGCCGGATCTCCTCCGACGAGCGCCCATCGGGACGCTTCTTGTGGACCGCGATGCGCTCCCGGATCAGGGTCTTCTCGAGCTTGTCGAACGCGCGCTGCGCGCTGGCCCGATACTCGGGGTAGGTGTCGGCATTGGCATCCCCGGAGTACTGCACGAGCACCTGCTCCTCGACGGCCTTGCACGCGCTCTGGCGCTCCAGCTTGTCCTCGACCTGGGTGGCCGCGTCGAGAGCGGCGCCGTGTGAGGCCTTGATCTGCTCGTAGAGATCCTGGCTCACCTGCGGAACCTGCACTTCGGTCTTCGGCTTTCCGGCCTTCTCGGCGAGCTCGCGCTGTGCCGCGCAGAGCTTCTTGATCGCCTCGTGGGCGATGTCGAGCGCATCGAGGATCTCGGCCTCGGGGATCTCGTTGGCGCCGGCCTCGACCATCAGGATCGCCTCGTCGGTGCCGGCGACGATCAGGTCGAGATCGGTGTCCTCGACGAGGTCCTCCTCGCTCGGGTTGACGACGAAGTTGCCGTCGAGCTTGCCGATGCGGACCGCCCCGACGGGCGTCGGGAAGGGGATGTTGGAGACCATCAGCGCCGCCGAGCAGCCGTTCAGCGCGAGGATGTCGTACGGGTTGACGTGGTCAACCGACAGCGGTATCGCGACGAGCTGGGTCTCGTAGCTCCAGCCCTTCGGGAACAACGGGCGGATCGGTCGGTCGATCAGCCTCGACGACAGCGTCGCCTTCTCTCCCGAGCGTCCCTCGCGCTTGAAGAAAGAGCCAGGGATCTTCCCGGCTGCGTACATGCGCTCCTCGACGTCCACCGTCAGCGGTAGGAAGTCGACATCGCGGAGGTTGCCGGCGGTGGCGGTGCATAGGACCATCGTGTCGCCGGCGCGGACGACAACGGCGCCGGAGGCCTGCTTGGCCAGCTTGCCCGTCTCGAATGAGATCTCCTTGCCGGAGATCTCCACGGACACGCGCGTAACGGCGTCAGACATATTCAATTCCCTTCTGCTCCGCCCTTTCGATCGGCGGAGTGCTTCGTTCGTTCGTTCGGTTTCGAATCCAGATGATCGTAGCGGCTCGGGGTGCCGCCGCGTGATGGTCGCGCCGGCGCCGGCGCATCGGGACCGGACTGAGGAGATCGCGAGGTCTCGATCCTGCGATGCTAAGCGGACCACGTGGTCCGCATCGCTCCGTCGCGTGCTAGATTAACCGGACCGTCTGGTCCATTTCCTTGGGAGGATTGTCATGACAGCAGATGCAGGCGTCCAGGCGCCGCCCGCGGGGCGGCACGCTGCTCACGCCGTCAACCCATGGCTTGTGCTCGTGATCGCGTGCCTGGCTCAGTTCATGGTCGTGCTCGACGCGACCATCGTCAACGTCGCGCTGCCCTCGATCCAGCGCGGCCTCCACTTCTCGCCCGCGTCGCTGCCGTGGGTCGTCAACGCCTACACGCTCATGTTCGGCGGCTTCCTCATGCTCGGCGGCCGGATGGGCGACATCATCGGGCGCCAGCGGATGTTCATCGCCGGGGTCGCTCTGTTCTCAGCCGCGTCTTTGTTCAACGGGCTCGCACAGACCTCGACGATGCTCGTGATCGGACGCGGCATCCAGGGCCTCGGCGGCGCGCTCGTCTCGCCCGCGGCGCTGTCGATCATCATCGCGACGTTCAGCGACACGAGCGAGCGCACGAAGGCGCTCGGCGTGTGGAGCGCGATCGCGGCCGGCGGCGCGGCGTTCGGGCTGCTGCTCGGCGGCGTGCTCACCCAGCTCGTCTCGTGGCCGTGGATCTTCTTCGTAAACGTCCCGGTCGGCGTCGCCACCGTGCTGCTCGCACGCCGGTTCGTCCCCGAATCGCGCGCGGACCTCGGGCACCGGACATTCGACTTCGCGGGCGCCGTGTCGGTCACCGCCGGCCTCATCGTCGTCGTCTTCGCGATCGTCAAGACGCAGAGCTGGGGCTGGGGATCGCCCAAGACGCTCGGCCTGCTCGCGGCGGGCATCGCGCTGCTTGCGGCGTTCTTCGTGATCGAGTCGCGCAGCGACGCGCCGCTCGTGCGGCTCGGGATCTTCAGGATCCGGACGCTGTTCGCGGCCAACAACACGATGCTGCTCGTGGCCTCGGGCATGTTCGGGATGTTCTTCTTCGCCTCGCTGTACGTGCAGGAGGTCCTCGGCTACGGCCCGCTCAAGGCGGGCTTCGCGTTCCTGCCGGTGACGCTCGGGATCGTGGTCGGCGCGGGCCTCGCGCAGCAGCTGATCGCCCGCCTTGGCGCGCGCGCCGTCGCAGTCGGTGGGATCACGCTTGCGGCGGCCGGGATGTTCTACCTAACGGGCGTACCGGTCGACGGTAGCTACGTGTCGAACCTGCTCGTCGGCCTCGTGCCGATGTCGATCGGAATGGGTCTCACGTTCGTGCCGATCACGCTGCTCGCCACTTCCGGGGTCGGGTCCGCGGACGCCGGAACCGCATCGGGTCTGTTCAACACCTCGCAGCAGGTCGGTGGCTCGTTCGGGCTGGCGATCCTCGCGACTCTTGCCGCCAACCGCACGAGCAGCGTGCTTGGCAGCGGTCCGCACGATACGGCGGCGCGGTTGTCGGCGCAGGTGGCGGGCTACCAGCTCGCGTTCGGAGTCGCCGGCGGCATGCTTGTGCTCGGCGCGTTCCTGCTCGTCGTCATGCTGCGCCGCCACCATCTCGCCAGCGTGTCGCTGCAGACGGAGGCGGCGCCGCTCGCCGCCTAGGGCGGCGGGCGCACCGGCCGACGCGATCGCCGCTGATGGCGGAGAATCAGTAGCTGATGGCGACATTGGCAGGCGATCCGTCTGACGGAGGGGAGCCCGGACCGCCGGCGGCGGTGGATGAGCCGGCGTCCGACGGCTCCCGGCGCCACCGCGCGGACGCGGTGCGAAACCGCGAGCGCCTGCTGGCGGCGGCCGACGCGGTCTTCAGCGAACGCGGCCTGGACGTCGGCGTCGGCGAGATCGCGCAGCGAGCCGGCGTCGGGCGCGCCACGCTGTTTCGCAACTTCCCCTGTAAGCAGGACCTGATCGCGGCGATCGTGGTGGAGCGCATGCGCGACGCTGCGCGCGCCGGGCACGAGCTGCTGCGCGGTGGCGACGGCAAGGCGGCGTTCGGCTATATCGCGGAGATCGCCGGGCGCCACCAGGGCGACCGGGCGCTGTTCGAGGCGGTCGCCGACACGTTCCTCGCCAACTCCGAGATCATGGCGGCGCACACAGAGGTGGTCGAGACCCTCGACGCGCTCCTGGACCGCGCCAAGCACGACGGCCTTGTGCGAGAGGACATCGGCGCGCTCGACGTGATGATCATGCTGAAGGGCGCGTGCGCGGCGGCGACGGCGTTCGGCGCCCGCTCCGACATGCTCGAGCGCCACCTCGATCTGGTGCTCGCGGCGATCAGCACGCCGTCGCACCCGCAAGCGCTGCGGGGCTCGGCTCCGACGCTCAAGGACCTCCAGGCGCCCGCCTCGCAAGCGGTCGCACCGATACCTCCTCGATAGGGCTCGAGGCGTTCGGCGCGCCTCGATTTCGGCCTGCATCGGGCGCATCCTCCACGCGTCCAAGGGGCCTTTGCCTAATTGTCGAGCTTTTCCACTTTTCGGCCAGACAGCTCAAGCGCCTGCGACGGTTGTCGATTAGGTGGGCAAGGCGACTTCCCTGACGCCGAGGAGTATCCACAACTTGTTCCATGGAGGAACGCGAGACATGAGCGCCATGCTTCCGGTGTCAGCTATCAGACGCCGATTTCTTCTACCACTCGTCTCGATGACGCTGCTGCTGGGAGCGGTCAGCCTCGTTGGGGCCGCCCCGGCCTTTGCGACTGGGGACACGCTGGCTGTCACATCATCGGTCGACAGCGCGACGCCCGCAAAGACAGCGGACGCGGGCGCCGTGGTGACGATCACCGTCACCGCCGACAGCGGCAGCAATAAAGACGGGGCCTTCACCGACAACGTGACACTGACGAGCTCGGACAACGCCGACAAGGTGACCTACACCGGCAACAGCGGCACCGTCTCCGACGCTGCCACCACCGCCGCCGTCGGCGGCGTTGCGACCTTCTCGGTCACCCTCAGCGGCACCGCCGGGTCGCACACGTTCACCGCGACCGACGCGGGCAGCGGCGGCGCGACTTCGGGTAACGAGGCCATCACCGACGTCGGCGCCCCGACCAAGCTGGTCCTCAGCGACGCCGTCAGCGGCACCGCGGCCGACGGTGGCTCGCCCACCCTGACGGTCAAGGCCGAGGACGCCGCCGGCGACCTCAACACCTCCTACACCGGCCACGTCAAGCTGACCAGCAGCGTCGCCGCCGACACGGGCATCACGGCCGAGGCCACCGCCGTCGCCGGCGTGGCGACCTTCACGCCTACCCTCAAGGGCACCGGGACCCACACGTTCACGGCGAAGGACGAGTCGAGCGCCAACCTGGCGAGCGGCAACGACGCGATCACAGTCACCGCGGGCACCGCGACCAAGCTGATCGTGACGACCTCCGACGACACTGCAAGCGGCTCAACCCCGGCGAAGACGGCGATCGCCGGCGCGACGGCGACCGTCACGGTCACCGCCGAGGACGCCGAGGGCGCAGTCGCCACCGGCTACACCGGCACGGTCTCGCTGTCAAGCAGCTCGGCTGACGCATGGGTCAAGGACGGCGCCACCGGAAGCTTCACTGCACCGACCGGAACCGGCAGCGGTTACACGGACGGCAGCTACACGTTCACGAGTGGTCCGAGCGGCTCAGTGGACAACGGCGTCGCGACCTTCACGGTCACGATCAACAAGTCCGGCAGCGACGAGTTCGAGGCCAGCGTGACCGGGCTCGAGGCCGTCTCGGACACGCTCACCGTCAAGGCGGGCGCGATGGACAAGTTCGGCGTCGCCATCACCACGACGGCCCCGACGGCCAACGCCAAGACCTGCAGCGCGAGCAGCCCCACCGCCACCAGCGGCGGCAGCCAGTGCTGGATCGACGGCGAGCCGATCGCGGTCAAGGTCACGGCCGAGGATGCCGAGGGCAACACCGTCACCGGCTACACCGGGACGATGACGCTGGCCGGCAGCGACAACGACGCCGTCACGTATGCGACGTCGAACGCGACGAACTACACGTTCACGACGGCGAACGCCGGCGTGAAGACGTTCGCCGTGAAACTGCAGGGCTGCGAGGAGCTGACCAGCGGCAACACCGCTCCATGCTCCGATCTGCTCACCGCGACCGACACAACGACCTCCTCGGAGACGGGCGCGAGCACCGCGTACGTCGTCCCCGGCAGCGTCGTCAGGCTGGTCCTCGCCGCACCGAGCAGCTACAAGGCCACGACGGGCATCGTCTCCGGCGCCACCACCGTCTACACGACCACCCCGGAGAACAGCTACGGCGAGCCGGTCGCGCCGTTCACGGACAAGATCCACTTCTCCAGCAGCGACGAGTGGGCGGAGCTCCCGTCCTCGGAGGCCTACACGTACGGCAGCAGCAACGCCGCCGAGCAGGACAACATCACCCTGCACACCCCGGGCAACGAGACGATCACCGTCAAGGACCTCACGACCAAGACGATCACGGCTAGCACCGTCGTGATGAAGGTCACCGCCGGCGCCGCTCATCACCTGGACATCTTCGCGGATGACAACGCGGAGGACGGCCAGACGATCCCGGTCACCGTCGCGGTCATGGACAGCTCGGACTTCCCCGTGACCTCCGGCTACACCGGCACGGTGACGCTGAGCTCGACCGGGAGCAACTCGGGCTACAACGCGATTCCGACGGGGCACACCCTCACCGACGGCGTGCACACCTTCCTGGTCCAGATCAAGGGATGCACGTCCGGAACCTGCACGGACACGTTCACGGCGGGCGACGGGACGATCTCCCAGAGGGTCTCCTTCGTGGTCCACGTCACCCCCGGCGCGGTCACGCAGCTCGTCGTCTCGGCGGGCGGCAGCACCTCCAAGACGGCCGGCGCGGCCACCGCGGGCACCGCGGCCACGGGCGTGACCGTCGCGGCCGAGAACGCGTACGGCCAGATCGTCTCCGACTACAGCGGCACGGTGCACTTCACCAGCAGCGACGACTCGGCGGACCTGCCGGCGAACTACACGTTCACCGGTGGACCCGACACGTCGGCCACCTGCGGCGGATCCACCAACGTCACGTGCACCGACGGCTGGGGAACGTTCGCCAACGTGACGTTCAACACCGCCGGCAACCAGACGCTGGTCGTCAAGCAGGTCAACCACCCGACGATCGCCGGCACGGCCAAGGTCACGGTGGCAGCGGCCTAGCAACCCATCACGCAGCTCCGAGCGGCCACACGGCTCGCGCGGCAGCGAACAGAAGTAGGGAAAGCCCCGCCGCGAGGCGGGGCTTTTTCGTGTCCCGACGATCAGGCGCGCGGCCGGCGGCTCCTCGCCGCTGCGATCATCGTCACTTGCGCAGGCCGAGCTCGCGTATCAGCGAGCGGTAGCGCTCGAGGTCGGTCCGCTGCAGGTAGTTGAGGAAGCGGCGGCGCTGGCCGACGAGCATCAGCAGGCCGCGGCGTGAATGGTGGTCTTTCCTGTGCGTGCGCAGGTGGTCGTTGAGCAGGTTGATGCGCTCGGTGAGCAGGGCGACCTGCACCTCGGCCTTGCCGGTGTCCTGCGGCGAGTCGCCGAACCTGTCGATCAGCTCCCGCTTGCGTTCCTGGGTAACGGTCATCGAGGAAACGAGGCTAGCAGAGCCCAGCCGACCGACGGCCTGCGGCGGCTGGGAGTCATGCGCTCAGCCGGCGCACTTCCTCGACGTCGAGGAGCATCTGGTCGATCAGCGCCTGCGTGCTGGCGAACCGCCGCTCACCGCGCAGCCGGGCGATGAACTCGATCGTCAGCACCTGGCCGTAGAGATCCTCGTCGCGGTCCAGCAGGTACGCCTCCACGAGCACGGCACGGCCGGTTCCGAACGTCGGCCGAACCCCGACGCTGACCGCCGCGTATGCGTCGCCCACGCGCGCCGAATAGACGCCGTGCCCGGGGCACACGAGCGCCTCGTCGGGGACGATGTTGGCGGTCGGGAAGCCGAGCTGGCGACCGCGCCGGTCGCCGGTGACGACCTCTCCGCGCATCCGGAACGGTGCTCCGATCAGGCGCGCGGCGGCCTCGATCTCGCCGGCCGTCACGAGCGCCCGGATGCGGCTCGACGAGACGATCTCGCCGTCGACCTCCACGAGCGGGACCACGCGTGTCTGAAAGCGCGGATCCGCCGCGAGCTTTGCGGTGTCGCCCGTCGCGCGGAAGCCGAAGCGGAAGTTCTCACCGACGCTGACGTGCGTCGCGCCCAGGCGCCGGATCAGGATGTCGTCGATGAACTCCTGCGGTCCGTGATGCGCGAAGCCCTCGTCGAAGCGGATGACGACCAGCTCCTGCACGCCGAGCGAGGCGATCAGCTCGGCTCGCATCTCGAAGTCCGTGAGCAGCTTCGGCGCCGCCTCCGGACGCACGACCGCGAGCGGATGCGGTTCGAAGGTGAGCACCGTGTCGGCACCGGCGATCACCGCGCGGTGGCCGAGGTGGACGCCGTCGAACTCGCCGATGGCGATCCGGCGCGGGCGCACGAGTGCGTCGGGAAGGTTCGTGACCTGCATCTCGCGGAAGCGTAGTGGCGGGCGCGGAGCGGTGAATCGTCGGAGCCCGCAGTCATTTCCTCGCGGGCGCTTGTAGTCGGAAGAGTCCTGGCGCGTGTCCCGATGGCGCCGCTCAGCCTCTGAGGCCGACGATCGGCTTGAGCGAGGCACCGCCCCGTGCAGGCTCGGCGAGGGCGATCAAACCCTCGGTGTCGAGCAGCCTGACGACGCCTGGCGCACGGGCCGGCGCCGGCACGTCCACAAGCGCCCCGTGGCTCGCTCGGCGCGCATCCGCTTCCGACAGCTGCACGGCCGGCAGGAAGGCGAGCGCCTCATTCAGCCCGACGAGCCGCGAACCGCTTGCGTCGCGCACGTCGAAGGACCCGATGCGGGTGCGGCGCAGCGCCACGCAGTAGGCGTCGCCGAGCGCGGCGATCAGGCTGCGGACGTAGGTCCCCGACGAGCACTCGATCACGAACGCGCGATCCTCGCTGTCGCGCCGTCGCTCCTCGAAGCGGTACAGCTCGATCTCGCGCTCGGCGAGCTCCACCTCGATCCCGGCCCGCGCGAGCGCATATGCGCGCCGGCCGCCGACCTTCACCGCCGAGAACGCCGGCGGACGCTGGCGCAGGCGACCGATCGGCAACCGAAGGTCGCCCTCGGGCACCGAGCCTGTCCATCTCAGCTCCCCCTCCGGATCGCCCGTGGTGGAGACCCATCCGAACCGGGCGAGCACCTCGTATGTCTTCGGCAGCGCCATCAGGAAGCGCTGAGCGCGCGTGGCGCGGCCGACGAGCACGAGCACGAGGCCGGTCGCGAACGGGTCCAGCGTGCCGGCATGGCCGACCTTGACGCCGCGCCCGAAGGTGCGGCGCACCCGCGCCACGACGTCATGAGAGGTGATCCCGGCGGGCTTGTCGTAGATCAGCACGCCGTCGGTTGGAGGGCTGAGGCCGGACGAGAAGATGATTGCGCCCTCACAGCGCCTGCAGCTGTGCGCGCACCTGCGCTCTCAGGAACTCGACCAGCTCGTCCCGGGACATCTCGGTCGTGAAGCCCGCGGCGGCCTTGTGGCCGCCGCCGCCCTTCGCGCGGGCGATCGCCGAGACGTCGATGCGCCGGTCGGCGGCGCGCAGCGAGACCTTGCGCACGCGCCGCGCGGCGTCGGGCTCGCCGGGGCAGTTCAGACGATCGCGAACGAGCGCCGCCACCATCGTGCCCCGGACTGCGCGGAGGTGGTCGATCACGCCCTCCGAGTAGCTCTCCTCGGCACCCGCCTCGACGTAGTCCTCGGCGCTCAGCGACGTCAGCGTGAGGCGTCCGTCGTCGAATCGATCCACGTTGGCCAAGCCGCGCGCCAGCAGCGCCAGCTTCCCGTAGGGGACGTCCTCGTAGACGCGCTTGTAGGTCGCCTGCACGTCGACGCCCGCCTCGATCAGCTCGGCCGCCATTTCGTGCGCGACCGGACCGGTGTTCTCGTACATGAAGCAGCCGGTGTCGGTGATCAGGCCGACGTACAGCGCCTGCGCGAGCGTTGGCGTCAGGGGCACGCCGAGCCGGTCCCTGAGTCGCCAGACCATCTCGGCCGTGCATGAAGCGTGCGGGTCGACGTAGTTGGCGTCCCCGAAGCGCGTGTTGTCGTGGTGGTGGTCGATGTTGAGGATGCGCGCGCCCGATCGCGCCAGCTCCTGCGCCGGGTTGCGCTCCAGGTTGCCGCAGTCCAGAAAGACGATCGTGCGTTCCTGCAGATCGCCCGGGAGCTCGTTGACGAGACCCGGCAGCGGCAGCAGCCGGTACTCGTGAGGGAGCGGGAACTCGCCGGCGTCGATGAACATGGCGCTGTCCTTGCCGAGCGCGGCGAGGATCTCCTGCATCGCGATCAGCGAGCCCAGTGCATCACCGTCGGGGTTCTCGTGCGCGACCAACAGCAGCTTGTCGGCTGCGCGCAACCCGGCGAGCACCGCTTCTACGCCCACCTTGGTCAGCTGGTCACTCGTCGTACTCATCGTTGCGCTCCACGGTCGATTCGATCAGCTTGCTGATCCGCATGCCCCGCGTCACCGAGTCGTCGAACTCGAACACGAGCGTCGGTGTGTGCTTCAGCCGCAGCTCGGCCGCGACGCGCGCCTGCAGGAAGCCGTGGGCGGATCGCAGTCCCTCGAGGCTCGCATCGCGCTCACGCTCGTCGCCGAGGACGCTCACGAAGACGCGTGCGTGCCGAAGATCTGGGCTGGTTTTGACTGCGGTCACCGTCACGAATCCCACTCGAGGGTCCTGGAGGTCCTTGGAGATGGCGTCGCCGAGAACGGCGCGCACCGCCCCCTCCACCCGCCGGATGCGTCCTTGCGCCATCCTATCCGCCAGCGTCCGAGCGTGAGAGCAGGTCACGGAGATCCTCGACGGAGGCGAGCATCTGCTCGACGTGCACGCCGCTCGGGCAGCGTTCGTCGAGCCAGCGCCGCACGGCATCCACCGAGTCGTGCAGGACCTGTGCGGATGAGCATGCGAACGCCGCGACCAGCGTCGAGCGCTGCCAGAGATCCTGATGGCCGGTCTCGGCGACCGCCGCACCGAAGCGCGAGTGCAGCAGCGCCTTGATCGAGGACAGGTCCTTGCGCTTTTCCTTGAGGCTGCCCGCGTCGGGGAAGTGCAGCTCGATCACGAGCACGGCCACGAAGCCGTCGCCTGCCACGGCACCGCAGAGCTCAGACGAGCTCGCGCTCGACCTGCTTGGTCGTGTACGCCTCGAGCATGTCGCCCTCCTTGACGTCGGCGAAGTCCTTGAGCACGACGCCGCAGTCAAAGCCCGCCGCCACCTCGCGGGCGTCCTCGTTGAAGCGCCGTAGGCTCGCGACCTCGCCGTCGTAGACGACCCTGCCGTCGCGGATCAGCCGCACCTTCGAGCCGCGCGTGATCTTGCCCTCCAGCACGTGCGAGCCGGCGATCGTGCCGACCTTGGACGCCCGGAAGATCTGGCGCACCTCGGCGCTGCCGAGCGTCTCCTCGACCTCGTCGGGCGCGAGCATGCCCTGCATCGCGCTGCGCAGCTCGTCGATCGCCCGGTAGATCACGGCATAGTGGCGAATCTCAACGCCTTCGCGTTCGGCCACCGAGCGTGCGTCGCCGACGGGCCGGACATTGAACGCCAGGATGACCGCGTTGGAGGCGGCGGCGAGCATCACGTCGGACTCGGTGACCGCGCCGACTGCGCGGCGGATGACGTTGACCGAGACCTCGTCCTGCGGCAGCTTCGCGATCTCGTCCTCGATCGCCTCTAGCGAGCCTGCGACGTCGGACTTGAGCACGAGGTTGAGCTCTCGCACCTCGTCCTTGAAGATGTCCTCCAGCGAGATCCGCTTGCCGCTGCGGCTGCGCGCGAGCGACTCGGTCTTCAGCCGGTTGGAGCGCTCGCCCGCGAGCTGCTTGGCGCGACGCTCGCCGTCGACGGCGCGGACGATCTCGCCCGCCTCGGGGACGTCGTTGAAACCGAGCACCTCGACCGGCTCGCCAGGGAGCGCTTGGGTGACGCGGTTGCCGAGGAAGTCGTGCATCGCGCGCACGCGGCCCCACGTCGCACCGGCGACGAGCGCCTCACCAACGAGCAGCGTTCCACGGCGGATGAGGATCGTGACGACCGGACCGCGCCCCGGATCGAGCTTTGACTCGATCACGGTCCCCGACGCGGGCGCGTCGACCTTCGCGCGCAGCTCCTCGACCTCCGCCATCAGAATGATCGTGTCGAGCAGATCGTCGAGGCCCTGCTTCGTCTTCGCCGACACGTCGACGAACTCCGTGTCGCCGCCCCACTCGATCGGCTGCAGCCCGAGCGCGGTCATCTCGGTACGCACGCGGTCGGGCTGTGCGCCAGGCTTGTCGATCTTGTTGACGGCCACGAGGATCGGAACGTCCGCCAGCTTGGCGTGATCGACCGCCTCGTGGGTCTGTGGCTTGACGCCGTCGTCCGCGGCGACCACGATCACGGCGATGTCGGTCACCTTCGCGCCGCGGGCGCGCATCGCGGTGAACGCCTCGTGGCCCGGCGTGTCGAGGAATGTCACGGTCTTGCCACCGTGGCGCACCTGATAAGCGCCGATGTGCTGGGTGATGCCGCCGGCCTCGCCCGCGGCCACCGAGGTCTGGCGGATCGCGTCGAGCAGCGACGTCTTGCCGTGGTCGACGTGTCCCATGATCGTGACCACGGGCGCGCGCTCGACCATCTCCTCCTCGGTGTCGGCGAACACCGGCTCGGCGACGGCCTCGTCCTCGGAGTGCACGATCTCGACCTCGCGTCCGAACTCGGAGGCGAGCACCTCGATCGTCTCGTCGGACAGCGTCTGGGTCTGCGTCTTCATCTCGCCGAGCTCCATCAGCTTCTTGACGATCTCGGGGACGCGCACGTCGAGGTACTCGGCGACGTCCTTGACGGTCGCGCCGGAGTTGATGCGGATCGCGTCGGGCTCGGCCATGGCGGTGCGCAGCGAGGCGGGCCGGGACTCGGCCTCTTCGTCGTAGACGCCGCGACGGCGGCGACCGCGGCGCTGGCGCCGCGGCGGCTGGTTGGCCTGCACACCGCCGCCCGTGGGGGCGCGCCGGGAAGCCTGGGAGTCGATCACAACACGCCGGCGGCCACCCGCGCTGCCGGGTGTGCGCTCGCCCTGGAGCGAGTCGCGCGTGGGCCTGCTCTTGTGCGGCTGGTCTCCGTCACCCTGGGCGCTCGCGACGTCGGCGCCCTGTGCGGCGGCCGTGGCGGCATCGGTCTCGCTGTGCGAGGACGCCTGCTGCCCGGCGGTGCGCTCGCCGTCGCCCTCGCCGGCGTTGCGAGCGGCGGTGGGCTCGTGGGCGCCGCTGGAGGCTGTGCGCTGCCCGCCGGAGGCTGTGCGCTGCCCTCCCTCGGAGGCTGTGCGCTGCCCGCCGGAGGCTGTGCGCTGCCCGCCGGAGGCTGTGCGCTGCCCGCCGGAGGCTGTGCGCTGCCCCCCGGAGGCTGTGCGCTGCCCCCCCTCGGAGGTTGTGCGCTGCCCTTCGGAGGGAGCGCGCTGGCTGCCGGCGCGCTCGTTGGTGCCGCGCGGAGCTGTGCGCTGGCCGCCCGCGCGGCCCGCGGAGGGCTCTGTACGGCGTGACGATTGGCGTTGTCCGGTCCGCTCTCCCGACGTGACGCGCCCCTGACCGGGGGTCGGCTGACCGGAGAGCGCGCGCTCGTCGTCGGCGGCCCGTCCCTGACCCGTGGCGGCCTGGTCAGGGACGGTCCGCTCCTGTCCCTGACCCTTACCGGCTTGGTCGGGGACGGTCCGCTCCTGGACCTGACCCTTACCGGCTTGGTCGGCGACGGTCCGCTCCTGTCCGGCGGCTGGCCGCTGGTCGGAGGCGGTGTTCCCCTGGGCGTCGGCGCCCGGACGCTCGCCGCTCGCCGGCGGACTGGCGGAGGCCGTTGCCGAGCGCTGCCCGGCAGCCGTGCTCTGCGCGCGCTTCTGCCCGCCCGTTCGCGACGCGCCCGAGCGTGGCTTGGGCTGGGCCGGCGCGTTCGTGGCGCTTTCGTCTTGACGCTTACTCATCCGGTGTCCAGTCTACGAACGCCCATCGACCGGGCCTCCGCGTGCATGTCAGGTGTATATCCAATCAGCCGCCTTCAACCTTGTCGCTGCCCTTGCCGGCGAGCGCCTGGTGCGCGTCGATGCCGCAGTAGCGCGAGCCCGGCAATGCGGCATTCGGGCAGCGGCGCCCGTTTGAGAGGATCGCGGCGCAGCGACCACCGGAATCCTCCTCCTCGTAGCCGTGCTCGGCCTCCTCGGCGGCGAACTCCGTCTCCGACCGGATGTCGATTCGCCAGCCGGTCAGGCGTGCGGCGAGACGTGCGTTCTGGCCCTCGCGGCCGATCGCCAGCGAGAGCTGATCGTCGGGGACGATCACCGTCGCCTGTCGGGCGTCGTCGTCGACGAGCACCTCGCGCACGCGAGCGGGCGACAGCGCCTTGGCGACGAACCGGGCGGGCTCGTCGTTGTAGGGGATGATGTCGATCTTCTCGCCGCGCAGCTCGGAGACGACCATCCGGACGCGCGAGCCGCGCGGTCCGACGCACGCGCCGACCGGGTCGACCCCGTCGACATGGGAGATGACGGCGATCTTCGAGCGGTAGCCGGGCTCGCGCGCGACGCCCGTGATCTCCACGAGCCCGTCGGCGATCTCCGGTACCTCGAGCTCGAACAACGACTTGATCAGCTCGGGATCGCGGCGCGAGACGATGATGCTCGGACCCTTGGTCGAGTTCGAGACGTCCTTGATCACGGCCTTGATCCGCTGGGAGTGGTCGTAGCGCTCACCGTCGACCTGCTCGGACTTGGGCAGCAGCGCCTCGACCCGCTCGCGCAGCTGCACCAGCGTGTAGCGGGAGTCGGACTGCTGCACGATCCCGGTGATCAGCTCGCCGACGCGATCGCGGTACTCCTCGAACATCATGTCGCGCTCGGCCTCGCGGATCCGCTGGAGGATCACCTGCTTGGCGGTCTGCGCGGCGATCCGCCCGAAGTCCTTTGGCGTCACGTCCTCGACCTCGATCTGGTCCTCGTACTCCTTGAGCTTCTCGAGATCGATCTCCGGCTCGGGCGGCTCGCGCATGTCGCCGGTCTCCGGGTCGACCGTCGGCCCCTGGTCGGTGGTCGCCTCGATCAGCAGTTGCTCCTCGAGCTCCGGCGGGATCTTGAGCTCCCACACCTTGAAGTCGCCACTGTCGCGATCCATCTCCACCTTCGCGTAGGGCGCCGAGCCTGGCGTCTTCTTGTAGGCAGACAGGAGCGCGTCCTCGAGCGCTTCCATCAACTTCTCGTGTGAGATGTTCTTCTCGGCTGCCAGGCCGCGAACGGCCTCGACGATCTCTTTGGACATTGCTCAGTCTCCGGGTACGAGATTGGAGCGGGCGATCTGCTCGTACGGGATCGTGAGGACCCCTTCACCTGCGGCGATCGTGACCTCGTTGTCCGATACGCCCACGAGCTCCCCGGTCACGCTGCTGTGACCGTTCCGATCCTCGCGCAGGCGCACGCGTGCGTGACGCCCGAGGAACCGGGAGTAGTGCTGCGGCTTGGTGAGCGGGCGATCCTGGCCGGGCGAGGAGACCTCGAGCGCGTAGCGCTCGCGGTAATCGCCGAGCAGAGCCGACACCCGCTCGCAGTGAGCGAGCGTCACGCCGTCCGCGTGGTCGATGAACAGCCGCAGCGTGTCCGGCGGAACGACCTCTGCGAGCAGCACCTCGACATCCGGCGCGGCGGTCGCCAACCGTTCCTCGATCTCACTCTGCAGTTCGCTCACTGACTCCTCCGTCACTCAACAAAAAAAGCGGGCGAGCGCCCACTTCCGGTACGACTGCCGGGAACCCCCGGCTCTACGAAAGCTGTATGCGGAGGGTAGCACCGCCCGATTGGTTAGGGCGAGAGCGTTAACCGCATCCGGCGCTGGGGCCTGCCGGATGCCGGCCGGCCTAATTGAGCCCTCAATGCATGGTCTCGGCGCGGGCGCGGGCCTGGTCGCGGTATCTGCGGTAGTCGTTGCGGGCGGGCTGCATGCACGCCGCCAGCGCGAGCGGCCGTCGCGCCTCGGCGTGGCGACCCAGCAGCTGCAGGCATCGCCCGAGGCAGAAGAGCGCGTAATCGCTCGTCGGCTGACGCTCGACGATCGCCCGGAACTCCGCGGCGGCCAGCTCGTATCGGTGGGAGTGGAACAGCGCCCGGCCGAGCGCCTCGCGGATCGAGGTCTTGTCCGGCGCGAGGTTGCGAGCGCGCGTGAGCGGGATCACGGCCTGGTGGTACTCACATGCCGCCAGCAGTTCGCTGCCGCGGCAGAAGAGCTCGTAGACGTCCTCCACACACTCAGTGTAGGTCCCGGCCAGGCGACCAGGGCGGCAGCGCGATCAGGGCCAGCAGCGGCCCGAGCGCTCCGAGCCCGTGGCGCAGCTCTCGGCGCAGCGCGCGGCGCTGCGCGGAGGTCGCGGGGGGCGCCTCGGGGGCAAAGCGTGCGAGGCGTACCGCAGCGATGTAGCCCGCCGCCTCGGGTGCGGATCTGTAGCGGCGCTCCAGCGCCGCAAGCGTCACGGCGCCCGTCAACGGCCGCCCGCAGCGGGCAAACGCCCGCTCGAGCTCGGCGAGCAGGCGGTCGGGGTCAGAGGCGACTCGCCGCGCGCGGAGCATCCACACGGCGAGCACGCCGATCAACGCCAGCAGGACGGCGACCGCGAGCCCGATCGACACTGCGGACGAGCTGCGTGAGGCGGCATGCCGATCGGCGCCGGCGACGACGCCGACGCCCGACTGGCGGTGGCCGGCCGTAGACCCCGTCTTCGTGCGGGCCAGCGTCGCGCCTGCGTTGATGCTCGGCAGCTGCCCAGCTGCCGTTTCCGCGGCGGCGGTGGGATCGAACGTGACCCAGCCATAGCCGGGGAACCAGGCCTCGACCCACGCATGCGCATCTGTGTCGGTCACCTCGTATGCATGCAGCGATGCGTCGTAGGTGCCGGTCGCAAAGCCGGCTGAGACGTGCGCCGGCACGCCTCCCATGCGCAGCAGCAGCGCCATCGCGCCGGCGAACTGCTGGCAGTAGCCCTCCTTGCTGTCCAGCAGGAAGCTGATGATCGGCAGCGTGCTCGGCGCCGGCGAGAGGTTGTAGGTGAATCCCGAGGCGAGGTAGCGCATCACCGCCTGCTCGTACTGATACGGGGTCCTCGTGCCGCGCTCGAGGTGCTGCGAGAGCCGGTAGACCGGTCCGTACGGCGACGCATCGAGCAGCTGCAACGCCTCCCCGGATGTGAGGCCCGCATAGCCCTCGAGGCGCTGGTGCGATCCATAGGGCTCGAACTGGAGCGGCTGCGCGGGCGGGCCATTGGGGCCGGCGCGGGTCACCGGCAGCAGCATCCCGAGCTCGGGGGTCAGGTCGCCGATCGGATAGTCGGTGCCCGCGCTTGCAAGCTGCGTCGGGCTCGGCTGTGGCGCATACACCTTCACCTGATAGGTGTCCCCCGCCGTCAGCCCCCTCAGGCTCGTGAAGGTGCCGAATGTGTCGCCCGGCTGCAGCTCGCCGACCGTCGGCGGGTAGGCGATGCCCGCGGCGATCACGTCGTGGGTGCGCATGTCGCGCAGGTTGACCGTGAGCGTCTGGAGCCAGCGCTTCTGGGTCTGCGCGGGCACGGTCTCCTCGAATGCCGTCTCCTCGTCGCCGCCGACGGGCGCCTGAGCCCAGCCGGTGCCGTCGAACTCGTCGAGGTCGACCGCCTTCCAATACGCGGGGTAACGCGCCCGCACGGACATCACGACCGTATCGGTGTGCGGCCAGTCGAGCGGTCCGTAGGTCTGCGCCCAGTCGAATGCCTCGCCGGCGGGCGGCCCGATCGTGCCGGCGAGCGTCTGCACGCTCACCCAGGGCACGCGGCGATCGAGCGTCGGCGCGAGCACCCAGGCCGTGATCGCCGCGATCATGACGACCGCGGCGGCAGGCCATCCGCGCCGGTCCGGTACACGCTCGGAGAGCACGAGCACGGCGATCAGCAGGAACAGCACGACCCCGTGCAGGTAGGCGTCGTGGGGACGCGCGAGCGATGAGGGAACGATCGCGAGCACCGTCACGGCGAGCGCGACGCAAGCGAGGCGCAGCTCCCCATGCGGCCGGCGGGAGGACGCGAGCTCGAGCCCGCCTGCGAGCAGCAGCAGTCCGGCGCCGAGGACGATCACCGCCCTGGTCCACTGATCGGGTCCGTCGTAGGGGACGATCACGCTGGGCAGGTTCGCAAGCCCGTCGCCGATCGCATGCGCTGTACGGGCGAGCTTGAGCTCGGTCACGTAGTGCAGCGGGAACCCGGAGAGCGGGATCACGGCCACCGCGCCGAGCGCGATCGCCACGATCGCCGCGGCCTGCGGGCCGCGGCGCCGGCTGTGCGCAAGCTCCCCGAGCGCCGCCACCGCGACCGCCACCGCCACCAGTCCCAGCAGCCGCCAGGCCGGTTCGCCGGCGAGCATCGTGCCCCAGCGCAGCATCCCGTAGGTCCCGAACGCGGCGAACGCCGCCAGCGTCAGTCGCGGGCGTCCACGCGCCGGCACGCCGGCCACGGCTGAGCGACCGCGGCCGCGCGGGCCGAGCACCGCCACCTGCGAGGCGCTGCTCACGCCGCCCTCCGGCGCCCGGAGGCGGCGCGCGCCACGAGCATGTAGCCGGCGCACCCGGACACCTCGAAGGTCGGTCGCAGGCCGAGTTGCTCGCCCAGCGGCGCCGGGAGGACGAGCACGAGGGCGCCGGCGGGCGGGCGCGCGGGCGGCGAGGAGCGCTGGTCCAGCCGCGCGGCGACGAGGATCGTCGTGCCGGTGGAGCCGGCGTGCTGGCGTGCCGGCGGGCGGTGATCGGCCTCGACGAGGGCGAGGCGTGCGTGGACGCCCGGCCAGGCGGCGAGGTCGCTTGCGACCCCGATCGGCTGCCGCGCGCCCGGAAGCAGGATGCTGCACCCTCCGCCGCGCGCGAGCTCGAGCGTGATCGAGGCGGCGGCCCGCACGGCCGCGTCGAGCGCCTCCTGCGAGGAACGGTCCCCGCCGTCGACGCGGGCGTCGAGCACGATCAGCGGTTGCGAGCGCGGCTCGGTGATCAGCCGGCGCTCCAGCAGCCCGGCGCCGCGCGCGAGCGCCGGCCAGTGGATCCGTGACGCGGGTGAGCCCGGAACGTAGGGACGCAGGCCGTCGATCTCGCCCGCGCCGAGCGGCTCGGCGCGGTGGTGAGCGACGTGCTCCTGCGACGTGCGGCGCCGCGCCCGAGCCGCCCAACGCAGCGGCTCGGTCCGCGGGAGCACGAGCAGCTCGTGCGCGGCGCCCGCCCCGCGCTTGCTGAGCGAGACGAGGCCGAGCGCGTCGCTGAGGTGCAGCGACGGCGGCTCGATCAACTGGCGCCCGCGGCGGCGTGCGCGCGTCACCACGCGGAGCTCGAGCATCCGCGAGCCAGAGATCGCCGACAGGGCCTCGCTGACCGGGATGCCCGTACCGGCGAGCGGATCGATGACCTGCGCTCCGGGGAGGCCGAGCCACCCGCGGGAGACGTTGATCGTCACCTCCAGCGGCTCCTCCTCGACGATCCTCGAGACGCCGACGCGCCTGTGCACGTGGGCGCTGAGCGCGCACAGCACCACCCACACCGGGACGAGCAGGCCCAGCAGCACGAAGCCGGCACCGGCGACGAGCAGTGGCGCGGTGCCGAAAGTGAACGACGCGAGCACCAGCGCGATCCCTCCCGCCAGCACCCCGAGCGCCGCTCTCAGCGCGATCGTCGTGTGCTCAGAGCGCGCGGGTTCCCGCGATCGCATCGGCGATCACCTCGTGCGCGCTCGCATGCGGAGCCTCCGGCGCGATCAGCAGGCGATGCGCGAGCACCGGCGCCGCCATCACCTGGACGTCGTCGGGCAGCGCGTGGTCACGGCCGTTGATCAACGCCAGCGCCTTGGCGGCCTGCAGCAGCATCAGGCCGGCGCGCGGGCTGGCGCCGAGCTCGACGCGTGGATCCTCGCGCGTGCGCCAGAGGAGCGACACCACGTAGTCGCGCAGCGCGGGGGCGGTGTGCACCGCGCGCACGGCGTCCTGGGCCGCCAGCAGCTCCGCCCCACTCATCACCGGCGTCAGCGTCGCGACGGGATCGCTCGATTCGTGCCCGGCGAGCATCTGCGCCTCGGCGACGCGGCCGGGATAACCGATCGAGACACGCACCATGAAGCGGTCCACCTGTGCCTCCGGCAGCGGGTAGGTCCCCTCGTACTCGATCGGGTTCTGGGTCGCCAGCACAAGGAAGGGGCGGGCGAGCTCGTGGGTGTGGACATCGACGGTGACGCGACGCTCCTGCATGCACTCCAGCAGGCCCGACTGCGTCTTCGGCGAGGCGCGGTTGATCTCGTCGACGAGCACGATGTTGGCGAACACCGGGCCGGGGCGGAACTCGAATCGCTGCTCGCGCTGGTCATAGACGCTGACGCCGACCACGTCGGCCGGCAGCAGGTCGGACGTGCACTGGATCCGCGCGAACTGGCAATCGATCGAGCGCGCGAGCGCCCGCGCAAGCGTCGTCTTGCCGACGCCCGGATAGTCCTCGACGAGCACGTGCCCCTCGGCGAGCAGCGCGACGACCACGTGGCGCAGAACCTCGGCGGGAACCTGCACGGCGCGCGCGACGTTGGCCTGCAGCCGGGCTGCTACCTCCGCCGACGCGTGAGGCGCCCGCGACTGCGGCACCTCGCCGTTCGTCGGCGCTCGCGCCTCAGACCCTCGGGACGGCGGCGCGCGCTGCTCGTGCGGCTCCATCTCGCTCCTCTCCGTCACGCGCGAGCATGCGCGTGACCTCGTCCAGGATGGCGCCTGCGACCGCCTCCTTGGTGTCCCGCGGAACGTGCACACGGCGACCGTCGCGGGTCAGGATCGTCACCTCGTTGTCGCTCGCGTCGAAGGCGATGTCCGGCCGCGAGATGTCGTTGACGACGATCGCGTCGAGTCCCTTACGGGCGAGCTTGTCGGCGCCGTAGACGAGCGCGCCGTTCCCGTGCTCGGCGGCGAAGCCGACGAGCACCTGGCCGGGACGCCGCCGCGGCGCCAGCGCGCTGAGCACGTCCTCGGTGGGCTCGAGCTCGATCACCGGCACGCCGGCGTCCTTCTTGAGCTTGTGCGAGGCCGGCGCGACGGGCCGAAAGTCGGCGACCGCGGCGGCCATCAGCAGCACGTCGCTGGAGTCGAACTCGGCCTTGCAGGCCTCAGCGAGCTCGGCGGCGCTGCCGACATGTATCGCGCGGACGCCGGGCGCAGCAGGCAGCGCCACGTTGGCTGCGATCAGCGTCACGTCGGCCCCGCGCTGCTCGGCGCGCGCCGCCAGGGCGAGGCCCATGCGTCCGGATGAGCGGTTGCCGAGGAAGCGCACGCTGTCGATCGGCTCGCGCGTGCCGCCGGCGCTGACGAGTACCCTCAGGCCGCGCCACGAGTGCGGCGCCAGCAGCCGCTCGCACGCCGTGAGGAGCGCGGCCGGCTCCGCGAGGCGTCCGACCCCATGCTCACCGTGGGACGCGAGCGGTCCCTCATCCGGGGGGACGATCGTCAACCCGCGGGCGGCGAGAAGATCGAGGTTGGCCTGCGTGGCAGCGTGCGTGTACATCCGGTTGTTCATGGCGGGAGCAATCACGATCGGGCATTCGGCGGCGAGCGCCGCCGTGGTGACGAGGTTGTCGGCGTGACCGTACGCGAGCTTGGCAATCGTGTTCGCGCTCGCGGGCGCGATCAGGTAGACGTCGGCCGCGTCGACGAGCGCCAGGTGGCTGATCGGCGCCCGTTCGGAGAGCGGCTCCCCCGGGTATGAGCCGCGCGCGGGATCCCGATCGAACTCGCTGACGAGCACCGGCGCGCCGGTGATCCCCTCGAACGTGGCCCTGCCGACGAAGCGCTCGCTGGTCGGCGTCTGGACGACCCGGACCGCGTGCCCGGCCTTCATTGCGAGACGAACGGTCTCGACCGCCTTGTAGGCGGCGATTCCGCCGGTCACGCCGAGGAGCAATCGGGCCACGGCCGCAAGAGCTCCAGTCCGGACCTACCGGTAGTGGTACTTGAGCTTGCCCTGCGCGACCTCTTCGAGCGCGATCGTCAGGTAGTTCTTCGAGCGCGTGTCGACCATCGGCGGCGGGAACTCGTCGAACGTGCCCTCCCCGAGGTTGTGATAGTAGGAGTTGATCTGGCGCGCGCGCTTGGCGGCGACGATCACGCTGGCGTAGTCGGAGTCGACGTTCTCGAGCAGCTTGTCGATGCGGGGTGAGATCACGGGACGTGGATCCTTCGCTTTGTTGGGAGCATCACAAGGTTAGCGGCACCGCTCATCCCGGTCGAGCAAGTCGACATGAGCCTCCTCCCGTTCAGACGCTCGCCTTTCTAAGGATCGCCTCCAGCTCGCCGATCGCGCGCTGGAGGTCGTCGTTGACGACGACGTGGGCGAACTCGTCCTGGGCGGCGAGCTCCGCGTCGGCGGTCTCCAGTCGGCGGGCGACTTGCTCGGGCGAGTCGGTGCCGCGGCCGTGGAGGCGCTGCACCAGCGCCGCACGGTCGGGCGGCGCGATGAAC
Source organism: Solirubrobacteraceae bacterium (assembly GCA_052148275.1). Classification (GTDB taxonomy): domain Bacteria; phylum Actinomycetota; class Thermoleophilia; order Solirubrobacterales; family Solirubrobacteraceae; genus Palsa-465. Next base: position 68,510 of record JBKQIR010000085.1, read on the forward strand.
ACCGCGATCGCCTCCGGCATCGCGGCACGGATCTGGCGCGCCCCCTGAACCTCGATCTCGAGCACGACCGGCGTACCTGCAGCGAGGCGATGGTCGAGCTCGGTGCGCAGTGTCCCGTAGTCGTTGCCGGCGTAACGGGCGTGCTCGAGGAAGTGGCCCGCGCTCACGTGCGCGTCGAACTGCTCGCGCGTGAGGAAGTGGTAGCTGACGCCGTCGAGCTCGCCCGGGCGCGGCGTGCGCGTGGTCGCCGACACGGACAGGACGAGCTCGGGGATGCGGCGGAGCAGCGCCCGGATCAGCGTCCCCTTGCCGACGCCGGACGGACCCGTGATCACGAACACCTTCGCCATTGCCCGCAGACTAAGCGGTGCGCCGGTCATGACGGTGACCCGCTCGACTCCGCGCCGCGGCGCCGGAACGGCCCGCGCCGACCGTCGTGCCTCAGCGGCGGCGCATCATCTCGACGAGCTCCGAGCGCTGGCGCTGCGAGAGGCCGCCAATCGTCTTGCTGGGTGAGATCCGACAGGTCGTCAGGATCTTGTTGACCTTCACGCGCCCGTACTTCGGAACCGCCAGGAGGAGGTCGAAGACCTTGGCCGTCTCGACATAGTCGGGCGGGTCGAGCAGCAGCTCGTGAATCTTCTGCCGTCCCGCCTTGAGATCGCGCTTCAGCTGCGCGCGGCGGCTGCGAATGTCGTTGGCTCGCTGGAGCGCCTCCATGCGCTGCACAAGGGAGCGCTCGGGCGCCGAGATCGGCTTCGTTGAGGACTCACTGACCGGCACCATGGGCGGCGACTATACATCGTGTGCGACCCCGAGCAAGGCACCAGGACGCAATTTCGACTCGACCTCTACCTGAGGTTGAGCAAGATCGAGGCAGGTTGCGACAATCGTGGCTTTTTGCAGGGTGTTTGAAGTGCGACCACGCACAAGCCTCACCGAGCGGCGCTCCGAAAATGCGATTGTGAGCTACTCCGATCGAGGTTCTGCGAGCGGTCCACACAGGAGCCTTCCGACGTCGCCGGATACCTGCGTAGGACACCCCCGGAGCACACGGGTCACGCTATGTCAGGACGAGCGCCATGCCACCGAGGACGATCGCCGCGTCGGGGGGATTATGACGTGTGCGCGCTCACATGAGCGCCGCCAGCTCCTCCGCGACGCGCAGGCCCGCGGCGGGATCTCGGAACGCCTCGGTTCCGACAGCGACCAGAGTTGAGCCCGCGCGCAATAGATCACGTGCGTCGGACCCGCTCTGAACGCCGCCCATGCCGACGATCGGAAGCCCCGTCGCACCGGCCACCGTGTGCACCTGCGCAAGCGCCGCGGCGCGCACCGCCGGACCGGAGATGCCACCGGTGATGCCCCCCAACCACGGCTCCCCGCTGACGGGATCCAACGCCATCCCCCTGATCGTGTTGATCAGCGACAGCGCGTCGGCGCCGGCGTCCCGCGCGGCGCGCGCTACGGCGGCGACGTCGGCCGCGTTGGGCGTCAGCTTGACGATCAGCGGCTTGTCCGTGATCGGCCGCACGCGCGTGAGCAGGGCATCGATCTCGCGCGGGTCGCTGCCCATCACCATCCCGGTCTTCACGTTCGGGCACGAGACGTTGAGCTCGAGCGCCGCGACCTCCTGGCGCTCGCCGAAGGCCCGCACGAGCATGCCGACCTCCTCCGCCGAGAAGCCCATCACGTTGACGATCAGCGGCACCGGGAGCTCCGCGAGCCACGGCAGGTCCTCCCGCAGACATCCCTCGAGGCCCCTGTTCGGGAGCCCGATCGAGTTGATCATGCCGCTGGCGAGCTCCCAGAGCCGCGGTGGCGGGTTTCCCTGGCGCGGGGATACGGTCACGGTCTTGGACACGAACGCGGCGTACGGGAAGCGCTCGATCAGCTCGCGCCCGAACGCCCGCTGCGCCGCGATCGCGTCGAACGTGCCCGACGCGTTGACGATCGGATGCTCGAGCTCGATGCCGCAGAAGCTGATCGTCATCCGAGAACACCCCCGGCGAGCACGCTCGTCATCCGAGAACACCCCCGGCGAGCACGCTCTCGAGCCGCTCGGCGCCGATCACCGGACCGTCCACGCACAGCCGCACGTAGCCGTCGCGGGTGTGCACGACGCATCCGAAGCAGGCGCCGAAGCCGCACGCCATGCCTGACTCGAGCGCGAGCTGTGCCGGCACCTCGCGCTCGGCGCACAGCAGGCGCACGGCCTCGAGCATCGCCGGCGGACCGCAGGCGTAGACCGCGGAGTGCGGCCGCAGATGCAGCTCCTCCGCGAGCAGGTCGGTCACGAAGCCGTGGTGGCCACGGCTCCCGTCGTCCGTGGCCACCCGAGGAGCCTCGGTGAACTGGTGGGCCGCCTGAGCATGGTCCGCGTCGCGGAAGCCCAGCAGCGCGACGGCCTGCTGGTCGAGCTGGTCCTGCCAGATCGCCAGCGGCGCGACGCCGATGCCGCCGCCGACGAGAACCGCGTCGCGCGCTCCGCGCGGTGCCGTGAAGCCACGCCCCAGCGGACCGACCAGCAAGAGCTGATCGCCCTCCCCCAGCTCGCAGAGCCGCCGAGTCCCCGGTCCCACCACATCCAGCATGAACTGGAGCTCGAGGCGGCCGGCTGGATGCCGGCCGGTGGTGAGGGCAACCGCGACCGGACCGGTCTCTGGCGCCGTGGAGGGCCGGTAGCGGCTGCCAAGTCCCGGATGCGTGGGGCCGGCCGGATGCCGGCCCGTGGTGACTGCAGCCGCGGCCGAACCGGTCTCTGGCGCTTTGGAGGGCCGGTCGCGGCTGCCAAGAGCCGGATGCGGTCTCCCATCCTGACGCAGAGCCCGCATGACGGAAACCGCCCTGGGCAAGAACGGCCGCCCTCCCGCTCCCCCGCCCCAGTTGCGAGCGGCCATCAGCATGTAGAACTGACCAGCCGCCGGCGGCGGTCCCTCAACGTCCTCGCAGTGCAGCACGACGTACGGACCGAGCTGCTCGCGGCGTGTGATCGTGACCGCGCGGCGCCCGAACGGCGCCTGCACCCGATCGGCGCCCGCGGCTCCCGCGTCGCTCACGGCTTCCCGGTTGACTGCGCGTAGAGCTCCTGCAGCGAGATCACCGGCGGCGCGCCGTGGCCGATGGCGGCGGCGATCGCGCGGGCGGCTGCCATGCCGCCGGACATCGTCGTGATGCAAGGGATCCTTCGCGCCGCTGCGGCGGTGCGGATCTCATAGCCGTCGGTCCGGGCTCCGGTCCCCTTGGGCGTGTTGATCACGAGCGTCACGTCGCCGCGCTCGATCCAGTCGACGACGTGCGGCGAGCCCTCGGCGATCTTGTTGATCGCCTTCGCCGGGATCCCCATGCGATTGAGCGCGAGCGCGGTGCCGCGCGTGGCGACGACGTCGAAGCCGAGTGCGAGCAGCTGCGTCGCGATCCCTGTCGCGGCGGGCTTGTCGGCGTCGCAGACGGTGATGAACACGGTGCCGGCGGTCGGCAGCCGCGAGCCGGCCGCCGCCTGCGCCTTCGCGAACGCGGTCGGGAAGTCGTGGGCGATCCCCATCACCTCGCCGGTGGAGCGCATCTCGGGCCCGAGCAGCGCGTCGAAGCCCGCGAAGCGGTCGAACGGCAGCACCGCCTCCTTGACGCACACGTGACCGTTCGTCGTGTCGGTGGGCAGCGCGAGGTCCGTGATCCGCTCGCCGAGCATGATCCGGCACGCGAGCTTGGCGATCGGCAGCCCGATCGCCTTGCTCACGAACGGGACCGTGCGCGACGCGCGCGGGTTGGCCTCGATCACGTGCAGGCCCTCCTCCCCGTGGATCGCGAACTGGACGTTGAGCAGGCCGCGGACGCCGAGCGCGAGCGCGATCCCGGCCGTCTGCTCGCGGATCTCCTCGAGCATGTCCTCACCGAGCGCGTGCGGCGGCAGCACGCAGGCGGAGTCGCCTGAGTGCACCCCGGCCTCCTCGACGTGCTGCATCACGCCGGCGATCCAGACGTCCTCGCCGTCGCACAGCGCGTCGACGTCGATCTCGATCGAGTCCTCCAGGAAGCGGTCGAGGTAGATCGTCGAGGTGCGCCCTGGGATCAGCATGTCCGGGTTGACGCGGTTCAGGTATCCCTCGAGGCCCTCGAGGTCGTAGACGATCTCCATCGCGCGCCCGCCGAGCACGTAGCTCGGCCGGACGAGCAGCGGGAAGCCGACGCCCTGTGCGCGCGCGAGCGCCTCCGCCGGGCTCGCCGCGGTCGCGTATGGAGGAGCCTTGTAGCCGAGCGAATCGAGCAGCGCCCCGAACCGCGCGCGGTCCTCGGCGACGTCGATCGCGTCGATGCTCGTGCCGAGAATACGAACGCCCCTCTCGTGTAGTCCCTGCGCGAGACGGAGCGGCGTCTGCCCGCCGAACTGGACGACGACCCCCAAGGGCTTCTCGATCTCGCAGACAGCGAGCACGTCCTCGAGCGTCAGCGGCTCGAAGTACAGGCGGTCGGAGGTGTCGTAGTCGGTCGACACAGTCTCGGGGTTGCAGTTGATCATGACCGCGTCGCGCCCCAACTCGCGGACGGTCTGGGCGGCGTGGACGCAGCAGTAGTCGAACTCGATCCCCTGCCCGATCCGGTTGGGCCCGGAGCCGAGGATCACGACGCTCTCGCGCTCGCCGCGGATCACCTCGTGGCGCGGTCCCGATCGCGACGGGCGCTCCCAAGCGGAGTAGAAGTACGGTGTGCTGGCGGCGAACTCAGCGGCGCAGGTGTCGACCGCCTTGAACGTGCGCTCGCCGGCGAACGGCGCCTGCTCGTCGGCGACCAGATCGGACAGCTCGGCGAGGAACCACGGGTTGATGTGGGTGAGGCGCTGCAGCTCGCGCACGCCGACGCCGCGGCGCAGCGCCTCGAGGATTGCGTCGAAGCGCTCGGGTCCGGGTGTCGACACCTGTTCGAGCAGCATCGGGGTGTTGCGGGACGGCGCCGGTTGCGAGTCGAGTTCCCGCGAGCGCAAAGCCTTGGCGAACGCCTGGCGGAACGTCCGGCCGATCGCCATCACCTCGCCGACGGATTTCATGTGCGTCGTCAGAACGGGATCGGCGCCCGGGAACTTCTCGAACGCGAATCGCGGCCACTTCACGACGCAGTAGTCGATCGCCGGCTCGAACGAGGCCGGGGTCGCGCGCGTGATGTCGTTGGGGATCTCCGCGAGCGTGTAGCCGACCGCTAGGCGCGCGGCGATCTTCGCGATCGGGAACCCGGTCGCCTTGCTCGCCAGCGCGCTCGAGCGCGATACGCGCGGGTTCATCTCGATGACCATCACCTCGTCGGTGCGCGGGTCGACGGCGAATTGGACGTTCGAGCCGCCGGTCTCGACGCCCACCGCACGGATCACCGTGATCGCCTGATCGCGCAGGACCTGGTACTGGCGGTCGGTGAGCGTCTGCTGCGGCGCGACGCAGACGCTGTCGCCCGTGTGCACGCCCATCGGGTCGAGGTTCTCGATCGAGCAGACGATGACGACGTTGTCGGTGCGGTCGCGCATCACCTCGAGCTCGAACTCGCCCCAGCCGAGCACCGACTCCTCGAGTAGGACCTGGTGGATCGGGGAGAGCTCGAGGCCCCGCCCGACGACCGTCTCCAGCTCCGCCTCGTAGCGCACGACGCCGCCGCCGGTGCCCCCGAGCGTGAACGCCGGACGGACGATCAGCGGCAGGCCGATCTCGGCGAGCGCGGCGTGCGCGTCGTCCAGCGTGCGCGCGATCGTCGAGTGCGGGACTCGCAGGCCCGCCGCGGTCATCGTCTCGCGGAAGCGCTCGCGATCTTCGGCGCGGTCGATCGCCTCGTAGTCGGCTCCGATCAGCTCGACGCCGAAGCGCTCCAGCGTACCGTCCTCGTGCAGCGCCTTGGCGAGGTTGAGCGCGGTCTGCCCGCCGAGCGTCGGCAGCAGCGCGTCGGGGCGCTCGCGCTCGATCACCTGCGCCAGCGGGCCCGGCAGCAGCGGTTCGACGTAGGTCGTGCTCGCGACCTCCGGGTCGGTCATGATCGTCGCCGGGTTGGAGTTGACGAGCACGACCTCGTAGCCCTCGGACATGAGTACGCGGCAGGCCTGCGTGCCCGAGTAGTCGAACTCGGCCGCCTGGCCGATCACGATCGGGCCGGAGCCGATCAGCAGGATCTTGTGGAGGTCGTCGCGCCGGGGCATCTAGCCGACCGCCTGCGGGTCCGAGGAAACGACTTCATGGGGGCCCCGAGGGGCCCCTTTCTGTTGTATCTGCTCGATGAAGCGGTCGAACAGATACAGCGAGTCGTGGGGTCCGGGCCCCGCCTCGGGGTGGTACTGGACGGTCGCGCCGGTCACCTCGCGCAGCGTCAAGCCCTCGACGGTGCGGTCGTAGAGGTTGATGTGGGTAAGCTCGGCGACCCCGAACTTCGTCTCCCAGCGCACCGGCTCGTCGGTGTCGATCGTCCGCGCACCGCCCGGGCCGAGCACCGCGAAACCGTGGTTCTGGCTCGTGATCTCGGTCTTGCCGGTGCTCAGGTCCTTGACCGGATGGTTGGCGCCGTGGTGGCCGAACGGGAGCTTGTAGGTCTCCAGGCCGATCGCACGGCACAGCAGCTGGTGGCCGAGGCAGATTCCGAACACCGGCAGGCGCCCGACGAGCTCCCTGACCGTGTCCACGATGTAGTCGAGCGCCGCGGGGTCGCCCGGTCCGTTGGCGAGGAAGACCGCGTCGGGGTCGGCGGCGAGCAGCTCGGCGCCCGTGGCGGTGCACGGGTGCAACTCGACGGTCGCGCCGCGCTCGCACAGGTTGCGCAGGATCGAGCGCTTCACGCCGGTGTCGATCATGGCGATTCGCATTCGCGCATGGGCAATCGGCTGCGCCGATTGCCTTGCGACTTCGCGGGCAATCGGCTGCGCCGATTGCCTTGCGAGTTCGCCTGGCGGCGAACTCGGTCGCATGAGTCGCTCCGAAGGGGGAATTGGATCCAAGACGATCACTGACGATGGGGTGACCTCGCGGGCGAGGTCACGGCCGGTCATCGGCGGCTCGGCATCGATCAGCTCGCGGGCCGCGCGCTCGTCGATTCGCACGGGAAACACGCCGCCGCGCATCGCGCCCTGGTCGCGGATGTGGCGTACGAGAGCGCGCGTGTCGAGGTCCGTGATCGCCGGGATCCCCTCGCCGGCCAGCCAGCGCAGCCATCCGGTCTGCGCGCCGGGTGCGTCGTCGCGGTCGACGGCGGCGCGCATGATCGCGGCCCGCGCATGGGCCCGGTCTGATTCCATCGCCTGCTCGCTGACCCCGTAGTTGCCGATCTGCGGGAAGGTGAATGCGATCAGCTGTCCGGCGTAGCTGGGGTCGCTCATCGCCTCCTGGTAGCCCGTCATCGAGGTCGTGAACACGATCTCGCCGACCGCGTACTCATCGGCGCCGCGTGCAAGCCCGTCGAAGCGGGTGCCGTCGGCCAGCAGCACGTAGGCGGTCGCGTCGCTCACCGGCCCGCTCCGATCGTGGTCTCGCCGGGCGCGAGCGCGGCGGCGCGGAACGCGAGCCTGCCGTCGGCGAGGGTCAGCTCGACCCGTCCGTGCAGCGTGCGGCCCTGGAAGCAGCAGTTCGCCGAACGGCTCGCGTAGCCCGTAGCGCCCACCTCGTAGCAGCGGCCGAGGTCGACGAGCGTGAGGTTCGCCGGCTCTCCTGGCGCCAGCACCGGAACGGGTAGTCCGTAGAGCGCCCCGCCGCCGCTGAGTCGCTCGACGACCACGTCGAGCCCGATCGCGCCGGGCAGCACGAGCTCGGTGTAGAGCGCGGCGAACGCGGTCTCCAGCCCGGTCGTGCCCATCGGCGCCTGCTCGAAGGGCACCTCCTTCTCGTGGCGGGCGTGGGGCGCGTGGTCGGTGGCGACCGTGTCGATCACGCCGCTGTGCAGCGCATCGATCAGCGCGCGCCGGTCGCGCTCGGAGCGCAGGGGCGGGTTCATCTTGAAGCGGCTGTCGAGCGTGCGGACGATGTCGTCGGTGAGCGTCAGATGGTGCGGCGTGACCTCGGCGGTCACGTTCGCCCCGAGCCGCTTGGCCTGCTCGAGTGCGTGCACCGACTCGACGCACGAGAGGTGCTGGAAGTGCACGCGCGCGTCCTCGAACAGCGCCAGCGCGGCGTCGCGCGCGACCATCGTGGACTCCGACACCGACGGAATCCCGGCCATCCCGAGGCGCGCCGACACCGCGCCCTCGTTCATCACGCCGTCACCCGAAAGGTCCGGGTCCTCCTCGTGCAGTGCGATCACGCCGCCGCACAGGCGCTGGTACTGCAGCGCCTTGCGCAGCATCCCGGCGGACACGAGCGGCTTGCCGTCGTCGGTGAAGCCGAGCGCGCCGGCGTCGCGCAACGCCGCCATCTCGGTCAGCTCGCAGCCACGCAGGCCGCGGGTGATCGCGGCTAGGAAGCCGACCGGCACGCGCGCCTCGCGCCTGGCGCCGTCGACGAGCGAGCGCAGCACCGAGACGTCGTCGACGACCGGGTCAGTGTTCGGCATCGCGATCACCGCGCAGAAGCCGCCGGCCGCGGCCGCGGCCGTCCCGGTGTCGATGTTCTCCTTGTGCTCCTGACCGGGCGTGCGCAGGTGCACGTGCGGGTCGACGAACGCCGGGAACACGCTCTTGCCGGTCGCCTCGATCGTCTCGCCGCCGTCGGGGGCAGGCAGCGATCCGGCCGGGCCGATCTCGGCGATCGTGCCGTCGCGGATCAGGATGTCGAGCTGGTCGTCGAGCCCGGCGCGCGGATCGAGCACGCGCGCGCAGCGGATCAGCAGCTCCGCCGGGCGGCCGTCGGAGCGGTGGAAGAGACGTTGCGTGGGCATCTCAGGCCGCCGCCAGCGGGCTGTGGGCTCGCCCGGAGCGCGGCTCGAGCGCCGACGCCCGCGACAGGGAGCCGACGAGCAGCTCGTAGAGGACCGCCATGCGGACGGCCACGCCGGCTCTGACCTGCTCGCCGATCAGCGCCTGCGGTGAGTCGATCGCGTCGCCGGAGAGCTCGATCCCGCGGTTCACCGGGCCGGGGTGCATCAGCAGCTGACCGGGGCGCAGGCGCGCCAGGTTGATCTGGTAGCAGGCGGCGTACTCCCGCAGGGAGGGCACGAACGACTCGTGCATGCGCTCCTGCTGCATCCGCAGCACGTAGACGACGTCGGCCTCGTCAATGCCGTCGAGCGTCGGCGTCGCGTGCGCCCCGAGCGTCTCGATCTCCCGCGGCAGGAGCGTCGGCGGGGCGCAGACAGTGACATGCGCGCCCATCCGCGAAAGGGCGAGGATGTTGGAGCGCGCGACGCGCGAGTGCATCACGTCGCCGACGATCCAGATGCTCGCGCCGTCGAGGCTGCCCAGCCTCCGGCGCAGCGTGAAGACGTCCAGCAGGGCCTGCGTCGGGTGCTCGTGCTTGCCGTCGCCGGCGTTGATCACCGACGCGTCGGTCCAGCCGGCGACGAGCTGCGAGGCCCCGGCCCACGGAGCCCTGATCACGATCGCCGCCGGGCCGTAGGCGCTCATCGTCTGGACCGTGTCCTTCAGCGACTCGCCCTTTTCGACGCTCGAGCCGGTCGAGCGGAAGTTCACGACGTCGGCGGACAGGCGCTTGGCGGCGAGCTCGAACGAGGAGCTCGTGCGCGTCGAGGCCTCGTAGAAGAGGTTGACGATGGTGCGTCCGCGGAGCGCGGGGACCTTCTTGATCTCACGGCCGGCGACCTCCGCAAAGGACTCCGCCCGGTCGAGGATCCGCTCGATCGCGCAACGGTCGAGGTCGTCGATCGAGATCAGGTGCTTGCCGATGTGGCCCCTCGCCGCGCGGCTCATGCCGCGCTCCTTCGTGTCGCGCCGGCCTCGCCGATCGTCACCTCGTCGCTGCCGTCGAGCTCGTCGAGGCTGACGTTGACGCGCTCGAGATGCGAGGTCGGGACGTTCTTGCCGACGTAGTCGGGGCGGATCGGCAGCTCGCGGTGCCCGCGATCGATGAGCGCCGCGAGCTGCACCCGCGCCGGCCGCCCGAAGTCGAAGATCGCGTCGATCGCGGCGCGCACGGTGCGGCCGGTGTAGAGGACGTCGTCGACGATCACGACCGTACGGTTCTCGATCGGGAAGTCGAGCTGCGTCGAGAGCACGACCGGCGCGCTGGGGCGGATCGTGAGATCGTCGCGGTAGAAGGAGATGTCGAGCACGCCGAGCGGCAGGTCGCTGTGCAGCAGCTCGCAGACGAGACCGTGCAGGCGCCGGGCGAGGATCGCGCCGCGTCGATGGATGCCGACGAGCGCGACCGGTGCATGCGACGCGCCGTCGGGTCCGCTGCCGGGTGGATTCTTCTCGACGATCTCGTGCGCGATCCGCACGAGCGTGCGCCGAATGTCATCCTGGTCGAGGATGACCTTCTGGGGGGGCATGCTGTTCCTTCCTGGTCTCGCAGGACCGGGTTAAAGGTGGTGGCCTCGTCAGCGTAGCAACGGGCACGGCAGACTCCCCTCCTCGTTCGAGGGTCCTGCACTCGAGGTGCGAATGCCGCTGGGGGTCTGTACCTCGGGAGCCCTGACTCCGGCCCTCCCTAGCCCTCCTAGCCCGGCTGCGGCGCGACCTCCGCGTGCGACTCGTCCCATCTTACGAGCTCGGGCTCCCCCTTCTCGGGCAGCGGGATCTCGATCGTGTCGAAGTCGCGCGGGAGGACGGTGTTGGCGAAGATCTCGCGCGCCTCCTCGCGCAGCACGGCGACCGGGTAGCGGATCGAGAAGTGGGTCAGCGCGAGCATCCTCACGTCCGCGTCGCGAGCGATCCCGGCCGCCTGTGACGCGGTCGAGTGGCCGGTCTCGTGCGCGCGCTCGGCGTCCTCGATCGCGAATGTCGCCTCGTGGACGAGCAGATCGCTCCCGTGGGCGGCGATCCGCAGGGCGTCGCAGGGGCGCGTGTCTCCGGAGATCGTGAGCTTGCGGCCCGGCCGTGGCGGCCCCATGACCTGCTCCGGCGAGACGCCCCTGACCGTCGCGCCCCGCTGCAGGCGGCCGAACTCCGGCCCGGGCGTCAGGCCCAGGCGTACCGCCAGCTCCGGGTCGAACACGCCGGGGCGCTCGTTCTCGTAGAAGACGTAGGCCAACGCCGGCCCGCGGTGCGCGACAGGCACCGGAGCGATCCGGTAGCCATCGCGCTCGAGCACCTCACCCGGCTCCAGCTCGACCACGTAGAGCGGGAAGCCGACGCCGCCGGCGGCACGCATCACGAGCGACAGCGTCTCCCTGATGCCGCGCGGTCCCTGAAGCCAAAGCGGCGTCTCTCGCCCGCGCAGATCGAAGGTCTTCAGCAGGCCCGGCAGCCCGAGCCAGTGGTCGGCATGCAGGTGCGTGATGAACACCTCGGTGAGCTCGAGCAGCCCCACCGAGCGCAGCAGCTGGCGCTGGGTGCCCTCACCGCAGTCGACGAGGATGCGGTCCGCGCCGCGGCGCACGAGGATCGCCGGCAAGCCCCGGCGCTGGGTGGGCATCGACCCGGCCGTGCCGGCGAAGAACACCGAGAGATCCATACGCGCCAGTGTGCCAGCGCCTGTCGCGTCCGGGTTCGCGGCGCCCCGATGTGCGCCGGTTGCAGCGCCGGTGCGCCGGCCTGCGGGCCGGCGCTACCCTGCAGCGAATCGCCCCTGTTGCTCGCAAGCCACGAACGATGCCGCCAGTTCGGCAGCGCCTGCGCCCACCCCTCTGGGCGCAGTGGGTCATCTCGCTCACGGTCGCGGCGGTGGCGATCGCGCTGCTCGTCCGCTTTGTCGACGCCAACAGCACGCCGCGCGCGCAGGCTCCCCACATCAGCGCGGAGGGCGTTGCGATCCTCAACCAGGAGGCGGAGATCCTCGACGCCGAGCAGCAGGCTCCGCACGTCGTCCACCTGACAGCGGCGGTCCTGCCGGTGGCGGCGATCGAGCATGCGATCTCGGGCTACATGACGCAGCAGATCGATTTCGACCAGATCGCCGGGCCCCTGCGACAGACGCTGTGCTTCCCCGTCGCGGACCGGATCACCTCTCACGTCGCGTTCCGCTGCTCGGCGCTCGCGCGAACCACGAGCTATCCCTTCGAGGGCGTGGTGGACCGCACGAAGCGCACCGTCACCTACTGCCGGCACAACCCGCCGCCGAATCCCGGTGACGACGTTCCGATCAGCCTGCGCTGCACGGTCTGAGTCTCACCTGGGATCAGGACCTGCCCGAAGAACGTTCCGCACAGGCCGTTCTCGGCCAGCGTCCCCGCGACGGCTCGCCGCCACAGGTCCGGCGGATCAGAAGGCGAGCCTGATCGGCGGCCGCCGGCGTTCCGCGACGCTGAGCGCGACCGACGGCGCCGCGTACCAGCTGCCGACGACGAAGCGCATCACCGGCCCGAAGCTGAGTGCCGCGGGCGCGCCGACGAAGTGCAGGCCCGGCACGGAGGACTCGAGGCCCGCGCCGAGCAGGGGTGATCCGCCGACCGTGTCGACGCGCGCTGCCAGGTCCGGCGCAAGGAATGGGTAGCGCGTGATCTCGACGTGGTATCCGGTGCCGAGCATGACGTGGTCGGCGACACGCTCAGAGCCGTCGTCCAGCCGCAGCACGACCTCCTCCTGCTCGGCCCGCGCCGCGACCGCGCTGCGCCCGCACGAGATCGTCACGCCCGCCAGCCGGGGTGCCAGCCATCCCGATCCGGCCGGTCGCAGGCAGCGCTCGGAGACGCGCCGCTGAGCACCGCGCGGCATCTGGCGGTAGGCGTCGGGTACCGCCGCGGCCCAGCCGCTCACTCTCCCGCCGACGCCGGTCGGCGGGAGCGGAATCCCCTTGCGCCCGTTCGACGCTCCCGGCTGGGTGTCGTCGGGCAGCCAGTAGATCGCGGGGGCCTTCGCCAGCACCTCGACGCCGGCGCCGCGCTCCGCCAGCAGGGCTGCCCCTTCGAGGGCGCTCTGACCGCCGCCGACGACGACCACGCGCCTGCCGGCGAATTGCTCCAGGTCGGCGTGGTCGCTCGTGTGCGATATGAGCTTGGCAGGCAGCGAGCGAAACGGCTCGGGACGGTTCGCGAAGGGTTCGAGGCCCCCAGCGACGACGACGTGTGATGCCTCGATCTCCTCGCCGCCTGCGAGGCGCACGGCGAACCCGCGGCCCGTCCGCGAGACCCGCTCCACGCTCTCGATACGGCGCGGATCGAGGTCGGGAACGGCACGCTCCTGGAACCAGGTTGCGTAGTCGACGAACTCCTGGAGCCGGAGCGTTGGTGAGCGCAGGGTCCGGCCCGTCTCGCTCTCGTAGCGGTCGATGCTCAGCACGCGACCGGGATTGGCGAGGTGAGTCGCGCGACGGCTGGATCGCAGGATCATGCCCGCGGGCATGTGTCGGCGCCAGAACTCCAGCGGCTCCCCGAAGCACCGTACCGGAGCCCCGGCGGCCGCGAGGTATGCAGTGACGGACAACCCGTAGGGTCCGGCACCGATGACGATCACCTGCAGGGCGCACCTCCGTTTCGCGTGCTGTCGCTGCCCGAGCGGGCCCGACGGTACCGGGTCAGCCACGCCGTGCGTCGCCCGGGACCTCCTGCCCGCTTGATCCCCGAGGAGGCGAGGCATAGCAGCGCCGCCGCCAGCGGCCCTGGGTCACGCGGCTCGAAGAACGGATGCACGACTCCCCGGTGCAGCCGCATGACGTCCGCGGCGGCCCGCAGGTCTCGGCGGCGCAACTGCCAGAGCGCGTGACGTAGGTCGCCATCCTCCCAGCGGTAGAAGACCCCGGGTCTCGCCCGCGCCGGCGACGGCGTGCCGCCGAGCAGATACGAGCACCACAGCGCGGGGAGGTTGGCACCCGCTCCGATCGCGAGCGCAAGCGACCCGTGCGGACGCGGGTTGAGGTCGATCGCGGACCATTGGGCGCCACCGCGCTCGATCAGCTCGAGCTCGAACATCCCCTCCCATTCCAGCTCGCCAAGCAGGCCGATGACGCCGGACCGCAGCTCGGGCGCCGCTTCGACCGTCTCCGAGAACGTGACGCTGCCGCCGTCCGGGTGCCACGTCCGGCGGTAGCGCGAGACCGCCTCGCCGATCAGCGCGCCGCCGGCGTAGACCCCCGCAAATGAGACCACGGCCCCGGACAGGCTCGCCTGAACGAGACACGGACCGCCGACCGCCGATGCGGCCGCCGACAGCGCGCGCTCGTCGGCGACGTACCGGCTGCCGACGTGCCGGGGGACACCGCCATGGTCGACGATCGAGCAGGGCGGCTTGACGAGCACCGGGAAGCCGGCCCGGTGCGCCGCCGCCAACGCCTCCGCCGCTGTCGAGCAGCGCAGCACGGGCGGCGCCGACAGGCCGTAACCCGACGCCGCTGAGGTCAGCGCGGCCTTCTGCAGACAGCGCAGCACCACGTCGTGCGGCGGCAGCCCGATCAGCGTGTGCGGCGCCAGCGCGTCGCGCGCGCGTGAGATCGCGAGCAGCGAGGCGTCCGAACCAGGAATCAGCGCCGCGAAGCACCGCATGGCGAGCGCGCGCTGCAGTGCGCGCACGAACCCCGCCTCATCATCGAGCGGGTGCGGCACGATGAGGCGCTCGAGCACCGATCGCGACCAGTGAGCGGGCGCGGGCCATGCCGAGCGGGCGACCGCCACCTCAAAGCCCCCCGCGCTCAGGCCGCGGGCCGTGGCAAGAGATGCGCGGGTCTCGCCGTCGGTGACGAGGATCCGCGCGCGGCCGTGACCGTCGTGCGCGGGCGGGCACAGCTCATCGCGACGATGGTGCATCGCCGATTCTGCAGGGCCGGCGATCCCGCCCACAGCGCTGGAGAGCCCTGTGCGCTCTCCATTGCTGGACGATCGCATTTGGTCATTATGTAACCGTGTTGAGCGGCCTGAGTTGCGGTGTGGCGCCGAGAGCGGCGCCACGGCCGTCCGTCGGTCCTGCGACAAGCGGTGTGGAGCTGTTATCGGTCGGGCCGCCGTCGCGATAAGCTCGCTGTGGCTTCCCACCGAGCGCCCGTAGCTCAGGGGATAGAGCGTTCGCCTCCGGAGCGAAAGGTCGCAGGTTCAAATCCTGCCGGGCGCGTTCGATCTTCTGAGCAGTGGTCGGTCCGACTTGTGGTACGATTTCCGGTACGAGCAAGGGGTCATGATGGCGATCACAGCAAGCGAAGCAAGGCGAGCGTTGTTCCCGCTGATCGAGAAGGTCAACGACGATCGGTCGGCGATCGAGATCACGTCCAAGCGCGGCAATGCGGTGCTGATGTCCGCCGAAGACTACGCGGCATGGCAGGAGACAGCCTACCTGTTCCGCTCCCCCGCGAACGCTCGGCGCCTGCTTGACGCCGCCGATGCCGCCGAACGTGGCGAGTTCGCCGAGCACGCGCTCGATCGCGAGTGAGGCTCGTCTTCACCCCGCAGGGCTGGGAGGACTACACCCACTGGCAGCACGCCGACCGCTCGATACTGAAGCGGATCAACCGGCTGATCGACGACGCACTCCGCGACCCGACGAGCGGGATTGGAAAACCAGAGCCCCTGAAATACGGGATCGCGGGGGCATGGTCGCGGCGAATCACCGACGAGCACCGACTTGTCTACCGCGTCCTAAACGATGACCTCGTGATCCTCCAGGCTCGCTACCACTACCAGAAGTAACCCAGGACGAGGCGTTCGACACGAGGACTTCGGACTAGCGGTAATCGAAATCGAGCTCCCGCCAGCGCACCAGCGCCCCGCCGTGGGTGCACCGCTCGGTGAGCGCATAGGGCCGGCGGGTCATCGAGCGCCCGCGGCACATGAAGCCCATGGCAGAGCACATGCGGGTCGTCAGCATGCAAGCGTCATACTTGCCGCCGGGCGGATTGGCCGCAAGCAGGACGTGGTGGCCAACCTTGCCTGCCAACTCGCGGGCGGTCCCGCAGGGCACGCCACGCGCCGTGATGCTGGTCGCTTCGAACACGGCCTTGCCACCGTCCGTGCTCACCCTCACAAGCCCGCACGATCTAACGCCGGCACCGGCGTTCGCCGTCGGTGCCAGCACCACAACCGACATGAACGCTACGGCGGCAGCCAAGACAACCTTGCTCACGGAGCTCTCAAAGGACTCTAGCGGGACAGACAGCCCGCTCCTGGACCCTGACGCAGCCCACCTCGGAAAGGCGTCGGTAACGGGCACGCAGGTCGCAATCCTGCCGGGCGCGCGCACGGAAGCACCGATGGCCTCCGTTGATGAGCCCGCTTGCCCGATTCGCTCGCGCAGTGAGGCAGTGCCGACGGCTGGCTGGCGGCCAATGGGGCAAAGCGGCGCCACATCGCTACCATCACCGCTGGCGCGGCGCCGTCGACGATGTGGCCTCAGTGCAGCCGAGCGTGGTGCGCAAGCGAGGCGCTCGCGGGGCAGCGAGCGCAGAACAGGATTCCGTATGACAGACAGGGAATACGAGATGGCCATGGCCGCCTGCAATGCCTATCTGGCGGCGGGCGGCGAGCCCGTGGAGCCGGAGCCGATGCTCGCGGCTATCCGAGCCGCGCGGTCAGCCGAAGGGGCCGCCGTGATGGCCTTCTACGAGATCGAGAGCGAGCTGGAGCAGACGGGAGCTCTCGAGTAGAGTCTGAAGAGCTACCTCACATCCCAGGCGCCGGAGGGTGTGTGCGACAGGTACGGTACGGTATCGTACCCGATGTGAGGTAGAGTATGCGAGATGACCACCGTCGATTCCCGCGTCGGCGCTTCGTCCGCAAGGCGCGCATCGAGCGGGCTCAGCGCCCGCGAGGCCCAACTGCTCACGGTCACGCTCGAGATCCTGCATGAGACCGGGTACGACCGGCTCACGGTCGACGAAGTCGTCGCGCGTGCGCACGCGAGCAAGTCGACCGTCTACCGCCGCTGGCCGTCGAAGGCCGATCTCGTCGTGGCGGCGTTCGCACACGGGATCAGGCAGATCGCCACGGTGCCCGACACGGGCAGCCTGCGCGGCGACCTGCTGCACCTCGGGTCGCTCGTGCTCGAGCAAGCGCTGCTCAACGGCCCCGCGATCGGCGGCGTCCTGCCCGAGATCCGGCGCAGCCCGAAGCTGCGCGCGGTCCTCGAGCACGAGTTCTTCCACGAGCGCCAGGCCCTGGTCCGCGAGCTGCTCGAGCGCGCGATCAGGCGCGGCGAGATCGAGCGCGAAGCGATCAGCGACGAGCTCTGGGACCTGATTCCGGGATACCTCGCGTTCCGCGTTATCGTCCCGGGTCGCCTGCCTAGCAGCGATACGGTTCGAGCGCTCGTCGACGACGTGATGATCCCCAGCCTGACGAGGCGGACATCGTGATCGCGCGCGTGTGCTCGCCAGCGCTGGCTGCGGCCGTCGCCGGGCTGTGCCTGATGCTCAGTGCCGGCGCGCTGGCGGCGCCGATCGACGTCGCCTCCGATCGCACCGCGCTGAGCGCGTACGGCGAGTATGCGGCCTCGCTCGCACGCTCGGTCGCCGCCGCGAACCGCCGTGCCGGCGCGTTCGCGGAGTCGACGGAGACCGCTTGCGGAGGCGTGCTGGCCGAGCTCGGATCGCTCCCGCCGGATTTTTACAGCAAGGCGGCGCTCGTCGATCTGGGGCGAGAGGTCCACGACGACGTCGCGCTCGAGTTCGACGCCGCGGCGATCCCTGCATTCACCCGGCTCTCCGGGTCCCTGAGCCGGCTGCACTGGTCGAGCGTCGCGACGGCGACGACCATCAGGTCGCTCATCTCGGCGGTCGGCGCCTCGTTGGCATTGCGCCCGAGCAACCTGTGCAGCGACGCGCAGGCGTTCGCAACGAGCCCCGTGGCGGAGCCGCGCGGCACGCGCGCGCTGCTCGCCGCATACGGCTCGGCGGCGAGCACCGTCCGGCGACGGATGACCGCGTTTCTCGCGATTCTCGAGCGCTTCCAGATGCCGGGCGAGGCCGGCGAGATCGCGACGGCCGACCGGCGAGTCCTGCGGTACCAGTCGATCTCATCGACAGGTCAGACGGCGGCGAGCACGCAGATCGTGCACAGCCTCTTCGGGACCGCGCCGCCGGCCCGCCGCGCCAGCGGCGCCAGCGACGCCCGGCCCACTCGGCCGATCACCTCACTGATTTCCTCGCGGACCCTGGCCCCGACAGAATTATTCTCGCGGGTCTCTAACTTCGGATGATCGTCGGCGTTCCGAGCGGGACGTGGTCGATCAGCCACTGGCCCTCGGGCAGGGTGAGACGCATGCAGCCGTGGCTGACCGGCAGGCCGATGCTCGAGTAGTCCGGGGTCGAGTGGATCGCGATCCGGTTGCCACCCCCCCAGCCCTGGATCGCGTGCGGCGATGTGGCTGACAGCGCCAGGATGCAGCACCCGTAGGGCCCGGTCGGATCGTGCGTCGCGAGCCGGTCGGTCACCGCGAACACGCCGGTCGGCGTCGGCGCGGTCGGTCGCCCGACCGCGACCTTGAAGTGCTTCAGCGTCCTACCGTAGGCGAGCACGGTGACCTCGCGGCTCGAGAGCGAGACCTCGATCTCCCACCGCACGCGCGAGAGCGACGTGGCGGACGCGGGGATCCAGCCCAGCTTGCCGTTCCCCGCGAGCGGGCTGAGGACCCCGAGCCAGGCGCCCGAGGTCCGGCGCACCAGCAGCTCGGCGGGAGACCCGAACGTCGTCGTCGTCGGCTGTGGTGCCAGCACGGGCCCGCCGGGCGAGACGCGCATCGCCGTCGGGCGCACCACGAGCGCGACGAGCGCGCCGGTGGCGGTCGTACGCGGGCCGCGCAGCGCGGGAGGACTCAACGGACGGGAGAGCGGGCTGAGCGCTGCGCTGATCGGTGAGTCCTGTGCCGTCCCCGACGTGAGCGCCAGCGCCACGACGATCGGCACGATCGGGATCAGCGCCGCGAGGACGATCAGGACGCGCCTGCGCGCGGTCCCGGCTTTCGAAGGGGTCGAGGGAGTCACATCCGTCACGGCGATCAATTACACCATGCTCGCCAATCGTCTTCGGTGAGCGCCGACATCACGGTCGCCGCATGGGGTAGCCAGTCGGGCTGCAGCGACTCCTCATGGCGCCGCACGGCCTTCGATCCGGCGGCCTCCTTGAGCGCGATCCGGTGGATGTTGGCGGTCTCCTCGCCCATGCTGTGCAGCAGGTCGGCCTGACTGTGCTTGTGCTCGAGCTGAGCGAGCTCGAGCCGGGTCGCGTCGGGCGTCAGCGCGCGCAGGACCCACTTGCGGCTCTGGCGCCGCCACGGGTCGGCGGCCACGCTGCGCGCAGCCTCCACGGCGCCGGCCAGCCCACCGATCTGGGCCCGCGCCGGTGTCGCCCAGATGCTCGCCGGGCCGACGAGCTGCTTGGCCTCGCGGACGATCAGGCCACCGTCGAGTGAGCCATAGGCGACGATCCGGCGCGCGCCGAGGCTGCCCACGCCGGCAACGCGCCGCGCGAGCTGGGGTTGGAAGCGTCCGGCCGCGCCGTCCGGGGCGGAGGGCGTCACCTTCGCCAGCATCCTCGCCGCCGACTTCGGCAGCGCGCGCTCGTAGGGCGGAAGCGCTCGGATGCCCTTCTCGAACTTGGCCGGGTCGAGCATCGCCTGACGTGCCAGCTCGTAGAGGTGAACGTGACGCTCTCCGAGGACGATCGGCTCGGCGCTGCGGGCGGCGAGCCGCTCCCGCCAGCCCGCGTGGATCGCGGCGCACGCCTCGTCGGGATCGAGCTCGAGGTGCCCGGCCGCGATCGCTAGCACCGCGCTCGTCGCGAGGCGCACGAGGTCGATCGTGTACGGCAGGATGTCGATCTCGTCGAGATCGTTGACGCCCCACACCAAGCGCGCGCACACGTCCCGCCAGGTGCCGAAGTTCTCGACGTGGAGGTCGCCGACCGCGACGCTCGCGGGAGCACGCGCCAGCTCCGGCAGCAGCCTCTCGAATTGCGTCAGGAAGCGGTAGTAGGTGCCGCGGAGCAGCACGAACGGCGACTGCCTGAGCTTCTCGTGCTTGAGCTCCACGTCGGCGGCGCGGATCGGGATCCGCTGAGCGCGCCAGCGCTCGTACGCGGCAGTCACATCGCGGAAGCTCTCACCGCTCATGGGCTACGCCTGCTCATCGAAGCCCGCTCGCGAGCTCGCCGCCGGCCGGCGTCGCGGCACCCGCAGGGGCCGCTCCCGCACCGTGGCGCTGTGCGAGCGCCGTGCCGAGCGCGCAGAAGCCGAGGCTCGCAAGCGCGGCCACGATGATCGCTGCGCCCTCCCCGGCACTCAGCACACCGTTCGCAAGACCGAGCTTGACGATCGACACCGGCACGCCGAGCTGCGCGCTGACCACCAGAGACGTCCACAACGGCGTCCTGATGGCCTGCCCCGCGAGCACGTGGACGATCGCGATCCCGACGATCAACGCCACCGCGAGCTCGATCTCCCGGCCGCTGTGCACGAACGCCCGGACGTCGAGGCTGGCGCCGAGCACGACGAAGAACACCGGCACGAGAAAACCGCTGGCGACGCCCGTCACCTGGTCGGAGAGTCGCGCCGGCCCGCCCTCGACCGCCACCACGAGACCGGCTGCGAAGCCGGCGATCATGATGCTGATCCCCAATCCCTGCGCGAGCGCGCACAGTGCGAACATCGCCAGCAGCGCCACCCGCAGGTCCAGCGCCCAGCCACGATGCGCGGACTGCGCGCGGAGCGCGCGGACCGCTTCCCGGCGCTGGAGGTGGCGTGCGATCAGCAGCATCGCGACCGCGGCGGCCGCGACCGCGACCGCACTCCAGGCCGCATGCAGGGCCCTGGCGGGATCCATCACGAGCGGCACGGCGACGATCGTCGCGATGTCCGCGACCGTCGCCCAGGCCATCGCCAGGATCGCACGATCGGCGCCGATTCCCGCCTCCTCCATGGCCGGCAGGACGATTGCGGCGGAGCCGGTCGACAGCAGCACCGCCCAGACCACCGGATGCCCGACGCCGAGGCTGCCGGCGATCAGCATGCCACCCGCGAGCCCGAGCGCAACCGATGCCACCACGGCGATCGCGCCCCGTCGCAGCGATCCGAACAGCGCCCGGTTGCGCAGAGGCACGTGCATCCCGGCCATCATCATCAGCACCGCGAAGCCCATGTTGCCGAGGAACGCGATCGTCGCGTTGTCCGCCTTGATCAAGCCGGCACCGCTGCGGCCCAGCGCCACGCCGGCGAGCAGCTCTCCCACGACGACGGGGATCGAGACCCTCCTCGACGCCGCCAGCAACGGACCCGCGAGGCCGGCCAGGATGATCAGCGCCATCTGTCCGAAGCTCGCCATCGCCGGTCAGCTTATGCGAATCTGGGTGATCGCTCACCGTGGTGCAACGACGACGTGCGTCTGATCGCCCGCCAGTGTCGAGTTACGAACTGCGTCCCGCCAGTGTCGAGTTACGAACTGCGTAATGCCTGTTGCTTACAGTTGATTGATGTTCGGACTCACGCGTAAGAAGACGAAGATGGTCGAGCCCTCCGAGGCTCTCCCGGGTCGCTCGACGCCGATGCCCGTCGCGGCCCGCCACGCCGTCCTCGGCACGCAGCTACGGCCTCCGTTCCCCGACGGGATGGAGCACGCAATCGTGGCGATGGGCTGTTTCTGGGGAGCCGAGAAGGCCTTCTGGTCCCTGCCCGGGGTCTACACGACGGCGGTTGGATACGCCGGCGGGTCAACGCCCAATCCCACCTACGAGGAGGTCTGCAGCGGGCGTACCGGCCATGCCGAGGCGGTGCTGATCGTGTTCGATCCGGCGAACACCTCGTATGCGGCGATCCTGCGCGTCTTCTGGGAGGGTCACGACCCGACTCAGGGGATGCGCCAGGGCAACGACGTCGGCACGCAGTACCGCTCCGCGGTCCTGTGGACGACCGAGGCACAGCGCGAGGCCGTGCAACAGTCGCGGGCGATGTACGCCAGGCAGCTCGCCGGCGCGGGCTATGGCCCGATCACGACCGAGATCGCCCCGGCCGGCGAGTTCTACTACGCCGAGGACTACCACCAGCAGTACCTGCACAAGAACCCGATGGGCTACTGCGGCCTCGGCGGCACCGGGGTCAGCTGCCCGGTCGGGATCGCCGACGTGCAGGCGTCATCATAGGAGGGCGCCGCGCCCGTCGAGGAGACTGAGCCGCGCCGAGCCTGACAACCGCGTCGGTCCCGTGCAGCAGCCGGTACCGACTCCCGTCAGCGCGCGAGGTACACGACCGCGCTGCTCGCCACGCAACAGGAGCCGCGGTAGTTGTGCGGCGCCGCCGCCCCGGGTATCGGAGTCAGCCGCGGGTCCGCGGACAGCAGCGCGCCCCACTGCGCTGCGCGGCGGCGCACGAGCTTGCCCCACGTCGAGGACCAAGCGGACTCCCCCTCGGTGAGGGGGCGGATGTACACCACGCGCTGGCCGGGTGACAGCGATGCGAGCAGCCGCGCGAGCACCGACGGCGGATCGGCGTGTTGCAGCCGCGCGGCGGCGCCGTCCCAGTCCATGTAGGTGGGGTGCGTGTCCGGGCCCAGCGCCGTCGCGTAGCGCAGGTCTCCCGGGAGGTAGTACCACGCCAGCGCGGCCTGCTCGGGCTGCGCGACGAGCACGATGTCGCGGGGATGCAGGTACGGCGAGAGCTCGGCCGCCACATCCCGCATGTCGCTCTTGTACTGGGGCACGAACGAGGATGCGTTGGCGAGGAACGCGCAGCACACGATCACGGCGACCGGCCCGAAGATGCCCGAGCGCGAGCACGCCAGCGCTGCCAGCAGCACGGCGCTTCCGACGAGAGGCGCCAAATAGCGCTCCGCCCAGGTCGGCGCCGTCATCGACGCGAGCAGCGCCAGCAGCGCCGCCGCCACCGGGATCGTCGCGAGCACGAGTGCCGCGGTCGCCTCACGGGAGCGGCGCAGCTTGCCGAACAGCAGCGGCACCAGCCCGACCGCGACCGCGAGTGCGAGGATCGCGACGGCGCGGTCGCTGCCGAACAGCTCGCGTGGGAAGTTGGCGCCGAGCACCGGCGCGTAATGCCAGGGAGCGGTCGCATTGGCCGCTTGGTGGATCAGCGTGGGGAGCCACGGCAGGTAGGCGATCGCAGCGGCGCCGAAGGCGATCGCGCCGTCGCGCAGCAAGCCGCGGCGATCCTCGGCGGAGATGTAGACCGGGATCAGCGCGAGCAGCGCGGCGAGGTAGAAGAACGCCGACCAGGCATCGGTGTACAGCATCAGCGCGAGCGACGCGGCGAACACGCCAAGATATCCCCGGCGCCGGTACACGAACGCGTGCAGCAAGCAGACGACCGCGACCAGACCCAGCAGCGCCAACAGCTCATACATGCGCGTCTCGACCGCGTAGCCGGTCAGGAAGCCGTCGAACGCGAACAGCGCCGCCGCCATGATGCCCGCCCGCTCCCCGAAGAGGCTCCACCCCGCCCACATTCCCACCGGTACCGTGAGCAGCCCGAAGAGCAGCGACAGCGCGTGCGTCGCGCTCTCGCTTGAGCCGAACACGCTCATCCAAACATGCAGGAGCACGTAGTACAGCGGGGCGCCCCCGCCCTTCCACAGGATCCCCGGAATCGCGCCGAGCGAGTGCGACGCGATCCCGATCGTGTTCGCCTCGTCGGACCACAGCTCGCCGTTGATGTTGCGCGACCTGATGAAGGTCGAGATCAGCATGAGCGCGAGCAGCACACCGCCGGCGCTCGCCCAGCGCGGCAGCCGGCGCCACCAGCCGGGCGCGCTGAAATCACGGATCACTGGAACCCGCAGCAGCGGGAACTCGGTGCGGGGAGACTTGACGGCTGTCATCAGGGAGCCGGCCCGCCGAGGTCACGGCGTGCCGAGACCCCATCGTGTCAGACGCAGGCCCTGTCGTGGCTGGCCCGCAGGCCAGCGACCGGCGCAGCAGCCACGGAAGCCCGGTTACGCGCCGCCTGCGACCGCCGGCAGGATCGTGAGCTCGTCGCCGTCGCTGACCGACGTCTGCAGACCGTCGAGGAAGCGGATGTCCTCGCCGCGGACATAGACGTTGACGAAGCGGCGTAGACCACCGTCCTCGGCGATCCGGTCGCGGAGGTCCTCGTAGCGCACGAACAGCGCCTCCAGCACGTCGCCGACGGTCGCGCCCTCCAGTTCCGCCACCGACTCTCCGTCGGTGGCCGCACGCAGCTGCGTGGGGATCCGTACCTTCACCGCCATGGTCATGCTCCTTTCAGGCCGCGACGGCCAGCTTCTCCCTGGCCTGCTCGAACGCCTCGATGCTGGGCTCGATCTCCCATGGCTCAAATGTGCCACGCGCGCACTCGAGCGTCTTGAGGCCCTCGCCGGTGATCAGCGCGACGACGCGCTCCGCCGGGTCGATGTCCCCGCGCCGCGCAAGCTTCGCCAGCACCGCGATCGTGACGCCGCCTGCGGTCTCGGTGAAGATCCCCGTGGTCGTGGCGAGCAGCCTGATCCCGGCGCGGATCTCCTCGTCGCTGACCGCGTCGATCGATCCTCCCGTGCGGCGTGCGAGGTCGAGCGCGTACGGCCCGTCAGCCGGGTTGCCGATCGCCAGCGACTTGGCGATCGTGTCCGGCTTCACCGGACGGCAGAAGTCGCGCCCGGCCTCGAACGCGCTCGCGACAGGGGAGCAGCCGGTGGCCTGCGCACCGTTGAAGGCCGGCAGTCGGCCGGCCAGCAGGCCGGCCTCGATCCACTCCTCGAACCCCCGCGCGATCTTCGTGAACAGCGAGCCGGATGCGATCGGGCAGATGATCCGGTCGGGCAGCTCGAAGCCGAGTTGCTCGGCGATCTCGAACGCGAGCGTCTTGGAGCCCTCCGAGTAGTAGGGCCGCATGTTGATGTTCACGAACGCCCAGTCGTGCTCGCCCGAGATCTCCGTGCACAAGCGGTTGACGTCGTCGTAGTTGCCGCGCACCGATACGAGGTTGGTTCCGTAGACGCCCGTGGCGAGCACCTTCGGTTCCTCGAGATCGGACGGTATGAACACGTAGGACTCGAGTCCGGCCGCAGCGGCGTGTGCCGCCACGGCGTTGGCGAGGTTACCCGTCGACGCGCAGGCGATCGTCGTGAAGCCCAGCTCCTGGGCGCGGGCGAGCGCCACCGACACGACGCGGTCCTTGAACGAGTGGGTCGGATTGGCGGCGTCGTTCTTGATCCACAGCTCTCGGAGCCCGAGCTCGCGTCCGAGTCGTTGCGCTCGGATCAGCGGTGTCCAGCCCGACGGCAGCGCGGATCTCGCGCCGCTCACCGGCAGGAAGTCGCCGTAGCGCCAGATCGAGTGGGGTCCGGCTTGGATCCGGCGGCGCGTGGCCTCGGGGTCGGCGTTCGCGGAGGTGCTGTAGGCGACCTCGAGCGGGCCGAAGCACTGCTCACAGACGTAGCGTGCGTCGAGTGGGTATGTCGTGCTGCATTCCTTGCAGCGAAGCGCTTCTGGCGGCATATGTAGAAAAACCTCCGCCGGGGTTCGTGGTCGGAGGTCACTGAAACCGCCCTAGCCACATCTCCCAGGCCTGTCGTTGGAGCCTGATGGAATTGGCACCGTTCCCTTACGGGAGGTTGCCGGGGTTTCATAGGGCCATTCCCTCCACCCCTCTGGATGCGTACTGCTATGTGGCCCGCCATTATAGCCGGAGATGGCCATGTCGGACAAGGCGAGTTGCCGGCTCGCCCCCGGGCGTCACACCGCGCCGTTTCTGGCCGAGCCGGTACCGTCCGCCTCGTGTCAGGCCGCCACGCCGGGTTGATCGCCGTGTGGGTACGCTCGGGCGCCGGAGCGAGTGGGCGATGAACGACGACGCACTCGACCCCGCGCGCGGTCTCGAGGCGAAGCTGTCGCTGCCCTCCAGCTCGCCGTCACAGCGGATGCTCGTGATCGTCAACCCGTACGCGACGACCGTGTCCGATCGCCTCAAGCACCTGGTCGTCTACGCACTTCGCGGCCGCTACCTGGTCGACGCGGTCGACACCGAGCGCCGCAACCATGCGACCGAGCTGTGCCGTGCGGCCGCCCAGCAGGGCTACGACGTCGTCGTCGCGTTCGGAGGGGACGGGACCGTCAACGAGGCCGCGAACGGTCTCGCCGGCTCCGGGGTGCCGTTGACGTGCCTGCCGGGTGGACGCGCCAACGTGTACTGCCGGCTGCTCGGAATCCCCAGCGACGTCGTCGACGCCACCGAGCACCTGCTGACGATCGCCGACGACTGGCGCCCGCGCAGCGTCGATCTCGGCCTGCTTGACGATCGCTTCTTCCTGTTCTCGGCCGGCGTTGGACTGGATGCGAGCGTCGTGGCCCAGGTCGATGCGCACCCGCGCCTGAAGGCGCGCGGCGGCGAGTACTACTACGCATGGGTCGCGAGCTCGACCTACATGCGCCGCTACCTCCTGCACCGGCCACGGATGGAGGCGAGCTTTGGTGATGAGCGGGTGAACGGCGCCACGGTGATCGTCCAGAACGCCGAGCCGTACTCGTACTTCGGCGACCGGGCCGTGTACATCGGCGAGGGTGGCGGGCTGCAGAGCGGTGATCTCGCAGGGGTCGTGCTGAGGCGTACCAGCCCGCTCGACATCCCGTCGATCACCTGGCGCGCCCTGTCGTCGAGAGCGCGCGTCACCGGGCACCGCCAGATCCGCGCGTTCAACGGCGTGGCGAACCTGCGCGTGCGTACGCTCGACGAGCGGCCGCTGCCCGTGCAGGTCGACGGCGATTACATCGGGGACCGTGAGGAGATCGAGTTCACGGTGATGCCGGGCGGCCTGACAGTCGTCGCGTAGAGGCCCTCAGACGCGGCTGGAGAGGTCCATGGCCCAGCTGTCGAGCACGGTCGCCTCGGCGGTGGTGATCGTCTTGCCGCTCTGGGCGTTGACGGCGGTGACGAAGTTGGCCAGCATCGTGGTCTCCGAGCCACCGCTTCTGAGGATCGTGAGCAGGCTGCTCTCCTCGGTGCTGGTGCTGATCAGCCCGGACTTGTAGGCCTCGGTGACACCGTCCTGGATGCCCGTGAGCGAGGGGTGTACCTGGAAGGTGATCGTGTCGGTGGACTTGTTGCCGAGGTTGTCGGTACTGGTGATCACGATCGTGTGGGTGCCGGCGCTGAGCGTGTCGATCGGGATCGACCCGGCCGTGATTGTGGTCGTCGCGTCCAGCACGATCTGCGTCGAGGCGACGCCGCTGACGTCGCCGGCGCCGACGCTGATCGCGATGTCGCCGGTGCCGTCGTAGCCGAGCGTCTGGCTCTGCGGGCTCGAGAGCGAGGCGGTGATCGTCGGGCCGGTCGTATCGACGCGCAGGCTCTGGCTGTAGGTGTAGGTGTTGCCGGCCAGGTCGGTGACCTTGACCTCGACCGTGTAGAGCCCGTCGGCGCTGAATGACAGCGCGTAGCTCGTGCTGTAGGCCTGCGCGGTGCTGAACGTCTGGCCGCCGTTGGTCGAGACCTGGACGGTGGAGAGCGCGTCCTCGCTGTCGCTGAACGCGAGCGCCAGGGTCGGGGTGCGGCTCGCGACCGACAGCTGCCCGCTGATCGTCTGGGCACCCGTGACGGTGAAGCTCCCGACCGGCGCTGTCGTGGCGATCACCAGCGTCTTCGGCGCGCTCGCCGCCGCCGACACGCTCCCGTAGGAGTTCGTCGCGACCGCGGTCACCGCGTAGCTCCCATCAGCCAGATGCTGACCGCTGTAAAGAACCCCGTTCACATACACGCTGACGGTCGTCCCAGACGCTGTGGTGGTCGTGAACTGCGGGTTGTTGACGTTCGTGATGTAGTCGCCGTTCGACGCGCCGCTGTCAGACGCGGGGTTGAGCGCGACCGTCGGGGTCGCGGGCGTCACCGTGTTCTTGACCACCGACAGCGTGCTGGTCGCCTTGTTGCCCAGCGGGTCGGTCTCGGTCACGACCACCGTCAGCGTCCCGTCAGCCAGCGAGCTCAGATTCGGGGTGAGCGCCAGCGCGTTGCCGGACGGGACCGCCAGCCCTGACGCCGTCACGCTCGCCGAACCGTTGCTGATCGTGTAGCTGACCGTGTCGCCCGACACGCCCGTGACCGTCACCGGTGCGGCGGCCTCGTTGACGTTGTTCACGTACGCCGGCAGGCTCACGCTCAGCGATGGCGCCGACGTGATCAGATGCAGCGTCACCCCGTACACGAACGTGTTCCCGGCGACATCGGTGACCTTCACGTCGATCGTGTAGGCACCATCGGAGCCCAGCGACAGCGCAGCTGTCGTCGCCGCATACGCGACCGCAGCACCATACGAAGCGCCGCCGTTCGTCGACACCGCATACGTCCAGAGCGCAACCTCGGAGTCGGCGAATGCCAGGGCCAGGGTGGGCGTCCGGTTGTTCGTCTCGAGCTGACCGTTGACCGTGACCGCGCCGTTCACCGTGAAGCTCCCGGACGGTCCCGCGGTTGCGATCACGAGCGTCTTCGGAGCACTGGCCGCCGCCGACACGCTTCCGTAGGAGTTGGTCGCGGTCGCGGTCACAGTGTAGCTGCCATCCGCCAGACGCTGGCCGGTGTACAGCACCCCGTTCACGAACACGCTCACGAACGTCCCCGACGCGCTCGTCGTCGTGAACTGCGGGCTGCTGTCGTTGGTGATGTAGTCGCTGTTGGAGACGCCGCTGTCCGAGGACGGGTTCAGCGCCACGGTCGGGGTCGCCGGCGTCACCGTGTTCTTGAGGAGGTAGAGCTGCTGGACCTGCTCGCCGCCCACGTCGTCAGCCTCCACGACGGTGATCGAGACGTTCCCATCCTTCAGCGAGCTGAGGTTGACCAGTGTCGCCGTCCCGGTCAGCTGCGTCGTCAGCGTGACCGTGTCGATCGGCGAGGCGCTGTCGGTGGCGAGGATCGTCACCAGGTTGCCGGTCTCCCCGGCGATCGTGAGCGGGAACGCCGCGACGTTGACGTTGTTGACGTACTGCGGCGTGCTGACCTGCACCCCGCCCTGCGGACTGGAGCTGTAATCGAGCGTCACCGTCCCCGCCGCAGGCGTCGATGTCGAAGCCGGGAGGATCGCCCCGGTCGGGGCGCCCAACTGCACCGTCAGGGTCTTCACCAGCCACGACTGCGGGTCACCGTGCGGGACCTGCAGGTTCAGCGCATCGACGGTCAACGTGATCAGCTGCGAGGTCTGCCCCGGCGCGAACGTCAGCACCCCGGACGCCGCCGCGAAGTTCGTGCCCGCGACCGCCGTCCCACTTACCGTGCTCCACGGCACGGTGACCGTGGTGGTGGAGGGTTGCGAGAGGGTGACCGCGACGCTCACCGGGTACAGGCCCGAGCCCCGCGCCGGGATGTAGGAGGAGCTCACGATCGCGACCGGCTCCTGCGGCACCGGCGCCACGCTCGGCGCGTCGAACGTGAACGTCGCGGGCGCGCCCTGCGCGTAGAGGCCGACGCCGTCATCGGTCAGGATCGCCGCGTAGGTGAAGCTCAGCAGCGGCAGGTTGTTCGCCAGCAACGTCGCGGTGCCGCCGTCGAGCTGCAGCTGCATCGCCAGCCCGGCGATGTTCAGACCGGCGGTCGAGAAGTTCGCGTAGGTGTCGATGACCGTCTGGCCGTTGATCACATGCCCGATCTGGACCTGACCCGCGGGGACGTCCACTACGGCGTAGCCGTAGTCCTGGGCGTCCTCGTAGCCGAACACGAACCCGGCCGTTCCCGTCGTCGCGACCGACGCCGAGATCGTCGCGCTCAGCGGCGTCGGGTTCAGCGCGATCAGGTCGATCGCCGGCTGGTCGCTGTTGAACGGCCCGGGACCGCTCGGGGTGCCCGTGACCTGATCGGCGCTCTGCTGCCAGTCAGAGGCCCAGCTGCCCGAGAGCGCGGTGTACACCCCTGGCGGGGTCGTGAGGTTCTCGGGGTCGTTGGGCGGCTGGGTCGCGCTCAGCGCGATGCTGTCCAGCTGCACGTTGGATCCGCTGCCGCCGATCCCGACCGGGCCGCCGTTCAGCGGCGCCACGAGTCCCGCCAGCATGTTGGACGCGTTTGCGAGGGTCGTCGCGAACGTATAGCTGAGCGCCTGCTGCACCCCATCGATGCTGAGCGTGACCGTCTCGCCGCTGACCGTGACCTCGACGTTGTATTGCTCGCCTGACTGCAGCGGGTCGCGGCACTGCGAGCCTTGCGAGAAGCCGCAGCCGGATTCCTGGGCGAGGATCTGCCAGCCGGTGGCGGTGCGCTGCCCGATCTGCAGCTGGTCGGATGTGACCGAGAACCCCGCGAACGTGAAGCTTGTCGCGCTCTGATAGTCCAGGATCACGTAGGCGTCGGACTGCCCACCGGCGACCGCGTTGCCGGCGGACAGCTGCGCGTTGACCGCGAAGCTGCTCGGCAGCTCGACCCCGACGCCGAGCAGCGAGACGGCATCTGCGCCGGCCACAGCTGTCGACTGGTAGAGGAAGTTCCCCGCCGTCCACGTGCCGGACTCCACGCTGAACTCTGAGAGCTCCGGCGCGGCCTGGGATGACTGGCCGGGGAAGTCCGCCTGCGCCAGGTTCGGCGGATCGATGTCGATCTGACCCTGGATCATCCCGGGGCCCGGGCCCTGCTGGTTGTAGTACGGGTCGCCGTAGATGAGCAGCCCGAGCTCGCCGTAGGGCTCGTTGTCGCGCGCGGCCGTGCCCTTCGTGATCGTCTGATCGGCGCCCTGGTACCTGCTCAGCGCGTACAGGAAGCCGTCCACCTGGCTCGTGTTCTGCGCGATCACGGACGGGTTGATCCCGTAGGGCGAGATGAACGTGTTCTGGTTGCCGTTCCAGTCGATCAGCCAGTCCGCCGGGTTATCGCCGATCAGCACGTCGCCCGCGCCGCCGCCAAAGATGACATCCCCCGCCATCGAGGTCGAGGGCACATTCTCCTGGTTGAGGCCGTAGTCGAGGTTGAGGTTCTGCTGGCCGTCGAGCACGTCGGCGCCGGCGCCGCCGTAGATGTCGGCCGGTCCGGCGCCGCCCATGATCCAGTTGTTCCCCCAGTCGCCGAACAGCGCGTCGGGTCCGTGCGTCTTGGTGGCGTCGAAGTCGAGCAGCCACTCCACTGCTGCGGGGCACGCGAGGCCGCCGAGCTCGCAGCCCGCGGGCGTGAGCTGCATGACGCGCGCGAGCGGCTCGTAGGGGTCATAGGCGGCGAACAGCCCGGTCGTGGCGTTGTAGGCCAGCACGTTGCTCGGGTTGTAGCCCAGCGCTGCGAGCGTCGCGAGCGGGTTGCCCTGCGGTCCGCTGGTCGGGCACTGGTCAGTCAGCGTCCCGCAGTAGTACAGCGGCAGCGGCGCCGAGCCGGAGATCGCGTCGCTGCCCGGGCCGCCGTGGATGTCGTCGCTGCCGATGCCGCCGTAGATGATGTCGTTGCCGCCCGCGACACCCCCGCTCGAGCGATCGAACGTCGCGTCGTAGACCAGCGTGCCCGGGACGTTGATCGTCGCGGTCAGATCATCGAAGTCGCAGTCGCCGGTCGCGCAGATCGACTGGTTCGCGGTCCCTGGGTAGGCGGGCAGGCCGTAGAGCGGCTCGGCGATCCCGATCACCTGACGGGTCAGCGTGCCGGTCGAGCCGATCACGCCGCTGCTGCCGCTACCGGCGTAGATCCAGTTGTTCCCCGACCCGCCGATCAGCATGTCGTTGCCGCCGCCGCCGTAGATCACGTTGTTGCCGGTCTCGCCGTAGACGGTGTCATCGCCGCCCTCGGTGTAGATCGTCTCCGCGCCGCCGACGTTCGTGCAACTCCCGGTCAGCGTCTGCGGCGCGGTCGGGCTGCCGGTGTTGGACACATACGAGTACGCGCCGCAGCCGCCCGTCGCGGAGTAGTCCAGCGTCGTCACCACGCGCGGGATGATCGTCTCCAGCAGCCCCGGGCTCGCCGACGTGTTCTCATAGGCGGCGGTGTCATACCCGAAGGACAGGTAATGCCCGCTGGAGACGCCGTTGGTGCCGACGATGTCGTAGATATCGCCGTTATCACCGAGGATCGTGTCCGCGTTACGCGCATGGTCATCCACCGCGGTCGTGAACGTCAGCACGACGCCGCTGGCGGCGGCGACCGCGGCCTGGCTGACCTGGATGCTGCTCGCCGACAGGATCGCCGTGATCGTGGTGCCGACCGGCAGACCACCGCCGCTCACACCCTCACCCACCAACAGCCCGGTGGTCGTCGAGAGTCCCGTGACCGTCGTGCCCTGGAAGGCCATGCTCCCGCTCAGCGTCCGCGTCACGAGCCCCTGGTTGAACTCGCCGGTCTGGGTCCCGTCACCGCCGTAGATCGTCGCGCCACCGCTGTCCGGGCGCTGCGCCGCGGTCGTCTGCCCGAACAGGTTCGAGCTGCCGCCGATGATGTCGTCCTGCCCGACACCGCCGTAGATCGTGTCCGCGCCGCCGCCACCCTCGATGTAGCTGTCGCCGTTGAAGTAGTCATCAACCGGCGCCTGCACCTGCGGCAGCCCGCCGGGGCCGAGCACGACCTGCCCGGAGCCGTTGGTCAGGATGTACCCGTCGCCCTCGATCACATCGTTACCGCCGTCACCGAAGATCAGGCTGTGACCCTGCCCACCGGCGATGTAATCGTTGCCGACGGCCGAGCCGCCGTCATACACGGTGATGTTGCGACCCTCGAACGGACCACCGGT
This sequence comes from Solirubrobacteraceae bacterium, assembly GCA_052148275.1. GTDB lineage: Bacteria > Actinomycetota > Thermoleophilia > Solirubrobacterales > Solirubrobacteraceae > Palsa-465. The sequence continues at coordinate 101,059 of JBKQIR010000085.1, forward strand.
CGCGGCCTGGTGCGCCGCCCACAACGGGTCCACCTGCCACGCCGAGCTCACACCACTGGCCAGCGTCGTCCCGTTCAGCGCCCGCACCAACGGCGACAGGTTATCGCCACGACGGGTGATCACACCATCATGGCCGATGATCACATTGTCGCTGTTGCCGCCGCTGATGATATTCACACCACTCGGAGCACCCGCGACGGTCGTGCCGCCGATGATGTCATTCGTGCCGCCATTACCACCAAAGATCGTGTTCGACCCCTGCCCACCGATCAAAATGTTGTTGCCGCCAATCGCACGGATGTAGTTGTTCCCCGCACTCGCACTGGTGAACAACGAGCCGAACGTAAACGGCGGCGAAGCCATCGCCAGCGGCAGATCCGCCAAGTCGACCGTCGCGCCGCTGACAGCCGTCGCCTCACCGTAGGCACCGAACACCAACGAGTTGCCCGTCCCGACATCGATCACGTTGCTGCCAGCGCCGCCGATGACCAGGTCATTGCCGTTACCGGCCGTGATCTGGTCATTCGCGCCCTGACCCGCCCGCACCGACCTCGCGTCAGCGACGTTGCCGCCCGCGACAGTCCCGGTACCGGTGATCCGGTTGCTGCCGGCGACGAGATCGATCACGCCATAGCCGCCGAAGATGATGTCATCGCCGTTGCCGGCGGTGATCGTCTTGGCCCCGGGCGTCAGCGGGTCCGCGGTCACCGCGTCCGGCGTCTGCGTGTTCGCCGCGCACGCGCTGTCGGTCGGATCGCCATTAGCGACGCACAGGATCTGCGCACCCTGGTTCCCCGCAGCGAGCAACGAGCTCGCGACATCCAACCGATTGGACAGATTCAGGTTGAACCCAGAGTTGCCGTAGATCTCATCATTCCCGGTCCCGCCGATGATCGTGTCGATCCCCGAACCACCCGCGATCTGATCCCCGCCGCCACCACCGACGATCGTGTCGTTCCCCGCGCCTCCGTACATGATCACCGAGTTCGGGTCCGCGCTCGCATTCAGGATGCTGCTGCCGGGATCGGTGTACTGGTACGCCCCACCCGTCAAGTTGCCCACCGTCGCGTTATAGAAGCTGCCGTTCTGCGTCGTCCCGCCCAACAGCACCAACGGCGAGCCCGGACCGCCACCGCCGGTCGCGACCAGATCGTTGCTGCCGCCACCGCCCTGGATCACCGTGATCGACCCCGGCGTCGTGAAACTCGTCGTGAACGTGTCATTCCCGGACCCCAGCATCACATCCACGACGTCCACGCCCGTGTACACGATCCCACCATCAAACGAGAGCGCCGCCGGCGACGGTCCCGTCTTCTGGACGAGGTTGAGCGTCGTGGTCCCGGGCAGCCCCAGCCCCTCCACCTCGGCGAACGCGTTGATCGGCAGCGTCGAGCCCGCGTAGAGCGTCTGCGTGGCCGCGAACTGAGTCGCCGTGATCACCGACAGCGTGCCGGTCTGGCCCGTCGTGTTGAGGTCGTCGAACACGTTCAGGGTGCTCACCTTGTTCGCCACCGGCGTCGGGTTGGACGTCTGGCTGGCCGCCGCCGGCAGCGCGCCGTCGAGCTCAGTCGGCAACTGCACCGCCTCCACCAGCGGCGGAGCCTTGACCGCGCCGCCGAAGCCGTCCACCGCGCCACCGTTGATCAACAGCGGACCGCCCACGACGGCTGTCTGATGCGGCCCGGCGTACGGCGTCGTGATCGCGCTGCCGCCATTGCCGGTGACAAGGCTCCCCAGCACGTCGCCGGCGACGTTGAACGTGTCGTTGCCGGCGACGCTGCCGTCGAGCATCGTCACGGCGTTCGCAGCGGTGCTGAGCACGTCGAAGACGTCGTTGCCGCCGTCGCCGTTGACCTCGACGCGGCCGAAGTTCGCGTAGTTGACGGTGAACCCGGCGCCGAGCAGCTGCGCCGCGGAGATCACGAACACGTCGTTGGCGGGGGTGCCGATCAGCGTCAGGCTTCCCTCGCCGCTGCCGCCATTGAGGTTCAGCGGCGCGTTGGGAACCCCAAAGCCCTGCAGGATGAACGATGCGGTGCCCTTCCCGGGCGGCACGGTCAGCGGCGCCTGGTTGGCGTAGATCGTGAACGAGTCGGTGCCCGCGCCTGGGTTGATCGTCGTCGCGTAGCTGATCCCGTGGCTGAGGTAGCCGAACGGCGTTGACGTCGTCGCCACGTCATCGCCCGCGGCGACGTTCCCGGCGGCGGCGGTCTGCGGTGAGCCGAACAGCCCGCCGATCTGGAAGCTGTCGTTGCCGTTGCCGGCGTTGATCACCGTCGGGGTGCCGTTGTCGATGAGGAAATAGCTATCGCCGAAGTTGCTGCCATCGAGCGTCAGCTGGCCGATGTTCGCGCCCGAGTAGTTGATCCGCTCGTAGTTGGCGGCGAACGGCCCGTTCACTCCCGCGCCAGAAGCCGGATGCACCAGAGCAACGAAGCCCGCGCGAACCAGGAGCTCGCTCGCCTGCGCCGGCGCGTGCAACACCAGGTTGCCCGCATTGCTCGCGTTGACGACGTACGAGATACCGGCCGGGTTGGCGGTCGTGCCCGACAAGTACACGTCGATCGTGGACAGCGGCCCACCCGCGTTGACGTCGACCATGTTGCGCAAAGGCAGGTTCACGCCCTGCACCGTGCGCGGATCACCCTGCGCAGCCGTCCCGTTGACCAACGCCGCCGGTCCACTCGAGGCCGAGTTCAGCAGGTGAGCGAGGTCGATCGTCGGCAGCGTCAACGCGACGTCGTTGACGCCGGTGCCGCCCCAGATCTGCGTGTAGCCGATCACCGCAGTCGGCGCGTAGGTGATGAGATCGCCGCCGTTGCCGCCGTAGATCTCGATCAGCGGCGCGCTGTACGCACCCAGCAGGCTGATCGTCGCCGCAGTGTTGCCCTGGCCGCCCTTCAGCGTGATGGTCGTGCCGGCCGACACGCTGCTGGCCGCATCGATCGCCATGTTCTGCCCTGCCGTCAGCGACACCGCGCCGCCCGCGCTGACCGTCTCACCCGTCAGCGTCACCGTGCCGGGCGAGGTCCCCGTGATCGAGGTCCCGGCCGTCACCGAACCCTGGCCGACCGAGAGGTCCGCCGCGCCCGCCGCCTGCGGCGAGCTCAACCCGCTACCCGCCGCCAGCATCACGGCCCCAGCCGTCGCCGTCACCGACCCCGCCTGCACGGTCACCGAGTTGCTGCCGGTGACCGTTACGTTCCCGCTCGCCAGCAGCGACGAGCTGGTGACCGAGAGACTGCCGTTCTGCGCTGTGAGCGTGATCGCGCCGGTGGTCGCCGTCGAGGCGGCATTCATCAGCGACACGCTCCCTGAGGCGGTGCCCGTGATCGAGCCGTTCGCCGTGATCGCGGCCGTCGACTCGTCCGAGCTCGGACCGACCGTCAGATTGCCGCCCTCGGCGTGCAAGCTCACCGATCCAGCCTTCGCGTCGATCGCGCCGCCGGTGATCGCGATCCCGAGTCCCGCCGTCACGCTCACGTTGCCGCCGCTGGCGCTCATCGGCGCATCGATGAACACCACGTTTCCGGGTGAGCTCGCCGAGATCCCCTGCGTCGCGGACACGTTGCCCGCACCGACCGACAGATCGGCCGTACCCGCGGGCTGCGGCGAGCTCAGGCCCACGCCCGCCGTCAACGTCACCGGGCCGTTCGACGCGGTGATCGAGCCGCCCTGGCTACTGACCCCGGCGGTGGAGCTGACCGTGACGAACGTGCCGGCGATCAGCGACGAGCTCGAGAGCTGCGCCTGGCCACCGACCGCCTGCACGGTCACCGACGCCAGCCACGAGGTCAGCGACGAGGATCCCGAGACCATGATCTGACCTGCCGTCGTGGACACGCTCACGGTCTGGCTCGCTTTGATCGGCGAGGTCGCGGACACCGTGACCCCGGCCGGCGCGCTGATCGTGACGATCGTCGCGGCGCTCACGGGAGAGGCCGACAGCGTCGCCGTGCCGGTGGTCGCCGTCACGATCACCGCGCCGGCACTCGCCGTCAACCCGGAGGACGTGAGGACGACGGTGTTCGGCGAGGTGGCGGTCACCGAGGCACCGGTGATTTGCGAGTCGATCAGCTCGAGCACCGGCGTACCGGCGGGGAGTCCGCTACCCGTCGGGGTCAGCTCGACGGCGCCGGTGGAGGTCACTGTCGTGGTGATGAACGTCAGCGTCGTATTGGCCAGCGCGGTGAGCAACGTGATCGGAGAGGTCGGGGTACCGAGGTTCGACGCTGTGACCTCGAGCGCGCCCGCTTTCGCAGTCAACGTCAGCGAGCCGCCGGCGACCGTCGCGGAACCGATCGTGACGTTGCGCGCACCGGTCAGCGAGACCGTCCCGCCGGAGCCGACGCTCAGCTCACCGCCCTGGACGATGACGTCGGTGTTCGCCATCGCGGTGCCCGCGGTGACCGCCGTGCCGGCGGAGACGGTCGCGCTGCCGAGCGTGAGCGAGCCGCCCTGTGCTGTCAGGATCGTGCTTCCAGCGCTTGCCGACAGCGTCGATTTCGTCACGCGCAGGGTGCCGGCGGCGGTCAGCATCAGATTGCCGGCGGTCACGGTCAGCGTCGAGGCGCTCGTGCCTGCCTCGACAATCACGTCGCCGGTGGTCGCGTTGGCCGTCAATGCGGTGTCCGCCGTCACGGTCGCACCGTCGAGTGTCAGGGTCCCGGCGCCCACGCTCAGCGTCACCGTTCCCTGCTGCGAGCTGATCGACGATCCGGAGACGAGAACCGTGTTGCTGCTCGTGTTGGCGCCGGTGATCGTCACGTTGCCGCCGCTGCCCTCGGCCTTCAGCACCGAACCGGTGGGCGTACCGCTCGTCGGGAGGAAGGCGGTCACCGAGATGTCCCCGGAGTCGCTCAGCGAGACGGTCCCGTTGGATGCCGTCACCGAAGATCCGGTCAGCGTCAGCGAGCCGGCGGCGCTGAGAGACACCGTGCCGGAGCTCGAGCTGAGCGAAGAGCCAGACGCGACGAACTGGACGAGCAGATTCCCGCCGGTGGAGCTCGTTGTGAGGCCGGATGCGGCTGACACCGAGGAGTCCGTCACCGTCAGGTTCCCGCTCGAGGTCAGCGTCGCGGATCCGGAGGACGAGAGGCGGGAGCCCGTCAGCGTCAGCGCGCCGGTCGGGCTGATCGTCAACGCTGCGCAGCCGCTGCTCGACGTGCACCACGTCGTCTCGCCGGAGCTGTCGCTGCCCTGCGTGTCGAGCATCGAGCTCTGGATCGTGATCGCGCCTGGGGCGCTCAGCGCCATCGTGAAGCCGGATGTGACGTTGAAGCCGTTGAAGGTGTTCGTGCCGGAGCTGCCCTCGTAGACGAGGTGCTGGATGCTCCCGTCGTCGACCGTGTACGTTCCCGTGCCGCCACCGCCGCTGACGGTGAGGCTGACGCTCGAGGACCCGGTGGCGCCGGACAGCGTGTCCGAGCCCGGCGCGGCGATTACGAACAGCATGTTGGCGCCGCCACCGCCGCCACCGCCGCCCTCGATCGTCGTCGATCCCTGACCGGCGGTCAGGTAGACGACGTCTGTTCCCGTCCCGAGGGTGATCGTGGCCGCCGGGCCGACGATCTGATCGTTGCCGTTGCCGGTGGTGATCTGGTCGGCCGCGCTGCCGCCGACGACGTACCAGTTGCCCGCGCCGGTGCTGATCGTCGCGGCGCCTGACCCGGAGTGTGTGATCACGTCGGAGGCGCTTGCGTCGGGCTGGCCTCCCGGATTGCCGGTGATCGTGACGTTCGACGGTCCCGTCGCGTCGATTTCGTTGCTGCCGCTGCCGCCGGTCAGCGTCGTCGCGTTGTTGTTGCCGGCGTACTGGATGACGTTGTCGCTGTACTCACCCGTGCTGCCGGTGATGTGGACGGGGACGGTGACGCTCGAGTCGACGAGCACGTTCTCGGTGCATGGACTGCTCGCGCTGCAGGCGGCCGAGGACCAGTCCCCGTAGATGCTCGAGACGTTGTGGTAGGTCTCGGTCTGCCCGAACGCATTCACCTGGATCGTGGCGTCGCCGCTCGTACCCCCGGTCTGGGTGATCGTGTAGTTGTCGTCTGTGCCGCTGCTCCCGGCGTTGCGGTACTGCGCCGCGCTGCCGACGTTGAGGTACAACGGCGCCGGGCTCGTTCCAGGCCAGCTCTGGGCCGCGCTCTGCGAGCCGGTGCCCGACCCTGCGAGGTACACCGGTGGGGGACCCGCCGACGGCACCGTCAGGTAGCCGATCGTGAACGTCGCCGTCTTGTTGATCGTCCAGAACAGGAAGTGGATGGAGACGCCGAAGCTGAGCGTGACGGGTACGGTGCCGGCGCCCTGGGCTTCGAAGCTGAAGCTCACTCCGAGGCCGAGCAGCGAGATGCCGAAGACGTTGAGGCTGACGCTCGCGCTGCCGGCGAGGATCAACGTGTAGCCGGTCGTCGGCGAGTACTCGTTGGTGAACTGCATGCTGAAGCTGCCGACGAGCCCGAAATCGCTCGTGCCGAGCGTGAGCTGCCCGTTGAGGGTGATCGAGAAGTTGCCGAGCTCGTCGAGGTAGATCGTGCCGTTGAGCGTCGCCAGCCCGAAGAAGCTCATGCTTGCGCTGGCGTTGAAGGACCAGAAGCCCTCTGCGCCCGTGCTCGGATTCGTCCCGACGTAGATCGTCATGCTCGCGCTGAAGTCGATCACCTTGAGCACGTCGACCGATCCGCTGACCGACAGGAAGAACGAGCGCGGACCGATCCCGAGCCTCGCCTCGGCACTCGTGTTGATCTCGAGCGTTCCCGAGGCGTTGATGCTGAACACGCTGCTGTTGCCGGTGGTGCCCACGCTGACCGCGAGGTCGAGGGCGAATCCGTCCGAGTACACGCCGGCTCCGCCCGTCGCCGAGAAGGTCAGCGGTCCGAGCGTGAAGCTGACCGCGAACGTCAGCTGGAAGCCGTTCGGTCCGATCGTGACGTCTACCGAGCCGCTGCCCGAGGCGAACCCGAGGAAATCGACAGACCCGCTCAGGAACAGTGAGAAGCCCGGCGCGACCTGGGCCGTGCCGACAGTCTGCGTCTGGCGAGTCGTATTGATCGACATGACCGCAGTGACGCTGAAGCTCAAGCCGACGCCCCCGCCGAAGTTGCTCCCCAGGCTGACGTCGATGTTCGCGACCAGGCCCTGGGCGGTGATCGTGAAGCCGCTGTTCGTGATCGCCAGGCTGCCGAGCGGCCCGAGTGACACGTTGCCGTTGACGAGCAGGCTGATCTCGGTCGTGCTCAACGTGAACTCGACGTTGGCGTTGATCGACACGGTGCCGGCGATCGTGAGCGTGCCGTACATCTCGAGGTGGAAGTACGGGCCGGCCGCGATCGTCGTCGCGGTCGTGACGAGGTCGCCGGCGCTGTCGTGCTGGAAGCCGCCGAAGAAGCACGTGCTCGCATTCGATGCGCTCGGCGTGCACGACGCCAGGCTCGCAGTGACCCCGTTGACGGCGAAGGTATCGATCGTCTGCGCCGTGCTGAACGAGTTCAGCTCGACGAGGAACTCGCCGTTCAGCGCGACACCGGGAATGCCGCTGACGCTCAGGGTCAGGAACACGCGCCCGACGACGCCTGTCGTTGCCGGGGTGCTGCCGATGAAGATCGTGAGGCTGAGCTGGCCTGTCAGTGACCCGAGGTTGGCGATCGACGTCCCAACCGCGCCGGTGATCGACAGCTCGCCGCCGCTGCTCCCGGCCGCTGCCTCGATCTGGATGAAGCCGGTCAGGGTGATCACGCCCCCGATCGTGATCACAGCGTTGACGTTCGCCGCGACGTAGACCTGGCCGCCCGCCGGAGCGTTGGGGTTGGGCTCTCCGTTTGGACCCGGTGCGGACGCATAGATCGTGATCGAGCTCGGCTGGCCGGCGGTCAGGAGCGGCAGGAACGTGCTCGGCACGGTGAAGTTCTGCTGCTGAAGCGTCGTGTTGAACATCACCGTGACGGTGCCGCTGATGCTGAACAGGCTCCCGACGTCCGGCAGCCCGAGGCTCGCCCCGGCGCCGACGCTGAGGTAGCCCGCCACTCCGGGGTTCGTGCCCGGCGCCAGGCCGGTCTGGACGATGATCAGGCCGGTCGCGGTGCCGTAGTTGACCGTGGCGGTGCCGATGCCGTACGACAGCGAGGCGGTCGCGTAGATCTCCAGCTGGTCGGGGTTGATGCTCAGCAGGAAGGCGCCGTCGAGCGATACGAGCGGCGACGGGTCGCCCGGCGGCTGGATCGCGGCGATGCCGCCGAGCTCGAGCAGGAAGCTGAGCGGCTGCAGCGTGAAGGTCTCGGTCGCGGTGCTGCCGTTCGGGCCGAGGCCCTGAAGCGTGAGCACCTGGGTGTGGACCTGCTCGGTCGTGTTGATCTCGAGCGTCCCCGTCGCGTCGATGTCGATGCCGTACTTCTGCAGCGCCGTGAAGTTCGTCGCCAGCGTCGCGGCGCCCCACAGCTGCGGCACGCTCGACAGCTTGTCCCCGAGATCGAGCACGAAGAAGCCTGACGTGGCCCCGACCGTTCCGAGCCCGTAGATGCTCATCTGCCCGGAGAAGCTCAGGTCGAACACCAGGTTGGTCGGGTCGATGACGAGCTTGACGTCAGCTGTGATCTGCAGCAGCGGCGAGCTCGTGAAGCCCGCGGCGTTGAGGATGATCCCGCCGGAGAGCTCGATGAAGAAGTCCTGTGCCGGGGCGATCACCGTGAAGCTCGCACTCGACGCCTGGCCCTGGTTGCCGCCGGTGTCCGACCATCCGCCGGCGGCGAAGGTGGCGGTCACCTGGCCGGGGACGAACGCGCCGGTGTAGAGGAAGCGGAACGTGTCGGGGCCGATCTGGACGATCGGGTCGGTGCCGGTGAAGGCCGTCACGACGTTCGCGCCCGTGCCGATCCCCGCACCGCTCAGCGTCATCGTCTGCTCGGTCACACCGGCCACGTCGACCTGCTGTCCGAGGGTCGGCGTCAGCGTGGCGTCGACCCACGTTCCGGCCGTGATGCTGTACGTCCCGGCGGTGATCGCCGAGGTCGTCAGCGTCGGGAAGTCGCTCGCCGTCGAGACCGTGCCGGTGGTGTTGGCCCAGGTACCGGCGGTGAACGTGATCCCGATCGTGCTGACGGCGCCGCCCGAGTAGCCGGTGAAGAAGTAGCGGAACGTCTCCGGTCCGGTGCCGCCGGTGGCCGAGGGCAGCTCGATTGGTGGGCCGGCGAGCGTGAGCGTGTCGTTCGCGGTGTCGGCGATCGTGAACTGCGCCCCGGCGCCGAGCGAGTTGGGGTCGACGGGTTGGCCGTCGATGTCCGGATAGCTGACGTCGACCCAGATGCCTCCGTTCAGAGTCGCCTGGTTCTCGACGCTGTCCTCGGGTGGGTTCGCGAGCGTGGCGGTCGCCGCGACGACCGTGAACTGCTCGCTCGATCCCTGGTCGACGATGCCGCTTGTGTCGCCGAAGGAGCCGGGGAGGAAGGTGACGGTGTACGTGCCGACCGCGAGCTGGCCGCTGAACGCGTACTGCCAGATGTTGCTCGTGCCCTCACGGACGGGCGCGCCGCCCAGCGGGATCAGGTTCCCGGCGGAGTCTGTGATCTGCAGCTCGTTGCCGTTGATCGTGTTGGGGTCGATCTGATTCCCGTACGTCGGGGTGAAGCTCACCTCGATGTAGCCCTGGGCGTTGATCGCGTCCACGCCGATCGAGCTGCCGGCGAGCGAGGCGACGGTGCTCGGCGCTCCGTTCGTCCCCGGGACGGTCTCGACGAGGTCGGCGGTCGGTCCCATCACGGAGAAGCTCTGCGTGGAGCCGAGGTTCGAGTAGCAGTCGCCTGTGGTGCCCGAGGGGCACGGTGGGCCACGCGCCGCCGTCGAGTACCAGCTGCCGGCGTTGAAGGTGATGGTGACCTGACCGAGCGTGAACGAGCCCTGGAGCAGGAACCGGTAGGTGTCGTTCCCAAGCGCGATCGGGGTCTGGCCCGACGCGAACGAGACGCCCGAAGCTGCGGCCCCACCCAGCGTGAAGGCGTTGTCGGTGATGCTCCCGGACACGAGCGTGCCGCCCGAGACGGGCGCGAACTGCACGTCGAGATAGGTCTGGTTGGCGAAGTCGCCGACCGTGAGCTGAGCGCCCCCGGTGCTCAGCACTGCCGACGCATCCGGTGCGCTCCCGGCAGGCGCGTCATACGCGACCGTCTGCGTCGTGAACTGCGGCGTGACGTCCACCGTCGTCGGACCGCTGTAGCCGCTCACGGTCTGGATGATGATCGGGATCTCGAACGTGTTTGGTCCCGTCATCGTGGCCGCCGCTCCGCTTTGGATCTGGATCGTCAGGCCGGTCAGGCTCGCCGTCGAGCCTGCCACGTCGCCGACGGAGAGCGTGACCGTCGTGAGATCGAGCGTCGCGGGCGTGTAGTCCTGCGGCGTCGAGGAGCCCGTCACCGCGATGTCTGCAACGGTGACGTCGACCGTGCTCGACACACTGCCACCGCCCGTTATCGGCGTGAACGTGACGGGGCTCGCGCCGAGCGTCGGCGCCGTCTGCGTCGTCGCCTGCTCGTAGGTCCAGCTGTCGGGAACGAACGTGACCGTCACATCGCCGCTTGCGGCCGGCGCGCCCGTCAGCCAGAAGCGGTACGTGAGCGCGCTCGTCGAGCTCGCAATCAGGACGGGCGTCTGCGAGGGGTCGATCGCCAACGTGCCGGCGCCGGGCCCACCGAAGGTGAACTTCGTCGTCATGTTCGTGATCGACGCAGGGTCGATGACCATCCCCGTGCTCGGGTCGGGCTCGTCGAAGACGATGTCGATCCAGTTGCGGTCGTTCAGCAGGTTGATGTCGATCGTGCCGCTCTGGCCGGGGTTGACGAGCTCGGCGGTCGGACCCTCGACCGTGAACGAGTCGGAGATCGCCGAGTTGCTCGCGCCCGTGGTGACGTTTCCTGAGGAGTCGGTGGTGTCGGCGTTCTTGACGGCACCGGCGCCTATCGTCACCACGACCGTTCCGGGTGTGAAACTGACCCCGTTGCCCAGCAGGTAGCGGAACTCGGTGACGCCCGCGTCGTCGAGCGCGTCCGCCCACTCCTCAGCGGTCGTGATCCCGCTCGAGAACGACGAGGCGCTGAGGATCGTCTCCTGCGCGAGGTCGGTGATGACCCAGACGGTCTGGTTGTTCACCGTCTGTGACTGAGCGGTCAGGTCGAACAGGGTGAATCCTGCGAACTCGCTCGGATTGCCCTCGATGTAGGCGATCAGCGCGCTCCCGGTGTCGCCCTCGAGCTGGGCATCGACAGACGTGGGCACATTTCCGGTGCTCACCACCGACGACGGCGAGACCGTCAGCACGGTCTCGGTGCTCGGGCCGTAGCGGATGATGCTGTCGGTCGCGGCGTCGTACTCGAGCGGCACTGTGATGACGCCGTTTGACAGCGTGATCGTCTGAATCGGGATCGGACCGGTGACCGCAACCGGCGTTCCCGAGCACGAGATCGCCTGGTTGGACGATTGGATGCCGTCGCCGCACACGGTGATCAAGCTCGAGTCGCTCAGAATCGTGCCGTAGTCGAGGTTGGCGCCGGTCGCGGCGTTGTAGGTGATGTCGATGTAGCTCTGGCCGCTGACGCTGCTCGAGCCGATGTCGGAGGTGGCCGCGCCGTAGGCGGGATCTGCCGGGTTCGCATCCGCGGTGGTGCCGTTGGCGAGCTCGACGTCGACCGTACCGTCGCCCGGCGCCGGATCGGTGACACCGGCACTCGGCGCCGTGCTCGCCGCCGTCGGCGATGCCGGCGACGGCGCGACGGCGAACGTCACCGGCTGCCCGGATGCGTTCTCGAAGCCCATCTGGAGCTTGCCGTAGAGCGTCAGCAGCTTGACCTGCGTCGGAATGTCGGCCAGGAACAGCACGGTGACGCTGCCGTTGCTCACCTGGGAGAGGTCGACGTAGAGCTTGCCGCTGATGCTGACGTTGTTGTTGGCGAAGTTGAGCTGGCCGTCGATCAGGAACTTCCCGTCGGTTGAGATCTCGACCGTGACCTGCCCGTTGAACAGCGCCTGCGAGGTGTAGATCGAGTAGATGTCCGCCGAGCCGATGATCGTCATCGGCGAGGTGAACGCCGAGAGGAAGTTGGCCTGGCCGCCGGTCGCGCGGGCCTGCGCCGCGACCTGCTGCTGGAGGCTGCTCAGCCACTGCGCGGCGGTCTGCGAGGTCGGCAGGCTGAACTCGGGGTTGTCGAGCGCCATCGGGTCGGTGATCGATGGCAGCGTCTTGTAGAACTCGACGCCACCGGCGAAGTCGTTGATCGTCAGTCCGGTGTCAGGGTCGAGGAGGATCCCGCCGGGCACTTCGACGTCTACGAACGCCTCCAGCGGGCCGTACTGGCTGAGCCCGACGCGCAGCGTGAAGCCCGCCATCCCGTCGATCGAGAAGCCACCCTCGATCCCGAGGTAGAAGACTCGGTGCGCGACCGGCGTCGTCGTGTCGGTCGTGGCGATGATGTTGTAGCCGCTGTCCAGCTTGAGGATCCCGCCGATGAGGCCCGCATCGAGCTGGCCGCCGAACAGGTCGCCCTGGACGGTGACCGCGATCGAGTTGATCCCGACGATCGGGAACTCGCCCTGCGCCAGCAGCGACGGATCGATCTGGATCCCCTGGACCGCACCGGAGAATGTCAGGCCTCCGATCCCCTGGATCCCGGTCACACTCGCGGAGAGCGTGAGCGTGAAGTTCGCCGGGTCGGTCTGGATGTCCGGCCAGGTGATGCCGATCGACTGGATCTGGATCGGCAGGAAGCTCGGCCACTGGAAGGAGCTGCCAGTCGCGGAGCCGACCGTCAGCGCGACGCCGAATCCCGGCAGCGTCTCGAAGCTGCCGTCGCCGAGGAACGCGAAGTTGCTCGCGGTGCCAGTGATCGCCAGTGAGCCGATTTGGACCGTGGCGCCGATCGAGCTGAACGATACGAGCGGCTCGTTCGCGGCGGCGCCGGTGTTGAGGTTGAAGTTTGTGGCGGTCAGCGTCACGTAGGAGCTGAGCTGGATCTGCATCTGGCCGACCTGGAACTGGAACGCGGTGACCTGACCGTCCGATCCGAAGCTCAGCGTCGCCTGCATCGCGACCGGCGGGATGCCGTTGAGCGCCCGCGCGCCGGGGGCGGGGCTGATCGTGGCCGACACGGGCTTGCCCGGAAGGAATGTCGCGCCACCGGTCCCGATCACGATCGAGCCGCTGAAGCTGACGCTCTGCCCGAACGTCATCGAGAAGTTCTCCACCCCGATGCGTATGTCGTTGAAGGTGGCGATGTCGCCGAGCGAGATCGCAGGCGAGCTCCCTATCGTGCTCAGGGTGCTGCTCTGTCCGCTGACCCCGTAGATGAGCTCAGCCTCGCCGATGGTGAAGCCGTTCTCGTAGATGGTGAGCCCCGGAATCAAGCCCGTCGCCGTGCTGCCCGCCGCGACGTTCTGCCCCGTCGCCGGGTTGTAAGGCAGGATCGTGCCGCTCACATTGAGCTCAGGGAAGCTGATCGCGGCGCTGTCGATCACGACGAGTTGCTGGTTGCTGGGACCCGCGGGGTTGTACGTGATCGCGATCCCCTGTGCCGACACTGTCACCACGTTCGGCACCTGAACGCTGAGCGATGCGACGTGGAGGCTGAAGTTCCCGGGCACGTTGACGCGGACCTTGCCGGACAGCAGGCCGAGCACGTCGACCTCCACCTCGAGCGTGCCGACGATGCCGGTCAGGTTGACGCTGACGCCGCTCGTGCTCTGGTTGCTCGTGGAGCTGCTCGAGCCGCTGCCGAAGTTCAGGCCGGCCTGGTTGGCGCCGACCGTGATCGTCATGTCGAGCAGCCCGTCTTTGAAGCCGAAGTTACCGACGCTGATCGTCGGCCCCTGCAGGCTGACGGGACCGAGCGACAGTGTCTTCGGGCTCGTCGCTCCGCCCGCGGCCGCGTCGCTGATCGTGAATGTCTGCGTCAGCCCACCCATGTTGAACGCGACGTCGCTCGTGCCGTTCGTCGTCGCGTATGCCCCGGCCTTGAACGTGAGCGTCACCGTGCCGTCCTGGAACAGGCCCGTCGAGCTGCTCGTGTTCTGCGTCTGCAGGTAGTAGCGGTAGGTCACCGAGGTCGCGGTCGCCTCCGTGCCCGACATCAAGGTCGGCGTCCCGACGAGCACAGGTGTGCCGTTCGTGTTCAGCGCAATGTTCGCCAGACCGGAGCCACTGAGCGTGAACGGCGCCACGCTCGCAAGCGTCGTCTTGTCGATCGCGTTGCTGTCGGGGCTCTGGTAGCTGACGTCGATGTAGCCGTCGGCATTGAGCGTCGCCGCCGTGACGGGCTGCCCCGGCGCCGGGTTGGCCAGCTCCGCGGTCGGTCCCGGCGATGCTCCCGTGTTTGAGACCAGGTAGAACTGCTCGCTGGAGCCGATGTCCTGGACGCCGCTCGTGTCCGAGAACGCTCCCGGAAGGAACTGCACGGTGACCACGCCCGTCTGGTTGGTCGGGAAGCCGGTCACCGCAAACTGATATGTCGTGCCGGACACGAGGGTCGGGGTCGGATTGACCGTGATGCTCGAGTCGACCTGGCCGCCCAGCAGGATCTGGAACTTCTGGTTCGAGCTGAGGATCGAGCTCGTGTTGAGCCCGACGTTGTTGACGTCGTTGAACGTCACGTCGATGTACGTCAGCGGGGTGCTGGCAAGCGTCTGATCGGAGACGACCGCGCCATCGAGCGGGCTCGCAAGATCCGCGGTCGGGAATAGGGCAACCGCCGAGCCGCCGGAGCCGCCCGAGCCCGAAGTCGTGCCGCTGCCGACACCGAACAGGGAGAAGCTGCCGACCGAGAAGGACTGCATTTGGAAGCCACTGGTCGGGTCGATCGTAAACGTCGCGCTGCCGCCGATGCTGAACACCTGTGTCCCGGACACTTCGATCGTCAGGTTGGCACCGGCGATCGCGAGCGTCAGCGTGCCGTTGGGCGCGCGTGTGATCGCGAGGGTGCCCTGGAGGTCGACGACGCCCGCGACGTTGACGTCGGCGTTCGCAACCGTCAGCTCGAAGGTGTTGCCGGCGATCGCCTGCGAAGCGCCCTGCGGGGTAATCGGATTCGGCGTGGTGTTGATCTCGAAGGTGACGGTGCCGGACACGTTCAGGCCGTCGAGGCCGACGAGCTGGAGCTGGCCGGTCGCCGACAGCGCGTACTGTCCGGCGCTGGCGCTCGCGCCAGGCGCCTCCTGGAACGAGAGGCTGGCCTGGTCGACGAGCACCCCGATCGCGTTCGCGTTAGCGCTCCCGTCGCTGTTCTCGTACGGTCCGCTGCCGACGAACAGCTGCAACCCGGTGCCGCTGAAGCTGCCGGCCGAGAGGGCGAAGTTCCCGTAGATCTCAACGAGGTTGTCGAGGTTGATGCTCACGTCCTGTGCGATCAGCGCCACATAAGGCGACGTCAGGGCGGGCACGTCGACCGGGATCGAGGTTCCGTCTACGGTGACGGTCTGGTTGACGGCCACGCCCGTGGTGTTGAGCTCGAGGCCGAGGTTCGCACCGATTGAGAACCCACCTTCGGACGCAGATGCCGTCCCGAGCACCACGCCGGCGACACCGCTGTTGGTGCCGGTCGTGATGATCAGCGCGCCGCGCGCGTCCTGGATCGCGCCGAACGCCGAGCCGCCGTCGTAGGTGAGGTTCGCGACGCCGATCTCGATCGTGGAGCTTGATCCCGCTGCGGCGTACTGGAAGAAGAAATCACCGCCGAAGCTCGTCGATCCGATCGTCAGCGTCGTGCCGTACGCGGACAGGCGTAGGTATGGCCCCGCCTGCAGGTTCAGTGTCTGGGTGACCGCGTTACCGGCGGCGTTGGTGTAGGTGTAGGTGTCAGCGACTGCCATCGTGCTGTCGTTGAACTCGAGTGTGAGATTCGCCGTGAGCGTGACGTTCGGGATGTTGATCGTCGGCGTGCCGGACAGCTGTCCGGCGACGACGCCGGGCGACACGACGAGCAGCCCGGAGGCGTTGGTGAGTGACACACCGACGGAGGAGGTTCCGAGCGTCAGGCTGGTGTCATCGAACCCGATCGTGACGACCTTGGCGCCCGACGCGGAGGTCACCTGCTGGAACCAGACGTGCGCGGTGAGCGTCTGGCCGAACAGCGAGACGGACACGGGGCTGCCCTCGGTTCCCGCTTCGACGCGCAGATACGGGCCGGCGGGCACGTTGATCGGGACGTTCGTCGTGTTGCCCGGTGGGCCGACCGCGAAGGTCTGCATCACGGCCGTGCTCGTGTTGTTGAAGGCGACTGTGACGCTCGCGTTCTGCAGGCTGAAATCCGCCGAGGACAGTGCAGGTCCGAGCGTGATCGACGCGGTCAGCTGGGCCGCGACGCCGCTGTTCGTCAAGAGGATCGCGCCGCTGTCGACGGTCACCGTCGCGAATGTGTTCGTGCCGTCGCCCAGCGCGAGCGACAGCTGCGAGACGGCGACATAGGACATGTCGCTGACGGGGTCATACCCGAACGAGACGTTTCCGGTGAGCGTCTGGCCGAGCACCCCGAGCGAGATGCCACTGCCGCCGACCACGATCCCCGGCGTCAGCTGGAGTTGCGTCCCGCCGGACCCCGTGACGGTCTGGTCGGTGCCGGTGGTGTTGACGGAGACCGTGAACGTGCCGGCGAGCGTGACGTCGGGGATGTTGACCGCGACCGTCGCCGCGATGCCTCCGAACACGCCGGCGTTCGTCCCCGACGTGATCGTGAGCGAGCCGTTCGCGCCGCTGACGGACACGAACGTCCGTCCGCTCGTGCCGAGCTTCAACGAGCCGTTGGCGATCACGATCGTCGTCGTGTCGCCGGTCCCGATCGTTCCGTCCGCGTTCAGGTTCGCCCTCTCGGCGACGCTGACGTCGCCGCTGAGCGTCTGCCCGGCGATCGTGATCGAGGCGCCTGTCGCTGACACCTGCAGGTATTGACCCGCCGGAAGCACCAGCGTCTGGGTGGTCCCGCCCACGGTGAACTGCTGGTTGACCGCCTGTGGCGTGTTGCCGGTCGTGATCGTGTTGACCGTGACCGTGACCGACTGCGCCGATGCGCTCGCGGCGCTGCCGAGGCTGAGCGACACGCCGGCGCTGATCTGGCCCGCGACGCCGTTTCCTGCGATCAGGAACAGACCGGAGCCGTTCTTCACGGTTGCGCCGATCGATCCCAGGCCGAGGAACAGGCTGACATCCTGCGCGGCGATCTTGATCAGCGTGCCGCTGCTCGTCGTGTTGGCAGAACCTGCAGCCGTGACCGTCTGGAACGAGAACAGCCCCGACAGCGTCTGGCCCAGGATCGTCACTGAGACGGGCTGCGCGGTCGTTCCGAGCTGCGCGAGCACCGACCCCGGCGCGAACTGAACGTCGATCGCGATCCCGCTCCCGAAGCTGACGGCGCTCGGCAGCCCGACGAAGTTGACCGTTGCGCCGATGTCGCCGCTCACGCCTGACGGGGAGATCGTCAGCGTCGCGGACTGCGTGCTGGACTGGGTGATGCAGAGACCGGTGACGCCGGTTGCCCCCTGAGCGCACGGTGCGGTGCTCGTGCCCGCCGAGCCCAGGAACATCGTCAGGTTCGTGATCGCCAGCTGGATCACGCCGCCCGTGTCGGAGAAGCTGAAGTCGCCCGACAGCGTCTGACCGAGCACCGTCAGGGAGATGCCGCTGCCGGTGATCTCGACGTAGCTGCTCGCACCCTTCGTCGTGTCGAGCGACAGGGTCATCGTGGCGGAGACCGAGGCGATGCCGGGCACCGTGACCGCCACGGTGCCGCTCAGCGAACCGGAGATCCCGCCGCTTGCTCCCGACGACACGGTGAAGCTGCCCTGACCGTCGCTCAGCGACACATACCTCGTGGTGCCGCTGCCGATGCCGAAGCTGACGTTGCTCGCCGTCAACTGGACGGCGCCGCTCGTGCTCGTGAAGCCGAAGTTGCCGCTGAGCGTCTGACCGAGGACGCTCAGCACGACGTCGGTGCCCGACACCTCGGCGTAGGGCCCGGCGGGAAGGTCGAGGCTCACCGTCTGCCCACCGGCCGCCAGCGACTGGACGACTGGCGCGCTGGTCTCGTTGATCGCGAACCCGAAGGTCCCGGAGAACTGGACGCCCGGCACCAGGCTGTCCGCGTTGACGGTGCCCTGCAGCTCGCCGGCGACTCCGCTCGGGAGCACGACGAACAGACCCTGTCCGTTGGTCAGTACGTCGGACAGGCTCGTTCCGATGCTCACCGAAACGCCCGTGGCGGCGATCGCGACCTCGGTCTGGCCGCCGGAGGTCGTCTGCTGCACCGCGAACGAGCCCGCCAGAGTCACGCCCGCGACACTGATCGATTCGTTCGTGCCGGAGACCTCCATGTATGGTCCGGCGGGCAGCTCGACTGTGCTTGTGGTGCCCGCCGGCACGACTTCGGGCATCGAGGTGGTGTTGATCTGCAGCTGCAGCGATCCGCTGAGCGTCACGGGCCCAGCGCTCAGGTTGCCAGTCAGCGACAGGGCTCCGGCGACGCCGCCGTTGGCCATGAGCAGCGAGCCACTCGAGATGTTGATCGTGCCGAACCCGCCGAGCGGGATCGTCGCGTTGGTGACCGTAACCTCGACGACTGTGCTGGCGCCCTGGGTGGACTCGCTGAAGCTGAAGCTCCCCGTCAGCGTCTCACCGAGGAAGCTCAGGGCAATGTTGCTCCCGGTGACGCTCACCTGCGAGCTCGTGCTGGTGGTGGTGACCGAAAGCGACAGTGACCCGCTGAGCTGCACGCCGGGAATCGAGACCGTGATGTTGGCGGCCAGGGTCCCGGTCAAACCACCGGAAGAGCCGAAGGTCAACATTCCGTTACCGCCGGACACGGTCAGCAGACTGCTCGCGCCGCTGCCCAGCGAAAGGCTGACGTTGCTCGCGGTCACCTGCACCGTCCCGCTCTGGTCGCTGACGGCGAAGTTGCCACTCAGGCTCTGCCCGGCGATCGTCAGATGGACCCCGCTGCCCTGCACCTGCAGGTATGGGCCGGCCGGAAGGTTGAGGCTCTGCGTCGCTCCACCGACGGTGAACTGTTGGCTGACCGGCGCGCTGGTCGTGTTGACCTGCAGTCCGAAGGTGCCGCTGAACACGCTCCCCGACGGCAGGCCGTTGAACGTGACGGTGCCCGACAGCTGCCCGGCCACGCCCGCGCCCGTCGACAGCAGGAGGCCGCTGCCGTTGCTGATCGCCACGCCCACGCTGCTCGTTCCGAGCGTCAGGCTGAGGCTGCTCACCGCGACCTCGACGAGCGTCGTTGGCGTTGAGCCGGCCGGAGCCTGCGGCGCGAGCGGCGCTGTCACCTGCTCGAAGGCGAACTCGCCGGACAGCTGCTGGCCCTCGACCGTGATCGAGCCGTTCGCCTGCGCTGAGACGGACTCGGCCGCAAGCGTGTCGCTGCCGACAGTCTTTGGTGTGCTCGTTGTGTTCACCTGCACGTCCACGCTGGTGATGGCGCTCGTGACCCCCGGCAGGTTGAGCGCGACCGTCGCGTTCTCGATCTCGCCGTACACGCCCGCGCTGCCGAGCGTGATCGTGCCGGTGGCGATCGTGATCGCCACCGGGTAGCTGACGGGCGTGCCGGTCCCCGGGCCGAGGTCGAGCGAGACCGTCGTGAGCGTCACCACGAGGTTCGTCCCGTCGTAGCGCAGTCCGAAGCCGCCCGTCAGGCTCACTCCGCCGAACGAGAGCGTCGCGCCCGTGACCGTGACGCTCGCGGTCCCGTTCGGGATGCTGACCTGCGTGCCGCCGCTCGTCAGCGAGAGTGAGACCGCGGCGCCCGTGTTGTTCGTCTCGAGCGTGATGCTGCTCGCGTTCAGCGTCACGCCGGGGATGCCGACGAGGTTGACACTGCCCGTCGCGTAGACGGCGTAGCCGCTGCCGGTGCTCTCCACCTCGCCGCCGACACCGGTCAGGTACAGGCCGCGCGCGGTCGGGTTGACACTCCCGTTGCTCTGGAAGGCCGGCCCCTGACCGACGAACACGCTGAGGTTCGAGACGGCGGTGGGCGAGCCGCTGCCGGCGCTGAATGTGCCCTCGACCTCGATGAAGTTGCCGAGGCTGATCGATCCGGACCCTGAGACGGCGATGAATGGCGTCGTCGTCTCGGCGCACTGCGAGCCGCTCGCCGAGGACTCGCACTCGGTGGGTCCGAACACGACCGGGATCGAGACGCTGCCCACGGTGACCGTGTCGTCGATCGCCGAGGATGTCGAGTTGAAGCGCACTGAGGCGGTTGCGTTTGCGTTGAAGCCTCCTGCGCCGGCGCTGATCGTGCCCGAGAAGTTTCCTGCGACACCGTCCGAACCGAGGATGAACGCACCCTGACCACCGGTGATCGACAGTCGGCTCCCTCCGGAATCCGAACCCGAGGTTGGCGTCAACGACACGCTCACCCCGCTGAAGCCGATGCTCGTTACCGGAACCGCCGTTCCGGGGTAAAGCGTCGTGCCGCTGTCCGCGGCGAGGAACAGGTCGAGCAGGCTGCCGCCGTCGAGGTTGGCGAGGATGACGCCGGTCGCCGCGGGCGTGGCGCTGCCGATCGACGTGCCCGGCTTGAAGACCGCGGTCGACGAGCCGCCGCTGCCGAGGTTCTCGAACAATTGCGGGGCGGCGCTCTTCTCACCCAGGACGAGGTCCGTGTACCCGTCGCCGGTGACGTCGCCGAGCGCGATCGAGGTCGCGTCGGCGGTTGTCGTCAACGGGATCGCCGTCCCGAATCCTCCCCACGTCCCGCCGGTCACTCCCTGGTTGAGATAGACGTCGCTCGTCGTGCCGGTGTCGGCGAGGATGACGTCCGGGAAGCCGTCGTTGGTGAGGTCCACGAGGGCGACCGCGGTCGTGTCGGTGCTCGAGCTGCCGAGCGTGATGCTCGAGTCCAGCGTCAACTGGCCGCTGCCGTTGCCGAGGTAGAGCTGGTCGCCGCCAGAGGCGTTGCCGACGAGGAGATCGAGCGCGCCGCCGTTGCCGTTGACGTCGCCGAGGGCGAGCGAGGTCGTGACGGCTCCGGAGGACCCGATCGCGGTCCCGGACGCAAAGCCGCTCCAGCCTGCGGTGCCGTTCCCGTTGTTGGCGAACAGCTCGTCCTGAGCGGTGTTCGCGCCGCTCGCGCCCGTGCCGTTGGCGCCGACGACGAGGTCGTTGAAGCCGCTGCCGCTCACGTTCCCGGTGGCGAGCGCACTTGCGTAGGGGGTGCTGAGCGTCGCCGCCGCGGTGCTCGCGAAACCCTGCCACGCGGAGGGC
This sequence comes from Solirubrobacteraceae bacterium, assembly GCA_052148275.1. Taxonomy (GTDB): domain Bacteria; phylum Actinomycetota; class Thermoleophilia; order Solirubrobacterales; family Solirubrobacteraceae; genus Palsa-465. The sequence continues at coordinate 122,288 of JBKQIR010000085.1, forward strand.
TCGACCGACGTCCCGATCACGACCGTACTCGCGGCGGCGGTGGACAGCGTGAAGCTCGTGGCGGTCGTCGACGTGTAGGTGAGGCTCTGGCCGCCGATCAGCAGCGTGCCGCTCGGCAGGAAACCGGCTGTCGAAGCCACCTGAACCGTGGTCGTGCCCGACAGGAGCGCCGCGCTCAGGGTCGTCGTCGGACGGCCCTGGTTGAGGTAGATGCTCGTCTGTCCGCCGCTGCCGCCGGTGCTGACGATCAGGTCGGGTAGCCCGTCGTTGTTGACGTCGCTCAGCGCGAGCGCGGTCACACCGGTCGTCGACGGGAAATCGCTCGCCGGCGCCTGGGTGAAGCCGAGCCAGTTGCCGCTGCTGTTCTTGCCCGCGTTGAGCCACAGCTGGTCGGACCCGCCCGCGATGCCGAGCACCAGGTCGGGATAGCCGTCGCCGTTGACGTCCGCGAGCGCAACGGACGTCACATCGGCGGCCGACACGTCGGGGAACGTCGGAGCGCCGCTCGTACCGCCGCCCGGCGCCAGCGGGGATCCGAAGCCCGCCTCAGAGCTCTGCTCGAACGCGAAGCTGCCGCTCAGCGACGGACCACCCGTCCCGAACGTCAGCGACGCGTTCAGTAGTACGACCTGCAGATACGGCCCCGCCGGAACGTCGATCGTCTGCGTACTCGGTGCCGTCCCGATCGACTCGTCCACCGCCGCCGTGCCGGTGTTGAGCTCGAGGCCGAAGCTCGCCGTCCCCGACGACGCGTTCCCGATCGTCACACCCGGAATCGCGAAGATCGAGCCGATGCTCGTCGCCGACAGCTGCGCGGCCACACCGTTGTGATCGATCACGATCGTGCCGCTGAGCGCGTTGGTGCTCGCGATGTTCACGAACGACCCGAGGCTCAGCGTCAGGTTCGTCACCGCGATCTCAACGACCGTCTCCGACGGCCCTCCACCCGGTGCCGTCGCCGTCCCGACGCTGATCACGAACGACTGCGCGCCGACCTGCACACCGGCAATGCTGAGCGTGACGCCGCTGCCGACGATCTCGGTCGTGCCGGTCGGAAGCGTGACCGTGCTCCCGCCCGCGGGTGTCACGGTCTGCTGGGCGCCGGTCGTGTTGAACTGGACCTGCAACGTCCCCGAGAACGCGACGCCCGGAACGTCGATCGACACGCTTCCGCCGAACTCCCCGTAGACGCCGCCCTGGTTGTTGTTGGCCGAGGAGCTGCTTACCAGCGACAGCGTCCCGCTGCCGTTGCTCACGGTCACGAAGTTCGTCGTCCCGTCCCCGAGGCCGAGGGACACGTTCGCGAGCGTGATCACGACTGCACCGGCGCCTGAGGTGAACGTGAAGTTGCCGGTCAGCGTCTGCCCGGCGACGCTCAGGCTCACGCCGGTGCCCGACACCTGCAGGTAGGTTCCCGCCGTGCTCGAGCCGGCCGGCGACGCGGGCAGGATCAGCTCCGTGGGCGTTGGCGCGCCGGTGTCCTGGAAGACGGCGTCGATCGCCGTGCCGGTCGTGTTGATCTGGAGGGCGAGCTGGCCGGAGAGCGAGACGCCCGGGATGCCCTGGATCGCGACCGTTGCGCTGAGCTGAGCGGCGACCCCGGTCGTCTTCGTGCTGCTCGTACCCTGCGGCCCATCCATTACGAGCAGGTCACCGTTGACGTTCGTGAGCGCGACGAGCTTCTGCTGGCCGTCGCCGAGTGCCAGTGACCCGTTCGTGACCGCGATCTTGAGTGCAGCCGGAGCGGTGCCGGTTCCGGTGCCGGTCGTTACGCTCTCCATCGAGAAGTTGCCGCTCAGGGTCTGGCCGAGGACGCTGAGGGTCGCGTCGGCGGCTTCGATGCTGAGGAAGGGGCCGGCGGGCAGGTTGAGGGAGACGGTCGCGCCGCCGACGTTGAGGCTGTCGTTGACTGCTGCCGACCCGGTGTTGATCGACATGGTGAAGCTGCCGGTGAGCGACACCGGGCTGCCGGCGCCGGTCAGGTCAGAGCCGAGCGCGATCGTGGCCGACAGCGTCCCGGCAACTTGACCGTTCGTGAGCTCGAGCAGGCCGCTGATGGCGCTCGCGGTGAGCGCGCCGCCCGCGAGCGACAGCGTCCCGCTCGAGATCCCGACGCTGAGAACGCTCGCGCCGCTCGCGTTCGTGGCCTGCTGGACGACGAGGTTCCCGGACACGGTCTGGCCGAGGATCGTCAACTGCGCGCCGTTCGCCTGGATCTCGAGGTAGGGGCCGGCGGGGAGCCCCTGGGTCGCGGCGGAGGTGGTGTTGATCGCGAGGCCAAAGGTCCCCGAGAGTGCAAGTCCGGGCACGCGCGCGAGCGCGAGGTTGACGGCGATCGACCCGGCGATCCCGCCCGGGGTGATGACGAAGCCGCCGGTGCCGGACTGCGTCGCGGTGAGCACCGGCGCGGACGGCGACCCGCCGAACGCCGCGGTCAGGCTCGCGAGCCCGATCTGAAGCGATCCTGGTTGGCTCGTGATCGTCACGTCGCCGCTGACGGTCTGGCCGAGCACGCTCAGCGTCACGCCCGTGCCGGCGACCTGGATGTACGGTCCACCCGGCAGGCTGAGGGCGATCGGGACGCCGCCGACGGTGATCGAGTCGCTCACGGCCGCGCTGCCGGTGTTGACCTGCAGCGAGAGGTTGCCGGACAACGACACGCCGGGCACGTCGAGCGCAATCGTCCCCGAGAACGTCCCGGCCACGCCCGAGGGCTCGACGAAGATCGCTCCGGTGAGGTTGGTGATCGACAGCAGCGGCGTGGAGCCGCCGAGCGAGATCGCCCCGTCGCTCATCGCAACACGCACGACCGTCCCGCTCGTACCTGAGGCATCCTGCTCGATCACGACGTTCCCGCTGAGCGTCTGTCCGAGCACGCTGACCGTCGCGCCGGTCGCCTGGAACTGCACGTACGGACCGCCGGGCAGATCGAGCGAGACGCTGCTCGAACCGACCGTGAACGACTGGTTCACCGCGCTCGTGCTGTCGTTGATCGCCAGCGTGAACGAACCGCTGACCTGTACGCTCGATCCCAGCGACACCGCGATCGCGCCCGTCAGCTCTCCCGCCACCGAGCCGGAGGTGACGAGCAGAGCCCCCTGCCCGCCGCTCAGGGTCACGACGCCGCCGCCGAGCGACAACGAGACGCCGGACGCGACGACGCTCAGCGTGCTCACGCCACCCTGCAGCGTCGCGCTCTGCACGGCGAAGCTGCCTGTCAGTGTCTGCCCCGCGATCGTCAGCGTCGTGTTCGTCGCCGCGACCTCGACGAACGGGCCCGCCGGCAGATCGAGCGCGACGTTCTGCGCGCCGACCGACACGGTGCTCGAGACCGCCGCCGTCCCGGTGTTGATCTCGATGGTGAAGCCGCCGCCGAACGTCACGCCGGGCAGCGATGCGGCAAGCGTCCCGGACACCGACGCCGCGAGTCCAGCGGAGGTGATCTGGACCGCTCCGGACCCGTTTGTGATCGAGAGCACTCCACCACCGAGCGACAAGCTCACGTCGGTCGCCGCCACGACGACTGTCGCGTCGCTCGAGGAGAACGAGAAGTTGCCGCTCAGCGTCTGCCCGAGGACGCCGAGTTGACCACCCGTAATCGCGAACTGCGACGGAGCGTTGGCGCCGAGATCGACCTGCACGCCAGGGTTGGTGCTGCCCGGGATCGTCAGCGTCTCGTTGAACGCGTTGCCGGTGCTGTTGAACTGCACCGACACGGTGCCGGTCACGGTGATACCGCTGATGCCCACGAGCGTCGCCGTCCCGGTTGCAACCAGCGCGTACTTGGTGGACGATCCGCCCGGAATCTCGATCAGCCCGATCTGCGCGCTCGAGAGCAGCACTCCGGTGGCCAGCGGATTGATCGAGCCGTCCGGAAGGGTCGCGGGTCCCTGTCCCAGGAAGACCTGCAGTCCGTCGCCGGCGAACGACTCTGCTCCCGCGCCGTCTGTCGGATCCGATCCAAAGCTGACGTTGCCGGCGATCGTCACGAAACCGCCGATATTGAGCGAGAGGTTGCTCAGCGAGATGCTGAACACGTTCCCCTGCGAGCTGCCGAACGTGATCTCCACCGGTTGGCCGCCAACCGTCACCGTCTGATCGATCGCGGCGCCCGTGGTATTGACCTGCAAGATCCCCTGGGCGCTTGCCTGCACCCCGCCGCTACCGCCGGAGACCTGCCCCGACACGATCCCGGCGATCCCGGATGTCGTGACGACGAGCGCGCCCTGCCCGTTCGTCAGCGAGAAGCCACCGGCCGACGCCGTCACGCCGGTCGCGGCGAGCACCGTCACCGCTGAGGCGCCGGTGCCCTGCTCCTGGAACAGGAAGCTCCCCTGGAGCGCGTTCGTCGAGCCGATCGTGAGTGTTGCGTTCGTCACGCTCACGCTCACGTACGGTCCCGCCCGCAGCGACAGGGTCTCGCTCCCCGTCCCGATCGTGAACTGCTCGTCCACGGCCGTCGCGATCGTGCTGATCTGCAGATCCAACGCGCCCGCGCTCAGCGACATACCCGGCAGCGACACGCTCACGCCGGACAGATGCACATCCCCCGCGACCCCCGCCGAGGTGATCAGCAGCTCGCCGCTGCCGTTCGGAACCGTCAAGAACGGCGAGCCAGCCGGCCCGATCGCGAGGAGATTCGAGAGGTGATCGGTCGGTTCGTTCTCGAATGCGATGAGCGCCGCCTGATTCCCCCCCGCGTCGGTGCCCTGCTGGATCACCAGGTTGCCGGAGAGGGACTGACCGGCGATCGTCACACTCGCGCCGTTCGCCGTGATCGCGAAGGATGACGCCGCCGCGTGGGTGTCGAAGCTCACTGCCAGGGTCGGAGCCGACACGCTCACATCCGGCACGTTCACGCTCAACGAGCCGCTCAAGCTACCCTTCGCGCCGCCCGGGTCGACCGTCACGCTGCCGCTCACGCCACTCAGTGAGACGACTCCTCCGGCGAGCGACAGCGATCCGCTCGACACGCTGACGGTTGTCGTCGTGCCGGACGCTCCGGTCGACGAGCTGATGGTCACGTTCCCCGCGAGCGTCTGCCCGAGCACCCCGACCTGCACGCCGGTGCCGGCGATCTCCAGGTATGGCCCGGCGGGGAGGCTGACGACGACGTTGCCGGCGCCGAGCCCGACCGTCTCGCTGACCGCGGCGCCCGTCGTGTTGACCTGCAACGAGAGCGTCCCGTTCAGCGTCACCCCGGGCACGCCCAGCGCGATTGCGCCCGTGAAGCTCCCGGCGACCCCGCCGCTCGAGACGATCAGAGCGCCGCTCCCGCCGCTCAGAGTCGCGAGTCCGCCACCGAACGATGCGGCAGCGTTCGCCACCGCCACCACGACGACCGGCCCGCTCGACGACGTGCTGAGCTCGACGGCGAGGTTTCCGCTCAGCGACTGGCCACCGACCGTCACGGATGCGCCGATGGCCTCCACGCCGAGGAAGGGCCCGGCCGGCACTCCATCTGCGGCCGCAGACGTCGTGTTGACGGCGATCGCCACGCTGCTGAGGGATACGTCGGGGATCGCGATCTGCGTGACGTCCGCGCTCAACGAACCCACCACGCCGGCGAAGCTGACCGACAGGGTCCCCTGCCCGTTGTCGAGGCTCACATAGGTGGTTCCGCCTGCGGCGATGCTCAGCGCTGCACCGGTGACCCCCACATTGGTCGTCGTCACACCCCCGGACGTGGACTGCATCATCGTGAAGGCGCCGCTCAATGACTGGCCACCGACCGAAAGCGACACGTTCGTGCCGGACAGCTCGAAGTACGGACCCGCCGCCAGGGCCACATGCGAACCACCGAGCGTCACGGCCTGCGGCGTCGTGTTCACCATCAACGCGAACGTTCCCCCCAACGACACGCCGGGGACTGCGAACGTCACGGTACCGCTCAGATCAGCCGCGACTCCGGCGCTCGAGATGTCGAGCTCGCCGGAACCGTTGGTCAATTGCGCGATCGGCGGCCCACGCGAGCTCACCGAACCGTTTCCATCCGACAACGAGACCTGTGCGTTCGAGAAGCTCAGCTCGATCACGCCGTTCGGATCGGTCACCGTGACATCTCCGCTAAGGGTCTGCCCGAAGACGCTCAGGTTGAGCCCGAGCGCGCCGACCGAGAAGTACGGAGCCGTGGCGGACGGCGCCACTTGAGAGGAATCGAACGCGAGGGGCACCGATTGCCCACCGCTCCCCGGCAGGGCGATCGTGTCATTGAACTGGCGCTGGAACGTGTTCACGAGGATCGTCCCCTGTCCGGAGGCCGACACCGACCCCGTGCCGACGAGCTGCACGGTCCCCTGTGCGCTCAGCGCATAGTTACCGCTGCCGTCGGTGAACAGGGCGACGGTCGCGTTCGTGATCTCGACGCCGACGGCGAGCGGATTCGGATCGCCGTTCGCCAGGAGCGCCGGCCCGTTGCCGAAGAACAGCGTCAACCCGCTTCCGGCGAAGGCCTTCCCGGCGAGGGCCGACGCCCCGCCGACCGCGCTCGCTGTGAACGTCGAGTAGCTGACGTTGCCCTCGACCGTCACGACGTTGTCGATGTTGAGCGCCAGATTCGAGACCGACAGCGCGAACAGGTTCCCCTGATCCGCGCCGTAGTCGATCGTCACGGTCTGTCCGCCGACCAGCACCGAAGCGTTCACCGCGCCGCCCGTCGTGTTGATCTGGAGCAGCACCGTGCCGCTCACGCTCACGCCCGACGACGACCCTGCACCGGTTCCCGACACGTAGCCTGCCATCCCGCTCGTGCTCAGAACTAGGACGCCCTGACCATTGCTCAGCGTCGCGCCTCCGACTGTCGCCGACACGCCCGAGGCGGCGAGCACGGTCTGCGCGGAGGCGCCGGTGCCCTGTTGCTCGAAGGCGAAGCTGCCGCTGAACGACGGCCCGCCGCTGCCGATCGTCAGCGACGCGTTCTGCAACAGCGCCTGCAGGTAGGGACCGGCCGGGACATCGATCGTCTGCGCACCGATCGTGTCGTCCACCGCTGCGGGTCCGGTGTTGATCTCCAGCCCAAAGCTCGCCGTCCCCGATGCGGCGTTCCCGATCGTGATCCCCGGGATGGCGAAGATCGTCCCGATGCCCGTCAGCGACAACTGCGCAGCCACCCCGGCCTGGTTGATCAGGATCGCGCCGCTCAGAGCGTTGCTCCTCGTGATCGTCACAAACGTCCCGAGGCTCAGCGTGAGGTTTGTCACCGCGATCTCGACGACCGGCTCCGGCGCCGATGCCCCGCCGGGTGTCGCCTGCTGAATGCTGATCGTGAGCGAGTCGGCGCCCACCTGAACCCCGGCGATCGTGAGGCTCGGGGTCGTCGCGGTGATGTTGAAGCTCGCGGTCGCGGAGTGCGTGTCGAACTCGATGGTCACGGTCAGCGACGCGCTGATCTCCGGGGCGGCGATGCTCACGGTGCCGCCAAGGCTGCCGGCCGCGCCGCCGGAGTCGAGCGTGAGGTTGCCGGCCACGCCGCCGGCGGACACGGCGCCGCCGGCGAGAGAGAGCGATGCGCCGGAGATCGTGAGCGTCGTCGTGGTCGAAGGCGAGCCGCCGCTGGTGCTCGTCTGACTGCTCAGCGTGAACGATCCCGCCAGCGTCTGTCCCAGCACCGCGATCTGCACGCCTGTGCCTGCGATCTGCAGGTATGGACCACCGAGCAGGTTGAGTGTGACCGTCTGGCCACCGACGCTGATCGCGGTCGATGGCACCGGCGTGCTGCCGGTGTTGAGCTGCACGGACAGAGTTCCGCTGATCGTCACACCCGGAACGTTGACCGTGATCGTTCCCGCCAGGCTCGCCGCGATGCTGGCGCTCGACACGAGCAGGACGCCGCTCCCGCCGCTCAGCGACGCGAGCCCTCCGCCGAGCGAGAGCGTCGCGCTCGTGACGGCGGCGACGACCGCCGTGCCCGAGACCTCGACGGCGATGTTGGCCGTCAGCGTCTGGCCGCCGACGCTGACGGTGACCCCGTCGGCCTGCGCTCCGAAGAACGGGCCTGCCGGTAGACCCCCGGCAGCCGTCGAGGTCGTGTTCACGGCGATCGAGAAGCTGCTCACGGTGAGCCCGGGCAGGTTGTCGGTGCCGACCTGCGCGCTGAGCGCGCCCGCGATGCCGAGCGAGCTCACGCTCAGCGTGCCCTGTCCGTTGTCGAGCGTGAGATACGTCGTTCCCCCGGCGGCGATGCTCATCGTGGCGCCCGAGATGGTGACGGTCGTCGTCGTGACGCCGCTGCTCGTCGCGACCTGTACGGCGAAGTCGCCGCTGAGCGTCTGAGCGCCGACGGTGAGTGTGGCGCCGGGGGTCGGTCCGGACCCTGGCGCGGCGAGCTCCAAGTAGGGGCCTGCGGGAAGCGGGGTGCTCGTGCCGCTGAGCGTCACCGACGACGCCGTGGCGGTGGTGTTGACGAGCAACTCGAACGTGCCGACGAGCGTGGCACCTGGAAGCGAGAAGGCGATGGTCCCGGAGACGCCTCCGGTGACGCCGGCGCCGGAGATGTCGATCTGGCCGGAGCCATTGGTCAGCTGGGCGAGCGGGGGGCCGCGGGAGTTGACGGAGCCGTTGCCGTCCGAGATCGAGATCTGGACGTTCGTGAGAGCGACGACGATCGTGCCGCTCGGATCGGTCACGGTGATGTTGCCGGTGAGCGTCTGCCCGAAGATGCCGAGGTTCACGCCGGAGCCCGTGACCGAGAAGAACGGAGCCGATGCCGATGGCGCCACCTGCGTCGGGCCGAACACCAGCGCTACCGTCTGCGAGGCGCTGCCCGCCAGCGCGATCTGGTCGTTGAACTGGTCTTGGAACGTGTTGACGAGAATCGCGGCTTGGCCCGACGCCGTCGCCCCGCCCGCGCCGAGCAGTTGCAGCGTTCCGGTGGCGCTCACGGCGTAGTTGCCTTTGCCGTCGGTGAACAGCGCCAGCGTCGCGTTCGTGACCTCGACGCCGACCGCGAGCGGATTCGGGCTGCCGTTTGCCAGGAGTGCGGGGCCGTCCCCGAAGAACAGCGTCAATCCGGTTCCGGCGAAGTCCTCGCCGGAGATGTTGTTCGTGGGATCTGTGAACGTCGAGTAGCTCAGGGTGCCCTCGACCGTGACGACGTTGTCGATGTTCAGGGAGAGGTTCGACACCGACAGCGCGAACAGGTTGCTCTGGCTTGCTCCATAGTTGACGGTGAGCTGCTGGCCATTGAGCGTGACCGTGCTGTTGACGGGCCCTCCGGTCGTGTTGATCTGCAGCAGGACGTCGCCGCTGCCGCTGGCGCCGCCGCCGCCGCCCTGCGCGGTTCCGGAGACGTAGCCGGCAATTCCTGCCGGCGTGATCACCAGCAGGCCCGTGCCGTTGAAGACCGACGGGCTACTGGCGCTTCCCACCCAGACAGACACTCCGCTGAGCGCCGCGATCGTGTTCGCGATCCCATTGACCGTCTGCTGCTGGACGAGCAGGTTGCCCGCGATCTGGCCGAGTGTGCTGCCTGCGACGACGACGGCGGTCTGCGGGATCGTGACGGCCACCTGAATGTAGGGGCCCGCGGGCAGCGCTGTCCCGGTCGTCGGGTCGACGACCGGCGCCGCTTGCGTGTTGACCTCGATCGCGAGGTTCGTGAGGCTCGCCGGGCTCAGGCCGGGAACCGTGAGCGTGACCGACGTGGCGGCGAGGTCGGCGACCGCACCGGTGCTGCTCAATACGATCGTGCCGCTGGCGCCGCTCGCCGTCGCGACCGTGCCGAGCGACACGCTTACGCCCGTCCCGGTGACGCTCAGCGCTGACGCGCTTGCGGAGACGGCGAACGCGCCGCTCAGCGTGCTGGCGCCAACGGATAGGCCGGCCGTGCCCTGGATGGCCGTCCACTTCCCGGTCACACCGGACGGCTGAGCCAGATTGACGACGACCGCCGGTGTGCCGGAGCCAGTGGAGATCGTGATCGCGGACCCCCCCGTCAGATTGCCGATCGTGTCGTATTCGACCTGCCAGCCCGAGCCGGTGAAGGCGATGGCTCCCGCCCCGGCCACGCTGACGTTGCCCGTCGCCAGCAGCGCAAACGTCGGCGCAGTCGCCCCGGAGTCCGCGTGCTGGGCGACTAGGCCGAGCGACGCGTTGCTGACAGCGAGGCTCACGGCGCCTCCCGCGGCGAGCGTTGCGTTGACGCCGGTGGCCCCCAGCTCCGTCTGGACGGTCGTGCCGTTGTCCTGCGCGCTGACGTTGATCGACGTGGCGCCGAGCGACACGAAGCTGGCGATCGTGATCTGCGGATAGGCGATCGTGACGTTGATCGTCCCTGCGCCCGCTGTCTGGTTGCTGAGCGTGTACGAGCCGCTCACGGCGCCGAAGCTCGCGTTGAAGTCTCCGGCCGCGATTCCGCCGGAGGCGGCGCTGATCGTGACCGAGCCCGTGAACTGGGCGCTTGTGCCGGTACCGGTGATCGACGTGAGGTTGAGGCCCAGGGTCGGCGAATCGATCTCGACGACGCCGCCGATCAGCAGATCGCCCGGGGTGATCGTCTTGATGATCGGGGCGCTCTGGCCGACGTATCCCTCGAGCGTCGTCTCGATCGTCGACAGGAAGTCGTTGAGCGGCGCGCCGGCGATGTAGGTTGAGAAGTGCGGCAGCCCGGCGGAGACGGTGCCAATCGAGGGATCGAAACTGGACGCGATCGCGACCGGGTCGCCCGTCGCCGGCAGGTAGTAGATCTGCGGTGCACCGGAACCGGCCGCCGAGCTGACCTGGATCGACAGTTGCGGCGCCGAGGCGAACTGCTCGATCGCGGCACCGGTCGCCGTGTCGATCGCGCTCAGGTCGTAGGAGTCTGACAGCGCGCTCAGACCCGGAACTGCCACGCTCGACACCGTCACGCTGACGTAGGCGTCATGCGGAAGGCTTCCCGGCGCGAAAGTGAGCGTCGCGGCACCGGCGGTGATCGAGCCTCCCTGGTCGGCGAGGATGAGTACCGGTCCGTAGCTGACCGGGGGACCGCGAGCCCCGAGCGGATCAGTTTGCGACGAAGGATTCGCCCCGGCGATCACAGAGTCCGCTGCCGTGCTCGCGGCAGGCGGCGCGGACGAGCTGCTTGGACTGGCATCGGCCGCGGTTCCGTCTGCGATCCCGGCGGCGGACGGCTGGGCGGCAGCGACGCCGGATACCGGCGAGGACGCGTCCGCCAGAAGCTCGGCGCCGTTCGTCGCGCCGTCGGCCGAGGTCGCCGTCGTGGTCTGCGGCGCAGCGAGCGGACCGATCACCGAGACGCCAGATGCGGGCGCTGCGGGGCCCCCCTCCTCCGACTGCGCCGGCGAACCACCGGTGCTCACGGTGACGGCCGCTGTCGTGGTCGGAGTCGCAGGCGGGCTGTCGAGGCTGGGGCCCTCTGCGACCGCCGCGGGCGCCACCGACACGGTCGCCTCGGTGACGAGCGGCGGCGCCGGCGGCGCCACAACGGCTGTCTGCGGAGATGCGACCTCCGCGACGCTCGTCGTCGCGATCATCGCGCCATCGCCGGCGGGCGGCTCGACGGGGGCCGACACCGGCTCTGCCGGCGCCGCCGCGGGTGTGACCGATGCAGCCGGCGTCGTCGCTGGCGCGGCGATCGAAGGCGTCGCGGTGGCGGGAGCCGGCTGAGCCGGAGCAGCCGCCGCGGGGGCGGGAGCGGCCTGGACCGGAGCAGCCGCCGCGGGGGCGGGAGCGGCCTGGGCCGGAGCAGCCGCCGCGGGGGCGGGAGCGGCCTGGACCGGAGCAGCCGCCGCGGGGGCGGGAGCGGCCTGGACCGGAGCAGCCGCCGCGGGGGCTGGAGCGGCCTGGACCGGAGCAGCCACCGCGGGGGCGGGAGCGGCCTGGACCGGAGCAGCCGCCGCGGGGGCAGGAGCGGCCTGAGCCGGAGCAGCCGCCGCGGGGGCAGGAGCGGCCTGAGCCGGAGCAGCCGCCGCGGAGGCGTCCGCGTCCGTCCCGCCGCTGGTCGCGCTGCCCGAACGCCTCGATGCGCTCACCGTGACGGTCGGCGCCGGCGGCGGTGTCGTGGCTGCCGGCGCGGCGGCCGGGGCCGTTGGCGCGGGATCAGAGGTGCTGGGCACCGCCGCCGCCGCCGGCATCGGCGGGGGCGGCGCGGCGCTCTTCGTCACGGTCGGCGCGCTGTCCAGAGAGCTCGCCAGGCCGCTGACAGCTTGGTTGGCGACCGCAGGCGCCGCCTTTGCCGCGGGCGGTGGGCTCAACGAGTAGGTTCTCGTGACGACGGGCACGCGCTGAGCGGACGCCGGCGCCTGCCGGACCGTGCGGTAGAGCGATACGGTTCTCGCCGGTTGTGTCGCACCCGTCGGCCGCGGCGCCGATGCTGAGCCACGTGGAGCGACCTGGGGAGTCCCCGTCGGCGCCGAGCTCGGCGCTGGCGCGGCGCTCAGACTCGGCACCGCCATCCGGGGGAAGCGCGCGTCCGGCAACACGAGCTGTGGCAGCACGACAGCTTCCGCAGGCGGACTGACGATCGCGCGCACCGTCGCGACGAGCAGGCTTCCATACGGAAGCGAGAGCGCGATCAACGCCACGATCGCGAACCAGAAGCGCTGCCTTCTCGAACCGAGTCCGGACAGCCCGAACCCTCCGGCCGTGCCGGATCCGCCGCCCGCTCCCGCGTAGCGCGCGCGGAGGCGTCTAGACGCTGGTTGCGAGCTCGCCATATCCGGCTCTGGCACCTGGTTCGCGCATCTCAGTTGGATTCCCGCGATCTTTATAGCCGACCGGGTGGCGATCGCGCGCAACCAACTTGTAATCGGTCCCGAGGGGAAGATCTCGAGGTGTTCGTCTGCAGACCTGTGCTGCGGCGCCGCGGCAGCTGAACGTTTATCGAAGGGGCGCGAGGGTGGGGCGTCGCACCCGGACGATCACTTGATCAGCTGAACTGTCGTCGTGCTGCCGTCGTCATGCCGGAACACGAGCCTCACGAGCCCCCGCCCGGGCGCGAACCACATCGTCCGCTCACCGCTGCCGAATGGGTGACCCTTCTGGGTGAGGTCGCTCCGGACGACCAGAGCCTGGAACGTCCCGGGCGGAACGTGGACGCGGTAGACGCCCATGATCCATGTCCTACCGGTCACGCCGAACACCTTGAGATCGAGCGGATCGCCGCTCTTCCACACCGTGCCGTTCACCGGATAGGCGGGGATGACCGGGTTGAAGCCATAGGTCATCAGATCGAGCGGGTTGAAGAAGTGGACGTCGTGGCCGAGCGTCGGGAACTTGGCGATCGACGCGCCGGAGCTCGACGCCCATGTGTTCCGCAGGCCGTCGAGTCGCAGCGAGAAGATGTAGTTCGCATCTGCCTTGATCGGTCCCGACACGCTCGCGACCGCGAGCCTCGCGGATCGGTTGACCGACGCTGCGACGCTAACCGTGTCGATCTCGGGATTGCGCATGTGCTTGCTGTTGGTCCACTCGTACGTGTTCTTGAGGCCGAGCTGTAGCGGGAAGTAGTCCTCATCGGCTCGCGGCGTCAGCGGCGTGAGATCGGTCGATTGCAGCTCCGCATCCGTGACGGATCCATCGACGTGGTCGAATTCGAGCTTCACCGGCCCGACGCCGTAGACCCACCACGTGGTACGGATGCCGCTGCCGTAATCGTCCCCGGGCGTTCCCGCGAGCGCGATCTGGGACTGCACGACGGCAGCCGTCACCGACTTGGGGAACGCCGGCACCGTGACCTTCTGGAGCCCGAGATACTGGTTGACGCTCGTGACACTGTTGTCGCCGCCCCCCGTCGCGCTCCACGAGGTGCCGCGCAGCAGTGGCTCGGAGAGAACGGGATCACGGCTACCCCAGATCACGTCGTACAGGACGCTCGAGAGGCTGTTGGGGCATTCGCTCTCGCTGGATGCGCACAGAGGCGGCTCGTTGATCTGAGGCGATGTGCCGGACCAATCGGTGTTCACCAGGCCGTAATCCTGGTCGGTGAAGCACATCGTTCCGTTATCCGGCGAGTCGATCACGGGTTGCGTGCCCGAGCCACCGCCCGAGGAGCCGATCGGGATCTCCGTGTCGCCGGTCCACGTCAGCTGCCAACCACATCCTGCGGACCCGGTGGGCGTGCCGATGTCGTACGGGCTGACCGAGAGGCTCTCGGTCGTCCCCATGGTGTTGTAGGTCGTGTCGGTCCAGAAGTACGTCCACGTGGCTCCGGCGGGATGCGGAAACCAATCGTCGGCGAGCGCCCGCCCGGCCAGCGCCAGCATCCCCGCGGTCGCGCAACATACCGTCAGGGCCGCTCGAGCGAGCGACTCGGACAGCCCGCGCGCGCCGGCGCGCCGCCGCCGCTGGCCGCCCGAGCGTCCTCGGCACTCACACGCGGTGCGCAGCTCGCTGTGCACCAGACGATCCTCTCTACGCAAGCGTTTCATCCGATGTTGGTGTCCCCTGATGCAGTCGCAACCGCTGACGGCAATGACCACCGCCCAAGGAGCCCCGCGAGGATACAGAAGCAGTGGCTCGGGACGGCTCGCCGTGGTTCATCCAGGGGGTGCTATCGCCCCCGGGACCTCCGCCAACACCTCGCGTTTCAAAAATCACGTCACACGAGAGTCTCACGTATCGAGACAACGACGGGTCGGGCAGGGGGGTTGACAAGCAAGCGCTAAGCGCTCTCAAGAAGGTGACCAGGGATCAGGCACAGCCGGGGGCGCCCGCTTCTCGGGGCGCACGCGCGGCACTGATCACTGAGCGCGACCGGCTCGTGCTCGAGTTTCTCGCCGAGCATCGCCTGGTCGTGACGCCGCAGGTGCAGGCGCTGCTCGCCGCGAAGCCGCGCGCGGCGCAGGACTGTCTGCGCAACCTCCGGGAAGGGGGCTACGTCGAGCAGCAGCGCATCTTCGACGGGTTTCCCGCGTGCGCGCGCATCACGCGCAAGGGGCTCGCGGCGATCGGCTCGCGGCTCCCCGCTCCCCGCTTCGACCTCGCCTGCTACCAGCACGACGTCGGGCTGGGATGGCTGTGGCTTGCGGCGCGGGCGGGCACGTTTGGCGCGCTCAGCGAGTTGCGCTCCGAGCGCGAGATGCGCTCGCTCGACGCGCGCGCGGATCGCAGTGGCAGAGCGTTGGGCGTGGGACTCGGCATCACCGGCCCGCGCGGCCGCGAGCAGCTCCATTATCCGGATCTCCTGCTGCAGACGGCGACCGGCAAGCAGGTCGCGCTCGAGCTGGAGCTGACCGGCAAGAGCCGGATACGGCTGGCGCAGATCATGCTGGGGTACTCGACCGATGCGCGCATCGACGCCGTTCTCTACCTGGTGCCCCACCGGCAGCTCGGCGATCGCATCTCCCAGGCCTCGCGCAGAGCCGGGATCGACGACCGGGTGTCGGTCCAGCTGTTGGCCGCACCTCCTCAGGGGGCGCCGGACCCGGGACGCAGCTTCGACCGCTCCCTGTGGCGCGAGCACGCGCCGCTCGCATCGGCGAAGCGCGGGCATTCCGAGGCGCGGGCTGAGCGGTGAGAAACCCACGCGAGCGGCAGCGAGCGCAGGACGGGCGATGAGGACCGCACGCCGACGCGGCGCGACGCCTCCGCCTCCGATCGGCGCAAGCCGGTGGTGGCTGGCACCTGCGTTCGTCGCGATGCTCGCGCTCCCGGGGCCGATCGTGATCGGACTGATCGCGGCGACGCTCATCGGCAGGCTCGCGCTCGTGATCGCGGGCAGGCGCCGGGCCCGCCGCCTCGCCGCCGAGGCGGCGCGACGGGACGCGATCGTGCTCGGCACCGATGCGTCAGGTCATCTCGTCCTGCTAGGCGAGCAGGAGCTCTCGGCGCACGGGCTGATCGTCGGCGCCAGCGGCGCCGGGAAGTCGACGACGCTGCTGACGATCATGACCGAGCAGATCAGGCGAGGCCGGCCGGTGGTCGCGATCGATCTGAAGGGCTCGCCCGCGTTCGCCCACGAGCTGGAGGCAGCGACCGCCGCCGCAGGCCGGCGGCTTCGCGTGTGGACCCCTGACGGCCCCGACCGCTGGAACCCGCTCGCATACGGGAACCCAACCGAGCTGAAGGACAAGCTGATCGCCACCGAGCGCTTCACCGAGCCCCACTACCAGCGAGCCGCCGAGCGATACGTGCAGATCGCGCTGCAGGTGATGCGGGAAGCCGATCCGCAGCGGGAACTGACGCTCGCCGCAGTGGTCGCGATGATGGAACCGAAGCGGCTCGCTGGGTTGACACGCACGCTGGCACCCGCGCGTGGCGACCACGTGCGCGACTACCTTGCGGGGCTGAGCACTGATCAGCAGAGCGCGATCCGCGGCCTGGCATCGAGGCTGGCGATCATCAGCGAGTCGCACTCGGGTGCCTTTCTGGACGCGACATCGCCGGACGGCGACGCCGCCGGCGCTGCCCCAAGCGGCGTCGCTGCCGCCGCCGCGCCGTCAGGCGCTGACGCGCGCGGGATCGATCTGCGGGCCGCCCTGCTGGGTCGGGAGGTCGTCCTGTTCAGCCTCAACTCGAGCACCTACGGAAAGCTCGCCGCACAGCTCGGGACGCTCGTGGTCCAGGACCTCGTCACAGCCGTGGGAGATCGGTTGCAGCGTGGTGCTGCGGGGCAGGCGATCGTGGCGATCGACGAGTTCTCCGCGCTCGGGTCCGAGAACGTGGTCTCGCTGCTCGCGCGGGGCCGCGAAGCCGGCGTGAGCGTGCTGCTCGCCACCCAGGAGCTCGCGGATCTCGATCGCGCGGCCCGAGGCATGCGAGACCAGGTGATCGGCAACACCGCCGTCAAGATCGCTCACCGTCAGGACGTGCCGGAGTCGGCCCGCGCGCTCGCGCAGATGGCGGGCAGCGTCAAGCGATGGGAGCGCACCTACACGCTGGCCCCGGGGCACTACGGCCGCGCCGACGCGAGGCGCGGCACGCTGCGGCTCGTCGAAGACTACGCCGTGGATCCGGAGGAGATCCGGTCGCTGGCGCCAGGCGAAGCGGTTCTCATCTCTAAGCTCCCTCGCGCCAGCACACGCACGCTGCGGGTCATGCCCCCGCGCTCCGGCCGATTGGGTCCGCCGGATAATTCTTTACCTCAGCAGCGCCCGGAAGGCCTCGGGCGTTGATCAGCGGCCTCAGCGTTGATCAGCGCCCTCAGCGTTGATCAGCGCCCTCAGTCCGACGAGAACGGCGGGTAGCCCTCCGTGATCAACCAGAGGTAGGCGTTGACCCGTTGACCGGCGGTTCTCAGTGTGCCCCGGGGGTGACGCGAAAGGCGTCGAAGACGGCATCGATGTTGCGCAGGCGGTTGATCGCCTGATCGAGCGTGCGGGTGTCCCCCACCTCGACGACGAACGTGTCCCGGATCATCGGGTGGTTGGACGTGCAGCGCGCCTCGATGATGTTGATGCCGGTCTCCGCGAACGTTCGCGAGATGTCCTCCAGCAGCCGGTGGCGATCCCAGCCGTGGACCTCGATCGCGACTCGGAACGACGTCTCGGCGTCACCGTCCCAAGTGACCTCGGTGAACCGCTCGGGGTCCTTCTTGAGAACCGCGACGTTCGGGCAATCGGCGCGGTGGATCGTGATCCCGCGACCAAGCGAGATGTAGCCCACGATCGGGTCGCCCGGGACGGGCCGGCAGCACTTGGCGAGGCGCAGCATGACCTCGTCGATGCCATCGACGGAGATCCCGAAGCTGGTCGAGGAGGTCGTCGGCCGGGGCCGGCGGCGATTCGTCTGCAACAGGTCGTCGGTCGCGGTGGGCTCGGTCTCGGCCGCCTCGCCCTGCTTGAGCAGTTGCATCACCTTGTTGACGACGATCTTCGCGGAGATCTTGGCGGCGCCGAGGGCGATGTAGAAGTCCTCCGCCTTACGGAAGCCCATCTCCCTGATGACGTCCGCGAGCAGCGGCGAGGCGACGATCTTCTGGGCGGGGAAGCCCTGCTTGCGCAGCTGCTCCTGGAGCAGCTCACGGCCCTGGTGCTCGGTGTCGCGGCGCGACTCCGCCTTGAACCACGCCTTGATCTTGTTGCGTGCGCGGGTCGTCTTGACGAGCGCCAGCCAGTCGCGCGACGGCCCCCGACCGCGCTTGGAGGTGAGTACCTCGACGATGTCACCGGAGCGCAGCACGTAGGAGAGCGGGACGATCTTGCCGTTCACCTTCGCGCCGACGCAGCGGTGGCCGACGTCGGTGTGGATCTCGTAGGCGAAGTCGAGCGGCGTGGCGCCCGCAGCGAGCGACTTGACCTCGCCCTTCGGCGTGAACACGAACACCTCGTCCTCGAACAGGTCGACCTTGAGCGTCTCCACGAACTCGCGCGGATCCGACAAGTCCTTCTGCCAGTCGACCAGCGAGCGCACCCACTTCAGCTTCCCCTCCGGGTCCCGCAGGCGGCGGCCATCGCGCGCGCCCTTGGCGTTCGGGTCCTCCTTGTACATCCAGTGCGCGGCGATCCCGTACTCGGCGAGGTCGTGCATCTCGCGCGTGCGGATCTGGATCTCCAGCGGGCGCCCCTCGGGTCCGATCACGGTCGTGTGCAGCGAGGAGTACAGGTTGAACTTCGGCATCGCGATGAAATCCTTGAAACGGCCCGGGAGCGGCTTCCAGAGCGAGTGGATCGCGCCGACGGCCGCGTAGCAGTCCTTGACGGACTCGACGATCACGCGCATCGCCGTGAGGTCGTAGATCTCGTTGAACTCGCGCCCCTTCTTGCTCATCTTCGAGTAGATCGAGTAGAAGTGCTTGGCGCGCCCGGAGATCTCGGCTTCGATCCCCAGCTCGGCGAGCTCCCTGCCGAGATACTCGCCGGCTTCGGCCACGTAGCGCTCGCGCTCCGCCCGCTGCTGTGCGACGAGCCCCTTGATCTCGTTGTACTTGCGCGGGTGCAGCGTCTGAAACGCGAGGTCCTCGAGCTCCCACTTGATCGCATGGATGCCGAGCCGGTGCGCGATCGGGGCGTAGATGTCGAGCGTCTCACGCGCCTTCTCGATCTGCTTGTGCTTCGGCATCGAGCCGATCGTGCGCATGTTGTGCAGGCGGTCGGCCAGCTTGATGAGGATGACCCGGATGTCGGAGGCCATCGCGACCATCATCTTGCGGTAGTTCTCCGCCTGCGCCTCGTCGCGCGACTGGAAGGTCAAGCCGGTCAGCTTCGTGACCCCGTCGACGAGGCCCGCGACCTCCTCGCCGAACTCGGCCTCGACCTCCTCGAGCGAGGCGGTCGTGTCCTCGACCGTGTCGTGCAGCAGCGCCGCGCAGAGCGTCTCGGTGTCGAGCCGCATGCCGGCGCAGATCTTCGCGACGCTGACCGGATGCACGATGAACTCCTCGCCGGAGAGCCTGCGCTGCTCTGCGTGATGCAGGCACGCGTACACGAACGCCTCCTCGACGCGTGCGTGTTCGACCGGAACCGCCGCCTGCGCCGCGTGCTCCTCGATGATCGCGAACAGGTCGGCCAGCATCTCCCGTTCGTTGTCGGTCAGCTCGACGCGCTTGACGACCGGACGCTCCCGGCGCCGCCGCAGGCGGTCGACGGGAGGACGCGTGGTGGCGATTGTCTTCGGTCCGTCACCGTCGACGGGCGCCGACGAGCCTTGCCCGTTGGTAGGGCTCAGGTCCGGCGGCGGGGTCTGGCTCGGTGTAGAAATCGCTCTCCATCCTCATGTTGCTGTGCGTACTCCCGGTAGGCCGGCGAGCGCTCCAGTTCGGTCTGCTGTGCGCCGGCGATCGCCAGCTCCGGCAGGCTCCGGTCGAGGCTGACGAGCTCCAGCTCCGCGAGCACCCGGACCAGCCGGCCGGCCAGCCGCGCGGGCCGGCCATGCGGTCCTTCGCCGCGGAGCAGGCGCTCGAGCTCCTCACCGGCGACCCTCTGCCGGAGCCTCACGCTTCGGTAGAGAGCCACGAGCGAAGCGCGGAGTCCGAACTCCAGCTCGTGCATCTGCTCGCTAAAGCGTAGCTCAGAGGCGCCCCACGCCAAATGCGCGTAACCATCGCCGGCTCGCATCACCTCGTCGGCACACGCGTTCGCGGGTGGATCGATGACGACGAGGTGCTCGTAGCACTGCGCGATCTCGGGTGCCCGAACGAGCGCGGCGTGAGCGGCAAGCGCGAATCCGCCGGCCCGGTCGCACAGGCCGGCGAGACGCCGTGGCGCGTCGGCGCATACGGCGAGCACCGAGCCGCCGGTCGCGCAGGCGTCGGCCAGAACCGCCAACGACCCCTCGCCGCGACGGTCGAGCACCGTGCGCAGCGCGCCGACGCCGTGCGTGGCGGTCACCTGCAGCGGTGCGTCGAGCTCGGCGAAGACCGCGCGCAGGTAATCGTGGGGCTCGCCGATCACGGCGATCGGCGCGGGCGCACAGGCGCGGGCGTGCCTCAGCACGAGCCGCGGCTCGGTGATGCCACGCCAGACGTTGCGCTCCAGCCGAAAGGTGGCATCGAGCGGATCCCCTCCCGCTCCGGCGACGCGGCCGTCACATCCGAAGGCCACCGCGCTCGCACGCGCGCCACCGGAGGTTACGCAGAAGCGCGCGTGCCTGCCCTCCCCCATCGGGCGGACCTCCTGGAAGCGCGCGCCGGGGACGAGCAGCGTCACCGGCGGGTTCCCCATCCCGCACGGCTCGAGGCGCTCGAGCTCCTCGGTCAGCCCGAGCCCCAGCTGGGCGCCGGACACGACCGCATCGACCAGCTCGACCGGCTCGAGCGCGTCCGCGTCCAGCACGAGATCCGCGTGCGCCTCGAGCGCCTCACGCAGGTCGCCGATCCGAGCTCGTTCGACGCTCAATCCCGCCGCCGCGCGATGACCGCCGTAGCGCAGCAGATGATCCGAGCATCTGTCCAGCGCGGCGAGCAGATCGAAAGCGGGGATGCTGCGCCCGGATCCCTGGGCTGGACCGGCGCCGTCGAGGGCGATCAGGATCGCGGGCCGGTGATAGCGCTCGACGATCCGCGAGGCGACGATGCCGATCACCCCTGGATGCCACCCTTCGGCCGCCAGCACGTAGGCGCTCCGCTCCCCCATCTCGCGCACGAGCGCGTCGGCGGCGAAGCCGATCCGCTGCTCGACTGCGCGCCTGTCCATGTTCACGGCGTCGAGCTCGGCGGCGATCGCGCGTGCCCGCTCCGGATCGTGCGTCAGCAGCAGCTCGAGCCCCGCGTCCGGACGGGCCAGGCGGCCGGCCGCATTGATCCTCGGCGCCAGCCGGAAGCCGAGCGTCTGCGCGCTCACCGCGCTCGGGTCGCTGCCGGAGACCTCCATCAGCGCTCTGAGCCCGAGCCTCGCGGTGCCGGCGAGCTGCGCGAGTCCCTCGCGAACGAGCCGGCGGTTCTCGCCCCGCAGCGGCACCAGGTCGGCGACCGTCGCCAGCGCCACCAGCTCGAGGTCCTCGGCGACGCTCGGCGCCCCGAGCGCCTGAGCGAGCTTGTACGCCACCCCGGTGCCGCACAGGTCAGGGCACGGGTACCCGCACACGGCCGGATGCACGATCGGGCATTCCGGCAGCAGCCCGTCGGCGCGCGGGTGATGATGGTCGCTCACGACGACGTCGAGGCCCGCGAGCCGCGCCGCGTTCACCTCGTCGACCGCCGTGATGCCGCAGTCGACGGTGATCAGAAGGCGCGTGCCGCGCTGCGCGAGCCGCGCCACGGTCGCCGCCGAGAGGCCGTAGCCGTCGTCGACCCGGCTCGGCAGGAACCAGTTGACGTCGGCACCGACGCTCTGCAGGGCGCGCACCATGATCGCCGTGGCGCAGACGCCGTCGACGTCGTAGTCGCCATGGACGGTGATCCGGTGGCCGGCGTCGATGTGCGACCTGATCGTCGCGAGTGCGTCTCCGATACCCGCGAAGCTCAAGGGATCGTGGTCGGCGCTCGCGTCGAGCAGCTCCCGGACCGCCTCGACATCGCAATGACCGCGGCGCACGAGCACCTGGGCGAGCACGTGGCCGACGCCCAGATCGCGCTGCAGCGCAAGCGCGCAATCGAGGTCGTAGGCGGGCAGCTCCAGTCGCGGTGCCGCCTGCGCTCGCGCCGGGGCCGCGGCGGCGATGGCCGCCGGAGTGCCAGGAGCCAGTCGCGGCTCGCCCGGGATCGCGGCTACCGCCGCCAGGCGGGGTGGCTCGATCAGCGCGGGTTCTGACATGGCGCCAGATTAGGTGCAGGCGGGGACGGAAACGCAGGCGCGCGATCCGCAACGGACCTCACGGCCCACGGTGCGGTTCCCCGCCGGCAGGGAGCTCAGGCCGATGGCGCCGGGTTCGCCGGCGCCTCCTCGGGCGGGCGGCGGCGCCGGAAGAAGTGCGTGGCGCGCTCGACGTCGTGCTCGACGCTCTCCATGTCGTGCTTGACGGCTGCGACGTCGCGCTCGGCGGCCGCGATCGGTGCCATCAGCTCGACCAGCTCTCCGAGCCGCGCGGTGAGAGCCGCGACCGCCTCGGTCATCGGCGGCAGCGCCGCCGCGAGCGAGTCGATCGCCGCGACGTGCAGCTCGATCGACTCGGCCGTCTTGCGCAGCGCGGTCATACCGTCGAGGAGCTGCTCCTGGATGCCCTCGATCTTCGCGACCGGCAGCACCTCCTCCATCTCCTCCTCGGCCTCGTGCTCGGCGCTGCCGAGCGCGGCGCGCAGGGGACCGAGCGCAAGATCGACAAGCCCCATGGCGTGTCTCAGGTGAGGCCGACGCCCATCGCGTCGCCCGCCTGCTCGCGGCGGACGCCGACGTAGTAGACGATCGCCATCCCGATCAACGCACCCGGGATCCCCTCGAGCGCCGTGAGGATCGTCGTGTCGTGCCGGCCCGGGATCGAGAAGCCGTTGATGATGAAGCCGAACAGCACGGCGCCGGTCAGGGCGCCGACGAACGCGCCGACGATCCCGCCCCAGTGGTTGTCCGGCAGCCAGATCGTGAAGTGCCAGAGGGCGAGGCCCATCATCACCCAGGCGAGCAAACCCATTCAGCGCCTCCCGTGCCGTCGGTTGCGTGGCTTGGAGCGGGGGCGCTGAGGCGGCTTCGGGCGCGGGACCATGCCCTCGTTCTCGGCGACGTCGGGCGCGGGCGTCAGCTGCTCGGGCGGCTCTCCGTTCGGAGCGGGACCGGCGCCCGGAGCGGGCGGAACCGACCCGGCGCCCTGGGCCGGCGGAACCGACCCGGCGCCGGGAGCGGACGCTGCCGGCCCGCCGGCCCTCGGCGCCTTGGGCGGGGTGCCGCCGTCACCGGGGGCTCGCGATGAGGGCGGCGCGCCCGTGCCACGCGACGAGGCAGAGCCCGTTCCGCTCGACGCCGGCCTTCCCGTGCTCCTGCGCCCGTCGGCCGGACGCGCCCGGCGCGGCGGCGCATCCTCTTCCAGGCTCGTGTGCGAGAGCCTCTTGCTGAGGCCGGAGGTGTGGCGCGTGAGCGGCTCCTCGTCGAGCCCCAGCTCCCGTTTCATCTGCTCGAACTCCGCCGGCGAGACGGCGTCCGGTTGCGGCGTCGTGACACGGCCCGTTGACCGCAGGCGCTCGCCGATCGGTTCGATGTCGCGTCCGCCATCCGCATACGCGGGCACCGCGCCGAAGTCCTCGACGATGCGGGCACGGCGACTGCGGTAGTGCGGCTCGCGCTCCTTCCAGTGGGTCAGCACCGGCGAGGCGATGAAGATCGACGAGTAGGCGCCGGACGCGACGCCGATCAGCAGCGCGAACGCGAAGTCCTTGAGCGTCGAGCCGCCGAACACGAGCAGCGCGACCACCGGCAGCAGCGTGCAGGAGGTGGTCGCCAGGGACCGGGTCAGGACCTCGGACATCGAGCGGTTGACGATCTGCGAGAAGGCGGCCCTCGGCATGCGCGGGATGTTCTCGCGAACGCGGTCGAACACGATGATCGTGTCGTAGAGGGAGTAGCCCAGGATGGTGAGCAGCGCCGCGACGGTGTCGGTCGTCACCACCCTTCCCGTCAGCGCGTACACGCCACTGGTGATGAGCAGGTCGTGCATCAACGCGATCAGCGTCGGGACCGCGAACTTCCAGTCGAACCGCAGCGCGACATAGATCGAGATGACGACCAGTGAGGCGATGATCGCGATCACGGCGCTGTCGGCGACCTGGCTGCCGAACGTCGGCCCGACGGACTGGAGGTTGAAGTTGGGGCTCGTGCTCGCGCCCTTGATCCCGAACTTCTGCTGCAGCTCGCTCTTGATCTCGTCCGTCTGCGCGCTCGACAGGTACTTGGAGGAGATCTGGAAGCCGTTTTCGCCGAGCGTCGAGCCGGTGTCGCGCTGGACGGTGGCGTCGCCGACGCCGACGGTGCTCATCACCGCCTTGATCTGGTTCACGCTGGCCGGATGCTGCAGGCCCACCTGAATCCGCGAGCCCGAGGTGAAGTCGATGCCGAGGTTGAGACCGCGCCCGCCGACCGCGAGCGCGCCGATCAGCAGGATCACGCCGGACATCGTGAAGAAGTAGCGGGAGGCACCCATGAAGTCGTAGCGCCAGGTGCGCTTCTTGCCACCGGCTCCCAGCATCGATGGGCTGGAGATCATGCGCGAGCTGCCCATCGTCGTGAGGATCGCCTGGGTGGCCAGGACCGCCGTGAACAGCGACACGAACGTGCCGATGCCGAGCGTGAACGCGAACCCCTTGACATCCGAGGTGGCGAGCACGAACAGGATGAACGCGGTCATGATCGTGACGACGTTCGCGTCGATGATCGCGGTGAGGCCCTTGCGGTAGCCGATCACGATGCCCTGGCGGATCGATCGCCCTGCGCGTATCTCCTCTTTGACGCGTTCGAAGATGACGATGTTGGCGTCGGCAGCGACGCCGATCGTGAGGATCAGGCCGGCGATCCCGGCGAGCGTCATCGTGATCGGGATGAGCTTGATGAGCGCGAAGAAGTAGATGCCGTAGATCGCGAGCCCGGCGATCGCGATCAGGCCGAGCACGCGGTAGAACACGAGCAGGAACAGCGCCACGAACGCGAGTCCGATGAGACCGGCGAGCAGGCCCTGGTCGAGCGCCTGCTTGCCGAGCGTGGCCGACACGGTCGACTCCGAGATGAGCTTGAGCTTGATCGGGAGCGCGCCGAGGCGCAGCTCGGTGGCGAGCTGCTGCGCGGTCGTGATCGTGAAGCCGCCGGTGATCTCCGCCCCGGAGTTGCCCGGAATGCCGGCGGGGTAGACGTGGAAGTCGATCGACGGGACGGTGACGAGCTGGTTGTCGAGCGCGACCGCGAAGTGCTGGTTGAGGCGCTCCTGGCCGATGCTGTCCGTCTGGCCACGGGTGGCGAGCGCCGCGGTGACGTT
Source organism: Solirubrobacteraceae bacterium (assembly GCA_052148275.1). Taxonomy (GTDB): domain Bacteria; phylum Actinomycetota; class Thermoleophilia; order Solirubrobacterales; family Solirubrobacteraceae; genus Palsa-465. The sequence continues at coordinate 147,491 of JBKQIR010000085.1, forward strand.
GTGGAACTCGTTCGCACCCTTGGAGCTGAAGCCGAACGTCACGTCCGGCAGGCCCGTCGAGTCGGTGCTCTGCTCGGGGTTGGTGATGTCAGACCCGATCAGGGCGACGTTGTCGCGCAGCACGAAGTAGCTCGTGCTCGGCGATCCGAACGCCGGCCAGCTGTTGAAGTTGCGCGGCACCGCCTGGAGCACGACCGTGCCCGGCTTGACGATCAGCACCTCACCGTCTGAGAGGCTCACGCCGGCGGGCAGCGGCTCGAGCTGCGCCACCCCCTGTTCGTATGAGTCGGTGCTCGGGACCTCGACCGGGCCGGCGAGCAGGCAGTGCTCGCCGACGATCGGAACGGTGTGCGTGTCACTGGCGGCGGCGGCGCAGGCGGCGCTGCCGGGCGCCCCGAACATGTAGTACTCGTCGCCGACACGCGTGTTGTTGTGGCTGACCATCTGCGGCTGCTCGGAGGCGAGCTTGACCGCGTCGTAGAGCGCGATCCCGCCGGCCGCGGCATCGCCCGGCGCGGCGGCGGTACTGCCCTGGCTGATCGTCAGGGCATTCTGGTCGCCCGCCAGCAGCTGGCTGGAGACGGTCTGCGCGGGCGGCCCCGTGCCCGGCAACAGCGCGTTGCCCTCCCAGTCGTAGAACGCGAGCTGGGCGGTGGTGCCGACCTCCTTCTCGGCCAGCGTCGTGTTGCTCACGTTCGGCAACTGGACGGTGATGTCCTTGCCGTCGCCGGAGGTCTGGATCGATGGCTCGGCGACGCCGAGCTGGTTGACGCGGTTCTCCATCACCGTCACCGCGCGCTGGAGCGCCGCCGGCGTCACCTGCGACTGCGGCGTCGGCTCACCCTTGTAGACGAGCTCGACGCCGCCCTGCAGGTCGAGGCCGAGCAGCGTCTTGTCCTGGGAGATCACGAAGGCCGAGACCGCGATCAGCCCCAACACGAGCAGCAGAACGAGTCCGTGGCGTCGGCGATCGGTCATCGGCTCTGGTGGATGCTAGAGGGGGATCGCCGCCGAAGCGTTGCGAACAGGTTTCGCGGTGCCAAGAGGACTAGTGGTTGTTGTTGGTCGGCGTCAGCACGACGAGCAGGCCGCCCTCGTCGTCGTCGTAGGCCGGGAACAGGTCGGCGACGGCGCCGGCGCGCTCGACGCCGGCGTTGACCGCGACCGGCTTGCCGGCGACGCGGACCTCCCACTCGAGCGCGGTCTTGACGTGGTCCACGCCGTCCTGGAACTCCAGCTGGAGCGCCTGCGCAACCGGCCGCCCGATCGCCGCTTCCGTCTTCAACCCCGTCAGCTCGAAGGACCCGCGGCCGCAATCGACGATCCGTCCCTCGCGGTCGCAGGCGAAGAAGGCGGCGTTCGGAGCCGGGTAGTAGTCGTCCAGCAGCTCGAACAGGTACGCGAAGCCGCAGCGCTCGCAGCCGCGTGCCACGCGTCGAAAGCCCGCGTTGCGGTCGGTGCCCATCGACCTGTTACCGCAGTGCGGGCAGATGAAGTAGCGCTCTTGGGACATCGCAGCTGAGGATAGTGGTTCGTGTGCGCCCGCCAGCGGGGAAAAGCGTAAGGATTTGCTACAGCAGCGACAGCGGGCCGGGCGGCTCGAGCCCGAGGTGCACGAACGCGCGGCGCGTTGCGGCCCGCCCGCGCGGCGTCCGCTCGATCAGGCCACGCTGCAGCAGGTAGGGCTCGTAGACGTCCTCGATCGTGTCCTGCTCCTCGCCGACACAGACCGCCAGCGTGGAGAGGCCGACGGGGCCCCCGGCGAACTTCTCGCAGATCGCACGGAGGATCTCGCGGTCGAGCCGGTCGAGCCCCTCGTGGTCGACCTCGAGCAGGTCGAGCGCCGCCGCGGCGGTCTCGGCGGTCACGATCCCGCTGCCGCGCACCTCGGCGTAGTCGCGCACGCGCTTCAGCAGCCTGTTGGCGACGCGCGGCGTGCCGCGGCTGCGCTGCGCGATCGCGACCGCGCCGCCATCCTCGATCGTGACCTCCAGCAGCCTCGCCGAGCGCCGCACGATTCGCGCCAGCTCGCCGTGCGCATAGTGCTCGAGCCGGTGCTGGATCCCGAAGCGGTCGCGCAGCGGCGTCGTCAGCAGGCCCGCTCGTGTGGTCGCGCCGACGAGCGTGAACTGCGGCAGGTCGATCGTGACCACCCGCGCGCCCGCTCCCTGCCCGACGGTGATCGGCAAGCAGCGATCCTCCATCGCCGGGTAGAAGGTCTCCTCGAGCGCGCGCGGCAGCCGGTGGATCTCGTCGACGAAGAACACCGAGCGTGGCTCGAGCGCCGTCAGGAAGGCGGCGATGTCGCCCTTACGCTCGAGCGCCGGGCCCGCGGTGGCGATGAACGGAACGCCGAGCTCGAGCGCGACGATCTGCGCCAGCGAGGTCTTCCCGAGCCCGGGCGGGCCGGCGAGCAGAACGTGGTCGAGCGCCTCGCCGCGGCTCGCGGCCGCCTCGATCGAAACAGCCAGCTGGTCCTTGAGCGCCTCCTGGCCGATGAAGTCCTCCAGCCGGCGGGGGCGCAGCGAGCGGTCGAGGTCGTCCTCTGGCAGCGCCACCGGCGTCTGCATCCGGCTCGACGGCTCGCTCATCGCCCGCCTCCAACAGCCGTCGCAGGATGCGCCCGCGCCGTCGTGCTCATCGCCGCGCCGACCTCAGCGCCGCCGCGATCAGCTCCTCCGGCCGCTCGCCGTTGACGCCGTCCAGCAGGCGGTCGACCTCCTGCAAGCTGTAGCCGAGGCCGATCAGGCCCTCACGGGCGATCGTCAGCGGATCCTCCGCGCGTCGGATCGTGATCTCCTCGGCGCTGCGGGCTCCGCCGGCCGCCGCCACCTTCTCGCGCAGCTCGACGATGATCCGCTCCGCGGTGCGCTTGCCGATTCCCTTGACCGCCTGGAAGCGGGCGCTGTCCCCGGCCGCGAGCGCGCCGATCAGCTCGCGCGGGGAGCCGCCGGAGAGCACCTCGAGCGCGAGCTTCGGCCCGACCGACTGCACGCCCAGCAGCATCAGGAAGAGGTCGCGCTCCTCCTCGGTCGCGAACCCGTACAGCGACAGCGCGTCCTCGCGGACCATCAGATGCGTGTGCAGCACCGAAGGGTTGCCGACGGCGGGAACCTGGCGCAGCGTCTCCGCCGAGACCGACAGCCGGTAGCCGACGCCGCCGCAGTCGATGACGACGTGGTCGGCACGCCGCACCGCAACCGTCCCCGACAGCAGCGCGATCACGCCCCCGCCGCCTCCACGGCCGGCGCCGGGGCTCCAGCCGCCTCGACGGCGCGCGCCAGCGGCGCGCGGTTGAGGTCGCAGATCGCGACCGCCAGCGCGTCGGCGGCATGATCGGGCGTCGGCAGCGCCGGCAGCGCCAGCAGCCGCGCGACCATCCTCGCGACCTGATCCTTCCCGGCGTGGCCGTTGCCGCAGACGGCCGCCTTCACCTGCTGGGGCGTGTAGGAGCGCGAGGGGACGCCGCGCTGGCCGGCGGCGAGCAGCACGACCCCGCGTGCCTGCCCGACCGCGAACGCGGTACGCACGTTGACGCCGAAGAACAGCTCCTCGATCGCGACCGCGTCGGCCTCGTGGGCGTCGATCAGCGCCCCCACGCGCTCGTGGATGTCGGCCAGCCGCCGCTCCAGGGGGACGCCCGCGGCCGTGCAGATCACGCCCGCCGCGACCGCGCGCAGCCGCGCGCCGTGGCTGTGCACGACCCCGTACCCGGTGCTCGCGGTGCCCGGATCGATGCCGAGGACGATCATCATGCCTACATTCTCCGCGGGCGCCCGGACGCCTGCCCGTCGCTTCACCCGAAGCCCAGCCGGCGTCTGCGGACCGGCGGCCCGCAGGCCGCCGGACCGGTGCAAGCGCTCGATCCCCGCCCGTCAGTGCCCGACGCAGCGCGGTAGCGGACCCGGCGGGTACACCTGGTAGATCCGCCAGGACCTGACGGTCGCGATCAGGCGGTGCACGCTCAGGTCCTTCGGAATCGGCGGCGGGGCGCCGTCGATCGAGTCCCAGGGGCCGACGAACGCGAGTCCCGGGGTCCGGATGACCGACTTCACCCGCTCGAGCGTCGTGTGCAGCTGCCAGGCGAGCATCGGCTGCATCGAGTGGTTGATCGTGACCAGGCTCGCGCTGCACGGCAGCACCGCGCCGCGGCCGCCGACGGCCGCGACCGCGTCCCCGAGCTCGTTGAAGCGGGTGACCGCCGCGGCCGCCAGCGGCTCCTGTTGGCGCACGAGCGTGATCCGGTGGCTCATGAAGTGATAGGAGCCGGCGAGCAGGACGACGCCGACCGCGATCGCCACCCAGCTGCGGGCGGCCGCGAGCGAGCGGCTTCCAAGCAGCTCGGAGGCGAGCGCCGCCGTCCGCACCAGCCCGAGCCCCGACAGCACGCAGGTCACCGCGGCGGCGGGCAGGTAGAAACGCTCGAGGCCCGGATAGCCGTCCTCGGTCATCGCCACGACGACCACCCACCACGCGACGACGAAGCCGCCGAGCCCAAGCACGAGCCGGTCGCGCCCGCGCCACAGCGCGAGCGCCACAGCCACGATCCCGAACACGAACGACGGCAGCGACTGGAGCCCCTCGCCGCGCTCGAGCACGGTCTTGAGCGGGTTGGCCCCGAGATGGCCGTTGTACTCGGCCGCGTGCGTGGCGGCCATGAACGGCGCGCCGGTGCTGTACCAGGGCGGCACGAACCAGCCGACCGGCTGCGCGATCAGGCCGAGCACCACCCACACGCGCATCCCGGGGTGCTTGTAGAACAGCCACGCGCCGTAGACGAGCAGGAACGGCCAGATCTCGGGGCGCATCAGGCCCTCCGCGACGCCGAGCATGTAGGCCTGCCAGTGATGGCCGGCGATCAGCCGGTCGATCGCCCAGAGGATGACGCCGATCAGCAGCGCCTCGGAGGTGCCGCGGAAGAAGTAGTAGCCCCAGTCCTGCGTCAGCACGATCCCGAGCGCGGCGAACAGCCCGCCGACGATGCATGCCGTGCGCGTCAGCCCGGCGCGCTTGATCAGCAGCGCCGCGAGCCGGTAGGCCGCGATCAGGCCGGCGATCCCGCCGGTGCGCGCGGTGATCACCCAGAGCTTCGGCGCGGCGCCGCCGAACACGCCGTACATGGAGGTGAACAGCACCGGCAGCGGCTTCCAGGAGGGGCCGTTGCCGACGTAGAAGCTGAGATGGGGGTCGGTCAGCTCACGTCCCCACACGACCCACGAGAACGGGTCGTAGCTCGGCACCGTCGGCCAGACGATCGCGGTCAGCACCGCGAGGGCGAGCGACACGCCCCACCACAGCAGCAGCGGCGAGTCGGTCAGGCGCTGCAGGCGACCACGCGGCCGCGCCGCGGCGACCCGGGCCGTCGTGCCCGTCGCGGTCAGGGGTGCGTGCTGGACGGCTGGAACGTCCATGCTGCCACCATCACGCCGCCGAGAAGCGGCACTGCACGAGCGTGCGCACCACCCTGAAGCCGTCGGCGGCGGTCAGCTTCTTGCCCTCCTCGGTGGAGCGCGCGCGGTAATGCACGGGCACTTCGAAGATCCGCTCGCCCTTCTGCACCAGACGTGCGGCGATCTCGGGCTCGATCGCGAACCCCGCCGACCGCAGCTGGAGGCTGCGGAAGAGATCGGTCCGGATCATCTTGTGGCAGGTCATGATGTCGTGCAGGTACACGTTGAACAGGACGTTGCAGGCAAGCGTCACACCCTTGTTACCCAGTACGAACCAGAACGAGTGGCTCGTGTAACCGTCGAACGCGCGCACGCCGAAGCAGGCGTTCGCGCGGCCGTCGAGCAGTGGGGGCATCAGCCTGCCCAGGTCGTTGGGGTCGTACTCGAGGTCCGCGTCGAAGATCGCCGAGTAGTCGCCCTGCGCGTGCGCAAGGGCGGTCTGGATCGCGGCGCCCTTGCCCTGGTTGACCTCGTGCTCGATCAGGCGCACGCGCGCGTCCCACCCCCCGGAGCGGAGGATCTCGCTCGTGCCGTCGGTGGAGCCGTCGTTGACGACGACCAGCTCGAACTCGTCCGGCAGCTCGGTCGCGAGGACGTCGGCGATCGCGCGCTCGACGCGCTCGCGCTCGTTGTAGACCGGCATCAGGATCGAGAGCATGGGCGGTCCCCGACGTTAACGAGCTGTACGGACGTTGGACACACGACGAACACGAACGCCCGCTCAGCTGACGGCGAGCAGGTCGACCACGAAGATCAGCGTCGAGTTGGCGGGAATCGTGGGCGGCTGGCCGGCCGCTCCGTAGGCCAGGCTCGGCGGAATGATCAGCTCACGGCGGCCTCCGACGCGCATGCCGATCAGGCCCTGGTCCCATCCCTTGATCACCGAGCCGGTCCCGACCTGGAACGGCCCGAAGGTCTGATGGCGCTTCCACGAGGCGTCGAACACCTTGCCCGTCTTGTAGAGCACGCCGACGTAGTTCACGGTGACCTCGCTGCCGTCCTTCACGGCGGGGCCGGTCCCGACGATCAGGTCCTTGACGATCAGGTGCGTCGGCGGCGGCGTCGAGGGGACGGCGACGGTCGGCTCCGTCGACAGCGGCCCCGAGGTCGGGGTGGGCGTCGTCTTCGTGGTCGTGGTCGAGGTCGATGTGACGACCGCGGCGGTCGGTCCGCCCTGCGGTGCGAGCTGGACACCGGGGGCCGTGGAGCTTCCACAGGCGGCGACGCCGGCCCCGGCGGCGAGCGCGGCGATGGTTGCGAGCAGTTTCCTGGGCATCGAGGGCGAGAGGGTAGCGGGCGGGGAGAGATCGCGCCGTCTGGCGTCAGCCGGCGATCCGCTCCAGGACGTCGGCGTCGACGTCGAAGTTGGCGTGCACGGCGCCGACGTCGTCGGACTCCTCGAGGGCGTCGATCAGCCGCATCAGCCTGCCGGCGTCCTCCTCCTGGACGGTGACGCGCGTGCTGGGACGCTGCTCGATGTCGGCGCTCTCGATCTCAACGCCGGCCTCCACGAGCGCGGTGCGGACCTTGGCAAAGTCGGCCGGCTCGGTGACGATCTCAAGCACGTCGTCGTCGAGCGCGATGTCGAGCGCGCCGGCGTCGACCGCAACGAGCACGTCGTCCTCGCTGTAGCGCGAGGCGTCGACGATGATCACGCCGCGCTTGTCGAACAGGTAGGACACCGAGCCGGGCGTGCCGAGGCTGCCGCCGTGCTTGCCCAGCAGGTGGCGGACGTCGGCTCCCGTGCGGTTGCGATTGTCGGTGAGGGCCTCGATCAGCAGCGCCACGCCACCGGGAGCGTATGCCTCGTAGAGCACCGTCTCGAACTGATCGGCGTCGACGCCCTCGCCGGTCCCCTTCTGGACCGCGCGCTCGATGTTGTCCTTCGGCATCGAGGCGTCGCGCGCCTTCTGGATCGCGAGCGCCAGCGACGGGTTGCCCTCCGGATCGCCTCCCCCCTCCCGTGCGGCGACTGTGATCGCGCGCGCGAGCTTGGTGAAGTGCTGGCCGCGTCGTGCGTCGACGATCGCCTTCTTGTGCTTGATCGAGTGCCACTTGGAGTGTCCGGACATGGCGCCAAGTCTAGAGATCACGTCGAGCTGGCTCCGGCGGGACCCGACGTCGCCGCACCCGCGGGCGGGTAGCATCCGCCGCTGCATGGACACCATCAACGAGAGCATCTTCAAGGCCTACGACATCCGCGGCCTTCACGGCAGCGAGCTCGATGCCGCCGCCGCCGTCCTGATCGGACGAGCGTTTGCGCGAGTCATCGCCGCGCTCGAGGGCAGGCCGCCCGGGAAGCTGCGGCTCGGCCTGGGGCGCGACATGCGCCTGACCGCGCCCGAGATGGCCGGAGCCTACGCCGACGGGATGCTGCAGGAGGGCGCGACCGTGCTTGACGCCGGGATGGTGGGCACGGAGATGCTCTACTACCTCGTCGGCTCGCGCGAGCTCGACGGCGGGCTGATGTGCACCGCCTCGCACAACCCGAAGCCGTACACGGGCGCGAAGCTCGTCAAGCGGGGCGCGATCGCCCTCTCGGGCGACGCCGGCATCGGCGACGTCAGGGCGGAGATCCTCGCAGGCCTCGGCGAGCCTCCCGGCGGTGGGACGCTCGAGCACGTCGAGGTCTACGACGAGTTCCACGCCGCCGCGCTGCGCTTCATCGACGCCGGGGCGATCAGGCCGCTGCACGTCGTGCTCGACGGCGGCAACGGGATGGCGGGGCCGATGGTCGGCCCGCTGCTGGAGCGGCTCGGCCTGCGCCTCGAGACGGCCTACTGGACCCCGGACGGCAACTTCCCCGACCACGAGCCCAACCCGCTGCTGCCCGAGAACCGCGCGTTCATCATGGGCGAGGTGGCGCGCCTCGGGGCGGATCTCGGGATCGCGTGGGACGGCGACGCCGACCGCTGCTTCTTCATCGACGACGCCGGCGCGTTCGTCGACGGCGACTTCCTCACCGCCCTGCTCGCAGACTCGATGCTGCGCAGGCATCCGGGCGCATCGATCCTCTACGACGTCCGCGCGAGCCGTGCCGTCCCCGACACGGTCACGCGCGCCGGCGGAGACCCGCTCATGAACCGCGTCGGCCACGCGTTCTTCAAGACCCGCATGCGCGAGGAGGGGGGGGTGTTCGGCGGCGAGGTCTCAGGCCACTACTACTTCCGCGACTTCTACTGTGCCGACTCCGGCACGATCCCGGCGCTGCTCATCCTGGAGCTGCTCTCGCGCACCGGCGCGACGCTGTCCGAGCTGCTCGCGCCGTACCGCTCCCGCTACTTCATCTCCGGCGAGATCAACTCCGAGGTGCACGATCAGGCCGCGAAGATGGCCGAGATCGCGGCGCGCTACGCGGATGCGCGCCAGCTCACGCTCGACGGCATCTCGGTCGACTACGACGACTGGCACTTCAACGTGCGTCCCTCCAACACCGAGCCGCTGCTGCGGCTCTGCCTGGAGTCGATGAACTCGGCGGCGGACATGGAGCGCCGCCGTGACGAGGTGCTCGGGCTGATCCGCGGGTGACGTCCTCGGGGAGCATCGGGGCTGCCGGACAGGGGCCCGGCCCGATCGAGCCGCCGGCCTGTGGGCCGGCGTCCTGCGCCGGGATCCACCGTCTCGTGATCCCGACGCCGTTCCCGGTCGGGCCGGTCAACTGCTACCTGATCGAGGACGACCCGCTGACCCTGATCGACACCGGGCCGAACACCGGCACGGCCCTGGACGCGATGGAGCGCGGATTGCGCGCCCGCGGGCGCGCAATCGAGGACCTCGCGCTGATCATCGTCACCCACCAGCACGTCGACCACCTCGGGCTGCTGGAGATCCTCGTGGCGCGCTCCGGTGCTGAGGTGGCGGCGTACGGGCCACTGGGCCAGTGGCTCGCGGAGTACCCGCGCCTCGCCGCTCAGGACGACGCCTGGCTGGGCGAGCTGCTGCTCCGCCACGGCGTGCCCGACGACGTGGCGGTCGTGCTCGGCGTCGTCGGCGGCGCCTACCGGCCCTATGGCTCCCGCGCACGGGTCACGCGCCCGCTCGTCGACGGAGACCGCCTCGAGCTGCGCGACCGCGCGCTCGAGGTGCTCCATCGCCCCGGACACAGCCCGTCGGACCTCGTGTTCTGGGACGCGGAGCGCCGCATCCTGCTCGCCGGCGACCACTTGCTCTCGCGCGTGTCCTCCAACCCGCTGATCGCCCGCGCGCCGATCGGCGAGGCCGGCCGCGGCCGCCTGCCCTCGCTGGTGCACTACATCGACTCGCTGCGGGCGACCGCGCAGCTGCCGGCCGAGGTCGTGCTCTCCGGACACGGCGAGCCGATCCACGATCACGTGGCCCTGATCGAAGAACGCATGCGGCTGCACCGGCGGCGCGCGCGGAGAATCGTTCGGCTACTCGCCTCGGGACCGCTCAGCGCGCACGCGCTGGCGATCGAGATGTGGGGCGGCGCGGCGCTCACGCAGACCTTCCTGACGCTCTCGGAGGTGCTCGGGCATCTCGACCTGCTGATCGCCGAGGGGTCGGTCGCCGAGCGCTACGACGGCTCTCTGTCCATGTTTGAGGCGCTCAGGAGCTCGGCGACCGGTGCCGGGTGCGCAATGTGGTAGCCCTGCGCATAGTCGACCCCGAGGCGGTCGACGAGCCGTAGGGTCTTCTCGGTGGTGACGAACTCGGCGACCGCACGCATGCTTCCAGATCGATCGAGACGACCGCATCCGTGGCGTGCTCGGCGCTCATGTACCGGGCGGGAGGCCGTTGCCCGCGATGAGCGGCGTGAGCGTCGCCGCGATGCACTCGTAGAAGCCGCCGGGAATCGCCGTGCGCAGCGTCGCGGTGTCGTCGGGCGGGATCGCCTGCAACCCGCCGGCGGTCGTGCAGCCCGTGCCCGTGGGATTGCTCTGGGCGGCGATCCTGAAGCTCGCGATCTGGCCGGGCTGGAGCACGATCGCCGTGGCGGGCGTGGCGCCGAGCACGTCGTGGGTGGTCCGCGTGGCCTGGGTGGGCAGCGACCCACCATCCTTGTCGAGGAACAGCACACCGGGCCAGCCGTACGTGTGACAAGGGCCGGCGCTCGTGTTGCGCAGCTCGAAGGTGGCGACGAGCGTGCCGACGGCGCCGTTGGTGCTCTCGAACGACAGCGCCAGGTCAGCCGCCGTGCACGCCGGACCGGAGGCGGCGACGGCGCTCGAGCTCGAGCTCGTCGCGATCGAGGTGACCGTCGGCCCGCCGCTCGAGGTCGCAGTGGCGGCGCTCGTCGCGCTCGACGATTGCGTTCCGGGGACGATTCTGACCGACGTGACGGTGCTCGAGCCGCCACAGCCGGCCGCGCAGAGGGCGAGCAGGAGGGCGGTGGTCGCGATGCGGACTGGCTTCATGCGGTGCTGTTCGCGCAAGAGGGACGCGACTCCTTCCTGGGACGAGTTACGGTACATGCATGGACGATCGGGAGCTGCGCGGCGGCGCGCTCGAGGAGCTGACCAACCGGGTCGGCCGCGAGATCGCCGCCGCGTTCCCGTCCGCCGCACGGCACCCGCTGCGTGCCCTCGACGCGCGCGCGATGGAGTTGGCGGCATCGGACGAGGAGCTCAAGGCGGCGCTGTTCCGCTTCGTCGACGTCGCGCCGGCATGCCATTCGCTCGATGATCTCGCGCGGCACCTGGTCGGCTTTCTGGAGGAGGTCGACGAGGCGCCGCCCACCGTCTCAGCGGCGGTACGCCTCGCGCACACGAAGATGGGGCGGGTCGCGCTCGGTCGCGCCGCCTCGGCGGGCGTACGGCACATGGCCCACCGCTTCATCGTCGGCGAGGATCTGCAGTCCGCCGCCGGCGTCCTCAGTGGGCTGTGGGAGCGCGGCGTCGCCGCCACGGTCGACCTGCTCGGAGAGGCGACCGTGACCGCAGCGGAGGCCGACAGCTACGCGCGACGCTGCGAGCAGGCGCTGCGGGAGCTGACCGCGATCTCGGCGGGCTGGCCGGCCCGCGCAGCACTCGAGCACGATGGGATCGGCGCGCTGCCACGCGCCAACGTCTCGGTCAAGGTGTCGGCGCTGACGCCGCTGATGCGCCCCGACTCACCGGAGCTCGGCCGCGAGGACGCGGGCCGACGGCTGCTGCCACTGCTGCGCGCCGCGCGTGAGACCGGCGCGCACATCCACATCGACATGGAGTCGCTCGACTCACGCGAGGCGGTGCTCTCGCTCGTGCTCGAGCTGCTCTCCGACCCCGAGGTCGCCGACGGGCCCTCTGCCGGGCTCGTCATCCAGGCCTACCTGCGCGACTCGGCCGAGCAGCTCGACGAGGTGCTGGCGTTCGCCCGACAGGCGAGCCGGCGGCCGCCGCTCGTGGTGCGGCTCGTGAAGGGTGCCTACTGGGACCACGAGCTCGTGCAGGCCCAGCAGCACGGCTGGCGCACGCCGGTGTACGAGAGCAAGGCCGACTGTGACCGCAACTTCGAGGAGCTCACGCGCCGCCTGCTGGCGGCGCGACCGTCGGTACGGGTGGCGATCGCCTCGCACAACCTCCGCTCGGTGGCCCACGCGATCGCGTGCAATCGCGCCGGCGGCGGCGCCGACCGTGACCTCGAGATCCAGGTGCTGCGCGGGCTCGGGGACGAGCTGCAGGACGCGCTCGCGTCGCTCGGCATGCGCGTGCGCACCTACTGTCCGGTGGGCAACCTCGTCGCCGGGATGGCTTACCTCGTGCGGCGCCTACTCGAGAACACGAGCAACGACAGCTTCCTCAAGGCACAAGCTCAGGGGGTCGCACTCGACCGCCTGCTGGCGGCACCGTGAGCGTCCTGCCGCAGTTCGCCAACGAGCCGATGCTCGAGTTGCGCCGCGCGCCGATTCGCGCGTCCCTGCTCGACGCGCTCACGGCGCTCGATGCGCGCCTGCCGCTCCACGTGCCGGTGCTGATCGCCGGTGAGCGGCGCACCGCCGCCGCCGCAGAGCTGCTCTCCACCGACCCCGGGGAGCCGCAGCGCCTCGTCGCGCGGGCGACCGTCGCCTCCCAAGCCGACGTCGACTCGGCCGTCGCCGTCGCCGCCCATGCGAGGGGCGACTGGTCCCTGACGCCCGCTGAGCAGCGCGCCGCTGTGCTCGTCCGCGCGGCCGCGTGGATGCGCAGCCGCCGCCTGGAGCTGGCCGCGCTCGAGGTCCATGAGTGTGCCAAGCCGTGGGTCGAGGCGGACGCCGACGTGTGCGAGGCGATCGACTTCCTCGAGTACTACGCGCGCGCAGCGATCGAGCTCGAGGCACCGAGGCCGGTGCTGCAGGTTCCCGGCGAGCACAGCGAGCTCCGGTACGTCGCGCGCGGCGTCGCCGCCGTCATATCCCCCTGGAACTTCCCGATCGCGATTCCCTGCGGCATGACCGCCGCCGCGCTCGCCACCGGCAACACGGTCGTGCTGAAGCCGGCGGAGCAGTCGCCCGCGTGCGCACACGCGATCGTTCAGGCCCTCCTCGCGGGCGGGCTGCCGCGCGGCGCGCTGTCGCTGCTGCCCGGCGAGGGCGACATCGGCGCCGCGCTCGTGCGACATCCCGGCGTGCACACGATCGCGTTCACCGGCTCGCAGCCGGTCGGACTCGAGATCGTGCGCGCCGCCGCAGAGGTCCCGCCCGACCAGCACCACATCAAGCGCGTCATCGCCGAGCTCGGCGGCAAGAACTGCGTGATCGTGGCCGCCGACGCCGACCTCGACGAGGCGGTGCCGGCGATCGTGTCCTCGGCATTCGCCTACGGCGGCCAGAAGTGCTCGGCGGCGTCGCGGGTGCTCGTCTGCGACGAGCTCGCCGAGCCCCTGCTCGACCGCCTTGGGGGCGCCGCGAGCGTGCTCGTCGTCGGTCAGGCGCGCGAGCTGTCGACGCAGGTGCCGCCGCTGATCGAACGGGCCGCCCAGGACCGGCTGCGAAGCTACGGCGAGCAGGCCGAGGCACACGGGCGCGTGATCGCGCGGGTGGCGCCGCCGGGAGGGGATGGCTGGTTCGTGGAGCCGATCGTGGTCGCGGACCTGCCCGACTCCTCACCCGTGCTGCGCGAGGAGATCTTCGGACCGCTGCTGGCGGTGGAGCGGATCCGCGACGTGGCCCACGGGTGCGAGATCGTCGATTCGCTCCCGTTCGCGCTCACCGGCGGTCTGTTCGCGCGCGATCCGGGCACGGTCCGCTACGTGCGCGAGCGCACGCCGGTCGGCAACCTGTACGTCAACCGCGGGATCACCGGCGCGATCGTCGGGCGCCAGCCGTTCGGCGGTAACCGCCTGTCGGGGAACGGAACGAAGGCCGGCGGTCCCGACTACCTGCTGTCGTTCGTGGAGCCGCGCGTTGTGACCGAGAACACGATGCGCCACGGGCTCGCGATCTGAGGTCAGCCTCTCGACGAGTTAACCGCGGATATCGAGGCTTTCGCGTCGCGGCTCGGATCAGCGCTCGACGCGCCGCGCCACCAGGTCGAGCAGCATCCGATGCAGGCGCGTCTCGCCGGACAGCTCCGGATGGAACGCGAGCGCGACGATCGTCCCGTTACGTACTGCAACCGGGTGTCCGTCGAGGACCGCGAGCACCTGCACGCCGTCGCCGTGCTCGGCGACCCACGGCGCGCGGATGAACACAGCGCGGACCGGGCCGCCCGCGACGCCGTCGATCTCCAGGTCGGTTTCGAACGAGCGCAGCTGGCGGCCGAAGGCGTTGCGCTCGGCGAGCACGTCGAGGACCCCGAGATGGTCGCGGTCGAGCAGGATCATGCCGGCGCACGTTCCGAGCACCGGCACACCGCTTCTCACAAGTGCGCGGAGCGGGTCGGCGAGCTGCTCGCGTTCGATCGCGAGCGTGATCGAGGTCGACTCCCCGCCCGGCAGGATGAGCGCATCGAGGCCCTCGAGGTCGCCGGTCGTGCGCACCTGCCGCGGGCGGGCGCCGAGCTTCTCGAGGATCGCTGCGTGCGCCTCGAAGCCGCCCTGGAGGGCGAGGATGCCCACCAGCGGCGCGTCCACGCCTACCAGCCGCGCGGCGAGAGCAGTTGCTCTGATTCGAGCTTGGATGACTCGAGGCTGTCCATCGCCCGCCCGAGCCCCTTCGAGGCGGCGGCGACGCGCGCAGGATCCGCGTAGTTGGTGGTCGCGTCGACGATCGCGCGCGCGCGTCGCTCGGGGTCCTCGGACTTGAAGATGCCCGACCCGACGAACACGCCCTCGGCGCCGAGCTGCATCACGAGCGAGGCGTCCGCGGGCGTCGCGATTCCGCCGGCGCAGAACAGAACGACCGGCAGGCGCCCGTCGGAGGCGACGCGGCGCAGGATCTCGAGTGGAGCGCCGAGCCCCTTGGCGGCGCTCGGCAGCTCGCTCACATCGAGCATCGTCAGCCGGCGGATCTCGCCGTTGATCCTGCGCAGGTGGCGGACGGCCTCGACGATGTCGCCGGTACCGGCCTCGCCCTTGGAGCGGATCATCGCGGCGCCCTCGCCGATGCGGCGGACCGCCTCGCCGAGATTTGTCGCCCCGCACACGAACGGCACCTTGAACGCCCACTTGTCGATGTGGTTCGCCTCGTCGGCGGGCGTCAGCACCTCTGATTCGTCGATGTAGTCGACCTCGAGCGCCTCGAGCACCTGCGCCTCGGCGAAGTGGCCGATCCGCGCCTTCGCCATCACCGGGATCGTGACGGACTCCTGGATGCCCTGGATCATCTCGGGGTCGGACATCCGCGCGACGCCGCCGTCGCGGCGGATGTCGGCGGGCACGCGCTCGAGCGCCATCACGGCGCAGGCGCCGGCGCTCTCGGCGATCTTCGCCTGCTCGGCCGTGACCACGTCCATGATGACGCCGCCCTTGAGCATCTCGGCGAGACCGGCCTTGACCCGGAACGTCGCTTCGTCGCGTGGATGTTGTGAGTTGCCTGCCATCTCACGCTGATTCTAGCCGCGCAGTATGGTCCCGGTGCTGTGTCGAGTGGCGTATACGAGCAACGAGCGGGCGCCTTCCTGGCCACCGGCCTGGCGCGCGGACCCTGGGATCACGGATCCCAGCACGGCGGCGCGCCGGCGGCGATCCTCGTGCGCGAGCTCGAACGCGCCGTCGCCGATGATGGGCTCGCGCTCGCGCGCGTCACCTTCGAGTTCATCGCGCCGGTGCCGCTCGGCGAGCTGCGCACGCTGACCAAGCTGGTGAGGCCCGGAAGGCGCATCCAGCTGCTCGAGAGCTCGCTGCTCGCGGGCGATGGGGCGACGGTGATGCGCGCACGCGGGCTGCGGGTCGCGCCGGCGGACGTGGACGGGGGTGCGCCGCCGCCACCGCCGCCCGGGCCGGAGCACGGGCGGCCCAACGACTTCGACAGCGGCGGCGTCGAGATGTTCCCGACGACGGCGATGGAGATCCGCTTCGTCTCGGGAAGCTTCTACGAGCCGGGTCCGGCGACTGCGTGGTTCCGCCTGCAAGTGCCCCTGATAGCCGGCGAGGAGCCCTCGCCACTGCAGCGGCTGGCGGCGGCATCCGACTTCCCCAACGGGATCGCCACGCCTCTCTCGTGGCTCGAGTACGTGTTCATCAACCCCGATCTGACGCTGTACATCGAGCGCGAGCCCGTCGGCGAGTGGATCTGCCTCGACGCGACGATGTCCGTCCAGGCCGGCGGGGTCGGGCTCTCGGAGGCGGTGCTCTACGACACGCGCGGGCGTGTGGGGCGCTCGCTGCAGTCGCTGTACGTCGCGCGGCGTGCGGCCAGCTGAGGCGCGCCCGGGCCCGCTTCTGCTACTTGAGGCGGAAGGCCTTGATGCGCACGTCGTGCTGCTGGGCGTCACGCGAGTAGACGCCGTAGGCGAGCGCCTGGATGAGCGACAGCAACGCCGTGTGCGAGCGCACGAAGGCGGGCGTGTTCGAGGAGTAGTAGAGGCGGATCCGCGCGAGCTTTGCGACCTCCGACAGGGTCGCGTCGGTGATCGCGATCGTCTTCGCCCGGCGGTGGCGCGCCAGCTTCATCGTTCGCGTGATCAGCGGATGC
Source organism: Solirubrobacteraceae bacterium (assembly GCA_052148275.1). Classification (GTDB taxonomy): domain Bacteria; phylum Actinomycetota; class Thermoleophilia; order Solirubrobacterales; family Solirubrobacteraceae; genus Palsa-465. The sequence goes on from JBKQIR010000085.1 coordinate 163,931, forward strand.
GGGCGGCCGGCCGAGAGCCCGATCACAAGCGTCTGCTCGTCGATCCGGTTCAGGCGGCCGAGGGCCTCCTGGGAGGGGCTGGCGACGATCTCGGCGCGGATGTCGAGGAGCATCAGCAGGTGGCGCAGGTAGCTGGCGAAGAACGCCATCTGGTCGGCGCCGGCGATCAGCACCTTGTCGCAGCTGACGATCGCATCGACGGCCCCCTCGACGTTCGCGCGGGAGAGCTTGCGGGCGGTGTCCTCGACGTTGACGTGATCTGCGGCGAGCGCCGACTCCAGCTCGGTGTGATCCAGGGAGAACAGCGGTGCCGCGCCGGCGAACGATTCGCTCGATCCGACCGGTCGGCGGCGGTACTCGTCGCGCGCTGCCTGCTGCAGCTCGGGGAAGCCTTCGAAGCCGAGCGCCTGCGAGAAGCGCACGACCGTGCTCGACGAGGTGCTCGCGCGGCGCGCCAGCTCCTCGGCGGTCCGGAACGCCGCCTCGTCGAGATGATCGACAATGTACTGGGCTACGTCCTTCTGCGAGCGGGAGAACTCGTCGAACCGGGCGCGTATGTAGGAGGACAGAGCTTGGTGTCCGTGCGGCGCCTCGGCGATGGCGGTGGGGCTGGTGGCTGGCTTCATGGGCAGCCTCTCATTCGACGCCCGATGTCGCCGTTCCTTCAAGCCGGTGCGGCGATCACCAGAATAGTGAAGCGCACGGCCGGCGCCCGTCGACGGACGGCGACTCCGAAGGGTCGCGCGGCGCCGTCAGGACAGGTACTTCTGGCGGCGCTCCTGGTTCTGCTTGTGCTCAACCGCGACCTGGCCGACGATGTAGAGGACCAGCACGTTGACAAGACCCCCGACGATCACCAAGAAGGTGATCAGGAGCGCAAGCGTCACTCCGAGCGAGCTCACGCCCTGGCCGAGGATCGTTGCGGGAAGCAGCAGCGCCATCGCGCAGAGCGTATAGCAAGCGCACCCCAGACCGCGGCGCCAGGCACGGTCCGGCGGACGGACGGAAGGAATAGCCCGGGCAGGATTCGAACCTGCGCACGACAGATTATGAGTCTGCTGCTCTACCGCTGAGCTACCGGGCCTGGGGGCGCACATTATGGCCTCGTGGACACGGTCGGATGTAGACGCCACGCGGGACGTCCGGAGCGCATCGCCGATGGCGCGGCGGAAACCGCCGCTCAGGTTCGCGTCGGCGCCCGCTGCGGGTCCTGTCGATCGTGCGCGCGCCGGGGCCGGCGCGGATGCAGGTCCGCCAGTCGCTCGCCGACCCGCAGCCTGCGCCGCGGCGCGGCCGCGTCGCGCATCGGCAGGCCATTGCCCGAGGGTGCCGGTTCGGGTGCGCGCGGCGGGGTCGGCGGCCCTCCCCCATTTCCGCCTTCACCCTCGTCGTGCCCGTCTCCCCCAAGCCAGCGGCTGGACTGGTAGGCAAACGCCAGGAGCCCTGCCATGAGCAGCAGGTGCGGAACGATCAGCAGGAGATAGATCACGTCGGCGGGACGGTACCCGAGAAGCTGCCGGCCATGCTCCGGTTGTGCGATTCGTTACGCGCCCACGCAAAGCACGACGGCGCCACGTATGCAACATTCATGTTCAGTGTTCGAAGCGGTACAACATCAGTTGAGAGTTGACCGCGTGCGCGCCCTCGCGCGCCTGCTCGTCCTCGCCCTGATCGCCGCCGGCTCGCTGGGGTCACTCGCGGCTGCCGCCCCGGCCCAGTCACCGGCTCTGACCGCGCCGGTCGTGCTCGACGGCCCGAGTCCGGACATCGAGGGCCTGTCGGGCCTTGCGGTCGCGCGCGACGGCACCGGCGGGCTGGTCTACGTGAAGGCCGTCGCCGGCGTGGCGCACGTCTTCGTGTCCCGCCTGGCCGGCGGCGCCTACCAGGCGCCCGTGCAGGTCGACGCGGGGTTGCCGGGACCGTCGTCGCAGCCCGTGATCGCAGCCGGCCGCGGCGGCTTGCTGCTCACCGCGTTCATCAACGGCGGCGAGCTCTACGCCGTCGACGTGGCGAGCTCCACCAGCGCCTTCACGCCGCCGGTCGTCCTGTTCAACGGGGCGAGCAATCCGGCGATGCAGATGACAGACCTCGGCAAGGCCTACCTCGCGTTCACCGGCCTCGACGGCTCCGGCACCGACGTTCGGGCGGCTTACTACCATCAGGGCTCGTGGGCGCTGGAGCCCTCGCCGCTCAACGTGACGCCCGCCGACGATGCCGGCACCGGCAGCGGTCGCCCCGCGGTGGCGGCGGCCGGGGACGGCGTGGCGATCGTCATCTGGGGCGAGGGGGGTCACCTCTACTCGCGACGCGTGTGGGGAACGACTCCGAGCGTCGTCTACCAGCAGGTCGACGTCCCATCGCTCTCGGGCTGGAGCGAGGTGGCCGCCGGCGATCCCAGCATCGGTTCGGGCGGGAACTCGACGTACGCCACCGCCGTGTTCCAGGAAACACTGACCAACGGCCTTCAACAGCAGTCACGGGTACTGGCCCGCCCGCTTCTCGTCTCGGCCTACGGAGCCGTCAGCCAAGCCGACGGGCTCACCACGCCGGGGGCCGAGAACGCCGACGACCCGACGATCGCGATCGGCGAATTCAGCCACGGTCTAGCGACCGCCGAGACCGACACCTCCAACGAAGTGTTCGCGACCCTGGTCGGCAACAACGGCGTTCCGTATCAGGTCGTGCGCGTCGACAGCCTCGCCAACGCGAGTGCGCCGGATCCCGTGACGGCGGTGACCGACTACTACTCCGGCCTGATCGCGTGGCAGCACGACCCGGGACCGGGAGGCATCCCCGAGATCCGCGCGCGCTACTTCGAAGGTGGCAGCCTCGAGTCCGAGATGGTCCTCTCGTCACCGGCGCTCGGCCCGACCGACGCCGCGGACGGACTCGTGGCCGCCGGCGACATCGCCGGCGACGTCGCGATCGCCTGGGTGCAGGGGACCGGCAGCTCCACCCAGATCGTCGCCACGCAGCTGATGGTGGGTCCGGGCTCGTTCTCCCCCGAGAGCTCATTTCGCTACGTCAACACAACGACGCCGGAGCTCACGTGGTCGGCGCCCAGCGAGGCGTGGGGACAGGTTCACTACGAGGTGAGCGTGAACGGGAGCCTCGTCGCCCAGACGACCGGCACGTCGATCGCGCTCCCGCTGCCCCAGGGCCCCGTCAAGTGGCAGGTCACCGCGGTCAACGACGTCGGCCTCACCAGCACCGCCGACGCCGCCGAGGTCTGGGTGGACACGATCCCGCCGGCCCTGACGCTGTCGCTGAGTGGACGCCTGCAGGCGGGATCGACGGTGAGCGCCGTAGTGCGGGTCACCGATGCGCCACCGCCCGAACCGCCGGCGGACGCGGTCGGCATCAAGCAGGCGATCCTCTCCTGGGGCGACGGCTCGCGCGCGACGATCGCTGGCCCGACCTACCACCACGTCTACGCGAAGCCCGGCAGCTACCGGCTGCAGGTCACCGCCATCGATCGCGCCGGCAACGTTACGACGGTCGCTCGAGTTCTCATCATCAAGCCGAAGCCCAAGCCGAAGCCGAAGCGTCGCCGGACGCACAGCAAGGGGAAGCACGCGTGAGCATCGACACGATCGCACGGCTGCGCGCCGCGCTCGCCACCGCCCTGGGCGTCTGTCTCACCACCCTCGCCGTCGTCCTCGCCCTGACCGTGACGTTCACGTTGGAGGCTCCCGCCGCGGCCCATGCCCAGGGGCCACCGTACGCGCCGCCATACGCGCCGCCGCCGTACGCCATCAACTACACAGCGCAACCGCCCACGAAGGGCGCGCTGTATCGCGACGGTCAGACCGGCCGATACCTGCTCGGCGGAACCTGGCTCTACCGGCCCGACTACGACAACGTCGGGCTGCTGCAGCGCTGGTGGCGAGACGTGGCGTCGACGGTGGGCTGGGAGGAGGTGACGGTGCCGAATGCCTACAACGCGGGCGACTACTCGACGACGAGCTGGAACGGCTGGGTCGGCTGGTATCGCAGGGACTTCACGGTGCCTGCCGGAGCGTTTGCGCCCTACGTCCCGCCGGTCGATCGCCACTGGATCATCCGCTTCGAATCAGTCGACTACACCGCAACCGTGTGGCTCAACGGGCGGCTCGTGGGCGCCAACGTCGGCGAGAACCTGCCGTTTGAGCTCGACCTGAACGGTGTGCACGCCGGCGTCAACCGGCTGATCGTGCGCGTCAACAACCGGCGTCAACCGTCGGACATACCCCCCGGCTCCGGTGGCGGCTGGTGGAACTTCGGCGGCATCCTGCGCGAGGTCTACCTGCGCGCCGTGCAGCGTGCCGACATCTCGCAGGTACAGATCCAGACGCCGGTCTCATGTCCCGACGGCCTGCCCGAGGGATCACCGCAGTGCGTGGCCACGATCAAGGAGCAGGCGCTCGTGCGCAACGTCACCGGGTCCGTCCAGGACGTACAGCTCTCGGGCCGTTATGGGAGGGCAAAGCTCAACTTCGGGAGCGCGAGGATCGCCGCGCACGCGACCTGGACGGCGCAGGCGTCCGTGCAGATCGCCGATCCCGACCTGTGGTCGATCGACCACCCGGCGCTCTACCAGGCGACGCTCACGCTCTCGGACGCGTTGGGACGGCCGCTCGGTGGCTACCTCACCGACAGCGGCATCCGTACGATCACCGTGACCCCCGGCGGGGGTCTCGAGCTCAACGGGCGGCTGCTCAACCTCCGCGGCGTCGAGATCCGCGAGCAGAACCTCCAGACGGGGGCGGCGCTCACCCCGCCACAGCTGGCCCAGCTCGTGGAGTGGGTCAAGGAGCTCGGCGCGACCGTGATCAGAGCGGACCCACTCAACCCGCAGATCGAGGAGCTCGCGGATCGCGACGGGATCCTGATCTGGTCCGACATCCCGGTTGACCAGCAGGTCACGACATCCGAGCTCTCGCAGCCGACGGTCCTCGCGAGCGCCCGCGCGATGTTGACGACCAACATCCTCGTCAACATGAATCATCCGTCGATCCTGCTCTGGAGCATCGCCAACGAGCTGCCGACCCCGGCGAGCCCCGCGGAGACCGCCTATGTCGCGAGCGCCGTGGCGCTGGCGCACCGGCTCGATCCGACGCGGCCGGTGGGCATGGCGATCTCGGCCTGGCCCGGGATCCCATGCCAGGCGGCGTACGCGCCGCTACAGGTCATCGGGTTCAACGACTACTTCGGCTGGTTCGATGCCGGCGGCGGCACGACCGACGACCGCGACGCGCTCAGCCCCTTCCTCGACAGCCTGCACGCGTGCTACCCGAAAAAGGCCCTGTTCGTCACCGAATTCGGGTTCGACGCCAATACGGACGGGCCCGTGGAGCAGCGGGGGACCTACGAGTTCCAATCCGACTCGGCGGCGTTCCATCTCGGCGTGTTCGCGTCCAAGCCGTATCTCTCGGGCGCGATCTACTTCCTGCTCCAGGACGCGGCGACGTTTCCGAACTACGATGGCGGCAACCCGTTCCCCGATGCGCCGTGGGACCAGAAGGGCTTGATCGACCAGGCCGGGGCCCTCAAGCCGGCGTTCTCGGTCGTCGCTTCGATCTACAGGGCGACGACCCAGATCGCGCCGCCGCCCCCGGTTCCGAGCACCGGAGTCGGTCAGGGACGCCGTTGACCCGAGCTCGTGGTGGGGTCGCCCGGAGGGCCGACGAGAAGACGACTGCGGCCCTGTGACGCCCCGTGGAACCGAGAGCTGAGGGTCGCGGACCCTTAGGCTTAGACCGAAGTTCCCTCGGGGGAACTTCGGCTTAGACGGTCTGTGGCCGCCCGACACCGAGCCGGTCGAGCAGCGTTTCGACTGACCCGATACGGGGCACGAACAGGAACGAGAATGTGGCCGTCGAGGCTTCGACGGTCATCTGGGATCGCATCAGGACAGTCGGATCGCTCGGGCTGCCGCCATTGGCGGCGCTCTTGGAGAGGAGCTGGCCCAGCAGGTCGATCTCGACGGTCGGCGGTTCGGGCTCGAGCTTCATCCCTGTCATCTCGACGATCGCGTTGAGATAGGACGTGGCGAGGATGTTGCCGACCTCTTGAAGCGCCGTGCGACCCATCTCCTCGTTGAGGCTCGTTCCGAGCAGCTGGCACAGCTGCTCGCCCGTCTCGTCGGGGAACACGAGCAGGACGGTGCCGCCGTCGGCCTGGATGGGGGTGTCGACGAGCGCAGACCGGCTCATCGGTGCGCCGATGCGGTCGATCGCCTCGGCGAGCACGGTGAGCAGTGCGTCCGCATAGCCGATGTCAACCGGCCGGCCCAGCAGCTGCGACAGCGCCGTCGCCGCGTGCCCGGAGCCGATGTTGGCGATCTCGCGCAGGGCGCTCTGCTGCATCTCGGTGAACGCGACGCTGCCCTGGGTTGCGACCTGCCAGTCGCCGGTGATCGCGCCGGGCTCGAGGATCGGGACGACCTCGTCGCCGTGGAGGACGACCCCGTTGGCCATGTCCCCGATGGCCAGGCTCGGGATCTCCAACCTGTCGATCACCAGCTGCCCGACGAGCTCCTCGACGGCGAAGGCCCGCCTGCGCCCCGATGCCCAGACCACGACCGCGGCGGACGGCTCGCGATCAGAGGTCAAGCCGAGGCGCTCGGCCACGTTGACGAGCTCGAGAACCTGTCCGCGGAAGCGGACGACCTCGGCTGTTCCGACCCGGCGCGCGCTGTGGCTGCGCAGATCGAACGTCTGCTCCACGGACGCCATCGGGAGCGCCCACGTCAGCCCCGCCGCGCGGACGACGAGAAGATGGATCGGCTCTGGCATCGCAGGCTCCAGTTCGAGGGACGACACCCCGGTGATCGGCAGGCGACACGCCTGCTTGAGCAGCGTGCGGCGCTAACCGATGTGCCTGACGCGCGTCCGCTCAGACGGAGCTGATGCGCACACGCGGGCGGCCGTCCAGGAGCCCGAACGCGAAGCACGTCTTGCCGACTGCTACCTCGTCGAGCCATTCCTCGGTGTCGATCAGGTTGGCGAGCACTGCGGTCTGGCGCATCAGCAGCGCCAGACGGGCGACCTCGTCGCGGCTTCCCCGAACGAGGCGCACGCCATTGTTGGTCAGGAACACGAGGTCGACCTCCTCGCCGCTGACGGTGCTTTCGATGAGCATCAGGGACATCGTGCCATAGTACCAATAAGCAGCTTTTCGTCCTCGAGGCGGCGCTGGCAGCGTCGTTCAACGTCGCAGCGTACGAGAGATCAGCTCCTGGGCCTGGGCGATGATCCGCTCGAGTTGCTCCCTGCCGCCGAACGACTCGGCGTACAGCTTGTAGACGTTCTCGGTGCCCGACGGGCGAGCGGCGAACCACCCGTTCTCGGTCACGACCTTCACGCCGCCGAGCGGAGCGCCCGAGGGCGAGGCCGTCAGCACCTGGGTGATCGGCTCACCCGCGAGCTCGTCCGCGCTCACGTCCTGCGGGGACAGCGCTCCAAGGATGCGCTTCTGCTCCGGGGTGGCCGAGGCGTCGATGCGGCGGTAGATCGGCGTGCCGTAGCGCTCGGTGAGCTCGGCGTAGAGCTGCCCGGGATCCTTACCCGTGCCGGCGGTCATCTCGGCGGCAAGCAGGCACATGATGAGCCCGTCCTTATCGGTGCTCCAGGCGCCGCCGTCGCGGCGCAGGAAGCTCGCGCCGGCGCTCTCCTCTCCACCGAAGGCGAGGCTGCCGGAGAGCAGGCCGGAGACGAACCATTTGAACCCGACGGGGACCTCCTCGAGGCGACGCCCGAGGCCGGTGACGACGCGATCGATGATGCTGCTGGAGACCATCGTCTTACCGACGCCGGCGCTCTGCGGCCACTGAGCGCGTGCGCCGCCCAGGAGGTAGGAGATCGACGTCGCAAGGTAGTGGTTGGGGTTGAGCAGCCCGGCGCTGCGCGTGACGATGCCGTGGCGATCGGCGTCCGCGTCGTTGGCGAACGCGACGTCGAAGCGATCCTTGAGCGCGATCAGTCCCGCCATCGCGTCTGGAGAGGAGCAGTCCATGCGGATCTTGCCGTCGTGGTCGAGGCACATGAACGAGAACGTCGGGTCGACGGCGTCGTTGACGACTTCCAGGTCGAGCCCGTGGCGGCTGCCGATCGCCTCCCAATACGCGACGCTAGCGCCCCCGAGGGGGTCGACGCCGAGGCGGATTCCGGAACGGGCGATCGCCTCGAGGTCGACGACCGCCGACAGCTCGCCGACGTAGGCGGAGCGGTAGTCGTGGCGATGCGCTCGTGTGAGGGCCCGCTCGAAGGGCTCCCGCGTGATGCCGCGCAGCGCGCTGCGCAGCAGCGCGTTGGCCGCGTCCTGGATCTGGCGCGTCACCTCGGTGTCGGCGGGGCCGCCGTGCGGCGGGTTGTACTTGAAGCCGCCGTCCTCGGGTGGGTTGTGCGACGGCGTGATCACGATCCCGTCCGCGGTGTCTCTGCCGCTGGCGTTGTGCGTGAGGATCGCATGCGAGATCGCGGGCGTCGGCGTGTATCCGCCCTCGGCGTCGACTGCGACAGCGACCCCGTGGGCGACGAGCACCTCGACCGCGGTGCGGAACGCGGGCTCGGACAGCGCGTGGGTATCGCGGCCGATGAACAGCGGGCCCGTGATGCCCTGGGCGGCGCGGTAGCGAGCGATCGCCTCGCTCACCGCGAGAATGTGGTCCTCGTTGAAGCTCCCGTGCAGCGAGCTGCCGCGGTGACCCGAGGTGCCGAACGAGACCGCCTGAGTCGGATCCGTCGGATCCGGATGCAGATCGTAGTAGGCGCCGATCAGCCCGTCGACGTCGACCAACATGTCAGCGCTCGGCCGCCGGCCCGCCGAGCTCATCGCTGCCCGAGGTGTGCTCATCGCGCTCTCCTGTCATTCGTCGTGCCCATTGGCACGAAGGATGACATCGCGCGAGGCGATCACGCGCGGCCGGCGCCGGGCGGCGCGCGAGCGTCCCCGCATCGTTTGCGGGGTCTACGATCGATACATGATCGTGACGATGGGCGGCGGTGAACAGATCCTGATCCGTCCGATCGAGCCGGGGGATCAGGCCGCGCTGGCGAGCGGCATGGAGAGGCTGAGCCTCGAGTCGCGCTACCGCCGCTTCTTCGTGCCCATGAGCAAGCTCGGCGAGCGCGACCTGGCCTACCTCACCGAGGTCGATCACCACGGCCATGAGGCGCTCGTGGCCATCGACGAGCGCACGGGCGTGGGCATCGGCGTCGCCCGCTATGTGAGAACGGACGACGGCGTCGCCGAGCCTGCGCTCGTCGTGATCGACGAGTGGCAAGGTCGCGGCGTCGGCACGGCGCTGCTGTCGGCGCTCGTCGAGCGAGCCCTCGCCGAGCGCATCGTTCGGTTCGAGGCGCCGGTGCTCGCGACCAATGCCCCCGCGATCCGGGTGCTCGAGCGGATCGGCGAGACGGCGCGGAGCCAGGATGGGACCAAGGTCACGCTGTCGATCGAGCTGCCCCACGGTGCACCACCGTCGCCCGCCGCCGAACGCGCCGCGGGCGAACCCCCGACCTCGATCGGAAGGATGCAGACGTGACGACAGCAGAGCTTCACGCACCGTCGCGCCCGGACGGCGACACCTTGTTCATCGGCGGCGCGTGGCGGCGCTCGGATCAGACCTTTGAACGGTTCGACCCGTCGAACTTATCGCGGACCACGGGCCACTTCGCGACGGCGACCGCGGCTCACGTACGGCAGGCGTACGCAGCTGCCGCGGCGGCCCAGCCGGGTTGGGCGGCGACGCCCGCGCCGCAGCGCGCGGAGGTCCTGCGAAGTGCCGCCGATCACCTCGCGACGCATGCGCAGGACGCGGCGCGGCGCCTCACCGCCGACATGGGCAAGGCGATCCGTGACGCCCGCGCCGAGGTGCTCCGCAGCGTGGCGATCCTGCGCTACTTCGCCGGCGAGCTGACCCAGCCGATCGGCGAGACGTACGCGAGCGCCGACCCCAGCACGATGCTGCTGACCGTCGAGCAGCCGCTCGGAGTCGTGTGCGCGATCACGCCGTGGAACTTCCCGTTCGCTATCCCCACCTGGAAGCTCGCGCCGGCGCTCGCCTTCGGCAACAGCGTCGTCTGGAAGCCCGCCGAGGCCGCCTCCGGGAGCGCCGTGATGCTCACCGAGTCGCTCGCCGCCGGTGGGCTTCCCGATGGCATCCTGAACCTGGTCACCGGGCACGGTCGCGCGCTGTCGGCCGCGCTCAGCGGCGATCCGCGGCTGGCGGCGCTGACCTTCACCGGCGGGGCCGACGTCGGGACCCGCCTGCGCCAGGCGGTCGCCGACCGCAATGTCAAGGTGCAGCTCGAGCTCGGTGGCAAGAACCCCGCGATCGTGCTCGCCGACGCCGAGCTGAGCGACGCGGCGGTGCAGGTGACGCGCGGAGCGATGCTCTCGACCGGGCAGCGCTGCACCGCCACCAGCCGCGTGTACGTCGAGCGCCCGGTGGCCGACGCGTTCGTCGACTTGCTGCGCAAGGAGGTGGCCAAGCTCGTCGTCGGGGACCCATTCGAAGAGGCGACCGACGTCGGGCCGCTCTCGTCGACGGACCAGCAGCAGACCGTGAGCGGCTATCTCGAGCTGGCGCGCGGCGAAGGCGCGGAGTTCCTCGCCGACCGTCAGCCGGCGCCGGGAGGCTGCTTCGCCCCGCTCACCGTCCTGGGCGCGGTCAGCCCCGATAGCCGCCTCGTGCGCGAGGAGATCTTCGGACCGGTGCTCGTGGTCGAGGTCGTCGAGGACTTTGATGCAGCCCTGCGAGCCGCCAACGACACCGCGTTCGGGCTCTCCTCGGCGGTATTCACGAGCGACATCGCCAAGGCGATGCGGTTCATCCGGGAGACCCAGTCCGGGATCGTGCACGTCAACCGCGAGACCGCAGGCGTCGAGCCACACGTCCCATTCGGCGGCATCAAGGGATCGAGCAGCATGAGCCGCGAGCAGGGCAAGGCTGCACGCCAGTTCTTCACGACCACCAAGACGGTCTACTTGCGCTCTGTACAGTGATGAGCCGCGAAGGCAGCTACTAGCCGCGCTGACTACTTGACGCACGAGCAGTCGCTCTCACAACGCCTCGGGAATCCGCGTGTCCCGGGCCTGGCGGCCGGCGCAGGTGCGGGCGTGAGTCTTGTGGGCGTACTGGAAGACGATCGCGGCGCTCAGCGCGCCAACCGATAGCGCCATCGTCAGGCCGTCCGCCACCAGCTCTGCCCGCAGACCACCGACGCGTGCTCGCACCAGCAGCGCCAGGCCGGCCAGGCACAGGGGATAGAACAGCAGATAGCCACCGTCCGCCGGCGAGGGCATCGGGGGCTTGGACAGCGTCCACAGCACCGCCGTGTAGTAGAGCTCGCCGAACGCCCACGAGAGAATTCCCAAGCCGATCAACGCCCACGCGACTCGCTGCTCGCGCCTCACGTACGCACGCGTCAGACACATCGCACCCGAAGCCAGCAGCACGAGCTCGTGCACCCCGCGGAAGCCCAGCACCCCGAGCGACGTGCCCGCGAGTGCGACGATCCGAACCTCGTTCACGACCAGCCAAGCCCCGCACACGAGGAACGTCGCCCCCACGACTGTCGGCATCCCGAGCCATCCGGCGTTCACTTCTACGCTCAATCGGCCAAATGCATCAATCGGCTTGCCTTTATCGCTCAAGTCCATCCCCCAAACTGTCCGTGGCGGCAAGTGTCCCCTCGCCACGCGCAGCCGGCATCCGCCGAGCGTCCTCGAAGCGCTCAGTAATTCACCGCATCCATCGCGCGCGCCGAGCCGGCTTCATCGCGCAAATAGATCGGCAGACCGCGTCGATCTCGCTCCGGCGCTGCGAGCCTCGGCGCACGCGGCTCATCGCCGCGCGCATCTGCTGCAGCGGGACCGCGATCAGGCCAGCGACGGCGGGAGATCCGCGGCTCGGGTCACTTTCGTGGCGGTCCGGTTCCCGCGTCCACGTGCTTTGGGTTTGGTGATGGCGGGCTGGTCGGCCGGTGAGTTGAACAGCATCAGGACGACCGTCGCCTGCTGTTCATCGACGTGATCGACGGGTTTGAGGCGCTTCTTACTGGCGGCTTCGATCTGCTGGATGCGCTCTAGCAGCGCGTCGAGCTCGCCGGCCAGCTCTCGCCAGCCTTGGGCGTCCACGATCACGGGGCTGCGTGTCAGGTGCGACTCGGGCTGGTCAAAGCCGCCCGCGGCGACCGCGTCGCCGATGTAGTGCCCCAGTTGCTGGACCGACGCCGCGATCATCGCTTCCTTGACGACCCCGGGCGTTGCCCCCCATCCGGCGTTTGTGATTCGCGGGCGTGCGGTGGCCTTGTAGTAGTGCTCGACCGCTCCCCGGCGTGGTGTGCGTTTGACGAGCTTGACGAGCCCGAGCGCCTCGAGCCGGCGGACATGGTAGCTCATGACTCCAAGCGAGACATCGAGGTCGGCGGCGAGCTCGCTTGGGCTCGCAATCCGATCCTCGAGCGCGGCGAGGATCCGGGTGCGCAGCGGGTGCGCAAGCGCCTTGGCGAGCGCAGGATCGGTGATGTCCTGATATGGCTTCATAGGGTCTCCGCGAGCGCGGTGCTCAGGCGTTTGTGCGCCCGGTGCAGCCGGACGCGGGTGGTCGATTCGGTGATCTGCAGATGCTGAGCGATCTCCTTGTGCGACCAGTCGAGCTCGTATCGTAGAGTGATCAGCAGACGCTCGTCAGGATCGAGCTCCTTGAGCGCTCGAGCAACGTCGACCTTGATCTGAACGTCCTGCGTCGCGCACTGGGCGAGCGGGTCTGTGATCGCGTCCTCGTCCTCGAGCAGCACGCCCGCCGCGTGCCCTCGGCGTTGTGCGATCAGCCGCAGCGCTTCGTTGCGCGTGATCTGCAGGCACCACGCAAGCGGCGCCTCCGGGGTGCGGCACGCACGGCGGCTGCGCCACGCACGAGCGAGAGCTTCCTGCGCGACCTCTTCCGCGTCATCACCATCGCGGAGGATCCGCGTGGCCTCCGAGACAGATCGCTTGCGAATCACGAGCCAGTCCCAGTGCTCGGCGGGGTCCCCGAGCGCCCCACCGCCCATCGCGCCCACTGCTCATAAATTTTCGCGCGGCTGAAACATTCCTGAGCGCTCGACGGTCATCTCTTATCGATGACCTCGATCGCCGAGCAGGAGCAGACCGCGAGCGCCTACGACACCCTGGCGCCGCACTATGACGAATTCACCGCCGGCTACGCCTACGAGCCATGGATCACTGCGATCCACCGGCGCGCCGTGGCGCTCGGCCTCCACGGAACCCGCGCGCTGGATCTCGCGTGCGGAACCGGCACCAGCACCGAACCGTTGATCGCACGCGGCTACGACGTCGTGGGGCGTGACATCTCGGCGGGCATGATCGAGTGCGCCCGTCGCAAGTTCCCCGTGCACGCCGATCGGTTCGCCGTCGCCGACATGCGCCGGCTACCGCCGCTCGGGCGCTTCGACCTCGTGCTGTGCCTCGACGACGCGATCAACTACCTGCTGAGCGAGCAGGAGCTGCAGGACACGTTCGTCGGCGTCGCCTCGGCGCTCGCGCCACGCGGCGTGTTCGTGTTCGACCTCAACACGCTGCACACCTACCGCACCGCGTTCGCGCAGACCACCATTCGTGCCAACGACCAGGTGTTCATGGCATGGCGTGGCGAGACCACAGCCACCTTCAAAGAGAGGGAGCTCGGGCACGCGGTTTGAACGAGCGAAAACCGAGGATCGCAGGTTTGCAGCCGTCCAACAGGTTGAGCGTTGCCGCCAGCCCACCAGAGCGCCGCCCGCAGGCCGGGCGGCCCGCGGGCTGCCCGGCCGCAACACCGTGCCGGCGCTCGGGTTTCACGACACAGCGCCGATATTGCCCGGTGGCCAGCGCCCGCGTGCGACCGTCACCGACCTCCCTACCTTCGGTTTTCCTCATGCCCAGCACCCACGCAACGCCCGCCACGAGGCCTGCGCCACGACCGTGACCGCACGACAGATCGCAGCCGGCAGCTTGCCCGCCGGAGTCCTGGCGCCGTTGCGGGATCGACAGGCCGCGCTGCTCTGGGGCGCGATGACCATCTCGCTGATCGGCGACGGCATCTATCTCGTCGCGATCGCCTGGCAGGCGCTCGCGATCTCCAACACCGCTGCCACGCTCTCGCTCGTCGGCGTCGCCTGGACCCTCCCAACCGTCATCTTCCTGCTCGCCGGCGGCGCGCTCACCGACCGCCTCGACCGCCTCGACCGCCTCGACCGCCTCGACCGCCTCGACCGCCTCGACCGCCTCGACCGCCTCGACCGCCTCGACCGCCTCGACCGCCTCGACCGCCTCGACCGCCTCGACCGC
>JBKQIR010000086.1:0-4575 GCA_052148275.1 Solirubrobacteraceae bacterium
AGCGATCCCCGACGACATCGCCCTGCGCGAACTCGTCGAGGTCTACTGGCGCCTGCACGCCGTCCCGAACCTCGCGAAGTCGACCCGCGACTTCTACAAGCTCGCTTGGGTCAACCACATCATGCCCCGCCTCGGCGACTACCCCGTCCGGGAGTTATCGCCCAAAGGGGATCTCTATCTAAATCAGGTAGGATTGTCCGGTGTTTCCGTCCGCAAGCAGGCATTATCCGGGGTCCTACGATGAGCTTGTGGCGTGGTTCCCGGACGATGACGCGTGCCGCGACTACCTGGATTGGCTGCGGTGGCGGGACGGCACCGAACGAACGAATGAGCTCATTGGGCACGCGTCTCCTGCACCGGGTAGCCGACGCCACCGGCGAGCCTTCTGGGTGGTGGCGTCCGTGTTTCTCGCCCTGATGGCATTCTCGACCGTCCCGAGCCCGCTCTATGGCCTGTACCGCGCCCGTGATCACTTCTCGCTGTTCACCGTGACCGTCATATACGCGGTGTACGCCGTGGCGGCGTTGGCGCGTTGCTGCTCGCGGGTCATCTGTGCGACTGGTATGGGCGCCGGCGTCTGCTCCTCCCATCGGTTGGCTTCGCGATCCTCAGCGCGCTCGTGTTCCTCCCTTCGAAGAGCCTGGGAGCTTGCTCGTGGCGCGACTGATCGACGGAGAGTCCCGGTCGGGATTGTGCTGTCGGCTGCAACCGCCCCATGACAGAACTGGGCGCGGTTGGTCGACCTCAAGCGAGCCGGGGCCGCGCGCAACTCATCACGACGGCCATCAACGTCGGGGGGCTCGGAGTCGGCGCGCTGGCCGCAGGAGTACTTGCCCAATGGGTAGCTCATCCGCTCACGGTTCCCTATCTCGTCTTCCTCGTGGCGCTTGTGCTTGGCGCGATCGGCGTCGCCGTCGCCCGGAGACCCAGGACGGTCCCCAGCCACGCCCGCGCTATCGCCCGCAGCGTCGGTCGGTGCCAAGCGACGAGAGGAGCCGGTTCTTCTCTGCGGCTCTCAGCACGTTCATGGCCTTTGCCGCGGTCGGTTTGTTCGTTGGGCTTGCCGGGTTGTTTCTGGCCGTAACGCTTCAGCACCCCTCGCTCGCTCTTGCGGGAGGTGTCATCGGGGCGATGTTCGCAGGCAGTGTTGTCGCACAGGTTCTAACGGCGAGTTGGCCGGTCGCCCGCGTGTTCGAGGCGGGTATGGGCGCGATGGTCGTCGGTCTTGGAGCCGCGGTCCTGGCGGTGTGGCTACACCGGCCGTCCTTGGGTCTGTTCATCTTCGGAGGTGTCCCGATCGGTGGGGGAGGAGGCGCGATCTTCAAAGCGGCGGTTGGGACCGTTTTGAGGATCTCGCCGCCCGACCGAATCGCCGAGTCGCTGGCGGGAGTGTTTCTGTCCGCTTACGCCGGTCTGTCATTGCCGGTTGTGGGTGCCGGGATCACGCTGGCACGCCACGTCAGCCCGAAGGTCACGGTCCTCGGCTTTGCGATCGCCGTGACTGTCGGCATCGCGGGTTCTGCGATCAAGCTTGTCGGCGGACCGACGGTCGAGTCCGGGGCAGAGACTTCGGACGCGCCGGTGGGCTGAGCGCAGAAGGCCGGCTTACGCGGGTGTCGTCGCCGGGGAGCTTCCGCCGGCGGCGAGTCGCATCAGCGGCGAGTCGAAGTCGATGTCACCGGCGGACTGCTCGGCGTGTGTGGCGTTGCCGGCGAACTGGTGCTGGTAGCCGGACCAGGATTGGTCGGCGATCTGTTGCTCGACCTTCGCGTTCACGAGCACGGCGAGTTCTGTCGCGGCGCGCTGGATGCGGTGTCCGAGCTCTGAGGCCCCCCAGTCCTCTGGGGCGGCGAAGACCGAGGTCGGCACGGTGAGCGCACGCATGTAGGCAAAGAGCGACCGCAGCTGCTCGTCGGCCACGAGGGCGTGCCGGGCGCTGCCGGCGGTCGCGGCGAGGAGCACTGGCTTTGCGATCAGCAGGTCGTTGTCGAGCAGGTCGGCGAACGACTTAAACAGGCCGCTGATCCCGGCCTTGTAGACCGGCGTCGATGCGATCACTGCTTCGGCGGCGGCGATCCGCTCGATGCTCGCTTGCAGCGTCTCGGACGGGAACCCGGCGACGGTGGCGCGGGCGATGTCCACAGCCAGCGGCGCGAGCTCGATGACGCTCACCGAACCGCCTGCGCCCGGTTCGCCGAGTCGCTCGAGGCTCTGCTGCGCGATCCGGTCGGCCAGCATGCGGGTCGACGAGGGGTCGCTCATCCCTGCGCTGATGACGGCAAGCCGCGTCCATGGCGGTGCCGTTCGTCGTCTCAGCGGGCGGCGTCATCACACCACCTCGCTCGTCAGGTCGCGGCACAGGTCGCGCAGCTCGATGAGCTGCCGAGGATCGAGCTTACGTGTCATTGCGGCCGAGACCTGCCGTGCGTGCGAGGGGCCGACGCGGTGCTGGGTCTCGGACCCGCTCGCGGTCAGTCGAATGCGGCACGCGCGGGCGTCGCCTGGGTCCGCGACGCGCTCGACGAGCCCGCGGGCCTCCAGGCGCGCAACGAGTCGAGACATGCCGGGTTGGGTCAGGAGCACGTCCTCGCCCAAGCCGCTGATCCGCAGCCCGTCGGACTTGCTCGAGAGGGCGCACAGGACGCCGTACTCGCGGGGCGCGAGCTCCGACCACTCCGTCTCGGCGGACAGCGACTGCGCGACGGTCGCCTGCGCCCGGTACAGGGCCTCCCAAGCCTCGTTGGCGATTCGCGCTGTGCTGCCGATCGCCATCACGCGACCACCCGGTAGCCGGCCGCGCGGCTCGGGTCGGTGTCCTGATACGGCGAGGTTCCCGTGAGGTTGTCGCCGCGGTTGGCGTTGGGGTGCGGTTGGCGTGGTTCGCCGTCGCCGTACTTGGCGTTCACAAGGCTCGCATGGGTCGGTGCATCCGGTACGTTCGGTGCCCGCCGTGAGTCCATCTCGCGACGTAGCACGGGCACCACTTCCGTGCCGAGCAACTCAACCTGCTCGAGCGCCACCTCCAGCGGCAACCCCGTCGCGTCCACGTTCCAGAGCTGTCGCTGATAGTCGCCGAAGCCCTCCTGGAAGGTGAGCGTCTTCTCGATCACCTCCTGGGGGCTGCCGACGCTGAGCGGCGTGCCGTGCATGAAGTCCTCCAGCCGGTAACTCTTGCCGTAGATCGGCGAGCCCTCGAAGTACGGACGGAACCGGCGCACCGCATCCTGGGAGCGTGGAGCGATGAACGCGTGCCCGCCGAGGCCGACGATCGCCTGCTCGGGCGTGCCGTGCCCGTGGTGGGCGAACCGCTCCCGGTACAGGTCCACGAGCGGGCGGAAGTGGAAGTTCGGGGCAAGGATGTTGTTGGCGAAGTACCCGTTCCCGTAGTAGGCCGCCTGCTCGTCGATCTCCGAGCGCGACCCCGTGGCACGAGCGGGCCTTGACGCGCCGGTACGTGACAGCTGGTGAGCGTGAGTCTCAGCGTCCGGTGGGCCGAGACGGTGCTGCCGGCTGCGGTGTTGAACAGCAGCTGGCAAGACCCCTTGGTGAGTGGTCGACCTCGGACCCGTTTGATCGTGATCGTGTTGGTGCCCGCCCGCACGTGCTCAACCACGGTGCCGATCGTCGCGTAATGCTGATGCCGGAGCAGCTTCACAACCGTGACGTCGAGCTCCCCGGCGGCGGACAGCTTTACCTTCAGGGTGAATCCGTCACGGGCCGGCAGCACGTGCGAGCTTCAGGGAGAGGAGCCTGGGAGGGAGCCCTGGCGAAGGCAAGGTCCTCGTGAATGTTGCTGTCACCGTCGTGGCTGTGCTCAGGTTGATGGTGCAGCTGATTGTGTTCGTACCGCACGCGGCGCCCGACCAACTGGCGAAACGTGAGCCCGGGCCTGGCTCCGCGGACAGGGTTACCGCCGAGCCCTCGGCAAAGCCGGCGCTACAGGTCGTCGGGCAACTGATGCCGGCCGGTGTTGAGCTCACCGTGCCTGCTCCGGTGCCGGTCCTGCTCACGGTCAGCGTCACGTCCGCGGGGATATCGCCGCCGCCCCACGTCGGCGATTGCAGTCCAGGACCGGCGGCGATCAGCTTCTCGTCCCGCGGCGACCCATCGGCTGGGGTGACGTACAGCGATCCGCCGCGGATGAACGCGATCTGGGTCTCGTCGGGCGACCAGGCCGGCTCGGTGTCGGTGGTGCCGTTGGTGAGCTGGTCGATCAGCACCCTTGTGGCGTAGCTGAAGATCCAGATTGCGCCCTGGAGCGCGCCGCCTTGCGAGCTCGTCGGCGGGGCAGCGACGACAGCGACCTCGCTCCCGTTCGGTGACGCGACGGGCTCGGTCAAGCTGTAGCCGGATCGCGCTGCGATCAGCGACGTACAGTTTGAGTCGGAGTGACCGCCGGTCGCGAGGCAGATCTCCTGCGGCGTCGCCCCGTCAGAGAACGG
This sequence comes from Solirubrobacteraceae bacterium, assembly GCA_052148275.1. Taxonomy (GTDB): domain Bacteria; phylum Actinomycetota; class Thermoleophilia; order Solirubrobacterales; family Solirubrobacteraceae; genus Palsa-465. Next base: position 4,443 of record JBKQIR010000086.1, read on the forward strand.
CGGGATCTCATTTGGGTGTGGCTCGTGTGGAGGGATGATGTGCGCCCTATGCGGTGAGGATTCGCGGCTGGTGCGGGCTGTGAGCGCTGGTTTCCTGCGGGTTTGGCCGCGCGCGGGGTTGTAGGTCGCAGGA
>JBKQIR010000087.1:0-3557 GCA_052148275.1 Solirubrobacteraceae bacterium
CTGTGGTCGTCGGAGCAGGGAGTCAATCCCAGCAGCCGCCGAGGCGGCATGCCACGTCAGGACTTGACCGCGGCTCCAGACGAGCAAAACGCGGGCAACCGCGCCCTCTGCTCCCCCGGATCGCCGGTAACTCCGGGGATTCTGCCTCACTCCAGAAGAGCCGCACCGTGCGTCACGAACGCTGAAGGAGGAGTCGTGTAGAAGACTCATCACATAGGCGGAGCTGTGCAAGAGATGGAGGATCGTCGGCTCTCCGGCGTCGGCCCACGGGGGCAGGCGTCAAACCACCCTGTGCTGCGTTGGCTGAAGACCGTCGTGGTGAGCGACAGGGAAAAGGCTGGGCTTGACCCGGTCAGGTGGGGACCAGGAAGACGTTCCAGAAGCGCTCGGCTGGGATGTTCTGGCGGAGCGTGCGCTGTTGAGGCGTCGAAACTCTTTTAGATGGCATCGAAACCGGGGGTCCTGGTGCGCCCCTCGGGATGAGCCTGGCGGATAAACCCGTTTGCTGGCCAGGTGGTGCCCGGCGTAGAGGCGGCGTGAGCCTGGTCTGCGGCTCTTGCACGGAACGTGAGAAGGCGAGCGCTGGAAGCGGCCGTCCGGGCCTGCGGGTCAGTTCTACGGGCGGCGAGAGGGAGCGTGCCGACGGTGGATACCGGAAGGCATTGAGTACCGGTTGAGGCGCTCGCTGGCGGACCGGCCCGTATTAGTTGTGAAGCCGTTGCTCGCTGGGGTGGCGGTGGAGCGAAGGGGCCGGCTCATCAGGAATGACGAATCGATCAACCGGGGCCGTGAGGTCCTGGGAGGAAGCGAGGAAGCATGACGAGGCCGAAGGACAAGCCGTTTGCGATTCCGAAGCTGCTGGTGTGGGAGGCGTGGCGGCAGGTCAAGGCCAACAAGGGCGCGCCGGGGGTGGACGGGCAGGATCTCGACGAGTTCGAGGCCGACCTTAAGAACAACCTGTTCAAGGTCTGGAATCGGATGAGTTCGGGGACCTGGTTTCCACCACCGGTCAGGCGGGTTGAGGTCCCCAAGCCGCACGGCGATGGGGTCCGGGTGCTCGGCGTGCCGACGATCGCAGACAGGGTCGCTCAAACGGTGGTGGCGAAGTTCTTGGAGCCGTTGGTGGAGCCTCGGTTTCACCAGGACTCCTATGGCTACCGGCCGGGCAAGTCGGCTCACGACGCGCTCGCGGCCTGTCGGGAGCGGTGCTGGAAGTACGCCTGGGCGATCGATTTGGACGTCCAGAAGTTCTTCGATGAGGTGCCATGGGACCTCGTGGTCAAGGCGGTTATGGCGGTCACCGACAGCCCGTGGGTGCTGCTGTATGTGAAGCGGTGGCTGGCTGCGCCGCTCAAGCATCCGGACGGGACCCTTGTTGAGCGAAACAGGGGAACTGCGCAGGGATCGGCGGCCTCGCCGGTCCTGGCGAACCTGTTCTTGCATTACGCGTTCGATTCGTGGATCGCCCGGGAGTTCCCGGGCTGCCCGTTCGAGCGCTACGCCGACGATGTTGTCGTGCACTGCAAGAGCAAGCGGCAAGCCGAGGATGTGCTCGCCGCGATCGCCGCGCGGATGACAGAGGTGGGCTTGCGGCTTCATCCCAACAAGACGCGGGTCGTCTATTGCAAGGACGACAACCGCCGGGGCGAGCACGAGCACACCAGCTTCACCTTCCTCGGGTACACCTTCCGGGCACGGGAGGCGGTCAACAGCAGGAGCGGGAAGCATTTCAGCTCGTTCTTGCCCGCGATCAGCCCCGAGGCGCTCAAAGCCAAAAGCGCCCGGCTCCGCGAACTGCGGATCCACCGGCGTACAGACCTGTCGGTCGACGACCTGGCGGAATGGCTGAACCCCATCATCGCCGGGTGGATGAACTACTACGGCCGGTACTACCGGACAGTGCTGCATCCCCTCCTACGGCGCGTCAACATCTACCTGAGGCGCTGGGCAGCGAAGAAATACAAGCGGCTGCGGACCTACAAGAGGTTCATGCGGTGGTGGGCGGGTCTGCTCGAACGAGAGCCCGGCCTGTTCGCCCAATGGCAGTGGGTTCGATCGCCCTGACCGGCTGATGAGAAGAGCCCGGTGACGCGAGAGTGTCACGCCGGGATCTGTGGGAGCCCGGGGGTGCGATTTCCCCGGGCCACCCGACCCCGCTCTGCGAAACGCTAGCTCGAGTTCGAGGGGCTGCAAGCACCAGAGCGGTCACGACAGCGTCCTCGACGCCGTGGCCGCTAAAGGCGTGATCCACCCAGCCGGTCAGCCGCGAGCAGACGGCCACTTCTGGCGCCGAGCAGCCACGACGGGTCCTCCGCGCCGTCGTGACTCACGTGCCCGCTCCGCCGCTAGAGGAGCCACGGCGGATCTGCCCGAAGTTAGCTGGGAGCTTCGCTCAACAGCAGCTTGAGCGCGTCGAGTCGGTCGGTGGCGGCGATTGGTTTGCCACGGAGTAATGAGTTAGCGGGCGCCTGACGCGCCGGGAAGGGGTGTGGCGTGCTGCAGCGAATGTTGCAGGCGTATGGATCGGCGGCCGTCTTGCAGGAATTCTCGTGCTGGTGGTGGGGTCCGGGTTCGGCGTGTGCGCGAGGATCGGGTTGATGCGGGTGGGGGTGTGTGGGCCGGCGGGTTGAGGACGGAGAACGCGGGGTTGCAGGCGGAGGTTGAGCGGCTGCGGGGTGAGCTTGGAGTCGCGTCGGGCTGGGAAGCGTCAGGCCGCGCCGTTCTCCAAGGGTGACCCGAAGGAGAACCCTCGCCGTCCGGGACGTCGTGGTGGCGTTGAGCATGGTCGGCATGCGCACCGTCCGGTGCCTGATCATGTGGATGAGGAGATCGATGTGCCGCTGCCGGACTGTTGTCCGGAGTGCGGGGGAGCTGTGGATGGCGAGGGAGTTGATGAGCAGTACCAGGAGGATCTTCTGGTGCCGGTCTGCTCGCATGTTCGCCGCTTCCGGGTTGCGAAGGGTCGCTGTCGCTGTTGCGGGCGTCGGGTAGCGGGACGCCACCCGTTGCAGACCTCTGATGCGGTCGGCGCCGCCACCGCTCAGGTCGGCCCCAATGCGCTGGCGCTGGCCGCGCAGCTCAACAAGGAGCTCGGGATCCCGGCGTCAAAGGTCGCGCGGATCCTTTTGCAGATGTGCGGGATCAAGATCACGGCGGGTGGCGTGCACCAGGCGCTCGCGCGGGTCGCGCGGCGGGCGCAGGCGACCTACCAGGAGCTCGTGCTCGCGGTCCGTGCCAGCGCGGTGGTCGCGCCGGATGAGACCGGCTGGCGGATCTGCGGGCGCAAGCGTTGGCTGTGGGTGTTCGTCGGCGAGAACGCGACGGTCTACCTGATCGCCGAGGGGCGCGGCTATGAACACGCCGCCGGGATCCTCGGCGAGAACTTCTCCGGGGTGCTTGAGCGCGACGGGTGGGCGCCGTACCGCCGCTTCAGAGGGTGTCAGTTCTTCCGTGTAAGCTGACTATTTGAGTGTAACTGTTGTCGAGATAATGTCAATAGATGACGGATAACTTGCGTGAGCTGATGTTGCCCGTCGTGCGCTTCCTCAAGGAACACG
>JBKQIR010000088.1:0-15122 GCA_052148275.1 Solirubrobacteraceae bacterium
TCGAGGTGCAGGCTCGACACGGCGGCGGCGCTGAGGATCGGGAAGGTGAGGCCGATGCCCAGACCCACGATGAGGGTGGCGGGCAGCCACACCGTGAGGTACTCGCGGTGCAGGCCGACGCGCAGTGCGAACCAGGCCAGACCGGAAGCGAAGATGGCGAATCCGACGAGCAGAACCGGTCGGAAGCCGATGCGGCCGGCCAGCTTGCCGGCCGGTCCGGAGACGACGGCCACGACCAGGGGTCCCGGGGTCACTGCCAGCCCGGCGACCAGGATCGAGTAGCCCCACACACTGGTGAGGAAGAGGATGTTGCCGAGCAGCATGGCGAAGAATCCCATGGCGTAGAGCAGTGTGGCCAGATTGGCCACACTGAACGAGCGCGACCGGAAGAGTCCCAGATCGAGGACGGGTTCCGCGTGGTGCGATGACCTGACCAGGAAGGCTGCGGCCAGGAGGGATGCTGCGCCGAGGGAACCGAGGACGGCCGGGCTGGTCCAGCCCCACGACGGTCCTTGGGAGATGGCCAGGTCGAGGACCATGTTGCCGCCCACGTTGAGCTGGGAGGTGCGCATCAGCTTCACGCCGCGCTCGTGGAACAGCCGCGCGAGCTGGCGGTGCACGATCGTCGCGCCGACCTGGGACTTGATGTCATCGCCGATGATCGGCAGGCCGACCTTCCTGAAGCGCTTGTTCCAGTACTCCTCGCGAGCGATGAAGACCGGAATGCAGTTGACCATGCCGCAGCCGGCGTCGAGGATCTGCTCGACATACCACTTGGTCGCCTGCTCGGAGCCGACCGGCAGGTAGGAGACGACGACGTCGGTGTGGGTCTCCTTGAGGATGTCGACGATGTCGGCGGTCGGACCGGGCGCCTTGGTGATCTTCTGGCTGAGGTACTTGCCGAGCCCGTCATGAGTCATGCCGCGATTGACGGGGACGCCGAGGCTGGGAACCTCGCCGGCGAACCTGAGCGTGTTGTTCTGACCCGAGTAGATTGCCTGCGAGAGGTCCTTGCCGACCTTCTCGACGTCGATGTCGAAGGCGGCGCTGAACTCGATGTCGCGCACGTGATAACCGCCGAGGTCGACGTGCATGAGGCCCGGTACGGCCTGCTTTGGGTCGGCGTCGCGGTAGTACTGGACCCCCTGGACGAACGAGCTGGCGCAGTTGCCGACGCCGATGATCGCGACGCGAACCTTGTCCTCCTGGTAACGGCCGCTGCCGTTGGCCGAACCGTTGCTTTCGCTCACTTTGAACATCCCTTCTCGAAGTTGTGGGCCCGCGAGCGTGCGTGGCGCGGGCGGCACAGAACCTACTTCCGCAGCGGGGCGATGGTTACACGCCGGGCCGGCGCCGGGTCTCCGTTCGCGCTTCCCGTATGCGGAACACTACGGTCCCGCCGATGCGGTGTGCGAAAACCAGTCGCGGCCGCTAGTCAGCCGCGGGTGCACTGAGTTGCTTGCGGACGTGGAGGATCCGCTGCAGCGTCGTGAACACGGTCAGCGCCGCGAGCACGTAGACCGCCGGCGCGAGCAGCTCGAAGTTGCCGAGCGAGGCGCCTCTGGCGAACAGCAGCCCGATCGACAGGATCACGACCCGGACCGGGCGCGTGGCGAGCCCCACCTTGCAGGCGACGCCGAGCGCCTCGGCGCGCGCGCGGGTGTAGGAGACCATCAGCGAGAACAGCACAGCCGTGACGACGCAGGCGACCGCCACCTGGTCGTTGCGCGATGCGAAGTACGCGGCGACCGCGATCAGGACGATCCCCTCCTCCAGGCGATCGAGCGTCGAGTCCAGGAACGCGCCGAACTGCGTGCCCTTGCCCGACATGCGGCTATAGCGCCCGTCGAGCGTGTCCATGATCGAACCGACGATGAACGCGATCCCGGCGAGGAAGAACAGCCGTTGCACGACAAGGGCGGCAGCGAGAACGTTGAGTGCAAACCCGGTGAGCGAGATCGCGTTCGGCGTCAGCCGCGACTCGATCAGCCGCTCGCGCATCAGCTCCTGGGTCGTCGGTCCCTCGCGCCCGCCGCGCGCTCGCCGCGTACGGCCGTCGGTGGGTCCCGGTCTGGTCTCCGTGTCGGGCATCGTGTCTGTCGCTATGCGGGGGCCGAGCTGAACGCCCAGACGTCAGGTTTCACGCGGGCGAGCAACCTGTGCGCCAGAGTAGCGGCTAGCGCGGCGGTGAGCGCGCCGAGGAGCACGTCGGTGAGGTAGTGGTTGCCCGTCGCGATCACGACGAACACGATGAACAGCGGGTAGATGAGCCACAGGATCTTGAAGACGCGGTGCCTGACGAAGCGCGACATCGGCACGCCGACCATCAACGCGAAGCACACATGCATCGACGGGACCGCCGCATAGGCGTTGAGGAAGGCGCTGCCCGCCCCGTTCTCGACGTGGATGCCCGTGAACTGCTGCACGGAGTCCGTGAAGCCCCACTCCGGCCACAGCCGCGGCGGGGCCGTGGGGTACAGCGCGTAGCCGACGAGCGCGACCATCATCGCGATCATGAACATGTTGCGCACGAAGTAGAAGGAGTCGTTGCGGCGCAGGTAGATGAAGGTCAGCGCGCCGACCGTGACCGCGAAGTGCGCGTTGAGGTAGGTCCAGTCGGCCACGTCCATCAGCCAGTGCGTCTGCTGGGTCCAGTGCTGGATGCTCGGCTCGATGAACACGTGCAGCGTCCGCTCGAGGTTGATGATCCGGTCGGCGTCGCCCCACGGCTTATAGCCCCCGGACGGTGTCAGCCCGCGGACCAGCTCGTAGCCCAGGTAGGTTCCGACGAACAGGAGCAGTTGGCGCACGACGTCAGACCAGCCGTGCGGCAGGACCTGCGATTCGAACTGATCAAGACGGCGCCGCATGGTCGAATGCTAGTCGCCGGAGGCTCGGCGGTTTGCCGCCGGCGCGGGCTGACAGCGCGGCGCGCGTGAACCGATCCGGTCGAGCGCGAGCTCCATCACGAGCCGTATCGTGCCCGCGTGGAGCAGCGTGGCGCCGGTGAACGCCCCGGCGGGCGCCACGCAGGCGCCCGCGGCGGCAGGCCCGGTGAGCGCCCAATAGGGCGAGTAGCGGACGCGCAGGAGCACCGATCCCGGTCCCTCCGAGTGCAGCGTCAGGCTGCCCGGTCCGAGCGCCCGGAGGGTCGCGACGCCCTGGACGATCGGCGTCGCGTGCGCCACGGCGAAGACCCGCCAGTGCGCCGTGCGCAACACGAGGCGAAGGTACGAAGGATGCCGATCGATCAGACGCGCCTCCTGTCTGGAGGAGTAGTCGAGGGCGACGTCGGGAACCGCGACGAACCGCACCGCGAGCCTGCGCAACCACGACCCGTAGCGCTCCTCAGTGAGCGTGCCCGAGTAGAAGAGGTCGTTGTATTCGATGTCGAGCTGGCGCTCCCAGCCCCGCGCGAGCGCGAACTGCGGAGCCACGTAGTAGGCCTCCCAATGGTTGGCCGTGAACGGGATCTCGACGCGGAACGGGGCTCCTTGCTGGCGCTCCAGGAAGGTCAGCAGCGGTTGGTAGTACGCGCCCTCGGTCGACGGATCGCCGGCCGCGTCCGCGACGTCGCGGATGGCTGCCTGCCACTGGATGTATAGGAGCGCCACGATGGCGAGCACGAGCAGCGCCCGGGCCTGCGCGGGCGCCTTGCGGGCGCGTGACGCCGTCGGCCGCCGATCATCAGCCGCGGTTGCGGGGGCAGGCGCCGGCGGGCGCCAGGCCATGATCAGCAGCGGCCCCGCGACCAGCGGTGCCAGCCGCGCGGCGTTGCCACCGACCGGCGTGGGCAGCGCGAACGCCGCCGCGGCGCCGAGCGTGTACAGCAGCGCGCCGGTGCGCAGGATGCGCTCGTCCGGGCCGAGCAAGATCCACAGGAGCAGCCCGATGAGCGGGATCGGCCAGAACGCCGAGAACGCGAACGGCTCGCGCCCGGTGCCGCCGAACGCGAGCGCGATCAGGATCGGCGGCGCGAGCGCGCCGAGCACCACGCAACCGCCCGCGAGCAGGTTCCGGCGCCCGCGTGCGCCGAGCGCGCATGCGGCACCCGCCAGGGCGGCGAACAGCCCCGCCACCGGACTGACGGTTGCGCTCAGCACCGCGAGCGCCGTCGCTGCGACGGGGCGCCCGCGCGCCAGCGCGAGCGTCGCGCCGAGCGCCGGCGCGAGCCCCGTCGCGAACGCGAGCCGGCCGCTCAGCAGGCTCGTGACGGCCGCGGCGGCGAACCACAACGCGCCGAGCTCCGCGCGCGCTCCGAAGTGCCCTCGGGCCAGCGCCGTGAACAGCGCCGCGCTCACGGTGACGGCGATCCCCGCGACGAGCTGGGGGCCGAGCGGCCACGCGAGCGCTCCGAACAGAACGCTGTAGGAGACGAGGTCGTGCCCGCCGTACCACCAGTTGCTCCAGATTGCGAACGGCTCGGCACCGAACAGCCGGGCGCGCAGCAGCGCGTCGGCGAGATCGCGGCTCGGCGGTGAGACGAGCACGTAGGCGAGCGCAAGCGTCGCGGCGAGGAGCGTCGGGACGCTTGCGCGAACCGCGCGAGGCATGCTCACGGGTGCGCGAGGATAACGTCCACGGTCGTGAACGAGGTCGCGCGCAGCAACCGTGTCAGCCCGCCCGCGAAGCCCGCCCGGCGCAAGCCACGCGTGCCGTCCGCGCAGCGCGCGGCCTGGCGGGCGCCGACCCGCCGTCGTGTCGTGAAGATCAGGGACGCGCTGCGTGCGATGTACGGTATCCCGCGCGCGCAGCCGCACGGCCATCCGATCGCCGAGCTGATCCTGACCGTCCTCTCGCAATCGACCAACGATCGCAACCGCGACGTCGCCTACCTGTCGCTGCGCGAGCGGTTTCCCGACTGGGAGGCGGTGCGTGACGCCAACATCGAGGAGATCGAGGAGGCGATCCGCCCCGGCGGCATCTCGAAGGTCAAGTCCGTGCGGATCAAGGCGATCCTGCAGACGATCACCGAGACCTCAGAGCACGGGCTCTCGCTCGACTGGCTGGCGTCGCTCGGCGTGCCCGACGCGCAGGCGTACCTCTGCTCGCTGCCCGGGGTGGGCCGCAAGACCGCCGCGTGCGTGCTGCTGTTCGCGCTCGGGATGCGGGACGTCCCGGTCGACACGCATGTCTCCAGGGTCGGCACGCGCCTGGGACTGTTGCGCCCCGGAGCCCCGTTCGAGGAGTTGCACGACGCGATGCTGGCGCTGACGCCGCCCGGCGAGGAGCTGGAGCTGCACCTCAACCTGCTGCGTCACGGGCGCCGGATCTGCCACGCTCGCCGCCCGGAGTGCGGCGCGTGCCCGCTCGCGAGCCTCTGTCCGAGCGCTGGACAAGCCGGATAAATCTGCTACGCTCCCGCTTAGATTTCTTTCGAACAACAGGAGCAATGAGAAGATGGGCAAGACAATCGGAATCGATCTCGGAACGACCAACAGCTGCATGGCCGTGCTCGAGGGCGGCGACCCGACCGTGATCGAGAACGCGGAGGGCGCCCGCACGACGCCGTCGGTCGTCGCGTTCACGCAGAGCGGTGAGCGACTGGTCGGCACCGTCGCCAAGCGACAGGCCGTGACCAATCCGCAGAACACGGTGTTTTCGATCAAGCGCTTCATGGGCCGCAAGGAGGGCGAGGTCCGCGTCGAGGAGTCGATCGTCCCGTACAAGGTCGTATCCGGTCCCGGCGGCGACGCACGTGTCGAGGCCGCCGGCAAGCAGTACTCACCGCCGGAGATCAGCGCGATGATCCTGCAGAAGCTGAAGGCGGACGCCGAGGCCTACCTCGGTGAGACGGTTGACAGCGCCGTGATCACCGTGCCGGCGTACTTCAACGACGACCAGCGGCAGGCGACCAAGGACGCGGGCAAGATCGCGGGACTCGAGGTCAAGCGGATCATCAACGAGCCGACCGCGGCATCGCTTGCGTACGGGCTCGACAAGGAGTCCGACCAGACGATCCTCGTCTTCGACCTCGGCGGTGGCACTTTCGACGTCTCGGTGCTGGAGATCGGCGACGGCGTGTTCGAGGTCAAGGCGACCGCGGGTGACAACCATCTCGGCGGCGACAACTTCGACAAGGCGATCGTCGACTGGCTCGTGTCCGAGTTCAAGAAGTCGCAGGCGATCGACCTGAGCGCCGACCCGATGGCGCTTCAGCGTCTCTACGAGGCGGCGGAGAAGGCGAAGATCGAGCTCTCCACGACGCAGGAGACGCAGATCAACCTGCCGTTCATCACCGCCGACGCGAGCGGCCCCAAGCACCTCGACATGCGGCTCACGCGCGCGAAGCTCAACGAGCTGACCGCGACGCTGCTCGATCGCACGATCGCGCCGGTGCGCCAGGCGCTCGATGACGCGAAGGAGAAGGGCGCCGCCAACATCGATCACGTCGTGCTCGTCGGTGGCATGACCCGGATGCCGGCCGTCCAGGAGAAGGTCAAGGAGCTGACCGGCAAGGACCCGCACCGCGGTGTCAACCCGGACGAGGTCGTCGCCGTCGGCGCCGCCATCCAGGCCGGCGTGCTCGCCGGCGACGTCAAGGACGTGCTGCTGCTCGACGTCACGCCGCTGACGCTCGGCATCGAGACCAAGGGCGGCGTGATGACGAAGCTGATCGAGCGCAACACGACGATCCCGACGCGCAAGGGCGAGGTCTTCTCGACCGCCGAGGACAACCAGCCATCGGTCGAGATCCACGTGCTGCAGGGCGAGCGTGAGATGGCGCGCTACAACAAGTCGCTGGGCAAGTTCCAGCTGACGGGGATCCCGCCGGCGCCACGCGGCATCCCGCAGATCGAGGTCGCGTTCGACATCGACGCCAACGGCATCCTCAGCGTGTCCGCCAAGGACCTCGGCACCGGCAAGGAGCAGAAGATCGAGATCAAGGCCGGGTCGCGGCTCTCCGACGAGGAGATCAAGCGGATGGTCGGCGACGCCGAGGCGCACGCCGAGGACGACCGGCGCCAGCGCGAGCTTGCCGAGGCGCGCAACAACGCCGAGAACGCGGCCTACCAGGCCGAGCGCCAGCTCAAGGACCTCGGCGACGTGGTGGACTCCACCAGCCGTGAGGAGATCCAGGCGGCGATCAAGGACGTGCGCGACATCCTCACCTCCGAGGACTCGAACGAGATCAACCGCCGCACCGAGGCGCTGCAGACCTCCTTCCACAAGGTCTCCGAGGCGATGTACCAGCGCGCCCAGGAGCAGGCGGCGGCCAGTGCCGACGCGAGCGACGGCGCGGGCGCGTCGGCCAACGGCGCCGAGGCCGACGACGTCGTCGACGCCGAGGTCGTGGACGAAGGTCGATGACGATGAGCACCGGTGGATTCCCGGGGACCCCGCCTGCGGGCGGGGTCCCGGAGGGGGAGACCGCTCCCGAGACGGCGCCGCGAGCGCCGGCCCCCGACTCGCCGCTGGCGGATCCCGGCGACGGCCGTCAGCGGTCCGAGACAGTGGACGGCGCTACGAGGACATCTCCCGCGACGGCGGCAGGGGCGGCGGCCGCCTATGCGGCCGCCGCCGCCGCATCGACGGCGAGTGCGGGAGCGGCCGCCGCGCAGGAGCGGGCCGCCGAGCCGGGGTCGGGCCGACTCCGGGACGCCGCGACCGGGGATCCCGCAGCCGATGGGCAGGCGGACGAGGAGGTTGTGACGCCCTCGTCGGTCGAGCAGCCGGCTGACGACCAGCAGGTCGTCAGCGACCTCGACGAGCTTGCCGCGCGGGCGGAGAGGGCCGACGAGTACCTGGTGCTGGCGCAGCGCGTGCGGGCCGACTTCGACAACTACCGCAAGCGTGCGAACCGGGAGGCGGCCGCCGCGCAGGAGCGCGGAGTGGCCCGGCTTGCCAAGGAGCTGCTGCCCGCGATTGACAACCTCGATCGCGCCCTGCAGGCTGCCGAGGCCCTGGCGGGCAGCGACGAGGCGAGCGAGCAGGCGACGGAGTCGCAGCTCGTGTCCGGGATCAAGCTGGTGCACGCGGACGTCCTCGCGGCGCTCGCGCGTGTCGGCATCGAGCAGTTCTCGCCGACCGGCGAGCCCTTCGACCCGACGTTGCACGAGGCCGTCGCGCAGGCGCCGGTGCAGGGTGCGGCGTCCGGGATGGTCGTCGAGGTCTACCAGAGCGGGTACCGGCTCGGCGAGAGCATTCTGCGGCCGGCGCGCGTGCTCGTTGCGGCGTGACGGTGGCTGGCGATGGCTGAGCGTCCCGACTATTACAAGATCCTCGGGGTCGGCAAGAACGCGTCCGACGCCGAGATCAAGAAGGCCTATCGCAAGCTTGCGCGCCAGTACCACCCGGACCGCAACCCTGGCGACAAGCAGGCCGAGGAGCGCTTCAAGCAGATCTCGCAGGCCAACGACATGCTGTCGGACCCCGACAAGCGCAAGGAGTACGACCGCGGCGGCGGTCTCGGTGGCTTCGGGATGCCCGGCGGCTTCGACGCCTCGTCGTTCGGAGGCAGCTTCAGCGACATCCTCTCCAACCTGTTCGGCGGGGGCGGCGGCGGCCCAGCCGGGCGAGCCGGCGACATGCGCGCCGGGCGCGCGCCCGAGGCGCGCGGCGCGGACCTCGAGACCGAGGTCGCGCTGACCTTCGACGAGGCGGTGAAAGGTGCGCAGGTTCCGCTCGCGGTCTCGACCTCGCAGCCGTGCCCGACATGCCACGGGACGGGCGCCAAGCCGGGCACCTCGCCGAAGGTGTGTCCGGCCTGCGGCGGCCGCGGGATCGAGAACCAGAGTCAGGGAATCTTCTCGATCTCACAGCCCTGCTCGCGGTGCGGCGGCTCGGGCACCGTGATCGACGACCCTTGCCCGACCTGCAAGGGCACGGGCGCGCAGCGCAGCGTCCGCCGCCTGCGCGTCAACGTCCCCGCCGGCGTCCGCGACGGCAGTCGCGTGAAGCTCGCGGGCAAGGGCGAGCCGGGCGTGCGCGGCGCCCCACCCGGCGATCTGTACGTGATCACCCGCGTGTCGGAGTCGCCCGTGTTCAAGTGGAGCGGTGAGAACCTCGAGGTCGAGGTGCCGCTGACGATTCCGGAGGCGATCCGCGGCGCGGTGATCGACGTGCCCACGCTGAACGGGTCCAAGCGCCTGCGCGTACCGCCGGGAACGAGGCACGGCACCGTCCAGCGCCTGCGGGGCGAGGGGCCGCCGCGGCTGGGCGGAAAGGGCAATGGCGATCTGCACTACCGGTTCGTGATCGAGGTCCCCTCGAAGCTCTCGCCCGAGCAGCTCGACGCCGTCGACCGGCTCTCCGAGGTGATGAACGGCAACCCGCGCGCGTCGCTGTTCGCAAAGGTGGGTGAGCGTTGATGGCCGCGCGGCGAGACAAGCCGGCAACAGGAGCGAGGCCGACGACCGGCGTGCGAACGACGGCGCGCATCGAGCTGAGCACCGACCGCGGCGTGTTCATGATCTCGGTCGCGGCCGAGCTGGCCGACATGCATCCGCAAACGCTGCGCATGTACGAGGCGCGCGGGCTGATCGAGCCCAAGCGCTCGCCGAAGGGAACGCGTCTGTACTCCCAGCAGGATGTCGAGCGGCTGCGCCGCATCCAGGAGATGACGGCCGAGCTAGGGCTCAACCTCGCGGGCGTCGAGAAGGTGCTCGAGCTCGAGCACCAGCTCGAGACCATGTCCCGCAGGGTGCAGGCGCTCGAGCGCCGCGCCAACGAGCTGAAGACCGAGGTCGAGCGACTCGAGGCGTTGCGGCGCGAGCTGCGCGCGGAGATCGTTCCCTACGTCCGCGGCGGCGAGATCGTGCGCCGCGCGGACATCCAGCGTCCGCTGTCCTCGGGCCACCGGCCCGGCTGAGCCGGCGGCCCGACAGGGGGCCGTCGCAACTTTGGTCGGTCGCGGTGTTTATGAGAGGATCATGCGTGCTTGTCGATCGACAGTCCCGCCGCTGCGTGCGCGGGTTACATGGGCCGCCGCGCGCAGCGGTCCCGATGCCCGTGCGGCGGGCTCTGGAGGTATGGAGATGTGGTGTGACGCGGTCGAAAGCACGTTGCTCCGAAGTCGGCGCTGTGCAGCGGCGGCAGCGGTTGCTGCGCTGCTGATGGTCCTGACACTGCTCGCGCCGGGCGCGCGGGCCGACATCGTCGCGCAGGCGACGCGGGTCGGTCCCGCGCCGGCCGCCCAGAAGCTCGACCTCGTGTTCCCGCTCGCCGCCGACTATGCGGGGCTCCAGCGCTTCGCGCTGGCGATCACGACGTTCGGCTCTCCCGAGTACGCGCAGTACGAGTCGATCCCGCAGCTCGCGTCGCGATTCGGCGCCTCGCGCCGCACCCGCGAGCGAGTTGTGCGGTTCCTGCGCGCGACCGGCGCGACCGGCGTGCGGGTCGACGCCACCGGCCTGTTCGTCGACGCGACGCTGCGGGTGGGCACTGCCGAGAAGCTGTTCGGCACCTCGCTGGCGAGCTTCCGCACGGCCCACGGCGCTCGCTTCACCGCGCCGGGCGCACCGGTAACGCTGCCCGCGGCGCTGCAGGGCCTCGTGACCACCGTCGTCGGACTCGACACGCAGCCGATCGCAGACGCCCCCACGTTCGAGCACGGCATCACGTCCACGGGCGCACACGGCCGGGCTCTCGCGAGGGTGGCGCAGGGCTCGACTCAGGCTCCCTCCGGCTACCTCTGCTCCAACTCGGCGACGCCGTGCGCGGGTACGCAGACCGGCTGCAGCGGCGCAATGGGCTCGGGTGGCTTCACCCCGAACGAGTACCTCACCGCCTACGACTACGAGGCCCCGCCGCTCACGCGCGCGCAGGCGGGCGCCGGCGAGCGGGTCGCGCTGATCGAGATCGACGGCTTCAACCCGTCGGACATCCGCACGTTCGCAAAGTGCTTTGGCCTGAGGCTGCCGTCGATTACCGCGTTCGCGGCAAACTCCAATGTGACCACTGCGCTGCCGCCCGGCGGCGAGTCGACGCTCGACCTCGAGGTGCTCGACGCCGTCGCTCCGGGCCTGAAGGAGATCGACGTCTACGAGTCGGACGCCAGCTCCGCCGATGTCCTGCAGGCGCTCACCGCTCCGTTGCAGAACACGGGCTACAAGCCCGACGTGATCTCCGCCTCGCTCGGACTGTGCGAAGGCGACACCCTCCAGGCGGTTGGCCCGAAGGGTGTGGCGGCGTCCGAGGCGGCGCTCGAGGAGGCCGCGGCGAGTGGCATCTCGTTCCTCGCATCCTCCGGCGACGACGGCTCGGCGGACTGCATCGGCAACAACGGCCCGATCGCGCCGCTGGCTGTCAACTACCCGGCATCGTCCTGGTGGGCAACCGGGGTCGGGGGCACGAACTTCACGCTGAACGCCGCGAACCAGATCACCAGCCAGGTCGTCTGGAATGACGGTTCGGTGTCGCCCGGCTCCGCCGGCGGCGGCGGGCTGAGCAATCTGTTCAACCGCCCGAGCTACCAGGCCGGCTTTGTGACCCAGAATGACCGCGCCGTGCCCGACGTCTCGATGCTCGCCGACATCGCTCCGGGCTACGCGATCTTCTGCACCGCTCCGGGTCAGGACGAGTGCGACGACGCCGGCTGGACGACGGTCGGTGGCACGAGCGCCGCAACGCCGCTGCTGGCCGGCGGCTTCGCGCTCATCGACGAGCTCCTGCGGACCGCGGGCGAGCAGGATCTCGGCCTCGCGAACCCGCTCCTGTACAAACTCGGTGGTGAGCAGTACGCGACCGCGTCGGCGCTCGCCACGCCCGTGTTCGATGACGTGACGCAGGGCAGCAACGACGTCGGCCCCTTCCTCAGGAGCCTCAATTTCAGTCCCCTCGGCTGCTGCACCGCCGGCGTGGGCTTCGACGAGGCCTCCGGGCTCGGCAGCGTCAACGTCGCGGCGTTCGCCAGCCAGGCGCTGGCGCTGGCGCCGAAGATCGTCCAGATCACGATGAAGGTGCCCGGGGGTCAGCGCCCGCTGCACGCCAAGCGTGTGGTGACCACGGTGACGTGCTCCGGATCGTGCCTGATGGGCTCGTTCGCGTCGGTGTATGCCGGCCGCAAGAACCTGTTCACGGCGTTCTCGAGCCTGTACACGCTGACCGCCGTCGGAACGAGGACCGTCGTGATCGGGTTCTCGTCCGGTCAGCTGAAGGCGATCAGGAACGCGCTCGGCCACCACCAGAGCGTCGTCGCGTTCCTGCGCAGCGCGGTCGTCGATCCGGCGGGCGACATCGAGCGCCAGACCGTGCCGTTCTCGCTGCAGATCCGCTCGTAGTAGTGCGCCTTCAATAGGGGCACCGGCGCCGGTTCGGTGTCAGTCCCGGCCCGCGGGCCGGGACTGACGAGCCCTGCCTTGAAAAGCGGGCCGCGGTCTGGCATAATCTAAGTCCAACCGACTTAGATTTCATCCCAGGTGAACATTGCAACCAGACCGTTTCACGATCAAGTCCCAGGAGGCCATCCAGGCTGCGCAGCGGCTCGCCGACGAGCGGCGCAACCCGCAGACGCGTCCCGAGCACCTGCTCGCCGTTCTGCTCGAGCAGCCGGAGGGCGTCGTCCCACCTGTGCTGCGCAAGCTCGGCGTCGAGCCTGCGACCGTACGCCAGAGCCTGGGCGAGGCGCTCGACGCGCTGCCGCGGCTGACGAGCGACGGCGCCCGCGAGGAGCTCGCCGCCGGCTCCGATGAGCTGACCCAGGTGCTGCGCGGCGCCGAGGCGCAGATGCGCAAGCTCAAGGACGAATACGTCTCCACCGAGCATCTGCTGCTCGCGCTCGCGGCCCACCACGGCCCCGCCGGCGAGGCGCTGCGCGGCGCCGGGGCAGGGCACGAAGAGCTGCTGAAGGCGCTTGCCGAGGTGCGCGGCGGGCACCGCGTAACCGATCAGAGCCCCGAGGAGAAGTTCCAGGCGCTCGAGAAGTACGGCCGCGACCTGACCGCGGCGGCCGCCGCCGGCAAGCTCGACCCGGTGATCGGCCGCGACGACGAGATCCGCCGCGTCATCCAGGTCCTCTCGCGTCGCACGAAGAACAACCCGGTGCTGATCGGCGAGCCGGGCGTCGGCAAGACCGCGATCGCCGAGGGCCTTGCGCAGCGGATCGTCTCCGGGGACGTCCCGGAGGGGCTGAAGGACCGCCGCGTCGTCTCGCTCGACATCGGCGCGCTCGTCGCCGGCTCCAAGTACCGGGGAGAGTTCGAGGATCGGCTCAAGGCGGTGCTGAAGGAGATCGCCGACGCCGACGGCACCGTCGTGCTGTTCATCGATGAGCTGCACACGATCGTCGGGGCGGGCGGCGCGGAGGGCGCGGTCGACGCCGCCAATCTGTTGAAGCCCATGTTGGCTCGCGGCGAGCTGCGCGCGGTCGGTGCGACCACGCTGGACGAGTACCGCAAGCACGTCGAGAAGGACCCTGCGCTCGAGCGCCGCTTCCAGCCTGTGTTCGTCGAGGAGCCGAGCGTCGAGGACACGATCGCGATCCTGCGCGGGCTCAAGCAGCGCTATGAGGTTCACCACAAGGTCCGCATCCAGGACTCGGCACTCGTCGCCGCGGCGACCTTGAGCGACCGCTACATCGCCGACCGCTTCCTGCCCGACAAGGCGATCGACCTCGTCGACGAGGCGGCTGCCCAGATCCGCACCGAGATCGACTCGAAGCCGACCGAGATCGACGAGGTCGACCGCCACATCCTGCAGCTGGAGATCGAGCTGCAGTCGCTCGGCAACCTCGAGGGCGACGATGTCGGCACAGCCGCGCGCCGTGAGCAGCTCGAGCGCGCGCTCGCCGAGGAGCGCGAGGTATCGGCCGCGATGAATGCCGAGTGGCAGCGGGAGAAGGAGACCGTCGGTCAGGTTGCCGCGCTCCAGGAGAAGCTGGAGCAGGCCGGACTCGAGCTCGAGCGTGCCCGCCGCGAGGGCGACCTCGGGCGCGCGGCCGAGCTGCAGTACGGCACGATCCCCGAGTTGGGCAAGCAGCTCGAGGCCGCCCGCGAGGCGCAGGCGGCCGGCACGGGCGCGCCCAAGTTCGTCAAGGAGGTCGTCGACGCCGAGGACATCGCCGAGATCGTCTCGAAGTGGACGCGCGTGCCGGTCACGCGGCTGCTCGAGGGGGAGATCGAGAAGCTAGTGCACATGGAGGAGCGGCTGCACCAGCGCGTCATCGGCCAGGACGAGGCCGTTGCGGCGGTCGCGAGCGCGCTGAGGCGCTCGCGCGCCGGACTGCAGGATCCCGATCGCCCGATCGGCACGTTCCTGTTCCTCGGGCCGACCGGCGTCGGCAAGACGGAGCTCGCCCGGGCGCTCGCCGAGTTCATGTTCGACACGCAGGACGCGATGGTCCGCCTCGACATGTCGGAGTACATGGAGAAGCACAGCGTCTCACGCCTGGTCGGCGCACCGCCCGGTTACGTCGGCTATGACGAGGGCGGCCAGCTGACGGAGGCGGTGCGCCGCCGCCCGTACGCCGTAGTCTTGCTCGACGAGATCGAGAAGGCCCACCCGGACGTCTTCAACACGCTGCTGCAGGTGATGGACGACGGGCGTCTGACCGACGGCCAGGGGCGGACCGTGTCGTTCAAGAACGTCGTGTTGATCATGACCTCCAACATCGGGGGGGCGGGCGTGTCTCCGCGGGCGGCGGTCGAGGCGAGCTTCAAGCCGGAGTTCATCAACCGGCTCGACGACATCGTCGAGTTCGACTCGCTCAGCCGCGAGCAGATCGGCGAGATCGTCGACCTCCAGGTGGCCCGGGTCGTCGCCCGCGTGCGCGAGCGCGATCTGACGCTCGAGCTGACGGACGCGGCCAGGACGCGAATCGCCGACCTCGGCTACGACCCGACCTACGGCGCGCGCCCTCTCAAGCGCGTAATCCAGAAGCGGCTAGTGGACCCGCTGGCGCTCGCGATCCTCGAGGGCCGCTTCGCCCCCGGCGACACGGTACGGGTCGACGACGTTGACGGTGGGGTCGCGTTCGAGCGGCTGGCGGCCTCCGAGCACGTAGGCGTCTGAGCGGGACGGGGCGCTCTAGCAGATGGCCTGGCCGACAAACGACGGTATATGAGGCTGTCGCAAAACTGTTTGGCGCTTCGCGGTGTGGAGGGCGGATCGGTGCGCTGGCCGGGTGGTGGGCTTGTTGGCGGGGTGGTGATCGCGGGTTGTGTGGGATCTGGCCGGGTGGTGGG
>JBKQIR010000089.1:0-11059 GCA_052148275.1 Solirubrobacteraceae bacterium
TTGCGGTTGACTCCTTCGTTGAGGGTGTGGCTCCAGCCGAGCACCTCGGAGATTCCCCAGGCCCCGGCGAGGGAGGCCACAAGGGCCGCGACCAGCGATGCGCCGAGCACGGCCACGGCGAGCAGGACTCTGCCGCCGGTCTGACCGACGAACGGCGCGAGGGCCGAGGACATTTGCTGCACGGTGTTCAGGACGGCGCCGGGGTGGTGCAGGCCGACGGTTGCGGCGAAGGCGAGCACTGTCATCAGCATGATGAGCTGGGTGAGGATCGCGCCGACAGCGGTGTCGCGGCGTTCGGAAGGGATGTCCTTGACTCGCAATCCCTTGTCGACTACTGCGCCTTGCTGGTAGAAGATCATCCAGGGCATGATCACCGCCCCGACGTTGGCCGCGAGCAGCACGACATATGAGCGGTTGCCGAGGGGCAGTTGGCCGAGGCCGTGAGCGATCGCGTGCAAGTTGGGGTGCGCCATGAGTACCGCGGGGATGAAGACCAGCTCGGCTAAGCCGAGCGCGATCGCGATCCGCTCGGCTCGCCGATACCGGCCGGTCATGGCTACCCCGATGAGGAAAGCGGCGACGACGGGGACGGTGATCGTGCGAGGGATCCCGAACATCTCACCGACGCCCGCGACACCGGCGAACTCGGTGAGCAGCGCGCCGGTCGCGGCGGCGAACAGAGTGACCGCGGAGATCAGCGCCCACCGCTGCCCAAAACGTTCCTTGATCAACGCTCCGTGGCCCTTGCCGGTGAGGATGCCGAGCCGGACCGTCATCTCCTGCACGACGTAGAGGATCGGGATCAGGATGAGCTGCGGAAGGATCAATCGGTAGCCGAACTGGCTGCCGGACTGGGCGGCGGTGATCATGCTGCCCGCGTCGGTGTCCGCGAGCATCACCACCAGCCCCGGGCCCCACACGGCCAGCAGCCCCGCAACCAGAAAGCGCCGACGGCGACGCCGATCACCGGGAGATAGCCGCACGGGCTCGCGAAGGCTTACGGCTATCGGATCTGCTGACAATCGAAAGATCTCCTGGGTCAATCCCGACTTCGATACTTTGTTTTGGAGAGCGCCGGCCTCACAGCAGTTAGGGCACCCTAATCAGGGTCCGTGACGGAGAGGCTTCGCCCATCGCCAGCCCGCCAGCACGCTCCGGCCGGCGTGTCGTTCAACACGTATCGCGCTAGCTCGTGGCCGGCGTCGAGGGGCGGATCAGTGTTGTTTGCCAGTCTCCGGGGGATAGATGTCGGCGGTCGAGCGGGTGGATTCGGCCTCGCTGCGCCGTCAACGCTCCTTCTCGAAGTCATGCAGCGCTTGGTGATGCCTATCGGACGCTGCGGCCTGCGCGGGGAAGGCGAGCGGCAACTCGGCTAGACGCCGGCGGGGTTCGGCGCGCACGTTGCGATCAACCTGGGCTTGCTCGAGCTCCTCGATGATGCGAGCGCGGGCGAGTTCATCCATATCGGCGGCGATCCGCAGCCGCACTCGCCTGAGGCGGCCGACGTCGACGACGATGTTGCAGCGCTCGGGGTGATCTGCTTCGGAGGGCACGTTGATCACCGGCGGGTGCTCGTTGAGCTCAAGGTGAGCCAGCCAGGTTGCGCAGTCCTGCAGCACGCGACCTCATCACCCAGCCGCTGGGCGATCAGCTCGCGCCCGGCCAGTTGCTCATCCGGACTGCCGTCGGGGTCCTCCGGTGCCGGCCACTGGACCTCTACTTGTCGGTTGGTGTCACGTTTCTTTACGGCACCCCGATTACGGATCAGGTTTCTGGAACGCATCGATCAGGCGTCAGATCAGTTGGACGGACCGGCCGTGCACACTCGGTGGCGAAGTGACCGCTCAGGTCGTGTCGATGAAGATGCACTCACCGGGGCACTGCTCGGCGGCCTCGACAGCGGTCTGCTCGAATTTGCTGGGGATCACGCACGCGGCACGCGCCACGTCGGCTCCATCGATGACGTAGCCGAGGCCGTCCTCGAGTACGGTGAAGACATCCGGGGCGATGTTCTCGCACAGGCCGTCGCCTGTGCACAGCGCCTGGTCGATTCTCACTCGCACGATCTCTGCCTCCGTTGTAGGGTCGTGGTGTATCTGACGGGTTGCTCCACCGGGGCTTGATCGCGAGGCGTTTGGCGATCGCCACACACCGGGCACGCGGGGTCGCGCTGCGTCGCATATGAACGGAAGGTCGCGTCGCTGAGGTCCATGACGAGCAGCCGGCCGTGGAGTGGTAGGCCCCAGCCGGTCAGCACCTTGACGGCTTCCAAGGCGGCCAGCGTCCCGACCGTTCCGGCGACCGCTCCGAGTACCGGGAAGCCGAGCGGGTCCCAGGCGGGGTCGCCCTCGACGAACACGCACCGCAGGCACGCCGTGCGCCCGGGCCGCACCACCGTGACGTGACCCTCGCCGGCATTCATGGCGGCGAACACGTATGGGACGCCGGTTGCAACGCATAGTTCGTTGAGAAGGAACCGTTCCGGGAAGTTGTGCCGGCAGTCGAGCGCGATGGTGGCCTCCTGGAGCCAGCGTCCGGTGCTCGACTCATTGACGCCTTCTGCGAGCGCGACGACCTCGACGTCGGGGTAGTGGTCGGCCAGCGTCCCGGCGGCACAGTCGGCCCGAGAGCGGCCCAGCCACTCTGGGCGCATGAGCGTCTGGCGGTTGAGATCGGGGAGCTCGAGTGGCCCGGGGTGTAGGAGGACCAGCCGCCCGACGCCGGCGGCCGCCAGGTAGGTGGCGGCGGCACCGCCGACACCGCCCACGCCGGCGACGAGCGCGGTGGCGTTGCGCAGGCGAAGCTGCGCGTCAGCCGAGAAGCCGGGCAGCGTGAGCTGGCGGTCGAAGCGTTCGATCATGACGCCGCGGCTGCTTCCGGCTCGGCGGTGCCGAGGTGTCGGGCGCCGACTTCGGCCACGGCCTTGTCGATCAGGTCGTGCACCTCGATGCTCTCGATGCCAGCGGCGGCGAGCACACGCCGGGGCTCCTGACCAAACCGGCTGCACAGCACCGCGGCACAGTCGGCCAGAACCCGCACGGTTCTTTCGAGCACGCTTTCGTGCTCGAAGCACTCAGAAGGACCCTGACAGAAACGGTCCACACTGCGGGTACCGACGAACTTGGCCCACCCCGGAGCGGCTTCGTAGATCCAGAACTCCTCGGCCTGCCCGAAGTGCTGATTGACCACGCCGCCTCCCGTGGTGGCGACCGCGAGGAGGACGACCCGCTCGGGGCGAGACGCGCCACTCGTGACGAGGCGCAGCTCGTCGCGCACCGAACGCATCTGCTCCCGCCGGCGTTCTATCTCGGCGTGGACCGCCTGGCGGCCCTCGAGGTCGTAGCCGACCTCGGCACCAAGGACCTCCTCGTCGGCAAACTCGGCGCTACGGTCCTCTCCCAGCAGACCCACCGCATCGGCCCGGCATTGCCGGCAGTGGCGCATCATGTTCATGTCCGCGCCGGTCCCCTCGCAGCGGTCCTGCAGCGTCTTGAGCTCGCGCGGGGTCGGCCCAGGCTGGCCTGTCGCCGCGTAGTGGGTGCCGTGCTCGGGCGCGACGACGAGGGGCATCACGTTGTGGATGAACGCGCCCATACGCTTCATCAGTTGTGAGACATCGACGAGATGCTCGTCGTTGATCCCGGGGATCATCACCGAATTGACCTTGCATAGGACCCCCCGCTCGATGAGGGCGGACAAGCCTTCGAGCTGTCGCTCGGAGAGGATGCGCGACGCCTCCACTCCCTGGTAGCGCCGGCGTCCGTACGCGACCCAGGGGTAGATGCGTTCGCCGACCTCGGGATCGATCATGTTGATCGTCACGGTGACGTGATCGACGCCGAGCGAGACGATGCGGTCGATGTGCTCGAGCAGGCGCAGCCCATTGGTGGACAGGCACAGCTTGAGGTCGGGACAATCGCGGGCCACCAATTCCAAGGTGCGGAACGTGTTCTTGGGGTTGGCCAATGGGTCGCCGGGCCCGGCGATGCCGAGGACCTTCAGTTGCTTGACCTTGTTGGCGACGACCTTGACCTTGGCCAGCGCCTGCTCAGGGCTGAGCAGCCGGCTCGTCACGCCCGGACGGCTCTCATTGCAACAGTCGAACTTGCGGTTGCAGTAGTTGCATTGGATGTTGCACCCGGGGGCGACGGCCACGTGCATCCTGGCGTAGAACTGATGCGCCTCCTGGCTGTAACAGGGATGGTCGGCGATCTTCTCCCGCACAGTCGGGTCCATCGCGGGGGTAGCGGCCCCGCAGCCCATCGCGGCGCACCCTCCCGCGGCGCGCGAGGCGGGAACCGGAGCGCGCGGCGCGTCGAGCCGCGGCTGTGGAAGCGACGTCATGTCGCTGATGCTCCCCGGCCGGCGGATTCGTCGTCTCGCCGGGCGAGCTCAGGCTCGAGGCAGCCGACGATCCGGCCGTTCTCGAAGCACACGGCGTACACCACCCTGTCCTGCAGGTAGGTGCCGTGGTCAACGACCTCGCCCGGCGTGCCGGCGGGCACGAGCACGGCGCCGACGGCGACACCGGGGTAGGTGCCATCGTTGCGCAGCACCCGGGTCGCGATGACCACCTCGGTGGTGTCGAACACCGGCCTCACCGGGCCACCTCCCGCTTGATCTGAACGGGAGCATAATCCTGCAGGACCTTGAACAAGCGGTGGTCGAGCGCTCCGGCGCTCGTGAACGCGTCGTAGGAGATCTGCAGCGCCCGGCGGTAGGCCGCAAAGACCGTCTCGTCGGTTGCGCAGCCAGCGCCGGCACCCCCGGCACGCCCCTTGTCGATCTGTGCGGCCTGGGCGCCGAAGTGGCGCAGGATGTGGAGTCGACTGACGGCCAGCACCCGGGGGTCGTACGCGACGCCCAACACGGCGAAGTACTCCTCGGCCGTTCCCGCGCGACGGAAGGCGCCAAGCCGCTCGGTCGCCGAGCCGGCCTCGGAGGTTGGCACGCTCATGCCAGACTCCAGTTCGGATTCGGGACGAGCTCCGGGTCGTGCTGGCGTAACACCTTGCGAAGCCAGGGAGGCGGCGAGCCCGCCACGACCCGCTGCAGCTTGTCGAGCAGCTCCGTCACCTCGGTGTCGTCTGGCACCTTCACCGGATGGACGCGGGCCTTGATCACGCGAGCGGCGGCGGGACCGCCGATGCTCGCCAGATGCACGATCGCGCAGTCCTCCACAGCCCGCAGGTGGCTGCTGATCTTGTCCTCCTCATCCGCCGTGGCCGGATCGAGCACACGAGTCTCGAGCAGCTCGTAGCCCTGCGCCGATACCTCGTAGACGTCAAAGCGGCAGCACAGCCCGAAGTGCTGGTCAACGTGGCTACCGCTGCCGGTGGCGAAGGCGACTCTCAGCATGGGATTTCCTCCATGACAGTCCGTTTGTGGGTGACGTGCTCTTGGTCGAGGAGACAGTTGGCGGCGTCGATCAGCAGCGCCAGGCTGCCGCGGTACCCGGCGGTCGGCCGCAACTGCGCCCCCAGCCGGTCGTAGATCGGGAAGCCGAGGCACAGGTGCGCGGCTCCGAGGCGAGCGGCCGCCACCCGCGCGTGGCTTCCGGCAATGACGAGCTCAGCGCCACCGTCGGCGGCTCGCGCCTCGAGGTCACAGAGATCACCGATCACGACCTCCTCACACGGCACCTCCGCCAGCCCCCTGGCCCGCTGCGGTGCCACGGCGGCCACGATCTCGGCGCCGACCTCCGCCATCAGGGATGCGACGGCGAGCAGTAGGTCAGGCTCCAGCGCGAGGGCAACCCGCCTCCCGCCGAGGACGAAGTGAGCGTCGAGCAGGCCGTCGGCGAGCCGCCGCCGCCAGCGTCGCACCGGCTCGGGAACGGGCCTGCCGCTCTGGTCGGCGAGGTCCGCCACGAGCGCGTCGACCGCACCCAAGCCGGTGAGACGATCGTAACTTCGGGCTGGGACGCCCGCGCGCGTCTCGAGGATGGCGCCTGCACCCGCCATGCACGGCCCGGCGACGATGGTGGCCTGCGAGGACCCGATGCCGCGCAGCTCGGCAACGGTGGTTCCACCGGTGGTGAGCGGCGACCAGCCGTCGGCGAGATGACCGTCGAGGGATCCGGAGAGGTCGGGCACGACAATCGGTTCGAGGCCGAACGCACGTACCAGCTCACGCACTTCGTCGATGTCGACGGCGGACAGCGCCGGGCTGGTGAGCACGGTGATCTGCCCCGGTATCCGGGCGGGGGCGTTTCCCGAGAAGGCGGTCACGACGGCCTCCACGGCGGCGGCCCAGCCATCCTGCAGCCCGCCCGTGAAGTCGGGCGTCGAGGCATGCACGACGACCGGTCCCTCGTTGCGCTGCGCGCCGAGGCCGGGCGGCGCTTGGCGCCAGACGTTCAGCGTACCGGCCACGTCTTCACCGTTTGCCTCTGTGAGCCCGGTCGTGAGCACGCCGATCACGTCGGGCTGGTGGCGCGCCGTGATCGTGCTCAGAGCTTCGGCCAGGCACTCGTCTCCGCCCAGCACCGCCGTCACTTCGGTGAGGGCCGTGGTCTGGAGGGGAATCGGCTCCCGGAAGTGGCGGGTAAGCAGGGCCTTGGCGAACGCCGAGCATCCCTGCGAACCGTGCAGGAGCGGCATGCAGCGGGCGAGGCCGAGGAACGCGAGCGCCCCGCCGAGGGGTGCGCTGTGCTTGAGCGGATCGACCGCGCCCACGCTCGCGCCCGTGACAACTTGGGCCATCTATGCCTCGCCCTCGGTCTCCCACGGCGCCGGACGGCGCACTTGCTCCCACACGGGGCTGGACAGGGTTTGGTCCAGGCGCTGGGCGAGCTCGACCATGCCGACATAGCCGGCGTAGGGAATCTCGCGTTCCTGGTTGACGTCGAGGAACGGGATCCGCGCTTTCAACGCTGTGTACTGGTTGCGGCCACCGGCGATGAGGATCTCGGCGCCGGTCTCGTGGACGGTTTGCAGGATTTCGGCGGGGTTGCCCTCCTCGATCAACACCGCCTCCGCGCCGAGCAGTTCGCGGATGCGCGCGACGTCGTCCTCGGTGCTCTTCTTGGTGCCGGTGGCCACGACCTCGATCCCCAGGTCCTGTAGGGCGGACACCATCGACCAGCTCTTCACGCCGCCCGTGTAGAGCACGGCTCGTCGACCCGCCAACCGGGGGAGGTAGGAGGCCAGGCGCCCCGCGAGGACCTCCTCCTCCTCGGCGATGACGGCCTCGGCGCGCTGGCTCAGCTCGCCGTCTCCGTCGTCGAGCAGGCGGGCGAACGAGCGCAGCGTCTCGCCCATCTCGCGCACGCCGTAGAAGCTGCCTTCAAAGAACGGGATGCCGTAGCGCTCCTGGAGCCCGCGAGCGAGGGACAGCAGCGCCCTGGCGCAGACGACCATCGTCGCCCGCGCGCGGTGCGCGCATGCGATCTCGGCGACGCGGGCGTCGCCGCTGACACACGACAGGACCCGGATACCAAGGCGGCCGAGCACCGGCAGCACGCCCCACAGCTCGCCGGCGATGTTGTGCTCGCCGATCAGGTTCACGTCGTAGGGCGTCGTGAACGGCGGCTCCGCGGTGCCGATCACGTGAGCGAGCAGGGCCTCCCCGGCGAGCCGGTTGCCGAGGTTCTTGCTGCCGGCGAAGCCCGGGGCGTGAACGGGGACGACAAGCAGCCCGGTTGCCCTGGCCGCGGCCGCGCAGACGGCATCGAGGTCGTCGCCGATCGTCGCCGTCACACAGGTCGAGTAGACGAACACGGCCGCCGGCCGGTGGGTCCTCGCGACCTCGACGATGGTGTCGTAGAGCCGGCGCTCTGCGCCGAACACGACGTCCTGCTCGGAGAGGTCGGTGGTGAACCCCCGCCGGTAGAGCTCCGAGCCGGAGGACAGGCTGCCGCGACCGTCCCAGGAGTTGCCGCAGCAGGCGATCGGGCCGTGGACGACATGCGCCGCGTCGACGATCGGGACCAGCGTGATCATGGCCCCGTCGAAGGCGCAGCCGCCGGCGGCCGTCCCCGGGACGGGTGCGGGGCAGCCCGCTCGGCGGGCTCTCGCACTCTTGGCTCGGTTATGGTCACATGCCGGCTGCTCGAAACGCACGGTGCGATCGACGACACTCACCACGGCTCACCGGACCAGGTCGAAGCTGGGGGCCGGGGCGCGCCGATCGAGCTCGTCGAGCACGGTGTTGACAAGCTGGGCCAGCAGCGAGACGGAACCCTGGTAGCCGACAATCGGGAACCGATGCAGATGGTGCCGATCGAAGATCGGGAAGCCGACCCGCACCAGGGGGACATCCGCTTCCCGGGAGAGATACTTCAGGTGCGAGCTGCCGATCAGCAGGTCGACCGGCTCGGTGAACACCAGCGAGCGCAGGTGCCACAGGTCCTTCCCGGGCCACACTGTCGCCCGATGCCCGAACGGGCTGTTGGCCAGTACCGCCTCGGCGCGCTCCGCGAACGCTTCGTCCCCGTTGGTCGACAACACGTGCACCGGCTCGACGCCGAGCTCGAGCAGGAACCCGAGGAGCGCCACGACGAGATCGGG
Organism: Solirubrobacteraceae bacterium; assembly: GCA_052148275.1. GTDB lineage: Bacteria > Actinomycetota > Thermoleophilia > Solirubrobacterales > Solirubrobacteraceae > Palsa-465. The sequence goes on from JBKQIR010000089.1 coordinate 8,511, forward strand.
ATCTCCCGCGATCGCGACCCGCTTGCCATGCAGATAGGCGTGCGAGTCGGCCATCGCGTCGACCAGCCGGCCCCGCTCGGCTGCCAGCGAGCCGGGAACGACCGTCCCGGCCACGCGAGCCACCTCGGTAACGAAGCGGTCCGTGTTGGCCACGCCGATCGGCATCTCGAGCGTGATCTCGTCCTGCTCCCAGTCGTGGCGGACCAGCCCAACCGTCTTTCGCGTGGATGCGTGCTGCAGGAACACGGTCGCGATAGCGTTCACCGCGTCCGCCGCGTCAGCCAACGGCGTCCCACCCGGATAGAGCTGGTAGTCGCCGATCGCGGGCGAGTCAAGCGAGTCGGAATGGTCGCCGAGGAGCAGGTGATCGACTCCCATCAGGGTGAGGATCCGCTTGATCTCCCGCAGATCGCCGACGTTGGTGTCAAAGCCGCAGACGACATTGACTTTCCCGTTGGACGCCCCGGCCCTGTCCCGGTTGAGATAGGCGAGGATCGCGCGCAGCATGTTGTCGTAACCGGTGAGGTGGGAGCCGACGAAGCTGGGGGTGTGGGCACAGGCGACGGGAAAGTCATCGGGGATCGCGGCCTGCTCCCGGGCCGCGGCGACGATGTTCTCGAGGTCATCGCCGATCACCTCGGCCATGCACGTCGTGCTCACCGCCACCATCTCGGGCCGGTACAGGGCGGTGGCGTTCTGCAGCGCTTCGATCAGATTGTTGGTGCCACCGAACACGGCGGCCTCCTCGGTCATCGACGACGACACGGCCGGGAACGGCTCCTTGAAGTGACGCGAGAAGTGGCTGCGGAAGTAGGCGACGCATCCCTGCGAGCCGTGTACGAGCGGCAGGGTCCGGGCAAAGCCGATCGCCGCCAGCGTGGCGCCGAGCGGCTGGCACGCCTTTTCCGGGTTGATGGTGAGCGCCTCGCGGGCGAAGTTGCGCTCCCGGTACTCGACGCTTCGGGTCCACTCGGCGACGCGGGCGACCTCCTCCGCCGAACAGGGTTGCTCGAACTCGCGCTTGGCGTCCCACTGCTCGCGGAACTCCGGGGCGTCGAACAGCTCGTTATGGTCCTTGACACGCGTGATGGTCGGTTTGCTAGGCACGGGACCTCCAGGATCGGTTCGTCGACAGCAAGCTCGGGAAAGCCACCATCAGTCGGCCTCGCCGGTGTGCGACCACGGAGGGTCGAACAGGTTCCAGACGGGGTTGTTGATCGCAGTGTCCATGTCTCGGGCGAACACGGCGAATCCGTCGATGCCGTGGTACGGGCCCGAGTAGTCCCACGAGTGCATCTGGCGGAAGGGAAGGCCCATCTTGTGAAAGACGTACTTCTCCTTGACGCCGGCTCCCATCAGGTCAGGGCGCAGGCGCCGCGCGAACTCCTCCAGCTCATAGGCGGTCGGGTCGTCGTAGAGCACGACGCCGTCGCCCAACTCGGCGTGAGTCCGCGTGTAGTCGTCTTTGTGGGCGAACTCGTAGCCGGTGCCGATGATCTCCATCCCGAGGTCCTCGTAGGCGCCGATCGTGTGCCGCGGACGCAGACCACCGACGAGCAGCATCACCCGCTTGCCTTCCAGGCGGGGACGGTAGGTCTCGCGGACCTGCTCGACGAGCGGCCGGTAGCCCTCGATCGCCGCCTCGGTCTGCTCCATGATCCGCTCGTCGAACTGCGAGGCGATCGCCCGCATCGACTCGAAGATCTTGGTGGGACCGAAGAAGTTGTACTCGAGCCACGGGATGTCGAAGCGCTCCTCCATCGTCTTTGAGATGTAGTTCATCGAGCGATAGCAGTGGACCAGGTTGAGCTTGGCGAGGTGCGAGGTCGCCAGTTCGTTGACCGTGCCGTCACCGGACCACTGCGCGATCACCCGCAGCCCCATGTCCTCGAGGATCTTGCGCGAGGCCCAGCCATCACCGCCGATGTTGTAGTCACCGATCAGCGTGACGTCGTAGGGGGTCTGCGTTGTGGTGTCGCGACTGCCGAGCACCCAGTCCCGGATCGCGTCGTTTGCGATGTGATGTCCCAGCGACTGGCTCACCCCCCGGAAGCCCTCGCAGCGCACCGGGATGACCGGCAGGCCGAGCTCGTCGGAGGACTTGCGGGCCACCGCTTCGATATCGTCGCCGATGAGCCCGATCGGGCACTCTGACTGGATCGAGATGCCCTTGGCCAAGGGGAACAGCTCAGCGAGCTCCGCGGCGAGCTTGGCCAGCTTCTTGTCACCGCCGAACACGATGTCCCGCTCGGCGAAGTCACTGGTGAACTGCATCGCGACGAAGCTGTCGACGCCGAGGGTGCCCTGGTAATAGTTGCGCCGCGTCCCCCACGAGTACTGGCCGCAACCCACCGGCCCGTGGCTGAGGTGGACCATGTCCTTGATCGGGCCCCAGACAACGCCTTTGGATCCCGCGTAGGCGCACCCCCGGGGCGTCATCACCCCGGGGCGCGACTTGATGTTCGATTTGACCATGCACTCCTTGGACCCGCACGGGTCGTTTGGCTTGACGTGCTTGGTTCGATCCTTGCGGGCCTTCTCGGGATAGA
>JBKQIR010000090.1:0-6825 GCA_052148275.1 Solirubrobacteraceae bacterium
GACGACTTCAACGCCTACTGGGAATATCACCTCGCCCAAGAACGACACCGCAACCACGACCTACGCTACGCCAACAGCGTCATCCCACGCGAGGCATAACGTCCCTCCAGACGAGCCGCACCCATCTATATTATCGAGCGCAGATTTGGAGTCCTGGTGGAGGCCCTTTGGACCGGTCTTCGGAGCGCTAGCGACCGAGAGGGGTAATTGATAGCCGAACTGTTCCACGGCTTCGGTCGGTCGGGGAGTTTGCCAGCGGGCCCCTCGGTGGCGCCGTCACCAGGTCTTGACGCGCTCGACGGGGCGCTGTGGCTCTATTCGCAGTTTCATGTCGAGCACGAAGCACCCGCTCGTTGTGCACCGGACGGGGTTGAGGTCAGCCTCGACCAGTTCGGGTACCTCTGCGAGGAGCAGGGCGAAGCGCAGGATCAGCTCGTGCAGTGCCGCGCGATCGAGCGCGGGGGCGCCCCGGAACCCGTCCAGCTGGGTTGCGATGATTGGGCAGGCGTCGATCAGTTCGTCCGCCTCGAAGTCGGTCGCTGGCGGCAGCCGGAACGCGACCGATTCGCCGAGGCCGGCCAGGTGGCCGCCGGGGCCGAGCGCGATCACGGGACCAAGATCAGGATCGGTGAAGGCGCCTACCAGCGCGTCTGCGCCGTGCGGCGCGGAGCGCTGGACGAGCGCTCCAGTCCATTGCGATCCGGCTGCTCGAACGCGTCGTTCGAGCTCGCGCCAAGCGGATCTGATCGAGCGCTCATCCTCCAGCCGATGCAGTGTGGCGTCGATGTCGCTCGCGTGCGCGGGGGCGGCGAGGTCTGCCTTCAATACCACCGGACCGCCGAGCTCGTGGGACAGCTCGACTGCGCGCGCGAGTTGGCGGGCGCGATGGGCGGCGAGGACCGGGAGTCCGTGGGTGCTCAGCAGTGCCTCTGCGTCAGCGAGCGACAGCCAGCCGCCGGCGGGTTCATGATCGAGAAACGCCGAGATCAGCGCGCGCGCCGCGGTCCCGTCCAGGTCGGGGTAGTGCGGCTGCTCTCCGAGCGGCCGTGACAGCCATGCGCGGCGGTCAGCCGCACGCGCGAGCACAGCGGCACAAGACTCGGGGAACAGGAGGTTCGGCACGCGCGAGCCGGTCCTGGCAGCCAGTTGTCCGTCGGAGCGCACAACCCATGCCACGACTGGCTTGGGCTGCCCTTCCGCGGCGTCGCAGATCGCATCCAGAACGGCCTCCGGGTCGCCGTCATGACGCGCGACGTAGGAGACCATCAGCGCATCAATGCCGCTGTCGCGAAGCAACTCGCGGATACTCACGGCGTACTGGTCCGGTCCAGTACCGATCCCCAAGACCAGCGGGTTGGGCGCGTCGCTCGCCACGCTGATCTTGAGCCCCCGCGTCGCGCAGGCGTCAGCAGCGAGCGTCGCCATGCCCACGGAGTTGCTCACGATCCCGATCTCCCGCCCAGCTGGTAGCGGCTGGCTCTCGAACAGCCGGGCGGCATCGAACAATTCCTCGCCGCTGCGGAACCGCAAGACCCCGGCTTGATAGAGGAGCGCGTCGACGATCGCGTCGCCGCGCAGCGCCGCGGCCGTGCGGGAGCGCGCGGTGCTGCGCGCCCCCTCGGCGCTGCGGCGGCCCTTGACCGCGAGGATCGGCTTCTTGCGCGATACGCGCCGCGCGATCTGAGCAAAACGCTCAGGATTGCCGAACGTCTCCACGTAGAGCATCACCACGGCTGTGCGGTCGTCTTCCCCGCACCACTCGAGCAGATCGTTCGTCGAGACATCAGCGCGGCTGCCGAGCGAGGCGAAAATCGATACCCCGACGCGCCGGGCCTCCGCGTGTCCCAGCAGCCCGATCCCGAGCGCGCCCGATGTCGAAATGATCGCTAGGCCGCCGGCGTGTACGCCGGCGCCGGTAAACGTGGCGTTCAGACTGATCTCAGGGGAGGTGTTGATCACTCCCGAGGAGCTCGGCCCGACGACCCGTACGCCTGCGCCACGGACGATCTCAAGCAGCCGTTCCTCTCGCTCCTGGCCCACCGCGCCGTCGTCCTCCGGGCCGGCGGGGAGCAGTAGCAGCGCCCGTGCACCGGAAGCGGCCGCCTCGGCCGCGAACTCGAGTAGCTCATCGCCCGCAGCCGCGATGATCACCAGCTCCGCAACCAGCCCCAGCCCGGCGAGGCTGGGGCTGGCCCGCATCGAGCACACAACACTCCCGGCGCGGTTGACGGGCATCACGACGCCATCGAAGCCGTCCGCGACGATGTTCGCGAGCACCGCGTGGCCAACGTTGCCCGGCGTTGCCGCCGCGCCCATCACGGCGACCGACGACGGCGCGAGGATCGCCCGCAACCCGGCGACTGCGGCGAGATGGTCACGTTCATCGATTCGCTCCCGGACAGACTTCGTCGGGGTGATATCGAGCGAGACCGTCAGCTCACCAGACGAACCCCGGCGCCGCACGCCGAACCCAACGCTCTCGAACACCCCCAACATCGGCTGATTGCTGAACATCACCTCAGCATCGAACCGGGTGATCCCACGCTCCGCCGCAATCTCCGCGAGCTGCTCGAGCATCCGGGTCCCGGTGCCGCGGTGCTGAAAATCGTCGGCCACCGCAAACGCGACCTCGGCTGCGCACGGCTCTCGCAGCCCATCAAAACCGGCGACCGCGACCACGCGGTTGTCATGCCGCGCGATCAGCGCAAGCCGGTCACGACCATCCGCGTCAACGGCCGCACGGGCAGCGAAATCGGACCGCACATAACCATGGAAGCGCAGGTAACGGCTGTCGGGCGATAGACCGTCGAAGAACTCCTTGATGTCGTCGAAATCGACTGGCGTCGGGGACCGTAGGCGCAGCGTCGACCCATCGCGCAACAGCACATCCCGGATCAGTGGCTCGGGCTCGCGGGCCCCGGTGGGCCTCATGGCCGCGCGGGTTTACGAGACCCTGTCAAACCGTTGATCGTCGTCGGCGAAGGTTCCGACGTTCGCGTCCTCGGGATAGGTTTCGCGGTCGTCCTGGCCAGTGGCGAACGTTCCGACCTCCGTGTTGTCGGGATGGGCCTCGGGGTTGTCCTCGACCATGGCGACGCTTCTCAGCTGTTCGCCTTGGTGATTGGAAAGCGGACATGAATCCTGCTGCTTTCTAGTGAGATGGATCTTCGTTGGGTCTGGGGCCCAGACGCCCACGTCGGCCGAGTGCCAAAGCCGTAACAGATTGCCGCCGAGGGTTCAGGCGAAGCCGATACTGACGTTACTCTCCCAAGCAACGGGCAGTGGCGGTCGTGTGACACCACCGCGGAGCTGGCGCCGAGTCCGACGAGCGCTAGGCCGGGTCGTTCGCGAGCAGTCACGGGGCCAACGTCTTTGACATTGATCAGCGATGACTTAGTGGCCGAGCGCGGCGACGAGCGCGAGGGGATCATTGCGCTCGTTGGCGATCAGGACGCGTGAGTGGTCCGGGGTCGCGGTCGTCGCTGGGCGGGTTCATGGGCCGAGTGTAGGAGCGCTCCGTCACACAAACTCTCGACTAGCTTCACGGATCGGAGTACGATCGACGGTCAGCCTCGTCCCGACCCTTCGGCGAGCTGTGCCGGCTCCAACCCTCGGCCGGTCGGTGATTTGACCTCAAGCGGTCAAGCGATGCGTCAGGAGCCGAGGCTGTGTCACGTCAACTGCGTTTGGGACTTGCATAGGCGAGGGCCGAGGTTGGTCGTTGCGAGCCGTCTTCTGATCGGTCGGGGCGGCAGCTTGCCGAGGGTGCCGTGGTGATAGATGAGCGGGCTTGCGGTCTGTTGGATCTTGCCGGCAGCTTGTTCGGCCAGTTGGATCTCGAGGTAGTGATCGACCGATTGCTGGACTCGGCGTGCGAGCTGACCGGCGCGCGCTACGCAGCAGTTGGAGTTCCTGAACGGCTCCCGAACGGAGCTTGAGCGATTTACCAGTGCCATTGAGAGAATGCCCACCCAAGCCGAGCGCCGTGGTCCTTCATAGGCCGTCTCAAGCCGGAGCGGATCGGCCCGTCGGTCATGCTGACGAATACAGTCTCGGCGACGTACACCACCTCCGCGGGCTTCTCAGGCATCCGGGAAGAACATGTCGTGAACCTCGAATACTTCAGGGAATCCGGCCTCGACACCGCCCCGATCAGGCTTCTCCCGCGCCGCGGGCGGGCTTCCCAATCGCCCAGTTGGGAGCGCGAGCCGGCGTGCACGCCGCGCCCGTCGAGCGGCTCATGCGGGCCCGGCGTGACGCGCGTCAGGCGCGCGGCGGCATGTTGTGCGCCGTTCAGCTCACCCGACTACCGGCCGTCTCACGGCAGCTAGAGCTCAAGGGCCGCCGCGCCCACAATGCCGACATGAGTCCGCATGCGACCACCGGACACGAAGTGCCGCTGAGCGAACGTGTTGCCGTACGCGCAGTTGGTCTCGCAGCTCCAGGATGACGGCGGCGGTCCCCAGGTTGCGGCCGGGGAGCAGGGCGGCGAGCGCGATGACCAGCGCGTTGATCAGCGTCGTGAACGCCACTCCGGCCTGGATCTGGAACGCCAGTGGGGCCTACGTCCCGATGTCGTTGTGCGGGGACACCGAGATGGCGACGAACAGCAGGCCGATGCGCGCGCCCGTTTCTCGAGGTGGGCCATGCGGTCGTAGTTTGCGGTTCACGCGCCGCGCCGTATCAGCTCAAGCCGTCACGCGCCAAATGAGCGCGTGGGCGACGTGGTTGTCGGATGGTGGGCACCCAAGCGCTGCCAGCGCGGTGTCGAGCGTTGCGACGAGCTCGCTCTTCTGCCCACGCGATCTCGAAGCGAGCGCGACAGGCGAGACGCTGTCGTCGACCACTCGGCGTGGACACCGAACGCGCGCAGAACCTGAGCAGAGCGTCGATCTCCCGCCACCCAAAGGCAGCTGCGAGGATTCCGGTACACCAGTCATGACCGCACCCTTCGCGAGACGCGAGATCTCTGCGTCACCTACCCTTCCGCGACAGCGACTAACGCTGATGTTAGATCGCTACTTGTGGTCGGAATCCCGCGCACCGTTCAACGGGGGCACTCAGGTGCCTCTCTCAGTAGAACCGGCCGTGGGGGGCTCGATTCGCGCGCGTTCCGGCTCGCGGCGGGCGATGGCGAGAAAGTGCTCGCATTCGGCGGCTTCGTACGCGTACCCAAACGAGAAGTCCTTGCTTGCGAACCCGGGCGGAAGATGTTTGTGCCTCCAAAAGCCGTTAGTGAACGCCCATCCGGCAGTCTGGAGTTTCTCCGCTCGGATCTGCTCTTCGGCAGCCTCGCCGAGAGTGAGGCCCGGCCCCGACTCCCGACCCGCGATGTAGAGCGCGTGACCGGCCTTGGTCCAGCAGGAGCAGGAGCCGGAGTCGGTGTCGCCGCCCTCCGTCCAGCCGCACGCGAGTAGCCTCCTCGCCAGATGAAACTCGGTTGCTGTCAAGCCGCCGCGCGCGGAGGTGCGCCAGGCGCGCGCGACCACGCGAATCGCCGCACTGATGACCCTCCGCAAGTCCAAACGCTGCTCATGGTCGACGATGTTGGGCACTGAAAAGTGGACAGAGAGCTTGCTTATGTCGAGAACGGTCATTGACGGGAAGCTGAGATCAGTCGTGATTCTCGGAGGGGAGCGCGGGTTCCTGCGGTTCGCAGTCGTGGCGGTCACGGTCGGCGCGCACCTCGGCGAACGACAGCCGCTCGCCGGTGGTGCTCGTCGTCGCGAAAGTGAGTGCGGTTTGAGGGCTCATTATCGATCCTTCTTGGAAGGGCGTTGGACTTTTGAGAAGTGGTGTGCTGCCTTGTGAACCAGACGGCTGCGGGCCAGGCCGACGTGGCCGAGAAACCAACCACGACCGCTGTTTCTCCGCAATTCGCGTTGGGAGCTCGGATCCAGTAGCGCAATCGCCAGCTGTTCTGTGTCGCCGTCATCGCGCCTCGCTTGCGACGGTCGCACTCCAGGTATCGAAACATCGCGGTCAATTCGACGGGCCGACGCCGAGCGCGCGTTCCGCTCTGATTTCACGCGCTCCGACGCAGCCGCTCGTCAACGAACGGCAGTCCTCGAGTGGGTCCTCTGCCGGGGAGGCCGGCAGACTGGAGCGAGCCGCCGGGACGCCGGAGGAGACGAGGATCGCGACGCTCCTGGACTGCTCGTCGCTAGAGCCCGAGAGACCCGAGCACGGACATGAACATCGGTCACCGCACCTAGCGAGGTGAATCTAACGAGCCGGACCGAGCTGAAAGACCCGATCCGCGTCCGCTATCCAGAGGCGACGGTAGTGCCGGCCGCAGCGGCGCACAAACGTCGCTAGAGACTACACCGCTTCGCGGGATCCGGTTACAACGGACCTCGAAGCGAGAGGAAGCTGATCGTCGACCGCGATCAGCTCGGACGCCCCGACGCCGCTCGCTGCGACTGAAGCGGCTTACGCCACCCAACACCCGCGAAACCAGCCTATTTCCGGCGCTTCGTTATTTTAGGCGCTTCGGCGCTTCCTGCATGCCGCCCGCCAAAGTCCAATTCAATGAGCACGAAGGCAGCGATCTGGGCCCGAGTCTCCACCGATCGCCAGCACGAGGACAACCAGATCCCCGACCTCGAACGCCTCTGCGAACACGCGGCTGGGAGATCACACGACGCTATGAGATCGCGGACGCCTCCGCCTACAAGGGGTCCAGCCAATATAAGCCCAAGGGGGGTCTCCATCTAAATCAGGTCGGCCTGTCTCGCTACTCAGACGGGCATCGGGTGCGAGAGCCGCACCGGGCACCCGACGATGCCGGCTGGTGGCACATCACGCTGCGTGAGAGCCCAGAGA
>JBKQIR010000091.1:0-11953 GCA_052148275.1 Solirubrobacteraceae bacterium
CACTCAGCCGAATAAAAGTTCTGCTCAGGAGGTACTTCTAGCAAGCCGGTCGGACAGGATCAGGAGCGAACACCGGGACAAAAAACCCGGCACGACACCACCGCCCGACCAATTTGCGACAGCCTCAGTCGCGGGTGATTTGGGTTCCCGAGCATGCTCTCGCGCGGCCATAGCGGCCAACACTGGACCCGCGGACCTCGGGAAGCAAGGATCGTGACGTGATTGGCACGCGTCTTGACACTCACGTCACACGTACGAGGTCAGCCTCTCACGTCAGCCTCTCACGTCACACGTGCGAGGCTCAGCCTGCGCCGAACATCAGCAGCATCGACAGCGTCGGCTCGCGCGTCAACAGTGCGTGCGAGAGCGCCAGCGCTACCGGGTGCGCGCGCTTGACCCAGCCGTAGTCGACGGACTCGAGCTCCGCCCATGCGGTGGCGTAGTCCAGGCGCAGCTTGTCGCCCGGGGAGTCCACCCCATACTCCGTTCCGGCCTGGGCGTCCATGCGCTTCCAGCCAAGCCGCTGCAGCAGCGCCCGCTCGCGCATCAGCAGCGCGTTCGAGGAGCCGTAGGCCATCCCGGTGAGCACCACCTCACGGGCGCAGAAGACGTTGGCACCCTTGTCGCACACGCGCACGTCGAGGCTCACACGCGTGGCGGGAACGAGCGGCAGCTCCGCGAGCGGTGGCGTGCGATCGCCGCCCCCGCACCCAGCGAGCACGAGGCATGCCGCGACGCAGAGCGCAGCAGCCAGCAGACGGCCGCCGCGAATGTCACCCTTCGGGGGCACCATGGACACGATCATGGCACGCGCTCTGCGCGCGACCCGGGGACGACGCTGCGCTCCTGGGGTTGGCCCGCGGGCCAACCCCAGGACACCACGTCCGCGCCCACGTGGAGCGGCCCCTCGGGAAGCCCAACGGCAAGCCCAACGGGAGGTTCGCGGAGAACCGTTCCGGGTAAGCTGAACTGCTCAGATGAGCACGACACAGTTCATGGCCGACCCCGAGCTGCTCGCGACCGCGTGGGATCTCGCGCCGCTCGTCGACGGCGACGGTGAGAGCGGCGTCAGGCGCCTGCTCGAGCAGGCGACCGAGCGCGCGCAGCGGCTCGCCGCCACCTACTCCGGACGGATCGAGACGCTCGACGCCGGCGAGCTGCGCGAAGCGATGATGGAGCTGGCGGAGCTCGAGGACACCGTCGGGAGGGCGGCGTCGTATGCGATGCTGCGGTTCTCCACCGACACCGCCGACCCGGCGCGCGGAGCGCTGCTGGCGCACATGCAGGAGCAGGCGACCGCGATCTCGACGGTGCTGCTGTTCCTCGAGCTCGAGTGGGCGGCGCTCGAGGACGAACGCGCCGAGCAGCTGCTCGACGCGCCGGGTCTGGACTTCTGCCGCCACTATCTGCGCAGCGCGCGGCGCTACCGGCCGCACCTGCTCAGCGAACCCGAGGAGAAGATCCTCACCGAGAAGAGCATCTCCAGCTCCGCCGCGTGGGCGCGGCTGTTCGGCGAGCTGACCTCGGCGCTGCGCGTCAACCTCGACGGCGAGGAGACCGGCCTCGAGGTCGCGCTCGCCCGCCTGCAGTCGGCCGATCGCGGCGAGCGGCGAGCGGCGGCTGAGGCGGTCACCGCCGCGCTCGCGCCCGGACTGCGCACGCGCGCGTTCATCTACAACACGCTCGTGGCCGAGAAGGCGGTCGATGACCGTCTGCGGTCCTATCCGCACTGGCTCGCGTCGCGCAACCTCGCCAACGAGGCCTCGGACGAGTCGGTGATGGCGCTGATCGAGTCGGTTCGCGCACGCTTCGACATCCCGCAGCGCTGGTATCGCCTCAAGGCGGAGCTGCTCGGCGTGGATCGGATCGCGGACTACGATCGCGGCGCGCCGGTGCTCGAGGAGGAGGTCGCCTACGCCTTCGGCGACGCCCGCGACCTCGTGCTCGACACCTACAACGCGTTCTCGCCGGCGGCGGGCGCGCTCGCCCGCCGCTTCTTCGACGAGCAGTGGATCGACGCGCCGGTGCGGGAGAACAAACGCGGCGGCGCATTCTGCTCCTACACCGTCCCGAGCGCACACCCGTACGTGATGCTCAACTACACCGCGCGGCGGCGTGACGTGCTCACGATGGCGCACGAGCTCGGGCACGGGCTGCACGCGGCGCTCGCGGCTCCGCGGGGCGTCTTTCACCAGGCGACGCCGCTGACGCTCGCCGAGACGGCGTCGGTGTTCGGCGAGACGCTGATCTTCGAGCGGCTGCTGTCCGAGGCGAGCGACGACAGCGAGCGGCTCAGCCTGCTCGCCGACCAGATCGACGGGTCGATCGCGACGGTCTTCCGGCAGATGGCGATGAACCGCTTCGAGCATCTCGTGCACACGCGACGGCGCACCGAGGGCGAGCTGTCGGTCGACACGTTCGGCGAGCTGTGGGCGCAGACGCAGACCGAGCTGTTCGGCGACTCGGTGGAGATCACGGAGGGCTACAGGTCATGGTGGTCCTATATCCCACACTTCATCAACACCCCCGGCTACGTCTACGCTTACGCCTACGGTCAGCTGCTCGCGCTGTCGGCCTACGGGCGCTACCGCGTGGAGGGCGAAGAGTTCGTCCCCCGCTACCTCGAGCTGCTCGCCGCCGGCGGCTCGCGCAGCCCGGAGGAGCTCGGCGCGATCATCGGCATCGACCTCTCGGATCCCGGCTTCTGGAGCGCCGGGCTGGAGCTCATCGAGCGGCAGCTGAGCGCAGCCGAGACGCTCGCCGGGGCGCGCTAACGGCCCGCGCTGTCGTGGGCCCTAACCGCGCTTCGTGGGCCTGCGCGTGCGGGCGCGCTCTTCCTGGCGCTCCACCACGTTCACGATCAGCTTCAGCACCTGTTCGATCCCCGTCGCCTTCGCGTCACCGCGCTCGAACGCCTCGCGCCAGTGGGAGACGTTGCCCTTCGTGGCGAGCGCGTTGAAGTGCGAGCGGGCGACCTGGAGGGTCACCTTCGCGTCGTTCGGGATCGTCTTGGTGACGACCGGACCCGGCAGTTCGACGCGGTAGAACTGGATGTCCCCGCGCCCGCGCAGCTCGAGGCCGGCGACGATCTTCAGCGGCTGCAGCGCCGGCACCTCGGCGAGGAACCGCTTCACCGCCAGCTCGATCAGCGCCTTGGTGTCGGACGGAGCAGTCAGAAGGCCAGTGTAGGGCCCCGACCCGAACGCTTATGCACCGACGCGAAAGGCGAGGGAGATCGTGACTCCGATCGCGATCCCGGCGCGTGGCGTCGCCTGCAGCACGTAGGAGCCGCGCGGGAGCCGCCCGCCCTGCAGCGTGGTAGCGAAGCGCAGGCGATCGCGCCCCGAGCGGTCGCGGCGCGAGAAGGACCGCATGCTCACGTAGCGCGCGCAGCCGTGCTGGTGGCGGCCGCGACGCGGAACGCATCGCAGCAGCGTGAACGTCGTCAGCGACGCCTCGCTGTCGCGATAGCTGACGATCGCGACGCCGCCACGGGGCAGAGTCGCGGGCGTGATCGAAAGCCCGCGCAGCGTCGGGACGTCGGTGGAGAACGCCAGCGGCTGCCCGTAGCTCGTGCCGTCGAGGGTGCTGGCGACGAACCGGTAGAAGTATGTCGTCTGCGGTCGCAGGCCGCCCAGCGTGATCGAGACGGGCTGCGAGCTGATGCCGCTGATCTCCACCGGCGTCGTCGACAATCCATAGGCGGTGCTCGTGCCGTACTGGACGCTCACCGTACCCTGGCCCGAGTATGCGGTCGCCGAGCCGCCGACCCTCACCGCCCGCGCCGTGATCAGCGACGGCACGCCTGAGGTGACCAGCGGCGCCGCGACCTCATAGGCGCCGATGTCGCACGCGGGACCGCCCGGACGCGGCACGCCGCGCTGATCGGTCGCCGGGCAGCCCGCGCCGATGCGAGGAACCTGGTCGATCGCGGCGCTGCCGAAGCCCAGCTCGATCGTCTCGGTCGGGCCGCCGTTGCTCTGCAGCGGGCCGAGGTCCGGATCGGCGTTCAGGAACGTGGCAGGGCAACCGGAGCCGCCGAAGCTGAGGTCGTGCCCCGCGTTGATCAGCGACGGGGCGTCGCAGTTGCCGCCGGCGTTGGAGGCGAGCAGCGTGTCCTGCACGCTCAGATGCTGACCCGGGTCAGCGAGCGCCCCGCCCGCCCCGGCGGCACCGTCGGCGCCCGCAGCGCCCGGCGTGGGAGCGCTGCCACCGGCGCCGCCGGCGCCGCCCGCGCCGGTGCCGTTGCCCGCCAGGGTGTCGGCCACCAGCGTCGCGGTCACCGAGCCGAGCAGCCCGATGGCGCCGCCGTCGCCACCGTCCCCGCCCGGCCCACCGGCCGCGCCCTTCGCGTTCGTGGCGCCGCCGGTGCCGCCGGTGGCGCCGCTGCCGGAGGTGTTGCCGGCGAGCGTCGAGTTGACGATCGAGACGCTGCCGTTGGCACTCGAGAGCGCTCCGCCGTAGCCGCCGTCCCCGCCCGCACCGCCGGCGCTGCCATTCGGCTTGGCGCCGGCGCCACCCGCACCGCCGTTGCCGGCTGCATTGTCGACGAGCGTGCTCGCCGTGACGGTGAGGGTGCCGCCGTGGTTGGCGATCGCGCCTCCGGTACCGCCGCTGCCGCCGGCGCCGGGCGAGCTCCCCTTCGGAGCGGACCCGCCACCGGCGCCCTGGCCGGCGCCGTTGCCGGAGAGCGTAACGCCGGCGATCGCCAGCGTGCCCGTGTTGTAGATCGCGCCGCCGTTGCCGCCGTCGCCACCACGACCCGTAGGGTCGCCAGCGCCGCCGTTGCCGGCGTCGCTGTCGGTGATCGCCATGCTCGACAGCGACACGTTGCCGGCGTTGACGATCGCGCCACCGCTCGTGCCGCCGGCACCCGCTGTGCCGGTCGAGGCCGCGGGGGCGCCGGGCTCGGCCTGGCCCCGGGTGATCGTCAGATTCGTGATCGAGACCGACGCGCCGCCGGCGATGGCGAGCACGGTCGTCGCGCCGGCGCCGCTGATCGTCGTGTTCGCGACGCTGTCACCGGTGATCGTGAGACCGTTCACAGTCGAGGCGATCGTCAGCTCGCTCGGGCTGTTGCGGGGGTTCAGCGTGAACGTGCCCGGCGGCAGGACGATCGTGTTGGAGCCGAACGCCGCGGCCGCGCAGTCGGGGTTGGGAGCTCCGGGCGCGTCGACCGCGTCGATCGCCTTGCGCAGCGAGCACAGCCCGTCACCCTGCGCGGCGTCGTCGTTGGTGGTGTCGACGGTGATCGTCGCAGCCTGAGCCGACGCGACCGCCACGATCAGGAGCGCGAGCACGAGCAGCGCACTGGTCACGAGCACTACCAATAACGGACGCGTCATCTTGATCTCCAGGGTGCTGGGCTGTCGTGGGCTCTGCTCCGGGGCGCGGCCGGCCCGAGATCCGGGCGCGCTGCACATCGCTGCCCTATAACTCGGCTGCGGGCGTGAAGTTTCGCTGGGCGCCGTAGCGACTAGCCGCCGATGCCGAAGCTCACGGAAGCGGGCCGAGCTGCGGGTCGCCGGTCGAGAACGCCGGCGGGCAGGTCGAGTCGCCGAAGCTGAGGTTGTGACCGGCGTCGATCAGCGATGGCGCGCTCTCCTGCTGCCCCTACAACGTGCGCGACGCGAGGAAGTTCCGCTCTCGCGCGCTCATGCGCAGCCCGTCCGCGATCCAGGCTGAGGGCCCGCGGCAGAATTAAGGTGGTGATCCGGCGAGTGGCTGGGCGTGCCTGGCGCCGCCGGCTCGCCGCGATAATACCGGGAGTATTTGAGGGCGAGCCGGTGGCGTCAGGCGCGTCCAGACGCCGTCGGAGCCCGCAATAATTCTGTCGCGGGCCCTAAACTACGCTGGCGCTCGAACCCCTCGTGCCACCAAGGAGAACCTCCGATGGCGAGCAGCAGAGAGACCACCCTCACCTACACGGCGGGTGTCGTGCAGGGCGTTGTGCTCGTCACCTTCCCCGCGGCGAGCACGATCTTCACCGACCCGTCGCGATATGACCTGTCGAGCGCGCAGTACGGAACCCTGTTCCTGCCGCAGGTGATCGCCGCGATCGCAGCGTCCGTGCTCGGGGCGCGTCTGGGAAGCCGTTTCACCATCAAGCGCGTCTACCTGGCGGGCCTCGCCGCCGGCCTGCTCTCGATGGCTCTGCTGATCGTCAGCTCGTTCCTCACGTCGGAGCGATCGCTCGACTACGTGCTGCTGCTCGTGGCCACCGGGAGCCTCGGCGCCGGCTTCGGTCTCGCCGTGCCCGCACTGAACACGTTCGCGGCGGCGTTCCATCCCGGTGCGGTCGACCGCTCGATCCTCGTCCTCAACGCCCTGCTGGGCGTCGGCACCGTGCTCGCACCGGTGCTCGTGGCGGTGTTCGTCGGCCTCGGCTTCTGGTGGGGACTGCCGGTGACCTCGGCGGTCCTGCTGACGGCGCTCCTCCTCGCCAGCCTGCGGCTGCCTCTGCGCGTCCAGACCACCACGGCGACCTCGCCCAGAGCGGCAGCCGGCATCCCGTCGCGTTTCTGGATCTACGCCGGGATGGCAGTGCTCTACGGCATCTGCGAGACCGTCAACGGGAACTGGTCGCAGCTGGACATGACCCGTGAGCTGGGCGCGTCGACGGCGGTCGCCTCCATCGCCCTCACCGTGTTCTGGGGGATGGTCACCGCGGGCCGCGTGCTGTTCGCCGCGATACAGAAGCGCTTCCCTGCCCGCGTGACCTACCACCTGCTGCCGTTCGTGCTCGCCGGCGCATTTGTGATCATCGCCACCCTGCCACGCGGCGGAGCCGCTCTCGGCGTGCTCGCCTTTGGTCTCGCCGGCCTGGGCTGCTCGGCTCTGCTGCCACTCACGATCAGCTTCGGCCAGGAGGAGCTCACCGCTTTCGCCGCCGGAATGGCCGGCGGCGTGATCGCCTTCTACCAGCTCGGGTACGGGATCGCTGCCTTCGGTATCGGCCCGCTCGTCGACGGCGGCGTCAGCCTGTCCACGATCTACGGCTTCTCAGCGGTCATCGCTCTCGGCATGGGCGTATGGTCCTTCGCCGTGGCCCACCGGCTTCCGAGCCCTGCCACTCGTTATCCCCACCTCGGGCACGCGATCGAGTGACGCCGGCGATAGCTGCCGGCTCCGCGCGCCTACTGCAGGTACCTTTCGACCGTGGAGGCGTCACGAGCCTGCGCTCCGTCGGGATTCTGGCCGGCATCGCGCAGGGCCCGCCGCTGGCGCAGCAGATCCCAGCACCGGTCGAGCTCGAGCGAGACACGCTCCAGGCGCTGCCGATCGTCCTCGAGGGCCTCGCCCTGCAGCGAGTCGAGCCGCTCTCGGTCCAGCAGAGCATGTTCCTCGTGCACGAGTGACTCGATACGACGAAGGACCGATTCGTCGTCCATGAGCGCACGATACATGACCGCCGCATCCCTCGAGCAGCTTCACGCGCCGGCCCAGGCCGGGACGAATGGGGCCTACAGGGGGCGCCAGTCATCTGCGGAGAAGCAGGGGGCGCCCGCAGGCGCCCCCCATGAAAGACCGCGTGAGCGAGAGCGAGGCTAGAGCTTGTTGCGCTCCAGCAGCTTGCGGCCGATCACGACACGCTGGATCTCCGAGGTGCCCTCGCCGATCAGCAGCAGCGGCGCGTCGCGGTACAAGCGCTCGATCTCGTACTCCTTCGAGTAGCCGTAGCCGCCGTGGATCCGGAAGCACTCCTCGACGCAGAAACGGCCGGCCTCGGAGGCGAACAGCTTCGCCATCCCCGCCTCGAGGTCGGAGCGCTCGCCGGCGTCCTTGAGGCGCACCGCCCGCATCGTCAGCAGACGGGCGGCGTCGACCTGGGTGGCCATGTCGGCGAGCTTGAACTGGATCGCCTGATGCTCGGCGATCGGCTTGCCGAACGTGCGGCGCTCCTGCGAGTACTTGAGCGCGAGCTCGAGCGCGCGCTGGGCGATGCCCACGCCGCGGGCCGCGACGTTGACACGGCCGACCTCGAGCGCGTCCATCATCTGCACGAAGCCCTGGCCGAGACCGGCCTCCTCGCCACCGAGGATGTTCTCCGCCGGGCAGCGATAGCCGTCGAGCACGAGCTCGGTCGACTCGACGCCCTTGTAGCCCATCTTCTTGAGCTGCGGCGGAACGTTGAAGCCTTTGTGGGCCCCCGTGTTGACGTGGACTCCGGGCTCCTTCTCGGCGATGAAGCAGGTGAAGCTCTTGTACCTTGGCTTGGCGTCGGGGTCCGTCTTGACGAGCAGGAACACGAGACCCGAGCGCAGGCCATTCGTCACCCACATCTTCTGGCCGTTGATCTCGTAATGCGTGTCATCGACCTTCTTGGCCATCGTCTTGATCGCCTGCACGTCGGAGCCGCACTCCGGCTCGGACAGGCTGAAGGCGCCGCGCAGCTCGCCGGTGGCCATATTCGGCAGGTACTTCTGCTTCTGCTCCTCGGTGCCGAACTTCATGAGCAGGTAGCAGCCGATGAAGTGAGTGTTGATGATCCCGGAAATCGAGATCCAGCCGCGCGAGAGCTGCTCGACGATCATCACGTAGGTCGTGAGATCGAGGCCCATGCCACCGTACTCCTCAGGGATGGTGACACCGAACAGGCCCAGCTCCTTCATCTGGTTGACGATCGCCTGGGGATAGCTGTCCTCGTGGTCGAAGTGCTCGGCGTTCGGGATGATCTGCTCATCCGCGAACTGGTGGACCATCTCGCAGATCGCCTGCTGCTCGTCGGTCAGGTCTAGAAGGGGAGTTGAGGTCGCCATGCGTTCCCTTGTGGTGAAAAGGACAGTGTTTGTAACAAGCGAGGATAGTCCTCTTAGCGCCGCCCGAACGGGCGCGACGTAGGTATTTATCCGCACTGCTTTTGCGTGGAAGCCGACGAGCTTAGGGCCGGGCTGGATGCCCGGCCGTGGTGACCGCCGCGCGAGCGGCGCGGTCTCACCTCAATCCAGGAGCGACGCGAAGCGCGGCCCTAAAGCCGGACGCGCTAGCGCAGGACGTGGATCGTTCTGAACAGCGGGTCGCTGGCGCCGTGCAGGCGCGCGCCGCCCGCGGCGAGCGTCGCGAGATGCTCGACGATCTCAGCCGATACGCGCTCGCCCGGCAGCAGTTGCGGCACGCCCGGCGGATAGCTGGCGATCGACTCGCACGAGATCCGGCCGATCGCCTCGGCGACCGGCACGAGCTCGGCGTCGCCAAGGAACGCCTCACGCGGCGAGCACACGATCTCGGCCGCGAGCACCTTGGCGGGGCTGACGAGCCCCGCCATAGCGGCCGGGCGGGTGATGCGCCCGACGATCTCCTCGATGTCGCCCGCCAGGCGCCTCAGCGATTCGATCGGCTCGCCGAGCCCGACGACGAATACCACCGTCGACTGCGCCGGCAGCTCGACGTGCACGTCGTAGTCGCGCCGCAGCGCGTCCGCCATCTCATAGCCGGTGGCTCCCGTCCCGCGCACGTCGATGACGATCCGCAGCGGGTCGTAGCCGGCGATGCCGTAATGCCCGACGAGCGAGGCGTCGACCAGGCGGATGCCGCGGACCGTCTCGAGCTTCGCGCGCGCCACCGCAATCGCCCCGAGCGTCTCGTGCAGCAACTGCTCCCCGTGCATCACGAGCTGCCGGCGGGCGCCGTCGAGCGAGGCGAGCAGCAGCGAGGACGGGCTGGTGGAGCGCAGCAGCCGCAGCGCACGTCCCACGGCCGCGGCGTCGACGCGGCCGTCGGCGGAGACATGCAGCATCGCGCTCTGGGTGAGCGATCCCGCGATCTTGTGCGTGCTCGTCAGCATCGCGTCGGCGCCCTGCTGCAGCGCCGTCCACGGCAGGTCCCGGTGGAAGCCGAAGTGAGGGCCCCACGCCTGGTCGACGACCAGCGCCACGGACGCCTCGTGCGCGACCGCCGCCAGGCCGGCGATGTCGGCCGCCATCCCGTAGTAAGTCGGCGAGACGACGAACGCGGAGCGCGCGTCGGGAGCGTCCCGCAACGCCCGCGCGAGTGCGTCCGGGGTGACGCAGTGCGTGATCCCAAGCGACGCGTCGTACTCCGGGAGCACGAAGCTCGGCAGGCCGCCGCTCAGGACGAGGCCGTCGACCACCGATCCGTGCGAGTTGCGCTGCACGACGACCCGGCGGCCGAGCCCCGCCAGCGCCAGGCACAGAGCATGGTTGCCCTGCGTGGCGCCGTTGGACAGGAACCAGCTCTGGGCGGCGCCGAATGCGCGCGCCGCCATCGCCTCGGCCCGTTCGTACGGGGTCGGCGCCGGACCAAGGTCGATCCCGTGGATCAGTTGCGGTATGTCGGCGGCCAGGGCGTCGATGCCGATCGCCTTGACCACGCCAGGATCGGCCCCGCGGCCGCCCTTGTGGCCCGGGACGTGGAAGCGGGCCGGGCCTCGGAACGCGTATGCCATGACCGCGTCGAGGTACGGCGCGACGGGCTGCTCGAGCTCGGGCCCGGACTCGGGCTGTGGGTCGACGGGAGGCATGTTCGCGTCCGCTGGGAGCTTGACAGCTGCACGCGCCATCGGACAGAGCGGCGTGTCGGCGCCCGCAAGATGCGCCGGTCTGCAACGGCCGGATAAGTGATACTCGTAACAAAATCGACACAGGGGCATGAGCACCATGACCGACTCGGGAACACCCTCGTTGACAACCCGCTTCTGGCATCCGTTCGCCGACATGGGCGCCGTCAAGAGCGCGGAGTTCGTTGTCACGCGCGCGGAGGACGTGTGGCTCTGGGATGCGGATGGGCGCCGCTACCTGGACGCGACCGCGAGCCTCTGGTACGCGAACGTCGGCCACGGCCGGCCCGAGATCGCCCAGGCCGTCGCCGCGCAGATGTCACAGCTGGAGACCTACTCCGCCTTCGGCGACTTCGCCAACCCGCCCGCGCTCGAGCTGTGTGAGCGCCTCGCCGACCTGGCGCCCGTGCCCGGCGCGCGCGTGTTCCTCGGCAGCGGCGGCGGTGACGGGATCGAGGCCGCTGCCAAGCTCGCGCGGCGCTACTGGAGCGCTGTCGGCTCGCCCGAGCGCACGCACATCATCAGCCGCTCGGGGGCATACCACGGAACCCACGGCTACGGCACGGCGCTCGGCGGCATCGACCCCAACCGGCAGGGCTTCGGCGAGCTCGACCCGAACGTCTCGCAGGTCGACCGAGACTCGCTGCCGGCTCTGGAGGCGGAGATCGGGCGGATCGGATCCGAGCGCGTAGCCGCGTTCTTCATGGAGCCGGTGATCGGAGCCGGCGGCGTGTACCCGCCCGCTGCCGGATACATCGAGGGCGTCGCTCAGTTGTGTCGGAGCACCGGCGTGCTGCTCGTGATCGACGCGGTGATCTGCGCGTTCGGCCGGCTCGGGACGTGGTTCGCGATCGACCGCTGGGGCGTGCAGCCGGACATGATCGTGTTCGCCAAGGGCGTGACGAGCGGCTACCTGCCGCTCGGCGGCGTCGTCATCTCCGAGCGCATCGCCGAGCCGTTCTGGGCCGGGCCCGGCAGCCCCGTGTTCCGTCAGGGCGCGACCTATGCAGGTCATGCCACCTGCTGTGTCGCGGCGCTCGCCAACCTCGATCTGCTCGAGCGCGAGAACCTGCTCGAGCGCGGGCGCGAGCTCGAGGCGGACCTGCTGAGCGCGCTCGCGCCGCTCGCGGCGCATCCGCTGGTTGCCGAGGTGCGCGGCGGCGTCGGCACGATGGCGGCCGTCGAGCTCGACGCCGAGCTGCTCGCCCAGCGGCCAGGAGTCGTCCAGCAGGCGTTCCGCGCCACGCGTGAGCAGAGCGTGCTCGTGCGGCCGCTGGGGACGAGCCTCGCGGTCTCGCCACCACTCACCGCCACCACCGAGCACTTCGGGCTGATCGCCGACGCGCTGCGGTCGGGCTTGGACGCGCTCAACGGCTCCGCCGGATAGCGCATCCTCCCCGGCAGTTTAAATGGATCCGGCGGCGCGAGGCGTCACAC
>JBKQIR010000092.1:0-12821 GCA_052148275.1 Solirubrobacteraceae bacterium
CTGTGGTCGTCGGAGCAGGGAGTCAATCCCAGCAGCCGCCGAGGCGGCATGCCACGTCAGGACTTGACCGCGGCTCCAGACGAGCAAAACGCGGGCAACCGCGCCCTCTGCTCCCCCGGATCGCCGGCAACTCCGGGGATTCTGCCTCACTCCAGAAGAGCCGCACCCGATGGCCCGGTCGGCGCCGAGGTGGACTTCCGCAGCGCCGCCGTCTCAGCTGCGCTTTTCGCGGCATGAAAATGCTTCTCGGAGGGTCCGTCCGGCTCTGAGCGTAGCTTCGGTTCATCCGGGACAGGGGCCTTCATTGGGAGAACGCAGACGGGTAGGGGCGTTTTCGGCGATGGGCTTCGAGCCCGTGCTTTTCGTTCGGCCGCCCCTGCGACTTGCCTGGATTGAGCGCGCAAAGCTCGTATCGGTCTGTGTCGTTGTCCCGCTGGTTCTCCCGCCAGGAGTGTCAACCACGATCTTGTGGAGGTGAAGCGATGGCGTTGACGAGATGGGTCGGTCGCGCGATCGGGCTGGATGTGCACCGCGATTTCTGTGTGGTGGCGATCTGCGAGGACGGGAAGGTCCGCTCGGGGGGTCGGGTGCCGAGCACCCCGGAGGGGCTGCGCGCATTGGCGGAGAGCTTGCTGGCGACTGATCGGGTGGCGTTGGAGGTGACGGCCAGCTGTTGGGAGGTCGCGCGGATCCTTGAGCCGGTCGTGGATCGCGTGATCGTGGTCAGCCCTGATGACACCGGGATCGCCAGAGCGCGGGCGAAGACCGACAAGCTCGACGCGCGCACTCTGGCGAGCCTGTGCTGGAAGGGCGAGCTCGAGGCGGTCTGGATGCCTGATGAGCGCTGCCGAGTGTTGCGTCGTCGGCTGGCGCGCCGCGAGCAGCTCGTCCGGGCGCGGACGCGCGCCAAGAATGAGATCGCGGCGGTGCTGGCGCGTCGGCTGATCGAGCGCCCGCCGTTCGCGGACCTGTCGGCGTGAGCGGTCGTCGGTGGCTGGCGGAGGTCGCGCTGTCGGTCGAGGAGCGCGAGTCCGTCGACGCGGGCTTGCGGCAGATCGCGTTCTTGGACGCCGAGATCAAGGCGGTCGAGAAGCTGATCGCCCAGCAGGCGCTGTGCTGGCCGGAGATTCGGCGGTTGATGACGGTCCCGGGCGTGAACCTGATCTGCGCGGCGACGTTTATCGCCGCGGTCGGCGAGCCCTCGCGGTTCTTGACCAGCCGCAAGCTGGTCGCCTACCTCGGGCTTGATCCGAAGGTCCGCCAGTCCGGCGAGGCGCCCGCGCGCTCGGGGCGGATCTCAAAGCGCGGGTCGGCGTCGGCGCGGTGGGCGCTGGTCGAAGCGGCCTGGAGCGTGGTCAAGCAACCCGGCCCGTTGCACGCGTTCTATGAGCGCACCCGCGGCCGGCGCGGACACGGCAGGGCGATCGTCGCGAGCGCCCGCAAGCTCGCGGTCCTGTTCTGGTGCATGCTGCGCCGCCGCGAGGACTACGCCCACCAGCGACCCGCGCTGACCACCAAGAAGCTGCGCGAGCTCGAGCTCACCGCCGGCGCTAAGCCGCGCACCAAGAAGGCTGCTGGGGTCTGGTCAACCAACCGCGCGATCCGCGACGCCGAGCGTGCGCTCGCGCTGCAGGCCGAGGTGTCCTACAAGCGGATGGTCAGCGACCAGCAAGCCGGGAGACCCTCGAACAGAGTGGGCGCGAGCGCGACACCGGAGCGCGCATCAAAGTAGGCCCTCGAAGGGCAAGCTGCGCGGCAGACTCAAAGCTCCTGACGTCTGCGCTTGGCTACGTCGGTCACCCGCGCCCACCAACAAGCTAGCCGCCGATCACGACGCCGACAACACCCGGCGACGATCACCACTACGCAAATTCGGGCCAAAACCGAGCCGAACCCTCTGCGGCGCGCAGAACCGAGCGCACGGAGGCGCTCCAAGCCCCGCGCGACCGGTCCCGCGACCGACTGGACCCCCGAAATGTTCTGCCCCGGACCCTTGACTTTCATCGGTCGCCGGAAGCAGGGCCCGCCGGCGCGACGGATCGGGCGCTCATTGTCTATGCACACGCACGACCTTGGATGCCCATCGACGGTCTCCGCCCGCGCTCCTTGCGGTCGCACAGCCGAGGCATGTTTCTCGTTGGAAGAATTCGCCCGCACGCGTGGAGTGCTGTTTGCGGGGAGGGCGCGCGGCCGGGGTTCGGTAGCTTGAGCTGTTCGTTGTGAGGGTGTGAACTGGTGGCTCGTGTGTCTTCCCCGGTCCGGTGGCGGGAGGCTGATGGTCGAGGACTGCAGATGTCTGTGACGGGTTGGGCTGGGCCGGTCAGGGAAGCTCGTTTGGTAGAGGTTCTTTGTTCAAGATCTGGGTGGTGGCGCCGAGAACCGGACTATGAACACGTCGGCGCCTACCGGGGCGTCGTTGCCTGGATGGGATGCGTTGCTGGCGACGGCGGTGCGGGAGATTGGTGAGCTGCGGGTGCTCGACCGTACCGTGGTGCGGGTGCTGGCGCTGTGCAGGGATGAGGACTCCTCGACCGCGGAGATCATCGCGGCATTGGAGAACGACACTGCGTTTGCGGCCAACCTTCTGCGGTTCGCGAACTCCGCCGAGGCGGCACGGCCGATGCGCGCGCGGACGATTCGCCAGGCCGTAGTGATGGCTGGGCGGGATCGGATTGGGCGCCTCGCGCTGGAGGCGGCGGCCTGCCGGTTCCTAGAGCACGCGGCGGGTAACGGGCGTGCGTCGGTCGGGCTAATGCAGGTTCACGCGAGCGCGGTTGCGTCGTGTGCGCTGGAGTTGGCGCACAGGACAGCCGCGGATGCGGATGTCGCGCATCTCGCCGGCTTGCTGCACGATGTCGGCAAGCTGGTGATGCCGCTCGCGTTCGGTGAAGCGGCGCTGGACGAGATCGCCGCCAACGCCCCCGCCGGCCGGCAGCGCGCGCAGTTGGAGCGCGCGCGGTTCGGGTGCGATCACGCGAGGGCGGGGGCGATGCTGGCCGAAGCGTCGCGGCTGGACAGCGAGGTGATCGCCGCGATTCTCGCTCACCACGACGCCGAGAACGAGCCGACACCCGAGAGCGCCTGCGTGCAGATCGCCAACTCGCTGGTCGGGATGCTTATGGGAATCGACCCCGACCCGCCCCTGCTCGAGCACGCGCTCGGCGTGCTCAGCGTGTCGGCCGCGATCCTGGACGACCTTGTCGTGCACGCCGGACAGCTGGGTAGCGACCCCTCGCTCCTGGCGCCGGCACACGGAGGGCTCGCCGCTCAGGTCGCCGAGCTCGAGCGCCGGGCGTGCATCGACGAGCTGACCGGCCTCGCGAACCGCCGCCAATGGCGCGAGCAAGCGCGCGAGCTCCTCAACACCGGCGGTGGCGCGGTGATGCTCTGCGACATCGACCGTTTCAAGCGTGTCAACGACCGCCACGGGCACCTCACGGGCGATCTCGTGCTCGCCGAGATCGGGCGCATCCTGTCCCATCACGGGCTAGCCGGACGGCTCGGCGGCGACGAGCTGGTGCTCCTCGCCACCGGTTCGCGCCAGGACATCGAGGCGACCGCCCAGCGGATCCTCGCGCAAGTACGCGACGCGTTCCCGCAGGGAACGATCCGCGGCTGGAAGGCAGGCCTGTCGATCGGCATCGCTTTCTCCAGCGAGACCTACAACGACATCGGATCGCTGATGAAAGCCGCCGACGACGCTCTGTATGAGGCCAAACGCGCTGGCCGCGGCCGGGTCGTCATCTCCAGCTGTCCAGTTCGGCCGAGTCCTAGCCTAGCCTAGCCTTGTAGATGGCGCTCGTTGAAACCCAGCAGCTGCGGATGCTTGAGCGACTGCTGCGCGCGGGCGCGCAGCCCGTGACGCTCCAGGAGCTACGCGCCGGCGGGATTGACTTTCCCGCGGTCGTGATCAGCGAGCTCGAGATCAACGGGTATGTGATCGAGCGGGTCCGCGAGCACGGCCGGCTGATCGGCGTGCGCATGCTCGAGGCCGACGCTCGCGATGCCCCTGCCTCACGCTGGCGCCAGCGTTGGCGCCGACGATCGCGATAGCGAGCGCCGCAGTAGAGCAGTGGGGTGCTCGGTATCAGTTCGGCCAGGCTGTGCGCGGCGCCGAGCTGATCGAAGATCTTGTCGATCACGCTGGTGTAATGGTGTAGGCGCGGCCTGGAATTGGGGGTATCGCATCTGTCAGGTAGGTCCGGCGCCTCGCGGCGCCGGACCCCCTTCAGAACCGGACGTGCCCGTCTCCGAGCATCCGGCTCAAGCAAGCCCTATTGGCTGGTGGGCGGGCAGGGTGCTGGAGTGCCGCGGCGGGTGGTTGCCCGGTCGCGGCAAGCGGTGTTGATGAGCCGGTCCTCAGCCATGTCCGTGCCGGTCGCTCGCGTCTGGATAGTGATCGTTTTGCGGGCGGTCGCCAGCCAGAGTTCCCACTCGCGTGGGGTGTCTGGCCGGTGTTCGATGGCGGGCAGCGCGGTCTTGCAGATCGGGCACCTCCCGTTTTGCGCCTGGTAGAAGCGCTGGTGGGTGGTGTTGATCGGCAGGGGCGCTTTGCGTCGTCGCCAGGCCCAGTAGTCGGTCAGGGTCGGGTTATCGGGTGATGCCTTGTATCTGACGATCTGGTGTCGGACGATGCCGGTCCAGGAGAACTTGTGGAGGTAGGCGCCGCTGTCGCGGTCGCCGAACACCCACCGGTCTTGCCGGGAGCGGTTGAACTTGCCGTAGTACCTGTTGAACAACCAGGCTTTCGGTTTGTTCGGGTGGCTGCTGGTCGCCCACTTGTAGGTGAGCTGCCAGAGGTAGTGATCCAGCATGGCGAAGACCTTGCTGGAGACCACCGTCCGGTAGTAGGCCGCCCAGCCCCTGATGATGGGGTTCAGGCGTTTGATCACCGCCTGAGCGTTGGTCCCGCGCAGGGACCGCAGCTCGGTGCGGAGCCGTTCCCGGATCCGTTTGACCGCCTGTTTGCTCGGCTTTCTCAGAAGCTTCCCGTCGTAGGAGCGGACGTTGAATCCCAGGAAGTCAAAGCCGTCCTCGAGCTTGACGACTTGCGTCTTTGTCTCGTTGAACGACAGACCCCTGGGCGCCAGCCACGCGGCAAGCCTGGCTTTCGCTTCGAGCGCTTGCTGCCTGGTGTGGCAGAGCGTGACGAAGTCGTCGGCGTACCTGATGTGAACCGGGCAGCCCGCGACGCTGCGACCGGCTTGTGAGCCGGTCGTGTGGTAGCGGGCACCGGCGGCCGTCTCCCTCCCATCCCGTCCAGCGCGACGTTCAACAGCACGGGGCTGATGACTGCTCCCACGCAATCGCAAACTTTGAGTTTGAGTGGTCGGTTGCGCGACTGTCGAGGAGGAGCCGGTCGTGAGGCGTGGTATTCAGGTGGCTGATGGCCAGTCGTCGAGCGTTCGGGGACGAGTGCGCGGTTCGGGTGAACCGCGCGGTCGAGTTGTTGGTCGAGCTGTCGCCGGCGGACGCGGTCCGGGCGCTTCAGGTCGAGCATGCGCTGTCGGAGCGCCAGGCGCGTCGGTACGTGACAGCGGCGCGGGAGCGCCCGGAGGGTGTGCGGGTGCCGGAGCGCGCGGCGGTGTTCACGGTCCGGTTGGCGCCGTCGCTGGTCGCTGGACTGCGCGAGCGAGCGCGGGCCAGCGGCCAGTCGCTGAGCGCGACGGTCGCCGAGGCGGCGAGGCTGTATCTCGATCACGTGCACGAACGTTGCGGTGGCGAGGCGCGTTGAGATCGAGTTTGTGGCCGACGGGCTCGCCGGCGCGCGGCTCGCGTAGACGTACCAGATCGCGGCGTCTGAGCGCCGGCGGATGACCAACAACGATGGGAGCGACGATGAGCGACAGCGTCTCGAGCGCGGAGCGGCGGACGGGCCGGGTGGCGGCGATCTACGCGCGGGTGTCCTCCGAGCGTCAGCGTCAGGACGAGGCGATCCAGAGTCAGACCGTCGGGCTGCGTGAGCTCGCCGCAGCGTGCGGGCTGCTGCTCGCGGGGGATCTTGTGTTCGGGGATGAGGGGTTCTCCGGCGCGACGCTGACTCGGCCGGCTCTCGAGCGGTTGCGCGACCGTGCCGCCGAGGGAGCGTTCGAGGTGCTGTTGTGAGCGCTTCGGCGAAGGCATGCTGCCAGGGCCATCGGGCCGGCAGGTGCAGCGTCCAGCGCCGGGCGGTGCGGGTTTGCCGGGCGGGAAGGTTGAGCAGCCGTCGCCTCAGGGGGTGCGCGCGGCGCGGACGGTGTGGCCGGGCAGGCCGAGCACGCTGGTCCAGCGCAACAGGTTATGGGCCTGGCAGGCGATGGCCGTCCAGGCGGCGTTGGCGAAGAACTTGCCCGACGGGCAGTGCACGAGGGCCGGTCTTTGAGATCGCCCGGCCGATCGCTAAGGTCGACCGCTCGGTCGACCAGCGCCTCGATACCGAGCCGCTGCGCAACCGTCGCCGCCAGCACCACGCCCGAGTTTGCGACCGCGCGCTCGTAGTCGAACTCAACCCCGATCTGATCCAGTCCGAGCCGGCCCGTCAGCATGGTCCATGAAGGTGACCGACTCCCGGGCCCGACTGCCGACACGGTCCTGAGAAAGCCCTGCTCAGGAGGTCATTCTTGGTTCGCCAGCGGACCGAACCGCCCGACACCCACGGTGGAGCGAGCTAGCCCGCCGCCCCCACCCGCTCACGGCTGCCGCCGTCGACCTGCCGTGGCGTGCCGGGGCGGCTGTCGCGGTTCGCCCGCGCGCTCGCGGTCCTCCTGCGCGCACGGCTGCAGCTCGGCCTTCAGGTCCGCGGGAAGCCTCCCGCGCAGGTGCTTGGTCACCTCGTAGAGCTCACGGCCAGGAATAGTGCGATCCGTCTCCCAGATTTCGACGATGTGCTCAAGGATCTGCGGGTGCTGGGGGGGCGTGAGACTCGTCGACCAGCTTGCCAGCGCGCGCCAGCCGGCGAGCCGCACGGCGGGTCGCTGATCCTTCAGCGACCCGAGGATGGCGTCCAGGATGCGCTCAGGCGGACCGTCGGCGGCGTGCTCGAAGGAGTTCGGGCGGAAGTAGTGGGCCGGCGAGAGCGATCCATAGAACTGCAACGCCGCGGCCGCGATGTCAGGCCGCGGGGACGCGAGTTGGCGGCCCGCCGCCTCGATTACGCGCGCTTGCTCGGCCTCCGGCAGGATCGCTTGGATGCGGCCGAGCGCGTCCCACGCCGCGGTCCAGACGTCCTTGTCGGGGTGATCCAGCGACGCAAGGATGTGCTCGACGAACCGGTCTCGTGCGCCAGCCGGCAGCTCCGCGTCGTCGTCGCTCAGGATTCCGCCGCGACCGGCGAGTGCCTCGTAGCATGCCAGCGCACAGGCCACGATCTGCGGCGAGTCCGAGTGAAACAGGTGGCGGAGCCAAGGGGTCAGCTCATCAGGAATGACGATTCGATCAACCAGGGCAGTACGCCCCGGGATGAAGCGAGGAAGCATGACAAAGCCCGAAGGCAAGTCGTTTGCGATTTCCAAGCTGATGGTCTGGAGGCGTGGCGGCGGGTCAAGGACAACGACGGAGCTCCGGGAGTGGACGAGCAGGACCTGGACGCGTTCGAAGCCGATCTTGGAAAGAATCTCTACAAGATCTGGAACAGGATGAGCTCAGGCTGCTACTTCCCACCTCCGGTCAGGGCGGCGCAGATCCCCAAGCCGCACGGCGGCGGGGTCCGTCTGCTAGGTGTACCGACGATCGCAGACAGGGTCGCGCAAACGGTCGTAGCCATGCATGTGGGAGAACGGGCGGAACCGAGGTTCCACACTGACTCCTACGGCTACCGACCGGGCCGCTCGGCTCATGATGCGCTCGGGGTGTGCCGGCAGAGGTGCTGGAAGTACGACTGGGTGATCGATCTCGACATCCAGAAGTTCTTCGACACGGTACCGTGGGACCTCGTCCTCAAAGCGGTCACGGCGGTCACTGACGCCCGCTGGGTGCTGCTGTATGTTACGAGGTGGCTTGCCGCCCCGTTGCAGTACCCGGACGGCACCATCGTGCAGCGCGAGAAGGGAACTCCGCAAGGGTCGGCGGTTTCGCCAATCCTGGCGAATCTGTTCATGCACTACGCGTTTGATTTGTGGATGGCCCGGGAATTCCCGGACTGCCCGTTTGAGCGCTACGCCGACGATGCTGTCGTGCACTGCAAGAGCAGGCGGCACGCAGAGTACGTGCTTGCCGCGATCGCCGCGCGGATGCAGGAGGTTGGTTTGAGAGTCCACCCTGACAAGACGAGGATCGTCTACTGTCAGGACGGCAGACGCCGGGGATCGCACAGGCACACCTCCTTCACCTTCCTTGGGTTCACCTTCCGCGCACGGAAGGCGCCTGATAGGAGCGGTGAGTACTTCACCGGTTTCCTGCCAGCAATGAGCCGCGACGCGCTCAAGGCCAGGAGCGACCGGCTCCGCGAGTTGCGGATCCACCGGCGCACCGACCTGTCGTTAGACGACCTGGCACGATGGTTGAATCCCATTGTCGCCGGGTGGATGGACTATTACGGCCGGTATTGCCGGTCCGCAATGGTGCCTCTTCTGCAGCGCGTCAACTTCTGGTTGCGGCGCTGGGCCAGGCAGAAATACAGGCGACTGCGCAGCTACGACCGCTTTCAGCAATGGTGGCAAGGATTACTCGAAAGAGAGCCTCGCCTCTTTGCCCAGTGGAAGTCGTTGCACACAGTCTAGACGGCTGATGAGAAGAGCCGGATGACGCGAGCGCGTGCCGTAGACATTGCGTCTCCTCTCATCGTGGCGTGTCAAACAGTCCAGCGTGTTCGGGTTTGACCTGGATTCGTAGGCCTTGTCGCTTCCCGCGGCGGACGTGCACAGCGAGCTCGCCGCGTTGGACCTTATGTAACACGGTCTGGCGGACGGCTCCGAGGGCGCTCGCGGCGTCGTGGAGCGGAAGCCAGCCGTCGGGGGCGTGTTCTGCGACCTTTGAGCGCAGTTCGGCGTTGAGCCGGATCCGCCAGGGCGCGTCCGCGGTCGGCCGCTCGCCTGTGATGTAGCCATCGCGCAGCCACCGGTAGACGGTCGCCGTGGTGACGCCCAGCTCGGCCGCGGCCTGGCGAACGCCGACCAGCTCGCCGTCCGCGCACGCGGCTGCCTGGTCGGGGACGAACGCGGGGATGTCGTTCACGCTGCGGAGTTGCGCGATCCGGCGCTTGGTGAAGCGCAGGCCGGTGGCGCTGCGATGGTGCTGGCGGGCGAGCACGCTGGCGATCGTCTGATCGTCGTAGTGGGCGGCCAAGCGGCGCACGAGTTGAATCGTCTCTTCCGGGGTGCTCTCGCGGTAGGTCTGTCCCCGGCGGCGCAGCTGAAGCGGCGCAAGCTCGGTGGTGGCGCCGCCCTCCCAGGTGATCGTCGCGTCGATCGTGCCGGCCTCGCGCTCGACGGTCACGACGATCTCTGCGATCAGCGCGCGCAGCAGGAGCTTGCGGTCGCGCTGGCTGGTGCTCGGCGCTTCGAAGATCGCTCGTAAATCGGCGCCGACGCGCCCAAGCCGTTCGAGCTCCTCGCTTGTCAGCGGGCTGGTGCGCCGGGCGCGCTGGGCGGCCAGTTCGGCCTCGGCGCGCTCTGTCTCGCGCAGCGCCTTCTCCCAGTTGGCCTCCAGCGTGCGAGCCACGAGCCGGTTCTCCGGCTCGCAGGCGTCGAACTGGCGCCGCGCGCGCTCGGCCTCGTAGCGCGCGCGCTCGACCGCGAGTTCAAACGCCCTCAGGTGCGCGGCCTGGGAGGTCTCCTGGTCGGCCAGCGCCTTGGCGGTCGCCGAGATTGCCGCGGGCTCGAGGACGCGGAAGACCTCCTGGAGCACCGCCTCATCGAGCTGGCGTCCCCCGAGTCCCTGGCACTCTTTCCCGTCGGGCGCGTTGTATGCGATCTCCCCCTCGCGCGGGTCGCAGTAGTAGCGCCGCGCGTAGCCTTGGCGGCTGCGGGCGCCTGAGTAGGCCGAGCGCATTCGCCGCCCGCAGCGCCCGCAGCGCACAAGACCCTGGAGCAGCGCCTGCCCCTCGCGCGCGGCGGCGCCCTCGCCCGGGGTGGGGGCGTTGCGGGTGATCTGGTCAAGGATCTGCTCGTGCTGCTCGAAGGTGATGTAGGCCTCGTGGTGCTCGAGGATCAGCGTGTGCCAGCGCTCGCGCGACATCGGTACCTTCGACACTCGTGCGCGTCCGTCCTCGCCGACGCGCCGTTGCGACTGGCGGCGGCCGAACGCGTACGCGCCCGCGTAGGCCGGGTTGATGAGCATGTCGTGCACGGCGCTGTAGGCGGCCGGCACCCACTCGATCTGCCCCTGCCCGCGGCGGCGGGGCACAAGCAGCCCGTCCTCGCGCAGCGACAGCACCACCTGGCGCACTGAGCACAGGTCAAAGAAGCGCCGGAACACGTTCGCCACCGCCTCCCGCACGCCCTCATCAGCGCTCATCACGATCTCGCCGCCAGGCGCGTACTCGTAGCCGGGCGCGAGCTTGACGTGCAGTTCGCCTTTGGCCGCCTTGTGCCGCAGCCCCGCGGTCATGCGGCTCTTGATCAGATGGTGCTCGGCCTCCGCGATCGTGCCCTTGAGCCCCAGCAGGAGACGGTCGGAATGGTCGGCTGGGTCGTAGATCCCGTCTGAGTCGGCGATCAGCGTGCCGGTCAGCGCGCACACATCGAGCAGCTGGTACCACGCGCTGTTATCGCGCGCCAGCCGCGAGACCTCGACCCCCACGATCAGCCCGACGTTGCCGAGCGCGACTTCGCCCGCCAGCTCACGGAAGCCTTCCCGGTCTGCAAGCGCGGCGCTGCTGGCGGAGATCCCCAGGTCGGTGTCGATCACCCGCACCCGCTCGACCGGCCAGCCGAGCGCGACCGCGCGCTCTTTGAGCTCGTACTGCAGCTCGCGGCTCTCGGTGTTGTTGCGCACCTGCGCGAGGGTCGATTGGCGCACGTATGTGAAGGCGATCCGAGCGAGATGCTCGCTTGAGATCTTCTCCACGCCGCCCATCAGCCCTCTACCTCCCCGACCGCGCCGGTGTCGATCAGCCGCGCCAGCAACGCCAGCACCATCTCCCTGGACCGCTGCGGAAGCGACGCCCATACGACCTCCGGCCCTGGGCCCTCGCCGGCCGAGACGAGCTCGAGTTGCACCGGTGCCGCCAGCCGCAATCGCCTCGCCGGCGCGCTCGCACCGTCCGCAGCGCCAACCCCCTCCAAGCCGGTGGCCCCTGCGCTCGCGATCGCACCTCGCTCGGCGTGCTCAGGCTCTGCCAGCAGCCGCAGCTCAGCCCGACCCCGAACGGGCCGCTCGCCAGCGGCCGCGACGGCGTCGGCCGCAGTTACGCTAGCGCCCGCGCGCTCGCGCGCGGTAGGCTCGGGCTCGGGTACCGGGATCGTCATGGCGTCCAGGAACTGGATCCTAGAAACGCGCCAGGACAGCACCGGCCGGTCACGCACAGCAGGTCGCGCCGGCGCCCGCGCCTCGCTCGCGGCGATCATCGCCCGTCCTGCCAGTCGCCGAGCGCCGCCGCGCCGGCAAGCTCGTTGACGTCGGCGCAGCGCGCCGCCTGCTCAGACCAGCCGGCGGCGCACAGCTCCTCGATCAGCTGCGCCGAGAGCTCGCCGACATCGAACGCGAGCTGGCGACGCTCCTCGCACGCGGACCGATACTCACAAAACGCGCGGTGGATCGCCCAGTGCGCCCGCGCGAGCGCCTCGAGCACCGCCGCCTCGAGCTCCCGCGACCCGTCGCCGGCCCTGAGCGCGTCGATCATCCCCGCGGCGATCGCGCTCTCGCCCCCGACCGCGACCCGCCGCGCGTCGCCGTACACCACACCGAGCGCATCGGGATGCAAGCCCGACCACAGCCGATCGTTGGCGCTCAGCAGACGACGCTGCGCGTCGCTCAGCCGCACCACGATCTCGCTGTCTGACACAAACAGCGACGCGAGCCGCGACGCGAGCGTCGCCGCACGCACAGAAACCTCACGCGTCATGATCTGCCCCCTCCGCCCGCCGCTCCGCGCTTCCACCAGCAGCGAGCCGCGCCATACACGCATCCAGCAGCCCGAGCAACCGACGAGCGCCCTCGCCCGACAACGTGCTCATGCCGCTCGGGGCCGTCACGATCGCCTCGGCGGCGAGCACGTCGGTATCCCCGACCTCCACCGAGCCAACCCCACCGCCAGGCAGCTCAACCACCAGCCATAGTCGGCCCCACTGCCGGTATACCCGCCGCGCCCGCAGCAACCGGCCCGTCAACGGATGGTCAACCGTAACGACCCGCACCTCGACAGGCAACCGGCGCCTGACATGGTGCAGTGTAACCCCAACTCCAGAGTGTCACGTCCGGATCCGGGGGAGCCGGGGGCTGAGATGCTCCCGGCTACCCGACTGTGATGCTCCCGGCGACCCGACCACGTTGGGAAGCCCGGTAGTGAAGCGAACCATGCAGGTGCGGAAGGCGCCCTCGCTGATCGGCCGGGTCTATGACCGGCGCAATCTGCGGCTGGCGTGGGAGCGAGTGAAGAAGAAGAAGGGCGCTGGCGGCGTCGATGGGGTGACCATCGCCAGGTTCGAAGAGAACCAGGATCGCTACCTCGACGTCCTGCACCAGCAGCTCAAGAACGGCCGCTATCGGCCCAGGCCCGTCAGACGGGTCTGGATCGACAAGCCCGGGACCACCAAGAAGCGTCCGTTAGGCATCCCTAATGTGATGGACAGGGTTTGCCAGCAGGCGCTGGTCCAGGTGCTTATGCCGATCTTTGAGCCGACGTTCCAAGACGCTAGCTTCGGCTACCGCGAGGGACGCTCGACGCATAAGGCGATGCGGCGGAT
>JBKQIR010000093.1:0-10160 GCA_052148275.1 Solirubrobacteraceae bacterium
GAGAGTGCCCTGCCGCGAAGTCGCGGCTCTGCATCCACGCCTGGAAGTCCTCCTCCGAGCGCCAGCGCGTGAGGACGAGGCAGACGTTGCGGTCGTCGTTTGGCCGCAGTAGCTCGAAGCCCTCGAAGCCCCGGGACTCCTCGACCTTGCCGGCACGCGAGGCGAATCGCTGCGCGAACTCCTTGAAACGCTCGCGCGGAACGGTGATCGCGTTGATCTTGACGACGGTCACGGAGAAGATCCTACGGTGCCGACCGCTCACGTTCTCGACAATCCTGCCTACACGGCGCTCACCACGCAGCAGGCGTCGCTCGCCGAGGTGCGCGGCCGCGTACGCCGCTACCCCCCGATGTCGCCCCCTTTCTCGCCGTCCCGCCGCACCCGACCGCCAAGGATTGGCGCGACGCCGCCGCGCTGATCGGCGCCAGCGGCTTTGCCGGGATCGTCCACGACGGCGAGCCGCCCGACGGCTGGTCGCAGGTGCGTCGGTTCGACGTGACGCAGATGATCGGCTCCGACGCGACCGGCGAGCCAGATCCCGAAGCGGTCGTTCTCAGCGCAGCCGACATACCGGAGATGCTCGAGCTCGTGGCGACGACCGACCCGGGCCCGTTCCTCGAGCGCACAATCGAGCTTGGAACCTACCTCGGCCTGCGCCGAGACGGCGCGCTCGTCGCGATGGCCGGCGAGCGCATGCACATCGATGGCTGGACCGAGATCAGCGCCGTCTGCACACTCCCCGCGTATCGCGGTCAGCGACTCTCCTCGCGGCTGGTGCGCGACCTCATCGCGCGGATCCGTGCCCGCGACGAGCGGCCCTTCCTGCACGTGCTCACGTCGAACACTCCCGCCATCGCCGTCTACGAGACCCTCGGCTTCACCGCGCGCCGGACCGCGACCATCACCGTTCTCGCTCCGGGCTGACGCCGTCCACCGTGAGCGTCACATCCTCCCCGCGGGCCGCAGGGACCAGTAGCCGATGCAGCGCCACGATCGACGCGGTCCAACCGGAAGCGATCCCGACAAAGAAACCGCCGGTGAACAGGACGCGCGGGTCCCCCGCCGAGCAAGCGCTCAACGAGTGCCCGCAGCGGTTCGTCGCCGAAGCGCGCCAGCTTGAGGGCGCCCCCCGTCCTCAACGCGATCGTCGCACCCGCGGGCACCGCACGATCGCGTGCGTGGCGATGCGATCGCACCGGTAGCGCCTCGCCGGGCCATTGCTCTGTCGCCATCGCAATCGCGAGCTACGGGCGGCCGCGGACGCGAATGCGATCGCAGGGGTCCGCTGCTCAACGCTTGACGCCGCGGTCCCA
This sequence comes from Solirubrobacteraceae bacterium, assembly GCA_052148275.1. GTDB lineage: Bacteria > Actinomycetota > Thermoleophilia > Solirubrobacterales > Solirubrobacteraceae > Palsa-465. Next base: position 1,314 of record JBKQIR010000093.1, read on the forward strand.
CCCGCGGAGCCTGAGTCCGCCAACACGGACTCACCGGACTGTGACGCAAGTGTGACGGTAATCGTTCATGCTCCCCGGCTGATGCGACTTGTCGGCGGAGAGGGGCGATCATGGGTGCTGTCGTGGGAATGGCGGGCGCGTCGGACTGTCTATGTCGAGCCAGGGGGAGCAGTATGAGCGTCATCACGATTCCGAGCAGCCGGGCGCGTGTCGCGTTGGGGGCGCGCCACGGTGTCGGGCGGATCGGCGTTCAGCTGGTTGGGGTTGCGCGTGTCGCGAGGGCGCGATTCGTCGCGGCGGCAGCGTTGCTGTGCGTGGCGGCCCTGGCGCTGGCTGGGCTGACGCCATCGTCCGTGAATGGTGGTCGTGCAGGTGTAGGGGCGGCGGCTGGCGGTGGGTTGGCGATCTTGCCGGTGGCAGCCGAGGGTCCGATCTCGGCTGTGTTGGGGCGTGATCTTCCTGGCTACCGGGTCGAGGGATTGGCCGCGAGTAACCCGGTGCAGCGTTTTCGGGCCGTGTTCTCGCGCCGGGGTGTGGCGGTCGTTTCAGGGCGGATGCGTCTCGGGCTTGCGCTGGACGGCTATGGCTACGCGACTGCGGTGCGTGCTCTGGCGCCGGTCAGCCCAGCGGCGCAAGCGAACCGGGTGCTGTACGCGCGTGGTGCGGTGCACGAATGGTGGGCGAATGGGCCGGCCGGTTTGGAGCAGCGGTTCACGGTCAGCTCGCGCCCGCGTGGGGGGTCGGGTCCGTTGACGTTCTCGCTCGGGTTGACGGGCGATCTGCGCGCGCGGCTCGAGGCTGGCGGCGTGTCTCTGGTGGGTGCGGGCGGGGCGTTGCGCTACGGCGAGTTGGTCGCGACCGACGCGCGCGGACGGGCGCTGCGGGCGTGGTTCGCGCTCCACGGCCGGCGACTGCTGGTCGAGCTTGACGACCGGGATGCCCGCTATCCGCTGCGGGTTGACCCGCTGCTTGCGCAGTCCGGCGAGCTGATCTCCTCCGACGGCACGCCGGACGGCGAGTTCGGCGGGTCCGTGGCGGTCTCCGGTAATACGGTCGTCGTCGGCGCAAAGCAACAAACGGTGGGTTCGAACGTCCTTCAAGGGGCGGTGTACGTGTTCGTAGAGCCGGTGGCGGGCTGGTCGGCGCTGGGGACCCAGACCGCTGAGCTGACCGCGTCCGACGGCTTGGCCAATGACGAGCTCGGCTCGTCGGTCGCCGTGTCTGGCGCGACGATCGTCGCGAGCGCGCCGGGAGTGTGCTACGAGGTGACCAGCTCAAATGGGTGCCAAGGCGGCGCGGATCCGTTTCACAGTTGCACGAACTTGTGTCGCTACGGTTGGGCGTACGTGTTCGTGCAGCCGGCCGGGGGCTGGTCGGGATCGCTGACCCAGAGCGCCGAGCTGAACGCCTCCAACCAATCGACCGGGGTGCCAAGCCAATTGTTGCCGGCCACCTTCGGCACCGCGGTCGCGGTCTCGGGTAACACGATCGTCGTCGGCGATGATACCCAGCCGGCTGGCTCGACGATCAACAATGACGGCGCGGCGTATGTGTTCCAGGAGCCCGCCGGGGGGTGGTCGGGGTCGCTGACCCAGAGCGCCGAGCTGACGGCCACGGACGGCGGGAACGACAACCTTTTTGGCGACTCCGTCGCGGTGTCTGGCGAGACGATCGTCGTCGGCGCCCCAGGGCACGGCTATCCCGTGCTGGCGCCGGGAACGGAATACACCCAGGGCGCGGTGTACGTGTTCCAGCAGCCGGGCGGGGGCTGGTCTGGATCGCTGAGCCAGAGCGCCGAGCTGACCGCCCCGGTCGGGGCCGGAATTGACGAGCTTGGGGGCTCTGTCGCGGTGTCCGGCAGTACCGTCGCCGTAGGCGCGCCGGTCCAAACTGTCGGCTCGAACCTCTACCAGGGAGCCGTGTACGTGTACACGCAGCCCGTGTCTGGCTGGTCAGGGCTGATGACACCCCGCGCCGAGCTGACCGCGTCAGACGGTACCGCGCGCGACTCGTTCGGCAGCTCGGTCGCGGCATCCGGGAACACGATCGCCGCCGGCGAGGAGCTGAACGGGCAATCTCCAAATGCCGTGTACGTGTTCGCCCAGCCCGCCGCGGGCTGGTCCGGGTCGCTGACCCAGAGCGCCGAGCTGAGGGCCTCAAACGAAGCCCTCTTGGATGTCTTCGGCGACGACGCGGTCGCGGTGTCTGGCGCCACGGTCATCGTCGGCGCACCCGGCCACCACAGGCTCGGTTCAACCGGCAGCGGGCAGGGCGCGGCATACGTGTTCACGTGTCCCGCAGCCTCGAGCGCGGCGCGCGACCAGGCGGCAGTCGCGGCAACCGGCGCGGGTTCCGCAGCCTCCGGCGCGGCGGGCGACCAGGCGGCAGTCGCGGCAACCGGCGCGGGTTCCTGCCCACTGAAGGTGTTCGCCAGGATCGTCGGCCCGATCGCGAATGTCGGGACCCGCTCGGGTCTTTCGGTCGACAGCCTGTATCGCAAGGAGGGGCCTGTCAACTTCACGATCCCGACCTATTCGAAGACCGAAACCGACTACGCCGATGCGTTCGACGTAGGGCAGAAGTGCGTGTCTGGTTGCGCGAATGTGCTCGTGAGGGTGATCGATCCTGCAACCAGCGACCCAGTGTCCGGCGCGACGGTCGACGCGACGCTCGGCTCGCTCGGGGCCGCGAAGTCGGTGTCGGGCGGTTTGGCGGGGGAGCAGTTCCTGTGCGTGCAGTCCGATGATCCGTCCGCGAGCTCGTGCGGGACCAGCCTGTCCGGTTTGTCGACCGATTCGGCCGGTGAGGTTCACCTTCTGTATTGGGCGCCGGGGGAGACCGCGATCTCGACGAGCAGCATTTCGGTCACCGCGCATAAGTGCTCGTCGACCTGTTCGGCGGGTGAGCAGCGGGGTTCGGCGCAGACCGGCGTGACGATCACGCCGTACCCCATCTACCAGCACGACGACGGGACGATCTCGGTCGCCGAGGTCAAGAGCCTGATGGAGGTTGTCAGTGAGGGCAAGCTCAACAACAAGAGCTATGCCGCGGCGCGCGACCAGTGGTTTGAGGTGACCATTCACTGGCTCGCGCAACAAGAGAAGGCGGCCAAGCAGCTCGTGAAGGTGGCGCTCGGCCCGTACGGCTACTCCCTGATCAACCTCGTCGAGATAGGGACCCTGCTCGCGGAGGCGAACTCGGGGCTGAAGGACGAAAAGCTGCTGTCCGACGCGCTGCTTGAGGCGATGGACATGCCCGGTATCGGGCTGTTCGATGACCCGTTCGAGAAGCAGATCCCGGCCCAACCCAGCGACTATCTCCGCCAGGCGATCATCCACGGCCTCGGTAACGCTGACGGCATCGGAGGGGCGGGCGGGGTGCTGTGGGACCTCGGCAAGGCGCTGATCGAGCAGTACGAGCACCAGCGGCCGATCGCTGTACAGACCGAACACGTGAACACGACTGTCGATGAGATCTCCAGCTGCAACACCGGCAACCCGAATTGCGGAACCGGCTACTTCCGCTCAGGCGGCATCCGCCCTCGGCTGTGCGTGATCCTCGACTTCTCAAATCGTGTTCCGGGCGGAGACTACGGCACCCACTTCTGCCTCTCGCCCTACGACCCGGTGGCCTTCGCAACAACCCAGCGAGTACCGCCGGATCAAGGCGCGCTCGGGGCACAAGATCGCGATCGGCGCGATCAAAACACGCGATCCTGATCGCGCTCTACGACATGCCCAAGAACGGCGAGCGCTACCACCCGCCGATCGTTCACCCCGACGCCGAACGCAAACAAACCGAACGGACCACCAAACGCCTGATCGCTCAGGCGAAGTGGGCCAGCCGCGCCCATTCCGGCGCCGACGCGTCATCGCCCGGGACCGGCCGGCTCAAAAGCACGGTTGTGCTTGCTGCGCTCCAGCAACCACTTCGAAGAGAAGCGACGACCTCGAGACAGAAGTCGACGTCGTCGCAAATGGCGCAATCCGACGGTGTTCGGGATCGGCCCCCAGTCCGACGATTCTGAGGTCGCGTCCGCTGGCAGACGTGACCTCCGTCGCGACGCCGCTTGCTGGTGGCGACGCGATCAGCAAGCACGACAACGTGAAGGAGACAGTCGGCGAATCCGCGTCCACCGCTCGATGCTCCGCAAACGTGGCCCGATCGTCGGCGTCAAGTGGCCAACGCCCGGACGAGTGCATTCGCCCTCCCGCGGCCCCGTGGTCGCACGATCGCAAAGGCGACGGAGCGCAGCGTCGGCGAGGCAGAGCTCGGCGACCGCCCTGACGATCGCTTCGCCCGGCGCGAGAGTGGCCAGACGACCGCAACGGCGACAAGGGAGCGGTCACGCCAGTCCGCTCTCGCGACACGCGAGCGGTATCTGCGCTAAAGACGGTTGGCGGCGTTGGGCGAGCTTCCGCGGTCAGGTGAGCTTGCAGATCGCATCGCCGGTCCGGATCATGCCGGGGATGACCACGCGGACGTTGATTCCACGACAGTTGAGTGCGCGCCCGTCAAGCGAGTTGACGAACTTCTGGGCATCGATGCCGAAGCGGCGGACGAACTTGCCGCAGCCGAGATGTGGCTCGTCGGTCACCTCGATCTCAGCGGCGCCGACTGCCAGTCGCGTCCCGGGTGGGGCGTTCTCGGCGCTGAGATCGAAGTCGACGTATAGCTGATCGCCTGCAAGTGGCCACCGGTCGCGCCCGCCCGCTATCGCCGCGGCGACGCGCGCGTTCATCAGTGTGAGCTGCGCCTTGGGGTTGGGCATCCCGGTCGCGCTCGTCGGCTTCGCGCTCCAGTTGTCGCCGATGAGGCCGTTGGTTGTGCACAGCTCGCCGCGGGTGATGACCTCTCGCGCCTCCACGAGCGGGCGACGGACGATCAGCTCGATCCGGCCTTCGGTTGACGGCGCGCCGCGGATCTGATCGAGCCACTCGCGCAGCTCGTGCAGCGGGCGGTGATCGGACATCAGACAGAGCATAGACGTCGCCACGTTGGCTGCCCAGCACAAGAAGCCACTCACTTGGCTGAACCACACCGGACGGGGACAGATCGCGCGGCCACCGATCGGCAGCTAACCCGTAGGACCAACGTGGACGCTCGCTTCGCTCGACCGCGCGTCGCCGAATTCACGACCGAGTCGACGACGATGAGCGACTTCCGTGCCGAGCGCAGGGCGGCCATCGGGATCGCATCCGATGGCAGAGCGTTGGGGTCGCCGATTGGTTTTGCGACGTTTCGGGTGGCCGGAACGACCGGCCGGAGGTCGCGCGAAAACCGCGCGGCTCGAGCATCGGAGTGCCGGCTGGGATAGCTCGGGAAGATGACGATCGTGGTGTCAACCATCGTCCATAGGAGGACGTGATGGAATCCGTACCGTTACTGGATCGCGCTGGGCGGCGCCGCTCACCGGCGACCACGTCCAGCTTCCACCGAGGCGTTTTGCCGCACAACAAAGGGTTTCGGTATCCGCCAGATCCGCCGACCGTGGAGGAGATCATCGCGGTGATGCGCGCTGCCGGTGACGGTCCCGACGGTGTCAGGCTGCGCGGTGTGATCGTGGTGCTCTGGCGCGCAGGGCTGCGGATCAGCGAGGCGCTCGCGCTCAACGAGACCGACCTCGACCTCGACCGTGGCGCGCTCCTTGTCCGCCACGGGAAAGGCGATAAGCGCCGGGAGGTTGGAATGGACCCCTGGGCGTGGTCTCACCTCAAGCCGTGGCTCGAGTTGCGCAGCACCCTGCCGGTCGGGCGACTGTTCTGCGTCGTACGCGGACCGACACGCGGCCGGCCGTGCGCACCGGCGGGCATCCGCGAACAGCTCCACCACGCCGCGCTCGCGGCAGGGGTCCGTCGCCGGTTCGCGCCGCATCAACTGCGGCACGCGCACGCGGTTGAGATGTCGCGTGAGGGGATCTCGCTGATCGTGATCCAGCGCCAGCTCGGTCACGCCGACCTCGCGATCACATCCCGATACCTCCGCGGGATCGATAACACTGAGATCATCCAAGCCGTCCACCAGCGACCCGAGCCGATGATCCCTGCTGGTCGGCAACTCCTGCCTGGGCGCCGATCGCTGATTGGGGCCTGACAACGCCGACGCCGTGAGGCCGCGGACGTGGCGCGGCCTCACGCGCGTCCTCGAGCAGCACGAAGCGGACGAGACGGCGGGCTGCAGAGGCGAGAAGCGCGCGCAATCCAAGCGCCGACGTTGCGCTCGTCCGCTGGCTACCCTTCCGCCAGGCGAAGCCTTCGTCCGGGCGGTCGTCGAGCTCCGCCTCGCCGAAGCTGCGCTCCGTCGCCATTGCGATGCTCAGGGTTGCCTAGGCCCGAGGGACTAAAGCGATAATCCCGGGGCCAAGCGGTGTCGTGAACGCAACCGTGGCAAACGACGCGTCCCGTGCCGGGCCGGCGGACGCCTGCTTCCCAGATTGCACCGGCGCGGCGTGGCAGCCCCTGATGATTGCTCCCATGCTCCGCTCGCGGCGCACAATGTGTGCGCGGCCCCGCTTGCTTCTGGTCATCCTGCCCGAAGGTGGGCAAGCACTCGATCGCTCGGCGGCGGCTGATGCTTGCCCGTTGAAAGCACCGCTGCTGCACCTCGAGGCCGACTTCGAGCTGCACCGACTCTCGCACGGCCCCGGCGATTCAGCGGTCTCACGCCCGACTACGAGACGAGTGAGGACGACGGCTTCGCTTGGCCCCGCCGCGACGGCTTGAAGTGGCCCCACTTCGCGATGGTTGATGTGCTGGCTGGATAGTGACTGATCACGGGCTTGGAGGCTTTGCACGCGGGTGTCGTCGCGAGGGCCGAGCCCGTAGGGCGAGTGCCCGATGCGGCGATACCCGCGCGGCGCGGCCGGGCGCGGGGGGTGGCCACGAAGAATCTCGCTCGTGGCCATCGTGTCTCCCCACTGGCGGCCAGGAACCTCCCCACCCGGTCAGCCGGCCTTCTGGCGGGTGAGGCCATGGCGGAAGCGCCAGGATTCGGTGCCGGTGTCGATGATGTGCGCGCGGTGCGTGAGACGGTCGACGACGGCCTTCGCCATCCGGGCGTCGGGGAACACCTTGGTCCACTCGCCGAACGGCAGGTTCGTGGTCACGATCACCGAGCCGCCTTCGTGCAGCTCGGAGAGGACCTGGAACACCAGCTCCGCGGCACCGTCGGGCAGGCTGAGATACCCAAGCTCGTCAAGGCACACCAGCTCGGTCCGGGCGTAGCGGCCCACGACCCGGGCGAGCTCCTTGCTGCTCGCTGCTTCTTGGAGCTCGTTCGCCAGCGCGGCGAGTGTGGTGAACCTGACGCGGCGTCCTTGCTGGCAGGCGCAGACCGCCAGCGCGATGCACAGGTGCGTCTTGCCGGTACCCGAGTCGCCGCTCAGGATGATGCTGTCTCGGTCATCGATCCAGGAGCCCTCGGCCAGGGCGGCGATCGTGGCCTGCGGGATCTTCGGGTTATCGGCGAAGTGGAAGTCCTCCAGCCGCTTGATCTGCGGGAAGCGGGCGTCGATCAGCCGCCGCTTCTCCCTGCGCTCAGCGCGTTCGGTCATCTCCGCCTCCAGCAACGCCGCGAGATACGCGACCGGGGTCTGCTGCTCGCGGATCGCTTCCTCGGCCAGTGTCCGGAATCGTCGGCGGACCGTGGGGAGTTTCAGCTCGATCGCGTGCGCGTCGATCAGCGCTTCGAGCGCGGCGGTTCTGGCGTTCTTTGGCGTGGTCATCGTGACTGGTCCCTTCGGACGCGAGTGATCTGGTCGGCGTGCGCAGCGAGCGCGAGCAGCTCGAACGCGAGCTCGCGCGCGTGCTGGGCGGTGATGTGCGCGAGAGCGGGATCGACCCAGCAGCGATCGTCGGTCATCGTCACGGTGATCAGCTGACTGGGCAGCCCGTCATCGTCGTGGTCGATCTCGCCCGGCTCGATCGCCGCTTCGAGGAGGTGGTAGTCGCCTGGCGCGCTCACCTGGCACCGCCGATCAGTCGGTCATACCCGGCGAGGTCCGGCTCGGGCCGGTCATGCGCTTGCAGGCGGGCTTCGAGCCCATCCGGGCGCGCTGTCGGTCCGGTCGGGCTGGTGCGGCGAGCGAGCACGCCAACGGCACGACCATCGATCGCGCCCGCCGCGAGAACCCCCCGGACGGCAAGCTCCACGGTCGCTGGGCCGTGCTCGCGGCACAGCATCAGCACGTCGACCATCTGCTTGTCGGCCTCCGACTCGCCCCACTTGGCGCGCAGCGCGGCCCAGAGTTCGTCGAACGTGACCGGCCAGTTCCCTCGGTCGCGTTCTTGGGCCAGCGGGAGTGAGCGGGCGAGCGCGCCGGGCTTGCGTGCGAGCAGCTCGAGGTAGTGATCGAGCGTCGCGCGGGTGCCGTATTTGCCGTGCAGCCGCTCGTGCCGGGCGACCTCCCGATCACGATGATGAACGCGGATCTCGCTCGCGCCGATCGCCACCGACACCCTCAGTCCGGCCACAGCGACCGGGACCGAGTACTTGTTCTGGCGCACGGTCACCAGCGACTTGGCGTCCACCCGGACCGTCGTGGTCTCGGTCGCGTCAAACGGCGCCGGCAGGACGCGCAGCAGCGGTCGCTCAGCGGCAAGCTGTTCAGCGACCGTCGTCGGCCGTCCCACGATCCGTCGCGCGAGATCCTGCTCGGAGGCGTCGACGAGCAGCCGGTTCAGCTGCCCGATCGATCCGATGCTCGGTACCGGCACCAAGTGATTTGGGTGCGGCTCGTCTGGAGGGACGTTATGCCTCGCGTGGGATGACGCTGTTGGCGTAGCGTAGGTCGTGGTTGCGGTGTCGTTCTTGGGCGAGGTGATATTCCCAGTAGGCGTTGAAGTCGTC
>JBKQIR010000094.1:0-2527 GCA_052148275.1 Solirubrobacteraceae bacterium
TAGTCGCGGCACGCGTCATCGTCCGGGAACCACGCCACAAGCTCATCGTAGGACCCCGGATAATGCCTGCTTGCGGCCGGAAACACCGGACAATCCTACCTGATTTAGATAGAGACCCCCTTTCCCCGAATTACGGTTGACCTTGCGCTCAAGCTCCTCGATCCGCTCGCGCAACGCCGCGTTCTCGGCCCTCAACTCAACGACCAGCCCCGCCAGCTCCTCACAGCTCGGCCGTAGCGCATCTTGGCTTGCATCCGCCACAAACGCAAGATTCCGTGCGTCACGCAGGAACCCTCCTCGACTCTTGCGACACCCCGCGAACCTCTACTCCGGATCGAGCGTCGCCTTCCCGAGCGGGTCATAGACCAGTCCCACGGGCAACGGCGTGCGTAGCTCACCGCGGCGGGCCTTTGAGAGGATTCCGCCGCGCATCCGCGAGCGCAGGATGTGAAGCTCGGCCTCGCTCATTGCACCTTTGAGGCCCAACAGCAGACGATCGTTGACCTGGCTCGGGTTATAGAGCCCGTCCTCGTCACAGATCAGCGTGTTACTCAGCGCGCACAACTCGAGCAGCCGGTGCCAGTCAGCGTTGTTTCTCGCAAGTCTGGAGCATTCGAGCCCGAGCACGATCCCCGCCTTGCCCAGTGACACGTCGGCGACGAGTCGCTGGAAGCCCTCGCGGTCAGCGGCTGAGGCGCCCGACATGCCCTGGTCGATGTCGATCACGATCACCCGCTCGAGCGGCCAGCCGAGCGCGACCGCGCGCCCGCGCAGGTCATACTGCCGTCGCGAGGACTCGGTGTTGTTCATGACCTGGTGCAGGCTCGACTGTCGCACATACAGATACGCGTCGCGGCGCAGGTGATCGGCGCTCACCTTCGAGCTGGCCTCATTCACAGTCACACTCATATGCGTTCCTTTCACTCCGTCTCTGTCGCTTGCAGGTTTGAGTCGAGTTCAGGCGGCGTGGGCGAGCGTCATCTGCGCGAGCACGGCGACGAACTTCTCGGCGTTCGGCAGCGCCAGCACCTCGCCGGCCGGTGGACGGGAGCGCTCGCTGGCGCTTGGCGCTGGCGCTGCGAGCGCGCTGAGCGCCGCGATCCAGGCGAGAACGCCGCGCGTGGCGAGCACGCCATGCCCGAGCCGGAAGCCGTCGGGCTGGCCGCCCAACACGGCGGCACGCAGGCGCTCATAGCTGGCGTCGATCTCAGCGCCCCGGTGCTCGATGCCGTCAAGCACTTTTCGGGCTCCGGGCGCCCGCCTCCTGGCGGGCGAGGGCGCGCTCGATCGAGCGGGGATGCACCTGGACGCCGTGGCGCTCGGCGATCTGCGCGACCAGGTCGCGGGGCTTGAGCTTGGGATCGGACCGCAGGCGCTCCTGACAGAAGGCGAGCACCTCTTCGGAGAGCTTATGCGCACGCTTTGGCCCCGGGCGCTGGGGCACGAGCGCCGGCAGCCCGCCCTCATCGAGCGCCGCTTGCGTGGCATAGAAGGACTGGCGCGAGAACCCGAACGCATCGGCCGCGCGCGCGACCTGCTCGCCCTCGATCCGCACGCGGCGGACCATCTCGTACTTGACCTGCACCAGATCGCGCGTGTCGAGGAACTCCGACGCGGCGAACGCCTGATCGGAGACCGCCTCCGCGCGCGGGTTCAGGCTGCGCGTCTCGCGCAGCGCCTCGACCTTCGGATCGTCCTTGCTTCCTGCGGTCATCTCGCCTCCAGACTCGACCTTTGCTGTCAAGGAGATTATGCCACCATACATGGCATCTGTCAACCCGAACTCTTGGGAGAACTGCTGCAAGGCCAGCACTTGTGGTCATTTATGTCCGATTCGCCCGGCGACAATGGCGATGCCGGGCAGCCAAGCGCGGCATAATCCAGTTGACAGGTGCGGCATATTTAGCCTGACACGCACCGCGGCCGGGGCCGGCGCGAGCGCCAGCCCACCGGTACGCACAGCCGGGCGAGCACCGAGCGCGTCGCACGGCCTCGCTCACGGCTGGTGCTCCAGCGTCACATCGCCCCACTGCGTGCGAACCCAGCCACGCGGACGGCAGCGATCGGGCTCCACCAGCATGTGCGCCCGCAAGCGCCGCAGTGCGCTGTTGGCGACATCCTCGGCACACCCCGCCACGTGCCCCACCTGCCCGGCGGTCCGCCGCCAGCTCGGGTCCGTGGCCCGCAACACGCGCATATCGAGCGGGCACAGCACCAACCGCGACCAATAATCCCCTTTCATCGCCGCGCCTCAACGAACTCGGCGAGCTCGAGCAGATCGCACAGCCGGAACGGGCTGCGCCCCGCCGCGACCACGACGAACGGGTCGCTCAGCGCGCGATCGGTCCACGCGGCAGGCAGCAGACGCAGCTCGCCCTCCTCGTCATAGAACCAGACGCGATCCTCGCCCCAGTTCTTCTTCTGACGGACGAACTCGAACTCCCGCCCACACAACGGATGGAACGGATGCGTTACCCGAACACGCTGCGGATCCGCCCGACCGGGTGTATTCGACGATGCCGTCCAA
>JBKQIR010000095.1:0-18017 GCA_052148275.1 Solirubrobacteraceae bacterium
CTTCGTTCGCCTCGGACGCACGATCCGCAAACACCGTCAGGGGATCCTCGCCGCCCGTCGGCTGAAGCTCAGCAACGCACGCGCCGAAGCGCTCAACAACAAGGTCAAGCTCATCACCCGCCGCGCCTACGGGTTTCACTCCGCAGAAGCCGCACTCTCGCTCGTTCACCTCACCTGCGGACCAATCACCCTGACACTCCCATACGAACAAGCGTTCGCATAATCCACCTACGATTATGCCCAGAGAGCCTGATTTCCTCTACACCCCCGACACCGAACGGCTGCTCGCCTTCGCTGAGTTCGTCAAACTCGATCTGCTCGCCCTCGGCCACGACGGGCTCGCGAAGATCGTCACTCGCTTAGCGCCCACCGGCGTCACCTTGGTGGCCGAGAAGCTCGAGACCCCCGAGGATTACGCCTTCTGCGCACACGCGGGATGCCATCTGTTCCAGGGCTATTTCTTCTGCCGACCGCAGCTCATGCGCGGCAGGCGCATCGACGCCAACCGCGCAGCTCTACTCGACCTGCTCGCCGCGCTGCACGACCCCACCACCGAGCTCGCCGACCTACAGCGCAAGATCGTGCTCGATGTCCGGCTGAGCTTCCGGCTACTGCGCTACATCAACTCGGCCTTCTTCGGCCTGCGCCAGCAGGTCCGCTCGATCCGCCAAGCAGTCGCTCTACTCGGGCTCGAGCACCTCAGGCAATGGGCGACACTGACCGTGTTCACTAGCATCGATGACAAGCCCGCCGAGCTGACGACCACCGCCCTCGTCCGCGCGCGCTTCTGCGAGCTCGCCGCACACGACGACCCCGACGCGACCGGCAACGAGCTGTTCACGCTCGGCCTGTTCTCCGTGATCGACGCGCTACTTGACACCCGAATGACAGAACTGCTCGCCAAGCTCCCACTCGCAACCGACGTGTGCGAGGCGCTCGCCGACCATAAGGGCCCCAAGGGACAGCTGCTCGAGTGCCTACACGCGCTGGAGAGCGGCGATCTCGCCAGCGCCAAAACGACGGTCCCGACCGCGGGCCAGCTATATATCTCGGCGCTCGCGTGGGCTGACGAAACCATCCAGCGACTGTCCGCACACTGACGCCGCCGAAGCTCGCCTTCCCCTCGCCCACGCACCGACGGTCAGCCATGCGCAGGAACCCCTCTGATCGCCGCCGCCGTAACCCGGCAGCGCCATCAACTTCCCCGCAATCCAACGCTTACCGTTCCTCGCACTGCCGTCAAGACCGCCGCTGTGCCATCGAGACGACCCAAGCAGCGGGGCCACCTCGGCGGCGACGAGCGCTCTACGCACTCGCCGGTTCGCTCGCGGTGTCGCCCTGCTCGGCGCGGCCGACGCCCTCGCCGGCAACGGTGTCGCCCTCGTGCCTACGTGCCGGCCGGAGGCGTGGTTCTGAGCGAGCGCTGCCCCGCACGAATGTCACACCTGCGCGCCTCGGTTCCTAGCGCCGCTCAGCCACCAAACCGGCTCTGAGTGCGCGAAGGCGCCAGAGCCCCTCCGCGCGGCGCCAGACCGATGATCGACCCGACGAGATGAGACGCTACGGGCATGACCTCGTTCCAGACCGCGGTTGGTGTGTTCGGCGGACTGCTAGTGATCGGCGCTCTCCTATCGGGCATCGCGCGCCGCAGCGTCCTTTCGCTCGTGGCGCTATTCGTGCTTGCCGGGTTCGCGCTCGGCGTAGGCGGAACGGGTGTGCTCCGCTTCGATGTCAGGTCGGGATTCCTGAACGACCTGACGACGGTCGCCCTGATCGTGATCCTGTTCCGCGACGGGCTTGAGGTCGACCGTGAGCTGCTGCAGAGCCATTGGCGCGTGCCGTTCCGCAAGCTCGTGATCGGGATGCCGATCACCGTCGCGATCATTGCCGTCTTCGCGCACGTCGCCGTGGGGTTCTCGTGGCTCGAGGCGTTCCTGCTCGGCGCGCTGCTCTCACCGACCGATCCGATCCTGTCCTCGGAGGTCGTCACAAGCCCGCGGGTCCCGGCGATCATCAGACATTCGCTGAACCTCGAGTCGGGGCTCAACGACGGGCTCGCGCTGCCGGCGGTGCTCGCGTTCGCGGCAGCGCTCGACGCGCGTTCGCACCATTTCGTGTGGTGGCAGTTCGTGCTGCGCAACGTCGGGCTCGGGTTCGCCTTCGGGCTCGTCTGCGGGCTGGTCGGCTCGGCGCTGATGCCACGCCCGGGAAAGAGCCTGGCGGACGCGCCGGTTCCAGGCCATCAGAAGGCGCTCTACGGGCTCGGAATCGCGTTCGCGACCTACAGCGTGACGGTGCTGCCTCCCCCTGGCAACGGCTTCATCGCGGTGTTCGTCGCCGCGATGGTGGTTGGTGTCCGCCGGCCGGACCTGCGCCACTACTTCGCCGAGGGCGTCGGCGAGATCGCGGAGATCGTCAAGCTCGGAGTGTTCACGGTGTTCGGATCGCTGCTGACGCTGCACGCGCTGGGCAGCAATGGCTGGGGGTCCGTTGTAGTCGTGGCGGCGACGTTTCTGGTCGCCCGACCGGTGGCGATCTGGATCGCGCTCGCGGGGACCGGGATGAGCGCCGCGGCCAAGTCGTTCATGGCCTGGTTCGGGCCCAAGGGAGTCGCGACGATGGCCTACTCGATCCTCATCCTCGAGAAGGAGATCTCCTCGGCTCCGCGGATCTTCGACCTGGCCGCGCTGGTCGTGTTCTGCTCGATCATCGCGCACGGGCTGACCAGCACACCCGGAACCAACTGGATCGCGGGCCGCGAGGTGGGAGCGGAACCTCCGTAGAGAGAGCGACCTGACGGTCGGGGCGCCACCCCGACAACGGACGCCTCCTTCATCACATTCAGAAGGAGGCGTCCGCTGCGGCCGTTCGACACCCCTCCACGTATCGGCGTCAAGCGCGTGTGTCGAGCGCCGTTACTGCAATGCACCCGCTTGGGACGCGGAGCTCGGATTGAGTCGTCTGCCGCCGGACACCAGCTACTCACGATCCCGCCGTCGCTCGCGCACACAACACCACCCGGGCGTAACCGCCGGCAGCTCGCCCGCGTTTTGAACGCAACCCAGGGGTCGCGAAAACGACCGTTTCTCGGACAGCTGTCGTGAGACGTCTCGAAACCCGTAAGACCCCGTGCCAAAAACATACGGTCCGACGGCATGAAGCCGTCCGAGGGTTTTGGAACGATCGCGCCTGTGATGACTCCTGATGAATCGGTGAGCGAGCACAAGCAGGCGACCGATCGGCTACGCGCGCATCTCCACCGACGAGCAGAACCTCGTGCTGCAGCTCGACGCGCTCAAGCCGCGTGATCGCCGAGCGCAAGCAGGTAGTCGCGGCGGTAGTTTGATGGCGGCGATGTGAGCGACGCAGCGAGCGGTATCCGTGTGCGGCTGCTTGCTGCGCGGCGCGACGAGGTTGAGGCGTCGATCTTCTACGAGTTGATCGCGCGGCGCGAGTCCGACCCCTACCGCGCGGAGATCCTCGGGCGGCTGGCCGCCGCCGAGGGCACCCATCGCGATCGTCTCGAGCGGCGGATGGCTGAGCTTGGCATCGCGGTTCCTGACCAGGGGTCGGTGAAGCTGTCGCGCTGGCATCGGCTGCAGGCATGTATCGCGCCCGTCGACAGCCTGCTAGCGCGTCAGGAGTCGTTCGAGCTTCAGGTCGCCGACGAGATCGAGCAGCGGCCGACCGGTGACCTCGAGACCGACCGCATGTTCGAGCAGATGCGCGTCGAGGAGCAGACGCATACGCGCGCGATCGGTCAGCTGCGCGCCGGGACGGTGTCGGCGCTTAAGCCGCCCGAGATCACGCCCGCCGGCCCGGCGGTGCGCCTAAACCGCATTACCGGTCGCGAGCGCGGGCATCGCGGCGCCACGGGTTGGATCCCGGGCGCGATCTACGGTGCCAACGATGGTCTGGCGGCCGTGTTCGGAATTGTCGCCGGCGTCTCTGGCGCGACCGGTGGCTCAAGCATGGTGCTCACCGCCGGCGTGTTCGGCGCGATCGCCTCCGCGCTGTCGATGGCCACCGGCGCGTTTCTCGCCGAGCGCTCGACGACGGAGGTGGCGGCTGCCAACCTCGCTCGCGAGCGCGAGGAGGTGCTCGCCCACCCCGCGGAGGAGAAAGAGGAGCTTGCCCTGCACTACCAGCTCAAGGGCCTCACCGAAGCGGAGGCCAAGGCCGTCGTGGAGCGCATCGCCGCAGACCCCGAGCAGCTGTTCCGCGCGATCGCCGTCGAGGAGTTCGGCAGCGCCGACGCAAACAGCGGCGACCCCGTCCAGGCGTCGCTCGCCGCCGGCATCTCAACAGCATTCGGCGCGATCATCCCCGTGATCCCGTTCTTCTTCATCACCGGCTACGCCGGGATCGCAATCGCCGCCGGCGTCTCGCTCCTCGCGCACTTCGCCGTCGGCGCCGCAAAGTCGGTCTTCACCCTCCGCAGCGCCTGGTCAGCCGGCCTCGAGATGACGCTAGCCGGCATCCTGGTCGGCGGCCCAACCTACCTCCTCGGCCTCGCCATCGGCTAGCCGAGGCTCCTGTCGTCTTCAGAAGAGGCCTGCACCGACTCATCGTGAGCCGTCGGGTGGTGTGCAGACGACTGTTGACGGCTGGGCGTCAGAGGAGTCGGGTGCACGAAGGGGATGTTCTGTCAGGAGCCGGGGGCACGGAACGCGAGCGCCGCGCGACCGGGCGCGGATATTGTGAGAATGATCGCTATCGCACGAACCGCGCCACCCGCCTCCCGCCGCTCCGAACCCAGCCTAGAACCCGCGATTTCATCGTTATCACACCACACGAATCGACCGGACCGGGATCGCCGCTGCAGCCGCTTGGTGCGGTTGCGGTGGTCGTCGTGCAGGTTGGAATCCCGCTGCGCGAGGAGATTGCCGTCCAGCTCCATCGTCACGCCGCAGCACGGCAAGCGGGTTAGCTGTTCACCAGCTCAACGCTGTTTCGGCCGCTGTCGGTCAAGCGCCACTGGCGTTCGCCTGTGCCGGCGTCGCTGTGGCGCTGCTCGGTCCAGCCGCGTTCCAACAGCTGCCGCAGACGTTCGGCCAGGGCGCCGGCGGGGAGCTGCTGGTAGCCGGCGATGGTCAGGCTGCGACGGATCGCTGCTTCCGGTATCCAGCCAAAGTGGCTGATCTGCCACACCTCGTGTAGTAGTGCCTGCTCGGTCGGCGGCTTGGGGCTCGGGCGCGCTGGGCGGTACCCGGCTTTTGTCGGCCGGATCGTTCCGGCGAGAGCATCGTGGCTCGTGAGGCGCATCGACGAGCTCCTTCGGCTGGCTTGGACTCGGCGCACACGTGGCGTTTCGCTGCCCCGGACAGGACTCCTGCAGGAGCGTCGAACCAACGCGCCCCCTTGCGAGGCTACGAAACGTGCGCCGACGCCGACGCCACGCGAATCCTTGCGCGCCGGGATGCCGATCGGCGAGGCGGCAGGAGGAGCTGCACCGATGCGCCGGAACCTAAGTCGGACCCCTCGAGTCGTCCCAACGCGAGCACGCTTCCACCCTTGAGCATGGCGTCGAAATACCGGACCGGCAGGGGGTATTCGTCGTAGTTTTTCGACGCGGCTTCTCGACGCCGTCGGGCCCGAAATCGAGCCTGATCCGGCGGGTGTCGGCAAACGACCGTTTGCCGACACTGCACACCGAGCTGCTCCGACACCGTCGCGCCGAACCGGCGGCGCTTCAGCCGCACGCTCGCGTTTCGGCCGGGACGCTCGAGCGGCTGTCCTGTTGTTCGAGATCCGTGCTGCGGCGGCGGGATCAGTCGGGGCCGCCGGCCTCCCCGGCGCCTTCGACCGCAGCAGTGTCGCTCTCACCCGGGAGCTGGTAGCCGCGGGAGGCCTTGGTGATCTCGCCGGACGTCGCGAGCTTGGAGAGGGTGGTGCTGACCGTCGCGCGCCCGAGTCCGGTGGCGGCCGCGAGCTCACCGGCCGTCATCGCGCTACCGCCTTTGAGCGCAGCCAGGACGGCGGCCTTGGTCGCGCCCGGCGCGGTGCGCGTGCGGGCGGGGGCAGCGGCTGAGCTGGCGGGCTTCTCTGAGGTCCGTGGGGTCCGACCCGCTCTCGCACGCGGGCGCTTTGGCGCGCTCTCGTCAGCGGCCGGGCCGGCCACGGGCGCTACGCGACCAGAACGGTCCGATTCGCTCTCGCGCGAGATAAGCGCCGCCAGCGCGCGCTGAAGCCTGTCAATCTCGCCGAGCAGCTCGTCGATGTTGGCTTGGATGTCGCGGCGTATCTGGTCGAGCATGGGGGAGTGGTCCTTGCGTGTAGGTGGGTCACCGTGAACGTAACGGCCCGGCGCGTGGCCGACTTACGGCTGCCGGGTGAAAGCGCGCGCACGCCGAAGGACGCAGGCGGGCCTTGCTTGGCAGTGCGCGAGAAGATCTCGTTATGTGCACCCTCACACGCGCGAGATCGACGCCGGCAGCGTGCGAATAGCCCGGTCTTGTGCGAAAAGAATGCGTACACCCCTAACGCACACCTACGCGGCTGGAGCCGCCGGCGACGCCTGGCTCGTTGGACACGCACGCTGATCGATCCTTGCCGGACGCGTTCGCAGATAGCGCTCCGAGCACGTGGTCGGACTGCTCGCGGGACGGCTGATCCAGGTCCCGCGCCCCCCGCCGCGTTCAGGCAATCGGTACGAACGACCAGGATTGCAGCAGGCACCAGCCGCAGGCCGCTCTAGTATGCGCTCCGGAGGGCAAGTTGAGGCCAATCGCTAGAACCTCGGCAGGGGTCGTGCTCGCAAGGGTGCCGTGGAACGAACCGAGAGAGGAGAACCATGTCCTACCCCGTCACGTTTGAGGCCGACTACGCTGATCAGCGGAACCGGCTGACGGCCTTTTTCAGGCTGATCCTCGTCATCCCCTTGGCGATCTGGGCCTGCGTCTACGCGATCGCGGCACTAATAGCCGTCGTGCTCGCCTGGTTCGCAATCGTCATCACCGGCATGTACCCGCCGGGGCTGTACAGCTTCGTGGCGGGCTTCATCCGGTTCGCGGCGCGCGTGACCGCCTACACCGCATTGCTGGACGACCCGTACCCGCCGTTCAATGGCGGGGACCAGGGCTCCTACCCGGTGCGGATGGAGTTCGCCGGGCCACTCTCGCAGTACAGCCGCCTCAAGACCGGCTTCCGCTTCATCGTCGCGATTCCAATCCTGGTCATGCTGTACGCGATCAACATCCTGCTCGAGATCGGCGCCGTCGCGGCGTGGTTCGTGATCGTGATCACGGGTGGGCTGCCGCGAGGCCTATTCGATGTGATGGTGCTCGCCAACTCCTACATTGCCCGCTCGGACGCGTACCTGTTCCTGCTAACCGAGACCTACCCGCCGTTCCAGGATGAGCAGACCCGCGCAGCGGGAATGGCAGGCGGCCTGAGCTGAGAGGCGCCGGCCGACCAGTGTGCTGCCAACCGCCTGCCGGCGGCTGAGCCCTGTAACCTCGCAGGGTCACATCCGCCACTGGATGCGTTGACGGCGGTCTCCAATCGCGACCGCAACCTGCTCGCCGGGCTAATCCTCCTCGTGCACGGGCTTGTCGGTCTCCACCTTGACAGCGCGACGGTGGAGGTACTGCTCGCGATTGCGCTCGCCGCCGGAGTCGCAATCACCCTTCGACATCTGAGACGCGCTCGGCAGCGGGGTCCCGAACGCCAGTGGTAGGCGCTAAGAGGGTCCGCTGGTCGATCCCATGTGGTCCACCAGTGCTCGGGTCCGTGTCACGAGCCGCGCGAGAAGCCGCGAGGTGGGCGGGCGCCGGTGCCGAGGATCGCTGCTCTGGCATCCTGCCGGAACGTCGCTCATCGGGCGGCCGCTTCGGTTTGCGCAAGCGCCTGGTAGATCGTGCTTCTGGTAACGCCGAAGTCCGATGCGACCTGCGCGACCGTGCAGTCACGAGCGTCGTACGCTTTGCGCACGAGCTCCACCTGACAAGGTGTGAGCTTTGGCTTCTGTCCGCCGGTGCGGCCGCGTGCGCGGGCTACGGCCAAGCCGTCCACCGTGCGCTCGTGGTTCAGCTCACGCTCGAACTCAGCGATGGCGCCGATGATCTGAAAGAACAGTCGCCCCGTGGGCGTGCTGGTGACGATGCCTTGCTGCAAGACAACGAGGTCGACACCGCGCTCTTGCAGTGCCGCGGACAGCTCCAGCAAGTGCTGGAGGCTGCGGCCGAGCCGGTCGAGTTCGGGGCGGGACTTGTGCTTTCCGGACGCGTGCTCGACGAACAGCCGCTCGTGGCCGTTGGCTTGCAGGACGTCTGCTTGCCCGTTGGGGTTCCGCTCGCGAGTCGATACCCGCGCGTATACGATTCGCATGATGCGCTCCCTTGGTCGCCTGCCGACGACTGTGCCAGAGGCGGGGGAGCGCGGCTCATTGGCGCGGACGCGAGTCGCGGCACATCTGATACCCCGGTTTCATTGAACACCGGAAAGTAGGCCGAGCGTGTGCCGCGAACCATCGTTACCGGACACGGGCGAACCAACCGCCAATCAGCCGCGCAAGTCGGTCAGCGAGATCGACCAAACGACTGACCGTCATCAAGAAGACCAGGACGAGAAGCGACGCGACTAGGGAGGCAACGTCAACTTGAGGGCCGCTGGCGAGAGACACGAGGGCGTTCGGCAGGATCGATCAGGCGACCGATCAGTCGCAGCCTGACCATCGCCGGCAAGGAGATCCCCGCGGCCGCCCTGGCCGAGCGTCTGCGGCAGCTGCTGGAGCGCGGCCGGGCCGAGCGCGCCACAGCAATGCCGGCACAGGCGAACGCGAGTGGCGCCTGACCGACAGCGGCCGAAACGCCGTTGAGCTGGTAAACAGCTGATCCGCTCCGGGCCGTACCCAGCCACCAAGCGAGGTACGCGTCGAGCCACACGGGGCTCCCTCAAGCGTCGCCCTACACCCCACACATACCGAACTTCAGTGACACGGCCATGCCGAAACTGAGTGACCCCCAACAGCACTCAGGCTCTCGACGCGCGAGCGGGGACGCTCCTTGTGTTGACACGCGCCTCGATCCCTGCATGCTCGAAGGCTCTTACGGCCGCGTCCTCAACACTTGCGACGCCCGGCCCGTCGCAGAGCGCGGGACGGAATACGAAGATGTCACAATCGAGATGCGGCGCATCGGCTGGCGGGCTGAGGAGGACTCTTTCGCGGGCGATGCTGAGATGCGTGCGTCGCAATGCCCGCGCCGCGCGCTCCCAGTCAGCCTGCTGGACACGCACGTACGCGGATGGCCGGGCTTCGGTCCACTCCAAGTAGGCCGAGACTCGGCGCTCAAGCATCGTGCGCCAAGGATGCCGTTCGCTGTACTGCGCCGAGACCAACGATAAGGCGACTGTGATCAACGCACAAAGCAGGACAAGGTAGAACTGATGACCGCCCTCAACGAGATAGAAGACGCCGACGAGTCCCCCGGTCGGCGGCGACCAGGCAGCTACGAACATGCCCAGTGCCGCTGTCGGCCAACGTACGCCACGCACGCCCTCGAACTCCCAGAGCAGCCGGAGCAGTTGGCTGTATGACCGCACTCGCTCGCGCATGCTGCGGAAGGATGGCGCGCAAGGAGGATCCATGCATTGACGCGAGGCAGAAAGTGGAGCGACAGGAACAGCCCCGGGAGGCGGAGGCAACAGCGCGCCGTGTCCAGGAACAGCTCCACCTCGTCGGGCTCCTAGACCCGGAAGCGTTCGCCGGCGCCGAAGCCGGTGGCGTGCCGTCAAAAGAGAACGTGGCACCAACCGCCAAGTAGCGCGAGCTCCGGTGGTTGCAGGACCCGGCGCGTTGGATCGCTCCGTAGACCGTCGAGCGGGCGACTGAGAACAGCTCGGCGAGCGAGCTCGGCGCTTGTGGGGTGCTAGCCTCGCGAACCTTAGAGGTAGGCCTCCTAGCAGGCGCTGAGTTCGGGCTGCTTGCCGCGCAGCCGGCCACGGCCACGGCCGCGGGCGCGGGCACCGGCCACCTTCATGCCCTCGCGGGTCCTCGTCCTGATGGGGTCGGCCGCGAATTCGGCGCCCATAGCCAAGGACGTTGAACAGCAGGCGCCCGACGGGGCCGGTCGGGTCGTGTACGGATCCGCCGAGGTTGAGCTTGACCTAGCGGCGGTGAACTCGTCGGCGATGTCGCGAGCGTCTGGAAGCGAGCGGGCCAGCCGGTCGAATGACCAACGTGTCCCATACAGCCCCCCTTTACCGGGCAGTTTCTCGGCTGGGTCTTACGGAACACCCTCCGGCCAGGCGGCACCGGGGTGTCTGATCGGCCGGGGGGTGTGCCGCAGGAGGGATCCCCCAGCGGGACACGTTCGCGACCTCGAGGCGGCGCGCCGGCTTTCCGCGCATAGGGCGACGCAACTGCCGTCAGCCCGTATGCGTGCCGCGTCCTCGAAGAGGGGCAGTTGGCAGAGCCACGAGGGTTCGCGATCGCAGTCATGGTGGAGTGGAGGCCAGCGGGTTGGCTGTGGCGGGCTCGGAGTGGCTCGTTGATCGGTCGGCCGAGGTCATGGGTGGTAGGGCTAGCTGTACCACCCATGACTCCGGTTATCCGGCTGGTGCGAACACCCAGCGGGGTTGAGACTGGGGCTTGTGCTTGAGGTTTCGTCTATCTCGATCGCGCTGCGGTCGCAGCCTTCCGCTGCGCGGCTCTCAGATGAGGAGTACTGATGCCCAGGGTCATCGTCGCTCGACCTGACGTCACAACCGAAGAGGTCGGCGAAGCGTTGCGTCAGGGGCTAGGTCCCAGATACACCGTGCTGCCGGGGATGGGGATGAACTGGAACCCCGTCGGTGGTCCACGACCGGATAAGCCCGACATGATCGTGGTTGGGACGGGTTCCACGCGGCTGTTCCGCGCCGAGGTGACCATCTCGCGGCGCTCGGAGGAGACGGTCCTGCATGTGATCGCGGGCGGGCACGGCCTTGTGGTGAGACCCCTCAACAGGTTCTGGATCGCTGAACGGGTACGCCGGGTCCTGCAGACTGCGCCCGGCCTTCGTAGCGGTGCGACTGGTTCGGGTGTGTGATGGCGAGTCGCAACCGGATCGTTGGCGGCGCCGATGCGGGCGAGGCTTCTCCGGAAGGACGTCGGGACCAGTTGGTCGACCGCGTGCACGAGGACGGGTACGGGATGAACTACATCGACGAGGGGCAATCTCTGCCAGCTGCTCGCGCTGTCGAGCTGACGAAGACCTATGGCAGTGGTGGTGCGGCGGTTCGCGCGCTGGCCGGCGTGACCGTCGAGTTTGCGCGGGCGCGCTTCACCGCCGTGATGGGACCGTCGGGTTCAGGCAAGTCGACGCTGATGCATTGCATGGCGGGGCTCGACGCGCCCACGTCGGGTCGAGCCTTCATCGGCGATCGGGAGATCGGGCGTCTCGACGACGCGGGTCTGACCGACCTGCGGCGGGACCGGATCGGGTTTGTCTTCCAGTCGTTCAATCTGGTGCCGACGCTGACGGCGGCCGAGAACATCACCCTGCCCTGCGATCTGGCCGGGCGGGAGGTCGACCGCGCGTGGTTTGAGCAGCTGGTGGCGCAGCTGGGTGTCGCCGAGCGGCTGTCGCACCGCCCGAGCGAGCTTTCCGGCGGCCAGCAGCAGCGGATCGCCTGCGCCCGCGCGCTGATCAGCCGGCCCGAGCTGATCTTCGCCGACGAACCGACCGGAAACCTGGACTCGCGCGCGTCCGCCGAGGTACTGGCCTTCCTGCGTAGCGCCGTCAGTGACCACGGCCAGTCGATCGTGATGGTCACCCACGAGCCGCAGGCCGCGGCGTACGCCGACCGGGTCGTGTTCCTCGCCGACGGCGCGCTGGTCGGAGAGCTGCTCTCGCCGACCGCCGACACGGTGCTCGAGCGGATGCGAAAGCTCGGGAGCTGAGATGCGAAAGGTCACCGTAAAGGGTCTGCTTGCCCGCAAGCTGCGCCTGGCGCTGACCGCGATGGCGATCGTGCTCGGGGTGACGTTCGTGACCGGCACGCTCGTGCTCGGCGACACGCTGAACCATACCTTCAACGATCTGATCGGCACCGCCTACCAGCACATCAGCTTCGAGATCCGAGGCAGGGCCGCGTTCGCCAACGACACCGTCGCCGACGTCAACGGCACCGCCAACCGCAAGCCGATCCCGCAGTCGATCGCCACCGCGGTCCGCCGCCTGCCGGGAGTCGCCTACGTCCACGGTTCGATCGAGGGCTACGCCCAGTTCCTCGCCCGCAACGGCAACGCGATCGGCAGCGGGGGCAGCTCGACGCTGGGATTCTCGTTCGACCCGAACCGGCAGCTCTCCCCCTACCGGCTGGTCGAGGGCCGGGTCCCCAGCGGCCCGGATGACGTGGTGATGGACAAGGCGACGGCGACGAAGTACGACTTCGCGGTCGGAGACCGCGTGCTGATCAACCTGCCCGACCGGCCGCAGCTGTTCACGATCACGGGGATCGTGACGTTCGGCTCCGACAACAACCTCGCGGGGGTCACGCTCGCCGGCTTCTCACTGCCGACAGCCGAGGCCGTGTTCAACACCCGCGGGTACTTCGACACGATCGGCGTCCTGGCCGCCACCGGTGCCGACACCGTCGCGCTGCAACGGGCGATCGCCGCGATCCTCCCCGCGGGCGTCCAGGTCATCAGCGGCCAAGCACTGATCAACGAGCTCTCCAGCGCGGTCGACAGCGAGCTGTCGTTCATCTCGACGGCGCTGCTGATCTTCGCCGGCATCGCGCTGTTCGTCGGCGCCTTCACGATCTTCAACACGTTCTCGATCACCGTCGGCCAGCGCACCCGGGAGCTGGCGCTGCTGCGAATCGTCGGCGCCAGCCGGCAACAGGTGTTCTCCTCGGTGGTGGGCGAAGCCGCCCTCACCGGTCTGGCGGCATCGCTGATCGGGCTCGGGCTGGGCGTCGTCGCCGCGCTCGGGCTCAAGGCGCTGCTCAAGGCGTTCAACATCGTCCTGCCATCCTCGCCGCTGGTGTTCGAGGCGCGGACCCCGGTCGTCGCGATCGCGGTCGGCGTCGGCGTGACCGTCGTCTCCGCGATCCTGCCGGCCCGCCGTGCGGTGCGGATCCCCGCGGTCGCTGCGCTGGTCGAACACAACGAGGAGGACCAGTCACCGCGGGACCGCCGCCTGATCGTCGGAGTCGCGGTCGGTGTGCTCGGCCTCGTCGCCGTGCTGGCGGGCCTGCTCGGGCCCACGCTCGCGCTCGTGGGCGCGGGCACGCTCGGCGTGGTCGCCGCCATCGTGATGTTGCTGCCGGTCGTGGCGGAGCCGCTCTCGGGCGCGCTCGGACGTCCGCTCGCCGCACTGCTCGGCATGCCGGGACGGCTGGGTCGCGAGAACTCGATGCGCAACCCGCGCCGGACCGCCCAGACCGCCGCGGCCCTGATGATCGGCCTGACACTGGTGTCGACGATCGCGGTACTCGGCGACTCGCTGAGCTCCTCGGCGGCCAACAGCGTCGACACCGCGATCAACGCCGACTACATCATCAGTGGCGACGGTGGATTCAGTAAGTCGGTCGTGCCGGCCGTGTCGCACCTACCCGGGGTCACGACCGCGACCACCGTGTACCAGGGGCAGTTCGAGTTCCGCGGCTCGCTCTCGACCCTCACAGCGGTGTCCACCCCGCAGCTGTCGCAGACGATCGACCTGCACGTGCTCGACGGCAGCGGCGCCCCGGCCCTGGCCGCCGGCGAGCTGCTCATCGACTCGACGACGGCGAGCGCCGACAACCTCCACGTCGGGTCGGTGGCGTCGGTGCGGTTCGCCCAGACGGGCG
Organism: Solirubrobacteraceae bacterium; assembly: GCA_052148275.1. GTDB lineage: Bacteria > Actinomycetota > Thermoleophilia > Solirubrobacterales > Solirubrobacteraceae > Palsa-465. The sequence continues at coordinate 13,780 of JBKQIR010000095.1, forward strand.
AGCAGATGATGCGGGTCGGTGGGATCTTCAAGCCCAACCCGCTCGCCGGAAGCTTCTTCGTCGGCGACCGATTCTTCCTCTCGCACTTCGAGAACCCGCTGCCGATCGTCGTCCTGATCAGGACCGTTCCCGGCACCCCAAACCTAAACCCGATCCTGAATCGCATCCTCAACCCGTACGCCAACGTCAGCTCCAAGACGCGGTCCCAGTTCGAGAGCGATGAGAAGCGTCAGGTCAACGAGCTGCTCGGGCTGATCTACGTGCTGCTCGCCCTCGCGGTCCTCGTCGCCCTGATCGGGATCGTCAACACGCTGATGCTGTCCGTGTTCGAGCGCACCCGCGAGATCGGCCTGCTCCGCGCGGTCGGGATGCGGCGCCGGCAGGTCCGGGCGATGATCCGCTCCGAGTCGGTGATCATCGCACTGTTCGGGGCGGTCGTCGGTGTGATCATGGGGACCGGCCTTGGCATCGCGCTCGCCTCCGCGCTGCGCAACAACAGCGTCACCACGATCGCTGTGCCGTTCTCCAGCCTCGTGCTGTTCGTGATGCTGTCGGCGCTGCTCGGCCTGGGTGCGGCCAGCTGGCCGGCTCGCCGGGCCGCCAGCCTCGACGTCCTCGCGGCGATCGCAACCGATTGACCGTGATCGAGTGGTCGACGCGCGCCAGTCCTGTTGCCGGTGGCCGATCGGCGTCAGAATCTGCTGCGATGCGGGCGAAATTGTCACTGGTGGCGGCTGCCGGATTGCTGGCCTGCGCCGGCGCGGTGTGGTTGGCCGCGCACCAACCGTCCGGCCGCCCGACGGAGCCGGGTCCGGTCCTCGAGTTGCTCGTCGGCGCCTCACTGGTGGGCTGCGGGCTTGCCTCCCGGCGGGCTCGGCCGGAGAACCGGATCGGGCTGATCATGGTGGTCACCGGATTCCTCTGGTTCGCGGCTCAGCTCATCAACGCCACGCCCGCATGGCTGAACACGATCGGGCTGGCGGTCCAGTCGGTGTGGATCATCGGGCTGGTCTATCTGCTGCTGGCGTTCCCATCCGGGCGGCTACACAGTCGGCTCGACCGCGGGCTGGTGTTGACCGGCATCACCGCCGGACTCGGAATCCAGCTGCTGGCGATGCTGGACGGCAACAAGGCCGGGCTGCACTGCCCAGGCTGTGCGAACAACCTCCTGCAGGTCGTTCACGACAATCAAAAGGCACTGGCCTGGATCGGGCTCCAGCATCTGATCGGTGGCGCGTTAATCGTGGCCGTAATCGTGCTCGTGATCCGTCGCTGGCTGCGGGCGAGCACGGCGCAGCGCCACGCGGTCGCGCCGGTGCTGGTCGCCGGCTGCGCCACCCTCGCGGGGCTGACTGTGACGATCATCCTCGATCTGTTCGGCGACCCGCTCGGCGCGCTGCCCGCGAACGTGTACTTCGCCGTGATGGCGGCCGTCCCCGTCGCCGTGATGTTCGTGTTCCTGCAACGCCGCCTGGCGCGGGGCATGGTCGCCGGTCTCGTCGTCGAGCTCGGGAGCCCGAGCAGCGGATCGGATCTGCGCCAGGCGCTGGCCCGGGCGCTCGGCGACCCGTCGCTGGAGATCGCCTATTGGTTCGTAGCCGAGCAGCACTACGTCGACGGCGACGGTACACCGGTCACGCTCCCGGACGACGACAGCCGGCGGCGCGCGACGTTCGTCGAGCGTGACGGCCAGCCGATCGCGGTGCTGTTGCACGATCCGGTGCTCGAGCACAACGCCGAGCTCGTGCAATCGGTGTGTGCGGCGGCAAGCCTGGCGCTGGAGAACGAGCGACTCCAGGCCGAGCTGCGCGCCCGACTGATCGAGCTGCAGGCCTCACGGGCGCGGCTGGTGGAGGCCACCGACGCCGAGCGGCGGCGGATCGAGCGCGACCTCCACGACGGCACCCAGCAGCGGCTCGTCTCGATCGCGATGTCGCTCGGGCTGCTGGAGACACGGCTGCCCGCTGAAGCCGAGGCGAAGCCGCTCGTGCGCGAGACGCGCCAAGCGCTCGCGCTCGCGCTCGCGGAACTGCGCGAGCTGACCCACGGGATCAACCCGCCGCTGCTTACCGAGCGCGGGCTCCCGGCGGCCCTCGACGAGCTCTGCCGCCGCGCCGCGCTCGCCGCGCAGCTCGACGTCGCGCTCGACCGGCGCCTGCCCGAGCACCTCGAGAGCGCCGCCTACTTCATGGCCAGCGAAGCGCTGACCAACGCCGCCAAGCACTCCCACGGCAGCGCCGTCCGCGTCGCCGCCACCTACGCAGACCAGCAGCTCACGGTCGAGGTCAGCGACGACGGCATCGGCGGCGCCACCCCCGCCGGCGGCTCCGGGCTCCGCGGCCTGCGTGACCGGATCGAGGCGCTCGGCGGACGCTTCACGATCTCAAGCCCGCCCGGTCGAGGGACGACGCTGCGAGCCGAGATCCCATGCGCGTAGCCCTGGCCGACGATGCCGTAATCCTCCGCGAAGGCCTCTCCAGGCTACTCCAGGAGGCGGGATTCGACATCGTCGGCCAAGCCACAGACGCCGAGGGTCTGCTCGAACTGGTCGAACAAACACAGCCTGACGTCGCCATCATCGACATCCGGATGCCACCGACGCACACCGACGAGGGACTGCGAGCGGCCAAGACCATCCGCGAACGTTGGCCAGCAATCGGACTGCTGATCCTCTCCCAGCACGTCAACGCACGCTACGCCCTAGAACTCCTGTCAGCCCGGACCGACGGCATCGGCTACATGCTCAAGGAACGCGTCTCCGATCTGGACGAGCTCACCGCCAGTGTCAACCGGATCGGGAACGGAGGATCGGTCCTCGACCCCGCCGTCGTCGGCGAACTCGTCGGCCGCCGCCGCCAAGCCGACAACCCGCTCGAACATCTGACCGACCGCGAACGAGACGTGCTCGCCCTGATCGCCGAAGGACGCTCAAACCGCGCGATCGCCGAGCGCCTGTTCGTCACAGAACACACCGTCGAGAAACACGTCAAGAACATCTTCGGCACGCTGCGCCTCCCGCAATCCCCCGATGACCACAGACGGGTGCTCGCCGTCATTACCTACCTCAACTCGCAGTAGCCAACTCCGTCTGCGGTCGTGGGCCAACGTCGCCGGCTGCACCGTCGACGCCCCCGAATGCGCACGTGCCGGCAGTGCCGCACCCACCTGAAAGCGAGTCCATCAACAATGACCGGCGATCGTCCTGCTCCTCGCCAGCAGCAGCACCGGCTCGGTGCCCTCGGTCGCGTCTGGGCCAGCCCTGGTTTCACGAACCGGCAGCGCTCTGGCCGGACTGCCGCTCTGGCCACGCGGGACCCTGGGGCGCGGCAGCCCGATGTCCCCCTAAACGATAATCCTTGGGTTCGAACGGTGATCGCAACACCCACGGTTTGAGTTGTTGTAGTAGTAGTAGTAGTAGTCGTGGTGCTGTTGGTAACCCGACAGGGTTATCAACAGGCCGTTAACCCTTTTTCCACGCGCGCGCGAGGGCGCACGTGATAGTGAATCAGCGGGGACGCGACGCGCCCTGGCCGGGGGCGCTGCGTGGGTTGGCCGTTGACCGGGCTGTCCTTTGTTCGCCCGTGGGGAGTGCTGGATTGTTTCTATGCGGTCGTTGCGGGGTTGGCGGCTTCGCCGCTCGCTGGGGTGAGCTACACCCGAAAGGGGGGTTGATGAGAGGCACTCGTCGCGTGTGGCGGCGGGACACGGGTTGTGCGAGCACGAGGAAGGCGGGCTGATGACGAGGTTCTCTGAGCGGATGGTCCCGGAGGTCGTACAGCGGTTCTGGGCCGCGATGGCACGCGGCGAGTTCATCACTGACGCGGCGGCCGAGGCCGGCACGTATCGCAAGCAGGGCACGCGCTGGCTGGCCGCGGCCGGCGGCGTGAGACCGCGTCGCGGGCGAGATCTCAAAGGGCGCTGTCTGACGTTCTCAGAGCGCGAGGAGATCGCTTTGGCGCGCGCGCGTGGGGATTCGATGCGGGGGATCGCCGGGCGGCTGGGGCGCAGCCCGTCGACGGTCAGTCGCGAGATGCGGCGCAACGCCGGGTGCGTTGGGCAGTCCTACACGGCGACGACCGCGCACGCGCTCGCCTACGAGCGTGCCGGGCGACCGAAACCCTCAAAGCTGGTCACGAACGTGGCGCTACGCAGGAAAGTCGAGGATGATCTAAAGCGCCGCTACTCGCCCGAGCAGATCGCCGGCCGGCTGCGCCGCGAGTTCCCCGAGGACCTGGAGA
>JBKQIR010000096.1:0-5640 GCA_052148275.1 Solirubrobacteraceae bacterium
CCGACGTGCTCGACGGCGTGACGTTCAAGGACGGAATCAAGGTCACCGACGACGAAACCACGACAGAGGAGAAGGTCGCCGCCTGATCATTCTTCATAGCCGAATCCACAACTCTTGACAATTGCTCAGCGAATGTTGCGGACAGGCGCCCCTCACGCAACAGTTGCAGCCGGACGCAGGTCGCGGAACGCCTCGACCTCAAGGCGGCGCTCAGCTCGACGCCCGGGAACGGCCGAGACCCTCTATTGCCATGCTTCCCTGACGGCAGCCGGCCGCTACCCATGGCGACCTGCGGCCATGGCGGATCCCGGATGAGCGCTTCGTGGACCTGCTTGAGGGACAGCCCCATCCTCCAGGATCGCGTCACGAATCCGGGGATCTTGGGGGTGATCCGCGCACGAGATCACCGCGTAACGTGGGGTGAGATGTTCGCGAGATGCGACGCGCCACCAGAACCAGCGAGCACCAAGCGCTCGCCGCTTGCGAGCGGCTCGGTCGGTGAGCATCTCTTGAGAGGCGCGGTCGGCCTCATTGCGGCTGCGCTCGCAATCGTTCTGGTCGCGGTCATCGGTCCCGTCTCACTCGCCCTTCTGCTCGTCACCGCGGTGGTGTGGCGCGGCTGCCCGACATGCTGGACGGTCGGCTTGCTCGGCACGCTCGCCGATGACCGCGCCCGGCGCGGCTGCTCTCGCTGCTGATCGGTCATGGGCCTGTCACATTGCGATGCTCGCAGTAAGCAGGACTCGCCCGCGCGACGGCTCGGGCGTTCATTGCCTGTGAAGGCGCACGACCTTGGATGCCTACCGACCGCCTCCGCCCGGGTTGTTGCGGCCCCAGAGCGGAGTGGTGCTCCCCGTTGAAAGGGGAAGCCGGCCTCAGAGTCCAAAATGATTGGACGCGAAAGCGCGGCAGCACTCGTGCCGGGCTTCCGCTCGTGGGCGAACGCGATCGTCGGCCGCGCCGCCGCTCCCGGCCGGCCTCGGCGAGCGCCTTGTCGCCCAAGCGATCGCCGCGCCCGCGGCGCCGCGGACGGCAAAGGGAAAGCCGCGACTCCTTCCGGTTGTGGCCACAGCTGGCTACAAGCGCGTGATGGCCTTCACGCGGAAGCTCAAGTCTGACCGGCGGGGCCCTGACGAGTGCGTTCTGCACGAAGCAGCAGTCCGACCGCGCACGGAAGCAGTAGCGCGGCCGGTAACGCCAGCGTCTGGCGGGTACTGCTCGCGGATCCCCCGGGCGATGCAGCAGTCAGGCCGGATGCAGGAAGACCGCTGCGTCCGTGGCAAAGCACGAGCGCGTGCTGACCAGCCGAGGTCGCTCGCGGAGTGATTGCTGGAGTGCGGATCGACAGCTAATTTCGCGCAGGTCTGCGGTGGCCGCTTAAGCATTGCAGCGGTCTCGCCTGCCGAGTCGAGACGACCGCTTTGCGAATCCTGCTTGCAGCGAACGGGGTCGCAGCTAGCGATCTCGCCCGCCGTGTTGGCCGCGCAACGCAGAACGATGCTTCCTGACGCCACGAAGCGCAGCCCTCCTCGTCGCCGGAAGCGGGCCGTACAAAGCGGCTGCAGAATCGCCGATCTGCATAGGCACGCGCGGCTGTCGCGGGCATCGGTCCCGCCGGTCTGCGGACAGGTCGAGCGCGCTGCGGGGTGGCAGACCCGGTCTGTACCCGCCGCCGAATCGCATGGATAGGGAAGTCTCACTCGTGGCTGGGACAGCGTCGAACCCTAAGCGCGCCCCGCGGAGGAGGCTGCGGAACCCGGTTACGTGTCTCGGTCACGTCCTCGCGGTGGCCGCAGTGCATCGGAACGCACAGACCACCTGCCTGACTGTCCGGGCCATCGTCAGCCTCTCCTGCACGACCTCGTCGGAGTGGGACCGCCGTAGGAGATGAGCGCGCACGTCGCGCTGCGAGCCCGCACCGCATACGGGACAGCTGTCCTCGCAATTGGTCCGAGGTTCAACCGGCCCAATTCGCGTAACATGCCAGTTTCAGGCGGAGCTAGATCATGGGACACCAGCTCGGACACCCACAACTGGACGAGTCGGACTCGTCCCTTGAGTACGTCGACTATCCGAGACGTTCGGGTCAGCTAGCTCACGACCGGCAGTTGGCATGGACCATCGTCGGGGTGGCGCTTCTAGTCATCGCTCTCGCTGCCATTGCCGTCGTTGCGGTCATCGCGCCCACGAACCATCGGTCCGACTGGAATATTGTGCTTGCCGTGGTGGCACCCCTGATCGCGTTGCTGGGCACAGCGGCCGGGTTTTATTTCGGGGGCTCATCGGACATCAGCAGCCGTGCCAAGCAACGCTCTGGCAAGCAACGCCCAGCCTCAACCGCCGCACAGTACGCCGAGAGTCTGCTCCGAGCCGCCGGACAATTGACCGCACCGGATGTAGCACCCCGAATCGCCGCCGTGTATGCGCTGGAGAGTCTCGGCCAGGCTTCGAGCAGAGACACGAGCGCTGTGCTGGATATTCTCCTCGCGCACGTTCGTGGCCGTCAACGATCGGGCAATGACTCCCCGGATGACCCAGTATCCGCGGACGTCCAGGCTGCTCTGCGCGTATTGGGACGGCTAGGAATCGAGCGAGACCCTCGCCGCACGGTGGACCTAAGTGGTCTCCAACTGGACGGCGCCGATCTCAGCGGCGCCGTCCTCAAAGGGGTCAACCTTTCCGGCACGAGCTTGCGGGGCGCCGACCTGCGGAGCGCTGACCTCAGACGAGCAGATCTCTTGGCGGCGGACCTACGTGGCTGTAGAGCCGTTACGGCAGACTTCTCTCAATGTCGCTTGCAGGGCGCCGCTTTCGACGATGCACTTGTGGCAGCGTCCAACTTCTCGGAGGCGCTGATGACCGGAGCGTCTCTTCGCCGCTGCTTTGCGGCCGAATGTAGCTTCCGAGGCGCGCTCCTCCCTGAGGTCGACGCCGCAGGTGCAATCTTTACGGACGCAGATTTCCGGGGCGCGCTGCTCGCGGGTTCCAACATTGCGGACGCCTTGGTTCGGGGCGCCTTAGCTGATGAGTCCACGGTCTTTCCGGACGGCTACGACCCAACCGCAGCTGGTGTCAAGCTCGCTGCTCCATTGCTCGGCAGCTTCGTGAGCAAGAGCCTCGAGTTAGACGTCGGTGACTGACGCGCGAAACCTCCCGGCAAAACAGCCGCCACCTGATGAGCATCAGTTGGTGGCAGCCCCGGCCAATGCCGCCCGCGAGATCTTTCTGGGCGATCTGACAGCCCGCGCCGAGCGGTCGCGGCAGCGCCTCCGTGATGACGCTGTCGTCCTTCAACGCTCTTTCCGCACGTCTGATGGCCGATATCTCCCCCCATCTTGGCCAGGCGGGTTCAGGGGGCGGGATCGGTGGTGTAGGCGCTGGCCGGGATTCCGAGGAGTTCGAGCAGTTGGAGTTGCAGCGTGGTGAGTTTTGGGTCGAAGGTCTTGATGTGTTGGGTGTCGCGGGTAAGGTGGTGGCGGTTTAGGTCGGTGAAGTGATCAAAGAGGCGGGCGGTGGTGGGCGCGGTACAGGCGCGTTGTTCGTGGTAGAGCGCCAGCTCGGGGATGTTGTGTTGGGTCATCGCGTTGCGTAGCTCGCGTTCGATCAGGCAGTTGGTGAGTAGCGCGATGAACTGGCATGCGAACAGCGCTTCGATCCGGAACGGGCTTTTGAGTGTTACTGGCGCGGCGTCTTGGACGGATTTGAGTTCGTGGTGGCGCTTTTCGAGGTTGGGCTGGTATCGGTAGGCGGCGAGCACCTCGGTGTTGGTCAGTTTGGTGTCGTTGGTGGTCAGTGGGAAGCAGCCGTCAGCGGCGGCGTCGTAGCGGACCTGCTCGGCGCTGATTTGCGCCTGGAGCGCGAATCGGGTCTTTTCGGTCTTGCGGTAGCGGGTGTCGTTGCCGGGCCGGCCGCGTTTCTCTTGGCGGTAGCGCTCTTCGATCGTCTCGGTGATCGTGACCGTGACCCACCGCTCGGCGCCCGTTGAGGCGAGCAGCGCGGCCGCGGCCTCCTCGGCCGCGACGCGGGTCGTGATTCGGGCGCGTGGGCCGGATAGCCGCTCGGAGAGCTCGGCGAGGGCGTGGCGCGCGCGGTCGATCCGCTCGGTGCGCGCGGTCTCGTCGCGGTGCTGCTTGGAGCTGGAGTGAACCCACGTGATGTGGTACCCCTCGGCGGTCGGGAACGGCGCCGGACAGACCTGCCAGACCTGGTCGGGGTCGCCCTTGCGCTTGCCGGGCTTACGTTCGGCCTCTGCCCAGTCAGGTGTGCCGTTCGCCATCCACTCGCGCAGGCGGCCGTCCTCCGCGCGCGAGCGGGGCAGGACCGTGATGAACCGCCCGGCGCGCTTCTCGATGTGGGACATCTGCTCGCGCGTACATAGCTTGCTGTCAGCGACATAGAGAAAGTCGTGTCGGCCCAGCATGACGCACAGCCCGTCCCAGGTTTCGATGTGCGTCTGATCATCGGTCAGATTCCCGTCAGCGAGCCGGTGCGCGAGCGGCACTGCCCCGTCAGCGGACACGGTCAAGATCAACAGCAGCTGCTTGAGGTCCCCACGATGCTCCTTGTTATGGCCGCGCTTAGCGGCGGCGCTCGGCTGGCCGCCTCGCTCGCGGCCGTCGGCCTGGTGGTAGTCGCCGTACAGGGTGATCGAGGTCGAGTCGTTATGCAGCTGTGAGCAGTCGACCCGGAACTCCGTGATCGCGCCAAGGACAAGCCCGGTCAACAGCGACGCGCGGTCGCAGTCAAACAGCGCATCAAGCGCCCGCCAGACACGGTCATCGCACAGCAGGGCGACCTCCCCGGGCTCGAGTCCGAGCGCGCCCGCGTCAAACCTCGCGGCCCACTCCCCGATCCCGTACAGCGGCTCGCGCTCCAAGCACAGGTTGATGACCAGCGTCCTGATCACCCGCGAGGCGGCCATCAGCGCGCGCGCATCGCCGTCGGGCAGATAGCGCGCGAGGATCGCCTCGAGCCCGAGGCGATCCAGGAAGTGGCTGATGATCGGAAGCGCGCCGATCACGCGTGAGGAAAGGTCAAGCTGCTGGTCTTCGGTCATCGTCGTCATTGTTCCGTCCGGTAGCTACGGTATTAGTACCGCCGCTACCGGACGGAAAGCCACAACCGATGCCCGACCAACATCCCGAACCCCGCGCCCACGGTCAGCAGCCCGAGATCGCGCCCGCGCACACCCAGCGCCTCACGGAGCTCATCGCAGAACTCGCCACACTCGGCTTCTGCCTGCCCGGATCAGTCGCCGAGCGCCAGATCCGCTGCCCCAACCCAGGCTGCCACTGCCACGCCAACCCACCCAAGCTGCACGGGCCCTACATCGCCTGGACGCGCAAGATCAACCAAAAGACCGTCACCCGCAACCTCACCCCCGACCAGGCGACCCGCTACCGACCCTGGTTCGAGAACAACCGCCGTCTACGCCAGCTCACCACAGAACTTCAAGCACTCTCCCTCAAAGCCGCCACCGACGCCGAAGCGTGGGGGGAGAAATAGACGACCAGAGAGGCTGTCGCAAATTGGTCGGGCGGTGGTGTCGTGCCGGGTTTTTTGTCCCGGTGTTCGCTCCTGATCCTGTCCGACCGGCTTGCTAGAAGTACCTCCTGAGCAGGACTTTTATTCGGCTGAGTG
>JBKQIR010000097.1:0-7561 GCA_052148275.1 Solirubrobacteraceae bacterium
AGGGCAACAACCCGGTCGCGGGTCGCGGGGCGCGTGCGCGACTTCCACGCGCCGCTCCAGGTGCCAAACGCCCTGCTCAGCCTCACAATCCGGGTTCAGAGTCACCTACGAACATGCACGGAGCCCCAGAAAACAGCAATCACCCACGTAGAGGACGGCTTTGATCTGCTCGGGTTCCGCATCAAGCGGCGACCCTGGCGGACCGCTGGCAAGCACGTCGCCTACACGTTCCCGAGCGAGCGAGCGCTGCGCGAGGTCATGCACCGCATCAAGACGCTGACCAGCCGCAGCACGCTGAACCTCTCGCTGGACGAACTGATCCACGCGCTCAACCCAATCCTCAGGGGTTGGACCAACTACCACCGTCATAACGCGAGTAAGCGCTGCTTCGCGTATCTCAGCTACTACCTGTGGTGGCGAGTGATCCGCTGGCTCCGCAAGAAATACCCGCGACTGACCTGGAAACAGCTCAGGCGACGATGCTGGGGGCACAACTGGACCAGCCGTGAAGACACAAGGCTCGCGTGGCCCTCCGAGGTCCCGGTAACCCGATATCGCTATCGCGGCCACCGGATCCCCTCGCCATGGGCGCCGACCACCGGAACAGGACGGGCCACCACCCGACCAGGAACCGCCGCTGCATGAAATCAGCGTCACGATCGGCCACCGTATGTCCTGTGGAGAGCCGGATGCTCAGGAATGGGCACGTCCGGTTGTATGTCCCGCGAACGGTTATGTTGAAGACGCGATCGACCGTCCGAGTTTTCCCTGCTCAGCGAGTTTTGGGATGGTCGGCCGTTCAACATAATCAGAGGGCTTCAAGGAACGCGAGTAGCGCGTCGGATGCTCGGTATCTGCCGGGTTTGGCTCCGAGCGGGGCGGTGCGGGCGATCGCTTGCTCCTTCAAGGCCGGGTCGGCGTGCTCGTAGATGTGGGTGGTCTGGGTGCTCTCATGCCCGAGCCACAGCGCGATCGTGGCGATGTCGACGTCTTTGGCTCGGAGCAGCATTGCGTTGGTGTGGCGGAGCGTGTGCGGGGTGACGCGCTTTGCGGTCAGTGATGGGCAGTTGGCGGTGGCGGTTCCGGCGTGCTTTGAGACCACGACGCCGACCGTGTAGCGGCTGAGCGGCCGTCCTTGACGAGTTGGGAACAAGGGGTCGGCGGGGGCGCCGCAGCGTTCCTTGATCCAGGCGCGCAGGATCGTGACGGTCTCGGCGGTCAGGGTCGTTGCGCGTTTCTTGCGGCCTTTGCCCGTGACCCGGCAGTGGGCGCCAGCGCCGAGGTGCACGTCGCAGATGCGCAGGCCGACGAGTTCTGAGACGCGCACGCCGGTCTGGGTCATGAGTAGGAGCAGTGCGTGGTCGCGGCGCCCGAGCCAGGTGTCGCGGTCCGGGGCAGCGAGTAGCGCCTTGATCTCTTCGAGGTCCAGGTAGGAGACGGTGTTTTGCTCGTGGCGCTTGGTTGGGATTGCCATCACCCTGGCGATCGTGTGCGCGTGTTCGGGATGTTCGAGCGCCGCGAACCGGTAGAAGGAGTGGATCGCTCCGAGCCTGGCGTTGCGGGTTCTTGGGCTGTTGCCCCGGTTGTGTTCGAGGTGGTTGAGGAACGCGCCGATCAACGGCGCGTCGAGATCGTCGATGTCCAGCTCGAACGGCTGCTTGCCGGTCTGCTCGCGGGCGAAGCGCAGCAGCAGCCTGAACGTGTCGCGGTAGGCGCTGATCGTTTCCGGGCTGGAGTTGCGCTGGGTGATCAGACGGTCTGTGAAGAACGCCTGGAGCGAGGGTGCGAGCGCGGTCATGAGAGCGCCTCGCCGATCTGCCCCAGGCGTCGGCTGATCAGCTCGAGCAGTTCGGGGACCGCCTCCAGATACCAAAATGTGCTGGCCGGGTCCACGTGCCCCAGATACGTGCTGAGCAGCGGCATCCGCCGGTCGATGTCCTCGCCGGCCTGATACCAGTCCAGCAGCGTGTGCACGGCATAGGCGTGTCTGAGGTCGTGCGGGCGGGGCCGGGCGCGAGCACCGCGGCCGTCCAGCCCGACCTCTCCGATCAGCCTGGTGAACGTCTGGTTGAGCTCTTGCCGGCCCATTCGTCGTCCTCTGGCGGAGATGAAGAACGCTGGCGTTGAGGGCTCAGGGAAGCGAGCGTCGCGCAGGCGGGCGTATCCGCGAAGTGCGGTGAGCGTGCTCTTGTGCAGCGGCACCTCGCGCTGTTTCTTCTGCTTGCCAGCGCGGACGTGCACCGTGCCGTGCTTGAGGTCGACGTCGTGGCGGTCGAGTCCGAGCGCTTCGCCGGGGCGCATCCCGGTGACCGCCAGCAGCCCGATTAGCGTCTGATGGCGCGCGGCGCGCAGCGGCGGTCTGAGCCTTGCTGCGGCCGCGATCAGCGCCGTGATCTCGGCGTCTGTGTAGATGTATGGCGCGATCCGCGGGCGATGCCCGGGCAGCAGGTCCTTGGAGGGAACCTCGCTGGCGGGGTCGATCGTTGCCAGATACCGGGCGAACCCGCGCGCGACGGAGAGCCGCTGGCGCCAGCGGCTTGGGTGCGCGTCGACAGGCATCCGCGCCCACATCAGCGCCAGCTCGGTTGTGATCCGCTCAGCGCCCGCCTGCTCGAGGAACTCGACGAACCTCTCCAGCAGCCGGCCGTCCTGTGGCATCTCGAACCCGAGCCGACGGCGGACGCGAAGATAGTCAGCGAGCGCGTCGCGCAGCGAGCTCATGCCACACCACCTTCCGGCGACGGCGACGGCCACGGCCGCGCGAGCGCCCGCAGCGCGTTGCGGTCGACCTTGGCATATATCGCCGTCGTCTTCTGCTCGCGGTGGCGCAAGACCTGGCCGATCTCCGCCAGCGACGCGCCCTTCCTGAGCATCTCGGTCGCGGCCGTGTGCCGCAGACGGTGCGCCCCGACCGGCTCAAGCCCCGCCCGCCGGCAATGCTCGCGGACGGTCGAACCGATCGTGCTTCGGTCAAGCCCTCCGAGCGGCGCGTTCACCCGCAAGAACAACGCCCGGCACTCGCACCGCGGCCGGCGGCAGAGATAGGCCACGATCGCCTCGCCGACATCAACCGGCAACGGCAGCTCGTCATAGCGGCCACCCTTGCCTGAAACGAGCAGCAGCCCGCTGCGCCAGTCGACGTCGTCCAGCCCGATCGCGGCGACCTCCCCGGCGCGCAGCCCCAACCGCGACAACAGCAACAGGACCGCATAGTCGCGCCGGCCGACCAGCGTGCGCCGATCGCAGCTGGCCAACAGCTTCTTCACCGCCCCGCGCTCCAGCCCGCGCGGGAGTGTGCGATCCCGCAGATCGGCGATCGAGGGGACCGCCCACACCAGCGGCGCGTTGATCAAACCGACCAGGTGCAAAAACCGCAGAAAGGACCGCAACGCGCAGACCAGATCCCGCGCGCCGGACACGCTGCGCTTCGGGCACTCGCGCGCCAAGAACGAGCTCACATCCGCCGCCGAGAGCCACTCCAGCCCCAGCCCGTCCGGGCTCTCCCGCCCAGCCAGGAACAGCCGCGCCGCCGGCACATAGTTGACCACGGTCTTCTCCGAAAGTCGACGCTCGATCAGCAGATAGCGGCGGTAATCCTCAAGCAGCTCCTCCAGCGAACCCTGCGCAACCGCCGGGGCCGGCATCGGTGCGACCCCAAGCTCGCGCAAGTACCCGAGCGGCAGCGTCACGCTCTGCGGCGCCACCCACGTCACCCGACCCGCCGCGCGCCGCGCGGCGATGAACCGCTCGGCTTGCTCCTCGGTCAGCTCCCAGACGCCAAGCCCCTCACGCTCAAGCCAGCGACTGAGCTGATCGAACTGATACAGCCTGGCGGCCGCAGCCGAAGGCGAATACGACTGAGACGTCAGCCACGACGCGAACCCCGCGGCATACGGCGCCAACGACCCCGACACCACCGGGAACCACACCTTGCTGCCCATCGCTGCCTCCTGTCGGATCGCAGAACACGAATCCACCGATCCTCGACAGGACAGCCACGATTATGTTGAACGCATCACCACCCAAAAACGCTCTCAGCAGGAAAAACGGACCGCGGCGAACAGGTATTCAACATAACCGTTCGCGGGACATACAACCCGGCGTGACCGTTTCCGATCACCGGGCTCTCCAGCGACTATTCCGTGATTGACGTGGTTGGCCTCCCAGGGTGGATCGTGGCGTGGCAGGCGGCGCAGACCACGAGGGTCTTGCGTCGTCGCTTGGTCATGATCCTGGCCCATTCGGGTTGTTGTGGCTGGCCCAGCTGCTCGAGGTCTGAGAGCTTGCGGATCTGGTGAACTTGCACCTGGTCGGCGTCTCCGCAGATCTCGCACCGCCCAGCGCGGAGCCGATCGATCAGCTCTTTGCCAGGGGCGGCAGCCGGGACTGGCGCGCGGTCTCTGAGGGCCGCGTGCTTCTGCCGTCGCAGCGGGATACCACCGAACGTTGCGACCAGTAGTTTGCGTCCCTGGCCGCGCTCAACCCTGGCTTGCAGGCACTTGTGTGGCCCGTGCGGCGTCTCGATCGTGGCCTTGTACCTGCGGGCCATGGTCGTGACCGTCGAGCCGTACTTGCCGGCCAGCGTCTTGAGCAGCGAGGTCTGCATCACCCAGTGCAGCCGGTCGAGTCGGTAGACATCGCCGGCGAGTAGGTAGTACTGGACGATCCCCCGGTACTCCGCTCCGAAGCAGTTGATGATCGTGTGGTCCGGCTCGTTCATCAACTCGGGTCGGGAGGCGGGCTTGCCGCCTTGCGTGTATCGGGAGCACTTGGCCTTGATCACATCGACCGGTACGCGCAACCGGATCTGACCGTTGACCGACCTGCGGCCCGCGGTCTGCTTGCGGTCGTCGTACTGGGTGAGGATCTCGTAGCCGAGGAACCGCGCTGCCTCCGTGCGGGCGTGGGTGATCAGCGTCTTGGTCTCGGACAGCTCCAGCGCGAGGTCTTCGTGCAGGAACTGCGAGAGGCGACGTTTGATCTCCTCAGCTTCGGCCTTTGGTCCGGTGAACCCGAGCAGGATGTCGTCGGCGTATCTCACGTACCGCAGCCGCCGATAGCCGGGATCGTGCGGATCCAGGCTGGGAAGGCTGCGTTGCTGCTTGCGCAGCTCCCGCACCGCAGCATCGTCGCCACGGTGGCGGGCACGAGTGACCGCCCACTGCACCCTCTGGTACTCAGGGTTGTGTTTCCTGAGCGCCCCTCGGTTGTATTCCGGCATCAGGATCGTCTCGACGTACGTGTCCAGCCGGTTCAGGTAGATGTTAGAAAGGCACGGGGAGAGGACCCCGCCCTGCGGCACGCCGCTGAGCGTGGCGTTCCACACCCAATCCTCCAAATACCCGGCAGCCAGCATCTGTCCGACCAACCTGAGCAGCCGGTTGTCGTGGATCTTCTCGCCCAGCGTGTCGAGCATGACCCGAGAATCGAGTCGGTCGAAGCACTGGGAGATGTCGCCCTCGATGAACCAGCTGGTCCCGGTCCAGGTTCTCGCCACTTCGCCCAAGGCGGTGTGGCAACCTCGGCCGGGTCGGTAGCCGTGAGAGTGCTCGGAGAACTGCGGCTCGTAATACGCCTCCAACAAGAGGCGGATCACTTCGCCGAGCAGCTTGTCCGACCACGACGGCAGACCCAGCGGCCGCTGCTTCCCGTCCTCCTTCGGGATGTAGTGCCGCCGGACGGGCCGAAACCGGTAGCGCTCGTGACGCACCGCGTCGATGATGCGCTCGATCTTGGCCATCGTCATGCCGTCCGCGGTTTCCGCGTCAGGTCCGGGCGTCATCGCTCCCTTGTTGGAATAGATGCGTCCGTAGGCCAGCAGATACAGCTGCGGGTTGAACAGCTGTCGATAGATCCCTTCCAACGGCAGACCCCTCCTGCCGCGTTCACGGAGGACATCCAGGACCGTTTCGGCGTTCTGCATTACGCATACCTCGCGGCGCTTCGATGTCCCGTCACCTGTGCTCCTTCGCCCTGTGGACGGCTTTCCCGTCCTCCTTGGTGGGTCGTTGCTCCCACGACTACTACGAGCACTCCGTCACCCCGAGACTCGCGTCCCAAGGGGTTGATCCCACGTTCGTCCCTGTCGTACTTCCGAGCGTGACGTAGGCGTCCGGACTCATCTCCTTGATCGCCCTCACTGGGCGACGCTCCACGCCCCGAAGGTTGCGATGGCCGCACTACCAGGCCGTCGCAGAACGTGGCGCCGGTATCGGATGTCTTTCCGGCGGACGGGCATTTGCATCGTCTGGAGATTGGGATTTAGGCAATCCAGCTTTCGCCATATCACGCGGGTCCCGCGACACCCCGGCCCTGACACCTGGCCCGGTCGCCGCTTTGCTGGCATGCGATTGTTCCGTTCACCTCTCGGATCCGGGTAAGCCATCAGACCCACGAACCTTCCTTCGAGTTCGTCCCGGCTGCACCGGGGATACGACAGAGCGCCTCGTGGCGCACTAGTGCCAGCTGGCTTCGACGAGCAGCCTCCGGGCGTGCCCGGAGCCGGTCTTGGTGATCGACCCTAGCCGGCGGCTCTCGCCGGTCGTGCTCTCGCTGGGAACCAGGCCGACGTAACTCATCAGCTGCTCGGGGCGCGCGAACCGCTCGAAGTCGCCGATCTCTGAGCACAGCCCGACCGCGGTCAGCGTGTCGATCCCGCGCAGGCACCGCAACCGTGCGACCGTCTGCGCATACGGCGAGCAGGGGACCAGTTCGGCGATCGTGCGCTCGAGCCCGTCACGGCGGCTCTCGAGCACGTCGACCGCGCCGATGTAGTCCAGCAGCGTCGCCTGGGCGCCGCCGCCGAGATCCTGCGCGCGCAGCCACACGCGATGCCTGGCGCCCCAGGTGCTCGTGGTGTCCTCATAGACGATCCCGTGGCGCAACAGCAGCTTCGATAGCCGCTGGCGGGTGCGCATCAGATCACCGCGGAGATCCTCACGCGCACGCACCAAGTCCCGCAGCGCTTCTTCTTCGACCGTCGGCACCCGCACCGAGACCAGCGAGTCGATCATCAACAGCCGCAGCACGCGCTGCGCGTCGCGCTCGTCGGTTTTGACCTTGTCCTGCGCAGGGCGCTCGATCTTCCCCGGCGCCGCGACCACACACTCAATGCCAGCCGTCCGGAGTTCCCGCGCGAGCCCGTACCCCGTCGGCCCAGCCTCATACGCCGCCCGCGTCGGCCCCGGCAGCCCCGCCAGGTAGCCGACGACCTTCGCCGTGTCGCCCGGTAGCCGGCACGAGCGCAACTCCCCAGACTCCCCGTCCATCGTCACCGCGAGCACGCTGCGCGCGTGCACATCCAGACCAGCCCAGCTGCGAACCTTGCTCGTCATGGTCGGCTCCTCCATATGCAGTTGTGGCCGCCGCGCGGGTGGCAGCCCGTGCGGCTTTACCCCCCACGACCATTCGCGAGGGGCCGACCATGACTTACCACCACGGCCGGAGGGAATGTCACAGGAACTGTGTGAGCACGATCGAAAGAAATCGTCATGCCCACAAAGACCAGAACTACTCAGCGCGAGCAGCGCTCGCAGAGCACCAGCATCCTGAGTCCATCGAT
>JBKQIR010000098.1:0-6708 GCA_052148275.1 Solirubrobacteraceae bacterium
GTTGTTGTTCGTGCTTGGCCTGCCAGCGGGGCGAGATCGGCAGCATCAGCGCGCACCAGGCCTTGAGGGTCCAGGCCAGTGACGCGATGGTCATGTAGGCCCAGTTGGCGTGGAGCGTGTTGACGGGGGCGTGTAGGGCTCGTACGCCGCTTTTGAGGTTGCTGATGAGGTTCTCTTGGTTGCAGCGCCGGTGGGCTTCGGCGATCACCTGCTCGGCGGTGAGCTTGCGGTCGTTGGTGATGTAGAAGAAGTACCTGTATTCGTCGAATAGCACGTTCTCGCCGCGCTCGATCGAGAGGTTCTTGCGCACGGCGATCACGCGGTAGTCCTGCTTGCAAGCGCGGGGCCGGTAGGAGAACTCGACGACGTCTTGCTTCTTGGTTCGGATCGTCTTGTAGGCGCGCTGGCGGACGATGTCGTCTTTGACGTTGGTGGGGCGGGTCCGTCGTTGCGTCGCGATCTTCCGTTCGGTCTTGGCCGCCAGCTCGTGGTAGAGATCGTCCGCTTGGCTCTCGGCGGTTTGGACGAGGTTGGCCTTGGCGTCGTAGCCGAACACGAAGCGCACGCCGTCGGCGTCCCAGCGGTCGAACTCGGTTGTGAGCGAGAAGTCGGTGTCGCCTCTGAGCAGGATGTCGGTGAACCCGGCCTGTCGGCAGAGCTCGATCGATCGGTCATAGAGGGGAACGACTCCCTCGTGGGAGGGACGGTTGGCGCCGTGCAGGGACACATACAGCGGCTCGGCGGTGTTGGCGAGCGAGACCAGCAACGCGGAGTAGCCCCAGGTGCCGTTGTAGGAGATGTCGATGCCCTGCTTGCACTGCGCGTCGGTGGCGACGATCGAGGCGTCCGCGTCGATCCGGGCGGTCTGGGAGAAGAATGAGGCCGGCTGGCGGGACCACACCTTGCGCCGAGCGCGGTTGATCGCCTCCTGCAGGGCCATGATCGAGGGCTCGTCGAAGCGGCGGCAGAAGTCGCCCGCGGTGGTGGGGTCCGGCAGCGACGGCGTCCCCAGGCCGTCCAAGAACACCGCGTCGGTTCGGCGGGTCTCGATGTCCTCCAAGCGCGTGCCGCCGCACAGTGCGTTGTAGGCGATGTTCAACACGTGGTCGGACTCGTGGTAGGGGCGGTGGACCTTGAGCAGCTCGACCGAGGTGTCGATCTCGCAGGCCAGGCCGACCGCCTCGATGAGGCGGGCGATCATCCCGATGCCGCCATGCGCTACCCCCCGGTCGCGCTCGGCCCACTCGTAGCGGATCGGGCCCCCCAGCAGCGGACCGGACAGGTTCGGAGCAACTGCGGCTCCAAGGCGCCGCTCGATCGCCAGCGCTTCGCGCTCGAGCCTGCGTTGCAGCGCTCGCTTCGGGTTGCTCATCGGACCCTCCCTCGTGTCATCATATATCCTAACCATAGCTTATCACAGCTATGGTTGATAGGGTGCCGCCATCAAATCGATCCAGCACCGAAGGGAAGACAACCGTGACCAGCGAGGCCGAACTGACCGACACGATCCAACGCATCAAAGCCGCCCTGCTCGCACTCGGCGACCTGCGGCCAGGAGCGCTCTCCGAGCAGTACAACACCTGCCGCACCCCAGGCTGTCGCTGCAAAGCCGACCCGCCCCAACGCCACGGCCCATACCACCAGCTCAGCTACAGCCACCACGGACGAAGCCGCACCGAGAACATCCGCCCCGAACACATCGACGCGGTCACATCCCAGATCGCCAACTACCGCAAGCTGCGCGAACTCATCGACCAGTGGATCGACACCGCCATCGAACTGGACCGCCTCCGCCGCAGCACACCCAGATAACGCTCACGGCCACCAGCCCAAAGCCGGCGGTCACTTCAAACCGACACGGGCCATCCCGCCCCGTGGGCCGGATCACGGGATTCTCCTCAGGTCCGATCACCAGAATTCCCCACCCCGGCTGGAGCGTAGACCGCGCGCGCGGGGTTCGACTAGGCGAGTTCCGTAGGAACGAGCCGTAGTCGATCCCCGCGCGCGGCGCGTTCTGTCTGGGGTCCCCCTCACCGTCGTCGGTTCTGACGCGATTACGAGCGAGAGGGACCGGTGGGGATGCTCACACAGGAGAACGACGTGGAGATACATGCTTTGGCTGCGCGCGGCTGGAATCAGTCGGCGATCAGCCGTCACACCGGCCGGGACCGCAAGACCGTCCGCAAGTACCTGGCCGCCGGCGAGGAGCCGTTGCTGCGGGAGGCGGCGGCGAGCTGCTTGGAGCCGTGGCGCGGGTATATCGCCGCGCGGTTCGTTGATGACCCGCACCTGCCGGCGGTGACGCTGCTGGACGAGCTCGCTGCGGCCGGGTTTCAGCGGTCCTATCCGACGTTGGTCCGCGAGCTGCGACGGACCGCGCTGCGGCCGGTGTGTCTGGTCTGCCAGCAGCGGCGCGGGAAGACGCCGACGACGGAGATCGACCACCCGCCGGGTGAGGAGATCCAGTGGGACTGGCTGGAGTTGCACACGACGCCGTGGGAGCAGCCAGCGTTCGTGCTGGTCGGGGCGTTGTCGCACTCCGGCCGGTTCCGCGCGGTGTTCTGCGAGCAGATGACGTTCGGGTACTTGGCCGGCGCGTTGCATGAGATCCTGGTCGGCCTCGGCGGCACCAGCCTGGTGTGGCGGGTCGACCGGATGGCGACCGCGGTGATCCCGGACACCGATCGGCTGAACCCGCAGTTCGCGCAGGTGGCCAAGCATTACGGCGTCGATGTCGCTGTCTGCCCGCCGCATCGCCCGCAGCGCAAGGGTGTCGTCGAGGCGGCGATCAAGTTCATCGGCGGCCGCTGGTGGCGGACCGCGAAGGCCGCCTCGATGCGAGAGGCGCAGCAGTCGCTCGACACGTTCACGCTCAGCATCTCCGACCGGCGCGGCCGGCGCGGGAGCACCGTCGGCGAGCTCGGCGCCGCAGAACCACTGCGGCCACTGCCGGCGCTCGCGTTCCCGGCGGAGATCGTCGTTGACCGGGTCTGCTCGCGCAGCGCGCTGGTCCTGTTCGAGACGAACAAGTACAGCGTTCCGCCCGGCTACGCCGGCCAGCCGCTGGTTCTCCGAGCCCGCGTCGGCGAGCCGCACCTACGGATCGTGACGACGACCGGGATCAAGGTCGCCACGCACCGACGCGCCCCGGCTGGCGCCGAGCAGACGATCCGCTCAACCGAGCACGCCGTCCAGTTGGAGCGGGCGGTGCTGGACGCGTTCACGACCCAGACCACGTGCCGATCGAAGATCAACCGGCCGCCCGGGGACGGGGCGCTCGCCGAGCTCGCCAAGCTCCACGGCCAACCACCGGGCAAGGTCGCGCCGGTCGTGTCACTGAGCGACTACGCGAAGCTGGCGGAGGTGGCGCGCTGATGGGAGCCGACACGATCTACCAGCAGCTCCGTTCGCATCTCTCCTACCTGAAGCTGGGCGCCGCGGCCGACGCGCTCGCCCCGGCCTTGGAGGCCGCCGAGCGCGAGAAGCCCGGTTACACCCAGTTCCTCCACGACCTGCTCGCGACCGAGGTCGCCGCGAGCGAGCAACGCCGGCTCGACGGCCGGATGCGGTTCTCCCGGCTCCCCGCCCACAAAACGCTCGAGCAGTTCGACTTCGACGCGCAACCCACGCTGGACCGCCGACTCGTCGAAGACCTCGCGACGCTGCGGTTCGTCGAGGAGAAGGCCAACTGCTTGCTGATCGGACCCCCGGGTGTCGGCAAGACACACCTCGCGATCGCGCTCGGGCACCGGGCCGTGCACGCTGGCTACCGCGTCTACTACACAACTGCCGCCGACCTCGTCGCCCGCACCTCACGCGCCGCGATGGACGGACGGTGGGCGAACACGATGCGATTCTGGGCCGGACCCCAGGTCCTGATCGTTGACGAGCTCGGCTACCTCCCGATGCCGGGCGAAGCCGCGTCGCACCTGTTCCAGGTCATCAGCCGCCGCTACGAACACGGCAGCATCATCCTGACCACCAACCGTGGGATCGCTGACTGGGGCGCGATCTTCGAAGACACGACAGTCGCGACCGCCGTCCTCGACCGCCTCCTCCATCACGCCAGCGTGCTCTCCGTAACCGGCGATAGCTACCGCATGCGCCGCCACCGCGACGCCATCAACGCGCTCCGACCGGCGCTCACCGGCCGTGCGCCGGGTGGGGAATTCCCGTGATCACACCTGGGGAATTCTCGTGATCCTTGACACCCCGGCGCTCAAACCCCAGGAATACCGGGCCTTCCGGGCCTCCGATACCCACCCACCACGGTCTTACGCTTGGTTGAGGACTAGACCGACGGGCAAGACCCTTTACCGTCCGGGTATCGACCTGCGTTTCCTCACGCGAGCGGGCGGTAAGTTGCTCCACGAGCCAACGCCGATGCGTTTCGCGCTGGCCGTCACGCTGCGGGGCCCGAAGGGCAGCGGCGTCTACGGCCGCGTCCAGCAGTACGCGCCGGCTCTCACGCCGCTCGTCGCCACCGTTTCGGCCGCGGTCCGTGCCAATATCAGCACGTGACCCCGAAGTATGCCTGCCGCGTCTGTGGCCAGGATCTCGATGAGGCGGTCCGACTCGAGCGCGATCAGGAGCTGGATGTGCTTCGTGTGTGGCGTGACCCGAAAGACGCGACGCCACGGGAATGGGCGGTGCGTGTCTTCTGCGATAAGGATCATGAGAACGTCTTCTCGGGAACGGGCGATGCCTGACGGCCGTCGGCCCTCAACCCGTGAACAGCTGATCGCCGAATCGGCGAAGACGCTTGCGCCCCACCAGTCTCTGGACCGCATCGACAAGACCTCTGGCACGGTCACGGCTGCCGTCACGCTCGCGGGTACCTTGGCCGGCGTCTTCGGCTTGGTCGCCGCCACGACACTCGCCAGCGTTGGGATCGGCTGGGCGCTGCCGACTGTCATCCTCGCCGCAATCAGTATCGCCTGCGCCATCCTGGCCACAGTTCCGGCGCCCGGCAAGGTGGCGCCGGGCGACCTCTTTGCAGTCGAACGCTTCTTCCGCGGCCAGATCCGCAAGCGCGGTCTGCTCGTCCGCGGCGCGGCCTGGGCCCTGGCCGTCGCAGTACTGCTGGCCCCGCTTCCGATGCTCGCTGCAGCTCTTGCCAACGACGGTCCAGCCATCGACCTCACCGTCGCTGTCAACGGCGAATCCCGCAGAGTCGTCGTCGGCGTGGCCGCCACGGGCCTACCCGAAGGCGCCGTTGTGACAGCCACCGTGCAGCGCGCCGGCCGCACCATCGCCTTCGCGGCAACGGACGCGGGTCCCAATGGGAAACTCACGTCGACCGTCACCGCGCCGGCGGTTCCGGCCGGAACGAAGCTTATGGTCACCGCGACGGGGCCCAAGGGCACGCCTGCGCGTGCCCAAAACATCACCGTACCTGCGGCCAGCTGACGCCCCGCGCGGCTCGGACCTCGTTGAGGTCGCGTGCGGCATCGTTATTCAGAGGGAGGTGGGGCCAGTTCAAGACGGGGGAATTCCAGTCAACGTCGCAATGAGGCCAGTTCAGACCGTCGTTCTCATACGCGTGCTTTGCATCGGCGCCCACCATCGAGCCGCTCGTGCTTTCGCGCCTGTCGTGGCTCGCCGCCGTCGACCATGCCAGACGCTTGGATTCGCCCAGAAGGGGTGTGTCCGCTGCGGGCCGTTCGACACCCACGTATCGGGCGTCAAGCGCGTGCCGGCCGCGGTTCCGTCCAGCGCGTGGTTAACGTTCCCGATGATGAGCTTCCGGCCATATCCGGCGCCGGCCGCAGCTAGGTTCGACGAGCTGGCTGACCTGTTTCACGCTGCTCGTCAGGCGTTCCGCGATTCTGCGCAGGAGACGGAGTGGCGCGCTGCAGCGAACTCGGCCGCCGCTCGAGACCAAGAGAAGCTCGTGCACCACGACCCGCCGTTCCCGGAGGGCACCGAGTACAAGATCACCAAGCTCCTGTACTTCTACATGTTTGCCGCTAGCGAGCATCTCGGGGCCTTGGGCGCGCTTTACGCATCGCGCGAAGTGTTGATTCCGCCAGCCACGTTGATTCGAGCCATTCTTGAGCACTGCGCTAGTTCAATGTGGGTGCTGCAGCGTGCGGAAGGTCCCATGGAGGACCGACTCGCCCGCGCTTACCTCGAGGAACTCATGAGTGCCGAGGAGGCGAAGAAGGCGTCGGGTCGGCTTCTGGGGAAGGATAACGAGGAGTACCGCATCCAAGCTGCCAAGTTCAAAGATCTCCGAGACGAGGCCAAGGCGGTATTCGGAGAGTCGCCCGTCGACGAGAAAGGACGAACGAGCATCAGGAGCCAGCGGCGGCTCGGTCCTTTGGAGACGGTGGGCTGGATGCTCGGATTCACGAGCCAGCCGTTAACTGAAAAGGCCGCCACCGGCGTCTATGACTACCTCTCAAACCTCTCGCATCCGACCCTTTACCCACATTCTCAGATGTGGGGCGTGATCACAGAAGGCAACCAGGCGCAGAGCTCCGCCAACGGCGAGGATCGCTGGTCGACGACCCGCGTGTCTCCCGCCGACGGGTTCATGGTGCTCCATCCCACGGGCTGGTAGACCCCCTCACCCCAGGACCGTTCGAGGTTGATTTGTTGCGGGGACGGCGCCTCTTTCTTTCGACTCCAACCAGAGCGGCGGTTGCCGACATCCGTACAGTGGTTGAGCCGTGCCCGCGCATTTCCCGTCGGCGCGAGCTGCAG
>JBKQIR010000099.1:0-4970 GCA_052148275.1 Solirubrobacteraceae bacterium
AACGCGCCCGCAACCGCGCGATCAAGCAACTCGAGCGTCTCGGTCACAAGGTCATCCTCGAACCGTTGCCGCAGGCCGCCTGATCCCAACGGCAGGCTCACCCTGGGCGGCTATTTTCTGAGCAGGCTGCCCCATCGAGGCGACAGCCGTACAGCTCCGCCCGCGCGCTCGGCGGCCAACAGGACGAAGCAGTCCGGCATACGCCGCCCGGTCCTGGCGCGCAGCGAGGCCAACTCATCGCGGCGTCCGCGGGGATGTCGAGGACGAGCAGGTCCATTGCCTGTAGGCCTTCGCGGCCACGACGGCCGCTAAACCGCCGCGCCACCCCGCTGGAGGACCCAGACGCCCGCCACCCCAGATGATGACGAGAACGGGCCTAATCCTGGGCTGATCGCCCTGTTTTCGGGCCTTAACGAGGTTTCCCTGACGTCTCCCGAGTTGTGGGAAACGTAAAGGGGAAACTGCCCAGGTGGGCGGTTTCCCAAGACTCGAAATCGCCCGCGAAGACTCGACCCGGACGCGGGGTGCGCAGCGGTGCGTACCAGGTGCTCAGCGGTGATCATAGCAGAAAGTGGCGTATTGAAATGGGATCCACGTACGCGCAGCGGTTCGCGAGGACCACGGTCCGCATGGTAGGCCAGCGGGCCAGCGGGCCAGCGTCCGAGTGGCGTGCGGCGGGCCAACCGACCGCGTCAGGCAGTCTTGATCAGGCGGGCTTGAGCGCGGATGGCGGATGCCGGCGGGCTGGTGAACTGCCGCGAACTCGCGAACTCACCCTCGGCGGGGTCTTCGGTAAGCGGCGCATCGAACTCGGCCGCATCCCGGGCGCCATGGTTCAGCCCGGATGCTCGTCAAGCGAGCCAGACACCGGATGGTCTTCACCGACGAGGAGCTCGTGGAGACTGTCGGCGAGGCGATCGCGCGAGCCGGAGATTCCGGGATAACGGCCACACCGGACCTACACTTGTCTCATGCCGTCGAAGTCTGACCTTCCTGTCGTAGCTCGCGCGATCGGCGTCCCCGAGCGGACGCTCCGGCGGGCCGTGCGGCGAGGAACAGTGCGCAGCCGCGCACTCGGACCGCGGCGCGTCGAGTTGGATGCGCCGGAACGCGCGTACCTGGCCGAGAACTGGCTGCTCATCGCCGGGATCATGAAGGCGCTGCGCACGGAACGCAACGTGCGCCTGGCTGTCATCTTCGGGTCCGTGGCCCGCGGAGACGCCAGCGCTGACTCCGATATCGATGTCCTGGTTTCGCTCGCCGAGGAGCGCCCGATGTACGCCCAGCACCTCTCCACCCGGCTGGAGGAGCGGCTCGGACGTGACGTTGACGTGCTCTCGCTCGGGCGCTTGCGCGAGCGCAACCCGGGCCTGCTCGCAAGTGCACTCGCGGACGGCCGCCCGGTCATCGACCGCGACGATCTCTGGGAGCAACTGGTTTTAGAGCGCGAGAGCATCGAGCGCGCTGGCACCGAGGCGCGCGCAGCCCGCCATCGCCGGGCGTCCGCTGCCATCGCCGACCTCACCGGGGACGAGATCTGATGGGACGTGGGCAGGGCGGCATCGGTGCCGCGGGAGGAAGTTCGAGTGGCGGGCAACTGCCGAACGCTCGCCCGCAAATCACGCTCACCACAGCAGCCCGCGATCTGATCGAGGCGCGCTTGGAGGATTTGCCTCTCGACCGTGACGCTCTGAAGCTGGCGATGGCCCAGTTCGGCCCGAACTTCGTTCCGGGCTGCATTTGACGCCCGGGACGCAGTGGAGCGAAATCGCGCGCGGCTCGTCACGAGCGACTTCCAGGCAGTTGTCGACGGCGTGGTCGAACTCGTCCGAGAAGCGGTCACTGAGACGGGGCTTCGCCCCACACCGCGTGGGTTGAATGCCAATCCCGACATCGAGGCGATGCGCATTGACGGAGGACTCACAGGCAGACAGGCGGCTGAGCTCATCCAGCTAAAGAAGCTCGCCAACGACATCCGCCACGCCTACATCACCGTGACCGCCGAAGACGTGCACGTGGGTGTTCGCCGACTGCTGAAGCTGCTGGCGCCGTTCACCGCCTCCTACATCAAGTGGATTGGCGAATACGGCGTCAAGCTGTAGCCATCGCGTCGAGCAGACCGACCCGACCGACCACGACCGACCAGCCTCGCCGACGGCAGAGCCGCGGCGCTCACGTCCGCCCCCAGCATTGAGAGCGTCTTACCGGCCCCCGAAAACTTCCGTCTAACCTCGGAGCGTTCTGCTGAGCGTGACCTGCCGGCCGCCCGTGGGAGTGAAGCTCACGGTCACGATCAAGGGCATCCTGCGCTCAACGGCAAACAAACTCAGCCTTGCGTTGTTCGTGATGCGCAAGCACAGAGCACTCGTTCAATAGCTGAGATCGACTTGGCGGCGGCTTTGAGCCCGACGCCGTCACCCCAGAGCAGGCGGGCCCCGAGAGCGGCGGCCGTGGACGACTGCGAACCCGTGACGGTGATCGCACTGGTGCTCGCCGAGCTTGAGCTGCTCTTTCCCGCTGTGCCGGTGCTGCCCGAGGCTCCGCTGTCGCCTGATGTGCCGGTGCTGCCCGACGTGCTGGTGCTGGACGAGAGAATCAACGGCTCGGGCGATGAAGGAGATGGTCGGCTGCGAGCTCGACGATCTCGTCGAAGACGCCTGGCTGCAGTGGTACGCCTTTGACAACTCCAGAGCCCCGCACCCGCCGACAGCGACGAGACCACGACCGCGCAAGCGATGGACGAGGACGCGACCGACGGCACGCCGTCAGCGCGCCGCGATATGTCCGCAGATTGAACACCTTCACAAGCACAGATCACGCGGTCCCGGGCGCCGGGCAACGCATCGTCAAAACCAGCATGCCGAGCGCCACAGCCTCCACACAACGCTGACGGTCATCCGGCTGATCAAGGCCCGCCCGGACGTGCTGCGCGAGATCGAGGCCGGGTTCCCGCTTGACCCGGACGGTGAGGCGGAGAGCTCGCCGACCGGCCACCGGCGCGAGGGCGGCCCGCGCAAGCCGGGGTCCTGGCCGCTGGCGTTCCTCGCGTTCACGCTCACGCCTGGCTCATCGGTGCTCGCCTGGGTTGACTCGGTGGCCTCGACGGACATCTGGCGGGCGTGCGGGTTCAGCGAGGTTCCCTCGTACAAGACCGTGAACCGCCGCTTCAACGAGATGATGGAGTTCGTCGAGCAGACCGGCACGGACGGGCAGCCCGCGGCGGACGAACAACTCGCGGTGGACGGGTTCCTGGGCGCCGGCCGCGGCCTGATCCGCCGCGCGCGGGCGCACGAGCCCGAGGTCGGCCGGGCGGTCGCGGTTGACGGGACCGCGACAGCGACCCGCGCGGCGCTTTTGCACTGCTGCCCGCGGGGCACTGTCTGTGGGGAGCGCCAGGCCGCGAAGGCTCGCGCCAGAGCGCAGAAGGGCGCCGAGCGGACCGCGCCGAAGGCCGCGGGGCACGGCAGCCGGATCATGACGATGCCGGTGCAGGAGGCCAACGCGGCCCGCCACGCCGAACAAGCCCAAGCGGCCGACACACCCGCCCCGAAAAGCGCCAAGAAGCGCTCGCTGCGGCGCCTGGACGAAGGCGAGGTCGAGCGTCTCGGCCTGGATCCGTCGTTGCTGTGGTGGTCACAGCCCGACGCCCGGGGTGGGCTTCACTACTACTGCTGCCGGGATCGGACGATCGGGCTGCGCAACCACGCGAAGACTGAGCGCGGCCGCGGGAAGTTCTGGTCGGGGTGGACGACCCAGAAGGCGACTGACGTGTTCACCGGCGGGCCGCTCGCCGTGCACGTCGACCCCGCCGACCGTCAGGGATATCGCTCCTACCGCGAGCTCATGGACAGCGCGCACGAGACGCTCGCGATCTCGCCGCAGGTGGTGAGCGGCGACCGCGGGCTCGCCGTCAAGGACGTGTACACGTTCAACACGCGGCGTGGGATCGCCAGCGCGCTGCCGTGGCGCCAGACGATCCATAACCGCGACCGAGGCGATCTCGAAAACGCCGTGGTCGACCGGCACGGCGTGCCCCGCTGCAAGCACTGCGGCGCCGAGGGCAAGACCACCGGCAGCGGCCTCGGCTTCACCGTCACAGCGCACGGCACTCCCGTCATCCGCTTTCGCTGCAGGGGCAAGTACACGCCCGAGTGCCGCGGCATCCAGAGCGTCCGCTGCGAGCACGAGCCGCGGCTGCTGCAGCCGCTGACGCTGACCGACCCGGTCTATAACCAGGCGCGTGAGGCGCACGAGAACATCGAGCGCGTGCATTTGCATGACCGCCAGCGCTACACCGTCGGCGGCCGCGAGGTCGTCACCCGCGATCACCGCATCGGCGTGCGCTGGCAGATCCTGCGCCAGCACGCCGCAATGTTCCTGGACTGGCTGCGCATCTGCCTGCGCAACGGGTGGTTCGCGAGCCTGCGCGCGCGCACCAACCCCAACGACCCGACCGAGGTCTCCGCCGGCGGGCGCCTGAAAGCCGTCCTCGGCGCCCGCGCCAAATACCAGCTCGCGCTCCCCTACGGCCCCCAGGCCGCTCGCATCCGCCTCGGGTTCCACGACCCG
Source organism: Solirubrobacteraceae bacterium (assembly GCA_052148275.1). Classification (GTDB taxonomy): domain Bacteria; phylum Actinomycetota; class Thermoleophilia; order Solirubrobacterales; family Solirubrobacteraceae; genus Palsa-465. Next base: position 4,570 of record JBKQIR010000099.1, read on the forward strand.
CCCTGGATCACCAAGCCGCCGCCGCGCACCCGGCGCAACGGCAAGCTCCGCTTCTAGCCGAGCCCAGCCGCCCACCAGCCTCGCCGGCCGCCACCGCCGAGGCCGCCGGCGGGCCACCCCACCCCCTCCAAACATCCCGCGGCACCCGCGGCGACGGCGCCTGCCCGCTCACGCCGGCGGGCCGCTTCCGCACGCCCGCCGCCTGCCGCCAGCACGCCCGATGACGGGCTGACAGCGCCCGACCAGGCCCAAATACGCCCGTTTTTCGGGGGTTAGAGGCTGTCGCAAATTGGTCGGGCGGTGGTGTCGTGCCGGGTTTTTTGTCCCGGTGTTCGCTCCTGATCCTGTCCGACCGGCTTGCTAGAAGTACCTCCTGAGCAGGACTTTTATTCGGCTGAGTG
>JBKQIR010000100.1:0-55262 GCA_052148275.1 Solirubrobacteraceae bacterium
CAGCCGCACCTCAAAACGCACACAGACGACAAGCACTCCGGCCGCGACCACCCCCAAAAGCCCCGAAAACACGGGGCCTCCGCGCGCATCCCCGCATCCTCAAGACCTTCCTACGCTTGGTTTAGGATTAGCCGACAGCCGTCCGGGACGGTCGCTACACAGGCCGAGGGGGAACGCACACCGGTGCTCACGCGGTCGAGCGGGCACGTGGCTGCTTGTATCCCGACGAGCTCGATGCGAACATGTGTTCGTATCGATGTACGTCGAGCTCCACTGCCACTCCGCGTTCTCGTTCCTGGACGGCGTGTCCCTTCCGGAGGATCTCGTCGCCGCTGCCCTGACGGCCGGCTATGACGCACTTGCACTGACCGACCACAACTCCCTGTCGGGCTCGATGGAGTTCGCGGTGAGCGCTCGGTCGCTCGGGCTGCGTGCGATTCACGGCGCCGAGGTCGACCTCGACGACGGACGCCATCTGACCCTGCTGGTTGAAGACGAGCGAGGCTGGGCGAGCCTGTGCCGGCTGCTCACGCGCGCGCACGCCGATACGCGCGAGGAGCCTGGACGCCCCTCGCAGGCCCAGGTGGCGCTCGCCGACGTCCTGTGCCATTCCGAAGGTCTCGTCTGCCTCAGCGGCTGCGCTCTGCGGGGCGTGCACGACGAGCCCACGCTGCGCCGGCTGCTGGAGGCGTTCGGGGCTGATCGCCTGCGAGTCGAGCTGCAGCGACCGTTCCTGCGCGATGATCGAGCGCGCAACCGGAGGCTCACAGAGCTGGCGAGAAGGCTGGGCGTGCCGTGCGTCGCAACCGGGAACGTGCATGCACATGCGCGCAGTCGCGCGCCGCTCCAGGACGCGTTCGTGGCGATCCGCCTGCACAGCACGCTCGACGCCTCCGAACCAGCGCGTCGAGGGAACTGCAGCCACGTGATGGCCTCGCCGGCGGCGATGGCGGCGCGCTTTGACGATCATCCGGACGCCGTCGCCGAGACCGAGCGGCTGGCAGCTCGCCTGCAGTTCGATCTGTGCAGCGATCTCGGCTACCGCTATCCCGGCTCGGAGGCCGATGGGACGATGGCGGAGCTGGCGGGACTCTGCAGCTCACGGCTGCACGACCGCTATGCAGGCGAGCCGCGCGCCGTGCGCGAGGTCGCCGCCGGGCGACTGCAGGAGGAGATGCGGATCATCGAGAAGCTGGGGCTCGCGGGCTTCTTCCTTCTGCATCACGACATGCTCGAGCTCGCCCGCGAGGTCGCCGCCGAGGTACGCGGAGGCGCGGGAGGGAGCAGCGTGGACAGCGGCGGCGTGGTCTCCGCGCCCGGCGGGACGCGCGAGGACGAGTCGCCGCGCTCGCTGCTGCCACCCGGTCGCGGTCGCGGCTCCAGCGTCTCCTCGATCGTCTGCTACCTGACGGGACTCTCGCACGTCGATCCGATCGCCAACGAGCTGATGATCGGCCGATTCCTCAACGAGGAGCTGACCTCGCTGCCCGACATCGACCTGGACTTCCCGCGGGATATCCGAGCCGCGCTGATCCCACGCGTGCACGAGCGTTATGGGCACGATCGCTCGGCTCTCGTCGCGGCGTTCCCCACATACCGCGCGCGCGGCGCGATCAGGGAGCTCGGAAAGGCGCTGGGTCTGCCCACCGGGGAGATCGAGCGCCTCGCGCGGAGCAGCGAGGGATGGGACTCCCGCAACGTCGGCAGGGACATCGAGAGCACGTTCGGGTCAGGGCGCCTTGGCGGGCGCTGGGGATGGCTGGCGCAGCTCGCGACCGAGGCCCATGGATTGCCGCGCCATCTCTCCCAGCACTCGGGGGGGATGATCGTCGCCACCCGACCGCTGATCGACTGCTGCCCGATCGTCCCGGCCGCGATGGAGGGGCGCCAGATGGTGCAGTGGGACAAGGACTCGTGCTCGGATGCCGGGTTCCTGAAGATCGACCTGCTCGGACTGGGGATGCTCTCGGCGGTCGAGCGCTGCGTCGAGTTGATCGCCCGTACGCGCTCGGAGCGCATCGACCTGAGCAGGATCCCCTACGACGACCCGGCGACGTACGAGTGCATCCAGAACGCCGACACGACCGGGGTCTTCCAGATCGAGAGCCGCGCGCAGATGCAGTCGCTGCGCCGCACGCGCCCGGAGAACCTCAAGGACATCACGATCCAGGTGGCGATCGTCAGGCCCGGACCGATCCAGGGAGGGGCTGTCAACCCGTACATCGAGCGTCGCCAGCGGCTCCGCGTCGACCCGGACTATCCCATCCCCTACGAGCATCCGTCGTTGGAGCCCGTCCTGCGCGACACGCTCGGCACGATCATCTTCCAGGACCAGGTGCTGGAGGTCGCGATCGCGTTCGCCGGCTTCTCGCCGGGCGAGGCGGAGGGGCTGCGGCGCGCGATGAGCCGCAAGCGCTCGGAGGCGGCGATCGAGGCGCACCACAGACGCTTCGTCGCGGGCGCTCAGGCCCTGCACGGCGTCGACGAGGAGACCGCCGAGCGGGTCTTCGAGAAGATCCGGGGCTTCTCCGGCTTCGGGTTCCCGAAGGCGCACGGGGCTGCGTTCGGACTGCTCGCATACCAGTCGACGTGGTTGCGGGTCCACTACGGCCCCGAGTTGCTGTGCTCGTTGATGAACGAGCAGCCGATGGGCTTCTATCCGCCCGACGCGCTCGTGCACGAGGCCCAGCGGCGCGGGATCGAGGTGCTGGCGCCCGACGTCAACGAGAGCGAGGCGGAGTGCGACATCGATGGCGACGGGCGCGTTCGGGTCGGATTGGGCTACATCCGCGGCGTGCGCGGCGACGACGTCGCCGCGCTCGCGGCCGAGCGCGCGCGCGGTGGGCGCTTTCGCAGCCTCCCGGATCTGGCCTCGCGCGCCGGGGCGGGCTCGGCATCGCTGGAGCTGCTCGCCTGGTCGGGGGCGTGCGACTCGCTCGTGCTCGAGGCGCGCGGCGGCGCGGACCGGGCTCGTACGTCCCCGCGGCGAATCGCGCTGTGGCAGCTCGGCGTCGCCTCCCCCGGGCGCAGCGTGCCCGGAGGCGTTCAGCTCGCGCTGCCGCTCGACCTGCCGGCCCCACCGCGGCTGCGCGAGCTCTCGCCCTGGGAGTCGATGCTCGCCGACTACGGGACCACTGGACTGACCACGCGCAGTCACCCACTGGCGCTGCTGCGCGAGCGGTTCCCGGACGGGAGCGTCGACAGCCGCGAGCTCGAGCGGCTCCCCCACGGCACACGGGTGCAGGTGGGCGGGCTGGTCGTCGCGCGCCAGCGACCGGGAACGGCGGGCGGCGTCGTGTTCGTGCTGCTCGAGGACGAGCACGGCACGATCAACCTGATCGTGCCGCCCAAGATCTACGAGCGCCACCGTCTGACGGTGCGAACCGAGCCGCTTCTGCTCGTGACGGGAAGGCTGGAGCGCTTCGCGGCTGCGGGGGGCGCGATCAACGTCCTGGTCGACGCAGTCGGCACGATCGCCGCTCCCGACCGGCTCATCGCTCAGATCAAGGACTTCTCCCTGCTCGACGAGCGGGTCCTCGCCGGGAGGGCCGAGCAGCAGGCGGAGGTCGACGAGTTCCACGCGGTCGCCCCCGCCGTGATGAGCTTCGGCGCGGGCCGGCGGCGCTGAGGCTCGCGTCCGCTCCGAGCCGCCACCCTCAGCCGGGTGCGCCCGCAACCGCCTGCCGGACGTGGCCGTGATGCGCGATCGCCGTGCTCACGATAAGGTGCCGTCGGAATGCTTGCCATCATCGTGTTCATCGCCTTCTGGGTGGTCTTGGCCGGCGGACTCTTCCTCGTCGGCCGGCTCGGCGGCGATCGCGCCGCGAAGCAGCCGCGCGAGCCCGGCTCCACGAGCCTCGGACGCTGGGTGTTCCGTGGCTCAATCGCGATCATCTACCTCGGGTTCATCGTCGTCGTGCCGGCGGCCATCCTGATCGGCAACCACGACAACGCGAGCGCGAAGGTCGGCAACATCAAGCTGACCGCCAACGAGAAGGAGGGACGCATCCTGTTCGGCGAGCACTGCGGCGTCTGCCACACGCTGGCGGCTGCCAACGCGGTCGGCAAGACAGGCCCGAACCTCGACACGCTTCAGCCGAGCGTAGCGCTCGTGCTGCACACGCTCGCGAACGGCTGCCTCGCGAACCCCCCGTCCTCTTCGTCTCCGCAGACCTGCCTCGGCGAGGGCAACATGCCCGCTGACGTGGTGGCCGGCAAGCAGGCGCTGCAGGTCGCCCAGTTCGTCGCCGCGGTCGCCGGGCACGAGTAGCCGACAGCCCGGCGCATCGACGCCGGTCCGGGCTCGCCGGCGGTCGATCGACATCCGTCCAGGATCGCTGGTAGCGTTCCCCGCCACGTAGACGCTGAATTCCCGCTGCGTGACACCCATGTGCCACGCGAGGAAGCGGGGGACCCATGTTGTTGGGGCTAATCGCGCTTGTGCGCGTAGCGCCGCTCTTTCGGTGCGAGCCCGTCAGCTAACCCCGCAAGCCAGAGAAAGAGGACGGTGTGAAGTGCCGCCATACGATCACTGGACCGAGGACGCCGACGAGAGCCACCTAGCCGTTCGCAGGCGCCGGCCGGTGGACGACTGGATGGCAGAGGTCTCCCCCAGCGCCCGGCCGTCCCGGCGACGCTCACGGCCCGTGCATGATTGGACGCTCGAGCCCCATGCGGGGACGACGCGGTCGGCTGACGAGACGGAGTGGCCCGTGGGGGACCTCGAACCACTTCGAGAGCCCCCGCGCCGGACGATGCGCTCCGTGCACATCGAGGGCGACCACCGCTCCGCACCGGCGCGGCGCCTCGAGGCCGCTCGCCGCTCAACAGGCGCGAGGCAGGTGCAAGAGGCTCCTGATCCTTCCCCTGGGGTGCTTATCGAGCCCGACGAGGAGCGCACATCAGCACAGCTCGCATCAGCACAGCTCGCACCGGCAGACCCCGCGTCGGCCCGGCCCGCTCGGCGGACGATCACGATCACCGGTCGCGGAGCTGAGCGCTGGCGCGACTCCCGGACCTATGACCACCTCGAGCGGCACAATGCAGACGTCCACGGCCGGCACGGAAAGCCAGACCGCATCGCGATGTGGGCGGTGCTGCTCGGAATCGCACTTGCGATCGGCGCGGCGACGAGCTCGCACGCCGCCGTCCTCGGCGCCCACGCAGCGATCCTCACCTCGCACGCGCTGCTGCTGGGCCACTGAACCGGCCCCGAGCCGCGGCTTGCACCGCAGCCTGTGTGCGAATTCGCACAAATAGGCTCCTTACGATCTCAAGAGACATCCGTGAGAAGCCGTTTATGCGTGTACGTATAAACGGTAGTGGATGAGGGAAAGCAGCCGGGCGGAAGGACTTGTGGAATTCCGACTCGCTGGCTACACTTATCAAGCGTAAGCTCGTCTCAAAAGTAAAGGGCGGGCGTTCCTTTCCTGACCGCCGTGATCCGGCAGGAGGGCCTTAGGTGGTTCCCATGAAGACCTCGATGAGCAGATTCCATATCCACGACGACCTCAGCGCACCCGAGCGTTCGATCCCCGTGCTCCGGGGAGCGCTTTCCGGCGGCGGCCAGCTGCCGAACTTCCTCGGCGTGCTCGCCGGCTCGCCGGCGGCGCTACGCGCGTATGCCCGCTTCCGCTCGGAGCTGCGCCACGGCAAGCTGCCACTCGCGACGCTCGAGCGGATCGCGCTCGCGGTCGCCGAGCACTACGGCTCCGAGCCCGGGATCGTGACGCACTCGCGCGCGGCACGGGCCACCGGCCTGGGCCTCGACGAGGTCGCCGCCGCCCGCCAGTTCAATTCCAAGGACCCGCGCGAGACAGCCTTGCTGCGCTACCTCCAGGCGCTGATCGTCGACGGACGCCCGCCGATGCACCTCCACGAGGAGGCGCGTGAAGCCGGTTGGTCCGACGAGCAGTTGCTCGAGGCGATCGGCGCGGTTGCGATCGAGAGCTTCACGGCGATGGTGAACGTCGCCGGCGAAGTGCCCGTCGATGGCTCGAGTGAGGCGTCGAGGACCCTCCAAGCGGCGTAGGTCGGGCGAGTCGCATGGGTGCTCGCGCAAGCATCGATGAACCCGCTTCCGCCGGCGCCGGCGTCACAAGCTGCTGCCCCCTCTATCACGAGGCGGTGGAGCTCGTCGGCAGGCGCTGGACGGGAGCGATCATCCGCGTATTGATGGACACGGCCCGGCCGATGCGGTTCTCCGAGATCGGTCAGTCGGTGCCGGAGCTCTCTGACAGGTTGCTGTCGGAGCGCATGAAGGAGCTCGAGTCGCGCGGGATCGTGAAACGCCAGGTGATTCCCGGCCCGCCCGTGCGCGTCCAGTACAGCCTCTCACCGATGGGGCTCGAGCTCGAGCCGGCGCTGAGCGAACTGCAGCGCTGGGCGGCGCGCTGGCTGGCGCGCCACACCACGACGGTGCTCTGAACGGCCGCAGGCGCGCGGCCGAGGGGCGATCTGCCGAAGACTCAGACGCGCGGCCCAGCAAGTAACGTTCCCGCGATGAGCGACGCGCCGCTGAGGGCCGAAGACGTCATCGCGCTGGCGGCGGAGCGCGACATCCGCTTCATTCGACTTTGGTTCACCGACATCCTCGGCCAGCTGAAATCGTTCTCGATCAACGCGTCCAAGCTCCGCGACGCGCTCGCGACCGGAATGGGCTTCGACGGCTCCTCGGTCACCGGCTTCAACGCGATCGAGGAGACCGACATGATCGCGATGCCCGACCCCGGTACGTTCGCGGTGCTGCCCTGGCGCCCGCAGGAGGCCGGAGTCGCGAGGATGTTCTGCGACATCCTCACGCCCGAGGGGACGCGCTACGAGGGTGATCCGCGGCACGTGCTACGGCGCGCCGTCCAGCGCGCCGAGGCGATGGGCTTCGACCACTACTACGTCGGGCCCGAGCTCGAGTACTTCTACTTCAAGGACGCCAACTCGACCGAGGTGCTCGACGAGGGCGGCTACTTCGACCTGACGACGCTGGACGCCGGCTCTGACCTGCGGCGCGAGACGGTGCTCGCGCTCGAGCAGCTCGGGATCGAGACCGAGTACACGCACCACGAGGTCGGTCCCAGCCAGCACGAGATCGACATGCGCTACGCGGACGCGATGAAGATGGCAGACGACTGCATGACCTACCGGATCACGGTCAAGGAGTACGCGATGAAGTATGGCTGCCACGCGACCTTCATGCCCAAGCCGCTGTTCGGGCGCAACGGCTCGGGCATGCACACGCATCAGTCGCTGTTCCGCGGCGAGACGAACGCGTTCTTCGACGCCGACGATCCCCACTCCCTGTCCGATGACGCGAAGGCCTTCATCGCCGGCCAGCTGCGCCACGCGCGCGAGATCTGCGCGGTGTTCGCCCAATGGGTCAACTCCTACAAGCGACTGGTCCCCGGCTACGAGGCGCCCGTCTACGTCGCCTGGTCACGCCGCAACCGCTCCGCGCTGATGCGGATCCCGCTGTACCACCCGGGGAAGGCGGCCGCGACCCGGCTGGAGCTCACCTGCCCCGATCCGGCATGCAACCCGTACCTCACCTTCGCGGTGCTGTTGCAGGCGGGGCTCGAGGGGATCGAGAACGGCTACGAGCTGCCGGAGGCGATGGAGAAGAACCTCTACAACCTGTCTGCCGACGAGCGCCGGCGCCTGGGGATCGAGCAGTTGCCGGGGAACCTCGGCGAGGCGATCGAGCTCACAGCGCAGTCCGAGCTGGTCCTGCGGACGTTCGGCGAGCACATCTTCAACCGCTACATCGAGATCAAGCGCCAGGAGTGGGACGACTACCGCGTCCAGGTCACACCCTGGGAGCTGCAGCGCTACCTGCCGGTTCTGTGAGCAGCGTCGCGAGCGCCTGCGCGTCGGTGACCGGCGCCTGACAGGCGAAGTGCTCGCACACGTACGCCGCCGCGCGCCCGCCGACGAGCTCGCGGCCGGCGAGCAGCGGTGTGCTCGCGTCGCGGTCAGCGCCACCGGGGCCGCCGGCGAGCACGATGTGCGGCCGGAAGCGCTCCCGTGCGGCGCGGGCCAGCGGGCCCGCGCCGGCGGCGTCGTCACCGATGATCGCCACCTCGCGCACCCGGGCCAGCCGGAGGTCGGCTGCGCGCAGCACGTGCGCGAAGCCGAGCGGCTGCTCGGCCGCGAACGGCGCCAGCAGGCGCAGCACGCCATCCGCCTGGCCTTCGTACGCGGCCTCGCCGGAGATCCGCGCGAGCCGCAGCAGCGCGAGCGCCGCCGCCGAGTTGCCTGACGGGATCGGGGTGTCGTCGAGATCCTTGCGTCGCGCGACGAACAGCTCGCAGTCGGCGGCGGTGGTGAAGAAGCCCCCGCGCGCGGAGTCGGCGAAGCGCTCGATGATCGTGTCCGCAAGCGCCACTGCCTCGCCGTACCAGCGCTGCTCGAAGGTCGCCTCGTAGAGCACCAGCAGCGCGTCCAGCAGGTAGGCGTGATCCTCCAGGTAGGCGTCGATCCGGCCACGGCCGTCCTTCCAGGTGCGCAACAAGCGTCCCTGATCGTCGCGCAGCGACTCCAGCAGGAAGGCCGCGCATGCGCGCGCGGCCTGCACATAGTCCTCGCGCTCCAGCACCGCGCCGGCGTCGGCAAGCGCTCCGATCATCAGCGCGTTCCAGCTCGTCAACCGCTTGTCGTCGAGGCCCGGGCGGATCCGCCGGGCGCGGACGTCGTACAGCGTTCGGCGGATCTCCGCCAGCCGCGCGGGCTCCGGCCCGCGCGCCTCGAGCACGTTGAGGCCCTCGAAGTTGCCCGCCGTGCTCGCGCCGAAGTGGGCGACCGCCGCGTCCGCGAGCGCCCCGTCGCCAAGCGCGGCCCGCAGCTCGCCGAGCTCCCAGACATAGAAGCGCCCCTCGACACCCTCGGAGTCGGCGTCGAGCGCCGAGCAGAAGCCGCCCTCCTCGCCGCGCATCTCGCGCAGCGCCCAGTCGAGCGTCTCGCAGCAGACGCGCCGCAGCCGCTCCTCGCCGCTCACCTGGTAGCCGTGCAGGTAGGCGCGCGCGAGCAGCGCGTTGTCGTACAGCATCTTCTCGAAGTGCGGGACCGTCCACGTCGCATCGACCGCGTAGCGCGCGAAGCCCCCGCCGATCTGGTCGTAGATCCCGCCCTGCGCCATCGCGCGCAGGGTGCCGAGCGCCATGTCGCGCTCGCCACGCGCGAGCAGGAGCTCGATCGCCTGGGACTGTGGGAACTTCGGCGCGCCGCCCCAGCCCCCGTTGAGGGCGTCGAAGCGCCGCCACAGAGTCGCGACCGTGTTGAGGAGCGCCTCCTCGGTGAGCGGCTCCGCCGCCGGCTCCAGCCGTGCGCTCGCGCCGAGCGCGCGCGCGATCTGATCGGACTGCGCGACGATCTGCTCGCGCCGCTCCACCCAGGCGCCCGCGATCGCGTCGAGCACCATCCGCCAGCTAGGCAGGCCGTGGCGCGGCTGCGGCGGGAAGTAGGTGCCGGCGAAGAACGGCGTCTGCTGCTCGGGGGTGAGGAACACGTTCAGCGGCCACCCTCCCTGCCCGTTCATACGCTGGCAGGCCTCCATGCAGATCGCGTCCACGTCCGGCCGCTCCTCGCGGTCGACCTTGATGCAGACGAACCGCTCGTTCATGAGCGCAGCGATCTCGGCGTCCTCGAAGCTCTCGCGCTCCATCACATGGCACCAGTGGCACGCGGAGTAGCCGATCGAGACGAGCAGCGGACGACTGGTCTCGCGCGCGAGGGCGTGCGCCTCCTCGCCCCAGGGGAACCAGTCGACGGGGTTGTGCATGTGCTGGCGCAGGTAGGGGGAGGTCTCGAGCGCCAGGCGGTTGGCGCCAGTGCCGGCATTCCCCTCGCTCCCCATGCCCAATAGGCTACGGGCTAAAGCAACCATAGGAGGAGATCAGTGCCCGCCAACCGTCAGTCCGTCACCGCGCCCGGCGCCCCCAAGGCCGTCGGTCCATACGTCCATGCGGTCCGGGCCGGCGGTCTGCTCTTCTGCTCCGGACAGATCCCGCTCGATCCGGTGAGCGGAGAGCTCGTTGGCTCGACGCCGGCCGACCAGGCCGGGCGCTGCCTCGAGAACCTGGCTGCCGTATGCGACGCGGCCGGGGCGACGCTTGCGGATGCCGTGAAGCTGACCGTCTACCTGACCGACATGTCCGCGTTCGTCGCGGTCAACGAGGTGTACGCCTCGTTCTTCGAGTCCGATCCGCCGGCGCGGGTCGCGATCGGGGTCGCCGCGCTGCCGCGCGGGGCGCAGGTGGAGATCGATGCGGTCGTGGCGCTCCCGGACTGAGCGCCGCAGCTGGGCCGAGATGGTCTGGGCGGGCCACCCGAGACACGTCTGAACGCCCAGGACGTTCGGGGTCGCGTCGTGGCGCGATTCCGGTCCGCCCCCTCCAGACGCCGTCGGAGCCCGCAATAATTCTGCCGCGGGCCCTAATAGTACTTTGGTAGCTGCTCTGAAGGATTATGTCGCCTGGTGTTGAACCTTGCTGGCATGGTTGCCGCCAGCGTGAGGGACATCGGGGTTGTTGAGGAGCTTGTCGGGGTTGTGCCTGCGGTGGTCGATCGGTTGGCGGAGTATTTCGTTGATGTCGCGTCGGGTCTTGTGCGCTCGGAGCAGCGATGGGCGGCGGAGTACTACGCGCGGGCGTTGATGATGGACGGCGCGCGGAAGTCGTTGGAGCCGATGGTCACGCGGATGGGCGGCACGAGCGTGGAGTACGAGGCGCTGCAGCATTTCCTGGCTGATAGCCCGTGGGATCCGGCGGTGATCGACCGGGCGGTCGCTGAGCGGGTGTGCCCGGTGATCGAGCCGCTGGCGTGGGTGATCGATGACACCGGCGTCCCGAAGTACGGCAAGCATTCTCCGGGCGTCAAGCGCCAGTACTCCGGGACGTTGGGGAAGGTCGGTAGCTGCCAGATCGCGGTGTCGTTGCACGCGGTCAGCACGAAGGGGACGGTCCCGTTGGGGTTTCGGCTCTATGTGCCCGAGGACTGGTGCGCGGACCCGGTACGCCGCAAGGAGGCGAAGATCCCCGCCAGCGTCGAGTTTGCGACCAAACCGAAGATCGCTGGTGAGCTCGTCGCGCGGGCGGCGGGCTGGAAGATCCGCCGCGCGCCGGTGCTCGGCGATCAGGCATATGGCAACGACACCAAGCTCCGGACGCGCTTGCACGCTGACGGGATCGACTACGTGCTCTCGATCGGCCCGGAGTGCGGCATCTACGCGCCCGGGACGGTCTTCGCGGTCCCGCCGCGGCGGCCCGGGTCGCGTGGCCGGCCGCCGAGCGTTCTGAGGACCGACACCGAACCGCGGTCGATCACCGAGCTCCTCAGCGGATTGAACCCCGATGCGTTCCAGACGGTCGCGTTTCGCGATATCGACGGCGCTGCGCTCGTCTCGCGGTTCGCATTCCTGCGTGTGATCGCCGCCAACCCGGTCGACGAACTGCACCGAGAACCGCGCGAGGAATGGCTGATCATCGAATGGCCCGACGGGCATCAGGCGCCCAGCGACTACTGGATCAGCAACCTCCCAGCCGACACCACGCCCGAGCAGCTCGCGCGCCTCGCCCGGCTGCGGTGGATGATCGAGCTCGACTACAAGCAGCTCAAAGGCGAGCTCGGACTTGACCACTACGAAGGCCGCAGCTACAGCGGCTTTCATCACCACTGCACGCTGGTGACGGCCGCCCACGGCTTCCTCACACTGGAGAGGGCCGACCCAAATCGCCCGCGGCCGGCCTAACGCTCCCCCAAGCCGTGCTGCTCCTGCAGCCCGTCTGGAAGTGCTGGACCGGCCGCTGCTCCACCTGCCAACAACCGATCAACCTCAACGATCTCCCGCTACGCCGACCCGTCAAACGCGAGTAACACCACTTACCAGAGCACTACTAAGGGCCCGGATCGATCCTTGGTCGAGTCGCTGTCGACCGGTTTCTGAGCGGCTGGGCCAGCGCCGACAAAGCTGGTGTGGGCACGCGACAGCGATCTCTCGGCGACCCCACTCAGGGGTCGCGCGCCCCGCGCGGCGCGCGCAGTGCGGCCGGCCGGCGCCCTCCCGGACCATTCGGGCTCGTAGCCGGCACGCTCGCCGTCCTGGCGCTGCTCGGGTCGGGCCTGACGGCTGCGGGTGCCTCACCGATCGACCACGGGCGCACGGGGCCTATGGGAGCCACGTGGGCCACGGAGGTCGCGGACGGAGCGCCGATGGTCATCGTTCGCGGCTCGCGCGCGCCGACGCGTCCTGCGCGCCGGCACAAGGGCGCCGCCGGGATCGAGCCGCCGGCCCCGGTTGCGCCTGCGATCGTCGAGCAACCTCGCAGCGAGTCGATCGCCGACGGTCGCACAGCGACCTTCATCGCCAGTGCGTCGGGCACGCCGGGGCCGGCTCCACAGTGGCAGCGCTCGGCCAACGGAGGGCGCAGTTGGCGCAACATCGCCGGCGCGATCTCGACGAGCTACTCCATCACCGCACGCGATGCGGCGAACGGCGACCGGTACCGCGTGGTGTTCCGCAACTCCGCCGGGCGCGCGATCACCCGCGCTGCGACGCTCGTCGTCACCGCGCCGAAGCCGTCAGGCGGCACGGCGCCACCAGGCGGGACCACCACCCCAGGCGGCACAACTACGCCAGGCGGCACGACGACCCCAGGCGGCACAACTACGCCAGGCGGCACGACGCAACCAAGCGACACCGCGCCGCAGGTCACGAACCAGCCCGCGAACGAGAGCGTGCAGAGCGCGAGTCCTGCGATCTTCACCGCCGCCGCCACCGGCAGCCCGCAACCGACTGTGCAGTGGGAGGTCTCGAGCGACGATGGCGGCTCTTGGAGCGACGTCGACGGCGCCACCACGACGAGCTACTCGTTCACGGCTGCCTCTGACCAGGATGGCGACGAGTACCGCGCCGTGTTCAGCAACTCTGCCGGCAGCGCAACCACGAACGCGGCCACCCTGACGGTGACGGCCCCCACGCCCGCCCCACCGAGCGCCGGCGCACCACTTCTCACGACCCAGCCGGCCAGCGAGACGGTCGCCACCGGCGCGTCCGCGACGTTCACCGCCGCCGCGTCGGGAACGCCGGCACCAGACGTCCAATGGCAGAACTCGAGCAACGGCGGCGGCTCCTGGAGCGACATCGACGGCGCCACCGCGACGAGCTACTCCTTCACTCCGAGTTCCGGCCAGAGCGGCTACGAGTACCGGGCGGTGTTCAGCAACTCTGCCGGCAGCGCGACCAGCAACGCCGCAACGCTGTACGTCGACCTCGAATCCGAGAACTGGTCCGGCTACGCCGCCACCGGGGGCACGTTCAGCAGCGTGAACGGCAGCTGGACCGTGCCGAGCGTCACCTGCCCCGCGGACACGACGACCTACTCCTCTCAGTGGATCGGCATCGACGGCGACGGCGACGGCACGGTCGAGCAGGACGGGACCGAGGCGGATTGCTTCTCGGGCACGGCCTATTACGGAGCCTGGTACGAGATGTATGGCGACAACGCGATCAACGGCGGCGCCGAGGTGCCGCTCCCCACGTCGGGCCATCAGGTTCTGGCAGGCGACGCGATGACCGCCTCGGTGAGCGTCACGGGTTCGACCTGGGTACTCGCGCTCGCCGACACGACCGAGCACTGGAGCTACAGCACCGACATCGCCTCGCCGTCGCCGCTCCCGCAGCAGTCGTCTGTGGAGTGGATCGCGGAACGGCCATGGGTCGGCTCGTTCGCCTCGCTGTCGGACTTCGGCAGCGTGACGTTCAGCGATGCTGGGGCCACTGACGGTTCAACGAGCGGCTCGATCTCGGCGTTTGATCCCCAATCCCTCGAGATGGTCGGGTCGGGGCTGCTGGCGGCGCCGGGGGCGCTCGACGCGGCCGGCGATGGCTTCTCCGTCGATTGGTACGCCAGCAGCTGAGGGTGCTCGGACTCGCGCTCGCAGCCAGAGCGCAGACGGCCTGACGTCGGCGACAGGAGGGCTCGTCATCAGCGCCGCGACGAGGAACATGAGAGATCTCTGAATTTCGCGTCGCGAGCCGGAATAGGGGGATACTTCATGGGTGGGTGACCAGGCCACCCCGCCTGCTGAGCCCGCGCCGGGCCGAGCAGCTGATGTAGGAGACGAGCAGATGACCACCACGTACCACGATCGCTGGATCGACTGCACCGACGACGGCATCGTGATCCGCGGTTACTACTTCCCCTGGGGCGCGAAGACCATCCCCTACGAGCGCATCCAGGAGGTTCGCGTCTTCAAGATCAGCGCTATGTGCGGGCGTGGGCGCATCTGGGGCACTTCCAATCCCCGCTACTGGGCGAGCCTCGATCCGAGCCGTCCGTCCAAGCAGGTCGGGCTCGTGCTCGACCTCGGACGTCAAGTGCGACCGGTGATCACGCCCGAGGATCCCGACATGGTCCGCGCCTGCATCGGTGCCCACTGTCGCGCACCGATCGTCGAGCCTGACGACGAGCGCGCGCCGACTCTGATCTGAGCGGCGACGCAGGGTTCCGCTCGTTGGGCTCGCGCCGCCGGTGGACGACGCCCCTGCATGCGAAGATCCCAGCATGGAAGAGGGCACCAGCGTCACCAAACTCGATCCGGACACCACCGAGCGCTTCGTCGCCCTGCGGCGCGCGCTCGGTGTCACGTCGTTCGGGATCAACCAGATCGTGCTGCAGCCGGGGCAGCGCATGCGGATCCATCGCCACGCGCGCCAGGAGGAGGTCTACCTCGTGCTCGAGGGCAGGCTCACGCTGATGATCGAGGGCGAGCCGAGGGAGCTCGAGCAGGACGAGCTGATCCGTGTCGCGCCGCAGGTCCGCCGGCAACTCGTCAACCCCGGGCCGGGCAGGGTGCTCCTGCTCGCACTCGGCGGCGCCGCCCAGCATGAAGGGCGCGACGGCGAGGCGTTCGTCACCTGGGAGCAGCAGACCGGCGCACCTCCACAGGAGGTTCCGCTGCCGGCCGACCTTGCGCCGGGCGAGCCGCTGTAGCGAGCGCGCCGGCGTCGGGATCGCGTCACGCCGCGCGCGGTCGAAGGCGCAGGGCAGGCGGCGCGGGAATGGGCGTCAGGCGATCAGCTCCAGTGGCCGCGGCGGCGGCTCATGCGAGAGCCGGCCGCCTCGCGACTGCCGGTTGCGCCTCGCGAAAGCCCACAGGCGACCGATGGCGTAGCTCGTCGCACTGAGCGTGCCGACGAAGAAGCCGACCGGCCAAGGAAGCGGGCTCGGCGCGCTACACGCTACCATAAAACGAGATCAAGTCTCACTCTATGTCGTAGGAGATCCGTTCCCACTCTCAATCCGTTTTCCGTCGCACTATTCTTCGTGACGTGCATACGCCCACGCCCTACGGCATGGACGCACACAGCCACGGCGGCGCGGGCGCGCACTCCCATGCAGACGCAGGCGAGGAATGGGCGGAGCATGCGCGTGAGGTGCTCCAGCGCGCGGGCCATCACCGCGGCGCCGCGCGCGACAAGCTGATCGAGCTCCTCTCGCGGCAGGACTGCGCGCTCAGCGCGCTCGAGATCGAGGATGCACTGCGAGGCGGACGCGAGGGCGGGCGCCCGGTCGGCCGAGCGAGCATCTACCGGGTGCTCGAGCTGCTGCACGAGCACGCGCTCGTGAACCGGCTCGACCTTGGCGACGGGACCGCCCGATACGAGCCGGCCGATCCGGCCGGCGAGCACCACCACCATCTGCTGTGCGACCGCTGCGGCAGGCTCGTCCCGTTCTGCGACCCCGAGCTCGAACGGTCGATCGACCAGCTGTCCGATCGGCTCGGCTTTCATACGACCGACCACGAGGTCACGCTCCGGGGCGACTGCCCCGACTGCCGCTGACGCTGCATTAAGCTGGCGCCGTGGGCTACTCCGTCCTTCCCGCCGCCGAAGCGTTCTGGCGCCCGTCCAACCAGATGGGGGTGCTCAACACCGACCTCGCCCGCCAGCTCGGCGCCCAGACGCTGGGGGCGCGGTTGTGGCGCCTGCGGCCGGGGCAGGCTTCGACCCGCCACCGCCATTTCCGCCAGCACGAGCTCTACGTCGTGCTCGAGGGCACCGGCCGGGTCCGGGTCGAAGGCGAGCTGCTGACGCTCGCGCCGCTGTCGGCATTGCTCGTTGAGCCCGACACGGTGCGTCAGGTATTCAACGACACCGATGCAGACGCACTGTGGCTCGTGATCGGCGCCCCGGTCGAGCCGGCGAACACGCTCGAGATGACGCCCGAGCGACTCGCCCAGCTGTACCCGGACGGCCCGAAGGCGCTCCCGGCAGAGCTGTCCGGAACGTGAGCGCCGGCGGCGAACGCGTTGGCCTGTAGGCTCACGGCGTGCCCACGACGATCACCGCTGCGCTGCAGTCGAGACCGTACCCCGGCCGTGGCCTGGTGGCCGCGCGCTCGCAAGGTGGCTCTCGCTGCATCGTGTACTTCCTGACCGGACGCAGCCCTTCGTCCCGGCAGCGCCGGCTGGCGATCCTCGAGCGCGAGGACGTCGCCGTCCAGGGGCTCGAGCCCGGGCAGTTCGACCCGCTGCGCCACTACGTCGCCGCCGCGCGCCGCGGATCGTGGGTCGTGGTCGGCAACGGCTCTCAGGTGGTCCCGATCGCCGAGCAACTGGCCGCCGGCAGTGATGCGCTCGCGGCGTGGAGGCAGCACGGCTATGAGCCCGACGGCCCGATCTTCACACCTCGTATCTGGGTGGCCACGACCACCGGCACGCCCGGATACCTGCTCGGATACGCGCTGCGCGCCGGGCGCGGCGGCGAGGAAGCCGATCGCGTGCTGTGGGACGTCGAGGACCTGCGGCCGGGGCGCGGCGTGCTGATGAGCACCTACGACGGCAGCGCCGAGGTGGTGAGCACCGCGCGAGTTCCCGTGGACATCGAGACCTTTGCGGCCTCTGCCGGGACATTGGTCGACGAGGTGTTTGCGGCGCTCGATCCGAACTTGCGGGTGGCGGCGTTCGCGCTCGATCCCGACGCCCCCGGCGCCCGGATCGAAGCGCGAACGTAGGAGCATGGACGCCAACCCGCTCTCGGGCCGCACCGCGCTCGTCACCGGCGCCTCCCGCGGGATCGGGGCGGCGATCGCGCTGGCGCTCGACCGGGGCGGAGCGCGCGTCGGGATCGTCGCCCGCGACGGCACCGCCCTCGAGGCGGTCGCCAAGGGCCTCAGTCACGCACCGCTCACGTTCGTGGGCGATCTTTCGGACCCCGGCGCTTGCACTGCCCTCGCCGGCGAGGCGGAGGCGCGGCTCGGTGCAGTCGACGTGCTCGTCAACAACGCGGGCGTGGCCGCACGGCTTCCGGTCCAGGAGCTGGACGCGGGGCTGATCGACTGGATGTATGCCGTCAATGTGCGCGCACCGCTGCTGATGATCGCCGCGCTCGCCCCCGGCATGGTGCGACGCGAACGCGGCGCGATCATCAACGTTTCCTCGGTATCAGCGATCGTCGGAACCCCACGGCGCGCGGCGTACGCGGCGACGAAGGGCGCGATCGACGCGGCGACGCGCTCGCTGGCGATCGAGCTCGGCCCGCACGGGATCCGCGTCAACGCTGTGGCCCCGGGGGCGGTCGACACCGAGATGTGGGCGCGCAACAGGGCGATTCCCGGCGTGATCGAGGAGATCGAAGCGCTCACGCCGTTGCGCCGATGGTCGCACCCGGACGACATCGCCGAGGTGGTGGCGTTCCTCGCCTCCGACGCCGCAAGGTTCCTGACCGGCGAGACGGTCTGCGTCGACGGCGGCATGGCCAGGACGATGGCGCTCTACGGCGGACCGGTCTGAGCGGCAGTCGCCAGCAGCTCCGTGTCCGACATCAGTTCCCCGTGCCAGTGGATTGATCACAGCTTAGCCGCCCATTCGCCTCGCACGCTGAATGTTCTGTGCGTTTTGCAACAGATCTGCGGACCTGCACTTGGTAGGGAGGCGTAGAACTGAGCGAGTGGCCCTGCTTCTCTTGGATGTTGGATGCACGGGACGTTGATCAAGCCGACGCGGTTCCTGTTAGGTGCCGCCGGAGCGCTCACGACACCGCTGCTTCCGGACGACTACGTGGGCTACCTGAACCCGCTCTGGTCCCGGCGCGAGCCGCGCGGGATCGTCGACGCGGTGATGACCGAGACCGCCGATGCCGCCACGATCTGGCTGCGCACGCCGGTCGACTGGCCGGCCCACACGCCCGGGCAGTACGTGCGCGTCGGCGTCGACGTGGCCGGGGTGCGTCATTGGCGCACCTACTCGCTGACCTCGCTACCAGGCCGCCGTGACCGCCGCATCTCGATCACCGTCAAGGCGATCCCCGATGGGACCGTGTCGAACCAGCTCGTGCGACGCACCAAGGTGGGCGACGTCGTGCGCCTCGGACCGCCGACAGGCCAGTTCACCATGCCTGAGACCGTTCCGCAGCGGATCCTGTTCCTCACCGCCGGTAGCGGCATCACGCCGGTCGCCGGAATGCTGCGCGACCTTGCCGCCCACGACGCCCTGCGGGATGTCGTCCACATCCACCTGTCCGCCAGCCGCCCCGAGGCGATCCTCGGCGACGAGCTGCGGCGACTCGCGCACCGCCAGGGGCCGGAGCGCTACCTGCTGCACGAGCACTTCGACGACGTCCACGGGTTGTTCACGGTCGGGCGCCTGACCGAGCTCGTCCCCGATCTTCCCCGGCGCGACACGTGGGCGTGCGGACCGACCGGCTTGATGGACGCGCTCACGAAGCACTGGTCGGACGTCCTCAACCGTCCCGATCAGCTGCGAATCGAGCAGTTCCGCCCGGTGATCGCGGCTGTCACCGGCGAGGGCGGCAGCGTGCGCTTCACTCGCAGCGGCCGCGAGGTGCCGTCCGACGGCGCAACGCCGATCCTCGTCGCCGGCGAGGAGGCTGGGCTGCTGCTGCCGTGCGGCTGCCGGATGGGTATCTGCAACAGCTGCGCCGGCAAGTTGACAGCGGGGGCAGTGCGCGACCTGCGCACCGGCGAGCTGCAGCTCGCCGAGGACCAGATGATCCGGACCTGCTGCACGGCTGCGGCCGGCGCAGTCGAGATCGAACTCTAGTGGCCGCCGCCAGTGGGAGCACACATATGACCGTTAGCCCGATCGAACGCCTGACCTCCGAGCAGTTCGATCAGATCTGCGCGGAGCTCGACGCGATCCGCGACGAGGTGATGGCCGATCTCGGCGAGGACGACGCCCGCTACATCCGCAACCTCGTCAAGACCCAGCGGCTGCTCGAGCTCGGCGGTCGTGGAGCGCTGCTGATCTCGCTGTTTCCGCCCGCCTGGCTGGCGGGCACGGCGGCGCTCTCAGTGTCCAAGATCCTGGAGAACATGGAGATCGGCCACAACGTGATGCACGGCCAGTGGGACTGGATGCGCGATCCCGAGATCCATTCCTCCACCTGGGAGTGGGACAACGTCTCGACCGCCGAGAACTGGAAGCGCTCGCACAACTTCGAGCATCACACGTTCACCAACATCGTCGGCAAGGACCGCGACCTCGGCTACGAGATCCTGCGCGTCGACGGCAAGCAGCCGTGGCACCCGATCTACCTGCTGCAGCCGGCCTACCACTGGCTGATGGCGGCACTGTTCGAGTGGGGCGTTGCGATCCACGACATCGAGTTCGACGAGGCGCGACACGGGCGCAAGCCGTGGTCGGACGTCGGGCGCGACGTGCTCAGCCTGGCCGGCAAGGCACGGCGTCAGATCGTCAAGGACTATGTCCTGTGGCCCGCGCTCGCGGGACCCTCGGCGATCCCCGCATTCTTCGGCTCGGTGACCGCCAATGCGGTGCGCAACGTGTGGGCGCAGGCCGTCATCTTCTGCGGTCACTTCCCCAGTGGCGCGGAGACGTTCGAGTACACCGAGGAACAGCTCGCCCGCGAGACCCGCGGGGAGTGGTACGTGCGCCAGATGCTCGGCTCGGTGAACATCGAGGGCGGGCCGCTGATGCACCTGATGACCGGCAACTTGTCCTACCAGATCGAGCACCACCTGTTCCCGGACATCCCCAGCAACCGCTACCAGGAGATCGCCCCGCGGGTGCGGGAGCTCTGCGAGCGCTACGACCTTCCGTACACGGGCGGTCCCTTCCTGCATCAGTACGGCGAGGTGCTGCTGCGGATCGCGCGTTACGCGTTTCCCGGCGGCGGTGGGAGCGCACCGCATGTCGCCGAGCCGAGCGAGAACGGCCGGGCGTCGGGCTCCCATCACGACATCGACGCCCCGGACGAACCACGGCTCAGCGTCGTCGCCGCCTGAGCCGGCAGTCCGCGACCCGAGCCGGCACGCGCGCCGGCCGACGGCGCGCTGCTGCTGCGGCCCGCCGCATACACTTGCTCGCTGAGCACTGATGCGAGCGACGTTCCCTCGATGGCGGATCCCCGCCGGCATCGTCGCGATCCTCCTGCTGGCACTCGCGGCCGCCAGCGTCGAGCAGCGCGACATCGGCTGGAACGAGATGTCGCACCTCGCACAGGTTCGCGCATTCGACAGCGGCACCCCGCGGATCGACCGCTGGTATCAGACGACCGGCGACCGGGCCGTGTACAAGGGGCACTACTACTCCGACAAGGCCCCCGGCCTGGCGCTGTGGACCCTGCCCGTGTATCGGGCGGTCCGGAGCCTTCACCTCCAGGCGCCGTCCAACGTCCCAGCCGTGCTGCACTGGCTCGTGCTGTGGGGTTGCACGCTGCCGTTCCTGGTGATCATGCTGCTCGCTCACCGGCTCGTCGAGCGCGAGGATCCCGGCAACGGTGCCGTCGTGGCGATGATGCTCGGCGCCGGAACGCTCCTGCTGCCGTTTGCGACGATGTTCTTCTCCCACGTGCTCAGCGCGTGCCTGGGGTTCGCCGCCTTCTGCCTGTTGGAGCACGAGCGCCGCCGGCGGCGCGAGCACGCAGCGGGAGACGGCCTTGGCCTGCTCGCGATCGGCGGCGCGCTGTGCGGCTACGCGGTGGGCAGCGAGTTCCCGCTCGCGATCCTGGCCGCCCTGCTCGCTCTCTACGTCGCCTGGCGTCGGTCGCCGATCCGGGCGCTCGCCGCCTACGCCGTCGGTCTCTGCGCCGGCCTGATCCCTCTGCTCGCGTACGACTGGTGGGCGTTCGGCTCGCCCCTGCACCTCTCCTACGAGTCGGTCGCGGCCAATTCGCGCGGTCTGCTCGGGCTCGTGCCGCCGAGCATGCACGCCGCGCTCGAGCTGCTCTTCGGGAACGTCGGCCTGTTCATCGTCACTCCCGTCTGCGCGGCCGCGATCGCGGGCATTTTGGTCCTTCACCGCGAGGGAAAGCGCGAGATGGCGATCGTATCGGGGGCGGTCGTCGCCGCCTACTTCATCTACAACATCTGCTACTACGCGCCGTTCGGAGGCTGGGTTCCGGGACCGCGGTTCCTGATTACGATGCTGCCGTTCATGGCGGTGCCGCTTGCCGCGGCCTACAGGCGGGCGCCAATCTCGACGCTCGCGCTCGGCGCCGCATCGGCCGCGACGATGATCGCGGCGACCACGACCGCGCCCGAGCTTTCGCCTCTGTCGTCGACGAGCACCTGGTGGACGATGCTCGCCCACGGCTCCTACACGGCGCCCGCGATCTCGATCGACGCGTTCTCCCTGTTTATCGGGCTCGCGGTCGTGATGCTGATCCGCGCGACCCCCCGGCCGCATGTGACCGGGCGCGACTTCGCCCTCGCGGGGATCGCTCTCGGCGGGTGGTTCGCTGTGCGCCAGGGTGCCCCGCCGCTGCTCGCCTACGACGGGACGGGGGTGCCGTGGGGAACTGTGACGCTCGTGCTGCTCGGTGCGCTGGCGGCGACGATCTGGTGGACCGGCCAGAGGCTTCGCCGGACCGGCCGCTGATTCTTGACGCTCGGGCATTTCCTCAGGTGGCGAGGAGCGACGGTGACCATGGTCGAGAAACGACTGACATTCGGACGTTTCTCGGCCAGGCTTGGGAGTCCGGCTATGGCCCATTGGGGGGGATCTCCTGCGCCCGGAGCGCGAGCGCCAGTTCGAGGCGCCCGGCGGGATCGTCGAGCACACGACCGCCGAGGACCTCTCGCAGTCCGTTCAGCCGGTAGCGGACCGTCTGCGGATGCACATGCAGCGCTTCAGCGGCGAGCGACACGTCCCCGTGCGCGTCGAGCCACGCCCGCAGCGTGGCGATGGCGCGCGGGCGCGCGCCCGCGGTCATCGCACCCAACGCCCCGAGGCGACGCGAGATCAGCTCAACGGTGAGCTCGGGGCTCGCCGCCAGCAGTAGGGTCACGAGGTGCTCGTCGGTGCGCGCGAGTGGCTCCTCGCCAAGGGCGCCGGCGGCATGAAGCGGCCACGCCAGCAGCACCCGCCGAACGGACGCCCAGGCGTGCTCCCATGGGACCGTCGGACCGAGGACGGCGCGCCGGTCGCCGAGCACCGAGCGCGTCTGCGCCGGCTGGCCCGGTCCCTCCGGGTCGGGGATCAGGACGAGGCTGGTGGCGCTGAGCGTCGCGCCGATCGAGCCCGAAGGCAGTCGCCGCGCCAGTTGCGCGGGATCGCTCGCCTCCACCGCCAGCGCCGCGACGTGGCGCGGTTGGGGTGAGAGGCCGGCCTCCTGCGCCCTGCGCTCCAGCTCGGCCCGATCCGGCGGCGACGCGCTTGCGAGCAGCTCGAGCAGAGCGTGGCGGCGCGCCTGCAGCGCGCCGGCCTCGATCGCCTCGGCCTCGGTGAAACCGGCAACCGAGGCGGCCGCCCAGCGGTCGATGTAGGCGAACATCGCCTCCGCGAGCTTGTACATCGTCGTCGGCTCGATCTGCTCCGCGGCGCCGAGCCGCGCCATCTCGCGCCACGCGACCCGCGCGCCGACCCGATAGGCGGACTGCAGCGCGTCCAGAGCTCGGCCGGCGCCGTGCTCGCCCCTGCCCAGCGCCCTGGCCATCGCCGTGTCGGGGACGTCCTGGTCACGGCCGAGCAGGCCGACGAACTGCTCGAGCGCGACCCGCACGCCGTCGGAGATGAGCGTCCCGAACTCGCCCTCCAGCGGCCGTGCGTACTCGGGGACCTCCGCCCGCACGCCGGCGACCACCTCGTCGACGACGCCGGGCAGGCGCGTCCCCAGCAGCTCGCTCAGCTCGGTCGGAAGCTCTCCCCATGGGTAACGCGACTCCATCGGATGCATCCTCCCAGCCGACGGCCGGTCCGGAGCGTGCGGCGGTCAGCCGCGCCGGCCGCGATACGAACGCGCCGAGTCCACGAGCGAGGCGACGATCGTGCTCGTATCGTCGGCCTCGGGGTGCCACTGCACGCCGAGGACGTAGGTCCTCGCCGGCGCCTCGATCGCCTCGGGCAGGTCGTCCAGGGTCGAGCGGCCCGTGACGACGAGCCCTTCGCCGATCTGGTCGACGCCCTGATGGTGGTGCGACTTGGTGACGTGCAGCTGCTCGCCGGTCGCGCGCGCCGCGAGCGAGCCGGGATCGAGCATCACGTCGTGCTCGGAGCCGTCGAAGCTGCCGGGGTTGCGGCGATGGTCGCCGTGGCCGACAAGGTCGGGGAGGTGCTGCACGAGCGTTCCGCCGCAGGCGACGTTGAGCAGTTGCATACCGCGGCAGATGCCGAGCACAGGTAGGTCACGCTCGATCGCGCCCCGGGCGAGGGCGAGCTCGACCGCGTCGCGCTCCGGCACGATGCCGGTCGTCTCCTGATGCGGCGCCTGACCGTAGCGGGAGGGGCCGATGTCGCTGCCTCCGGCGAGCACCAGCCCGTCGATCAGATCGAGCACCTGGTGCGGGTCCTCGACCAGCTCCGGATCGGGCGGGATCATGATCGCGAGGCCGCCGGCGCGCTGGACCGCCCCAACGTAGTTGACCGCCAGCAGCGCCGCAGGACTCTCCCAGAGGCCCCAGCGTGCGCGCTCGATCGCGGTGACGATGCCGATCTCGGGACGGTCTACGGTCATGGCGAAAGCCTATCTAATTCCGACCGCACAGCCAGGGATTGCAATGGCCGTGGTAACTGCCGCGCGAGCGGAGCGGTCTCCACCCGATCCTCGAGCGACGCGAGCGCGGCCTCAGAGCCGGATGCAATAGGCCGGGCCGGATGCCCGGTCGTGGTAACTGCCGCGCGAGCGGAGCGGTCTCCACCCAATCCTGGAGCGACGCGAGCGCGGCCTCAGAGCCGGATGCACTTCAGCGCTCGGCCCGCAGGGCCGCGCGGCGGATCTTGCCGCTCGCGGTCTTCGGCAGCTCGTGCGCGAACTCGACGATCCGCGGGTACTTGTACGGGGCCGTCTCGCCCTTGACGTGATCCTGCAGCGCGCGCGCTAGCTCGGGCCCGGCGGCGTAGCCGTCGCGCAGCACGACGATCGCCCGCACGACCGCGCCGCGCTCCTCGTCGGGCGCGGCCACGACCGCCGCCTCGGCGACGGCCGGGTGCGAGACGAGCGCCGACTCGACCTCGAACGGTCCGATCCGGTAGCCGGCCGAGATGATCACGTCGTCGGCGCGTCCCTCGAAGTACAGATAGCCGTCCTCGTCGCGGTGCACGCGGTCACCCGTGCGCCACGGCCGGTCCATCGGGGCTCCGTGGCCACCGAGGTAGCCGACGAAGAACGTCGGGTCGGAGTGCGGGTCGCTCAGCACCAGCTCGCCGTCGACGATGTCCAGCTTCACGCCCGGAAGCGGCAACCCCATCGAGCCGGGACGGACCTCGGCGCCGAGCCACATGCCGGTCAGCTGCCCGGTCTCCGTCTGGCCGTAGCCGTCGCGGATGTCCAGCCCGGTCGCCTCGCGGAACGTGCGCAGCACCTCCGGGTTGAGCGCCTCCCCCGCCGCCACCAGGCCGCGCAGCGCGGGCAGCGGCCGGATCTCGGCGCGCTTGGCAATCACCCGGTACTCGGTCGGCGCCATGCAGAGCACGTTGACGCGCTCACGCTCCAGGATCGCGAGGCGCTCCTGCGGGTCGAAGCGGCCGTCGTGCAGCAGCGCCGCCGAGCCGGCGATCCACGGCGCGATGAACACATTGCGCGCGGATTTCGACCAGCCGCTGGCGGCGGTGCACCAGACCAGCGCTCCGGGACCGCCGCCGAGCCAGTGCTCGGCCTGCAGGCGCTGGCCGGGCAGGTAGCGCTGGCCGTGGACGATCCCCTTCGCCTCGCCGGCGGTGCCGCTCGTGAACGTGATCAGGCACGGGTCCGTGAGCTCCAGCTCGACCGCCGGCACGGGCTCCCCCTCGAACAGCGACGCATCGGGGATGCTGAGCACGCGGCAGTCGGGCCGGGCGCGCCCGAGCTCGCCGAGGTCGCGCTCGTCGACGAGGATCAGCTTCGGTGAGGCCGCCGCGAGGCGCAGCTCGAGATCGTGGGCGCGCAGCTGCTCGTTGCACGGCAGCGCGACCGCGCCGATGCGGAAGCATGCGACCATCGCGAGCACCCATTCGGGCCGATTGCCGATCAGCGTCATCACGACGTCACCGCGCCGTACCCCGAGGCGCGTCAACGCGCCGGCGAGCGCCGCGCTGTGGCGGGACACCTCGCCGAAGCTCCACTCCCGCCGGCGGCCGTCGCGTGCGAGCTCGATCATCGCCAGCAGCTGCGGGTCGGCGCCGTCCACGACGTCACGTGCGAAATTCATGTCGATAGGATGACGGGACTTGGCCTGGGGAGGCGAGTGACTCGACGCCGCGCCAACCCCGCATGCCCACGCCCTCCTCCACACGCACCGCACCCTCCCCGGCGCGCACCGCCCCGGCCGTCGTCACGAGCGGCCTCACGAAGCACTACGGCGAGCTGCGCGCGGTCGAGAAGCTCGACATCGAGCTGCCCGCCGGGATCGTCAGCGGCTTCGTCGGGCCCAACGGCGCCGGCAAGACGACGACGATCCAGATGCTGCTCGGGCTCATCCGGCCGACGTCCGGGAGCGCCGAGGTGCTCGGCCATCCGATCAGCCACCCCGGGGGCTATCTGCCCCGGGTCGGCGCCCTGATCGAGGCGCCGGCGTTCTATCCCACGCTGTCGGGCGAGCGCAACCTCGAGGTGCTGACGCGCCTCGGCGGGATCGACCGCCGCCGGATCCCCGAGGTGCTGGAGCTCGTCGGCCTGCGCGACCGCGCCCGGGACCCAGTGAGGGCGTACTCGCTGGGGATGAAGCAGCGCCTCGGCGTGGCGGCGGCGCTGCTTCCCGACCCCGAGCTCACGATCCTCGACGAGCCGACGAACGGGCTCGATCCCGCGGGCATCCGCGAGATGCGGGGCATCATGCGGGGCCTCGCCGACCGGGGGATCACGGTGTTCGTCTCCAGCCACCTGCTCGCCGAGATCGAGGCGATCTGCGACCACCTCGTGACGATCGACCACGGGAAGCTCGTCTTCCAGGGCAGTGTCGCCGAGCTCATCGACGCCCAGCGCTCCGATCTGGTCGCCACCCCGGAGCACGCCCGCGACGCGTCCGCGCTCGCGGAGCTGTGCACGCGGGCCGGGCATCGCGCCACGGTCGAGGGCGACTCCGTGCGAGTCCATGCCGACGAGGAGTGGGCGGCCGAGCTCAACCGGCAGGCGATGGCGTCCGGGATCACGCTCAAGGGCCTGCAGTCCACGCGCGCCTCCCTGGAGGAGGCGTTCTTCGCGATCACCGGCGCCGAGACCACCACGGAGAACGTCTGATGCTGCGCTCGTTCTCGAGCGAGTGGGTCAAGCTGCGGCGGCGCTCGATGCTCATCTGGGGCCTCGGCGGGATGCTCTTCTTCAGCGCGATCGCGACGTTCATCACCTTCAACCGTGCCGTCAAGGTCCTCGAGCCGGGCTTCCATGGCCACGGGTTCCGTGTCACCGTCGCGGAGCTGTCGCAGCCGAACGGGCTCGTGCACGGCATCGTCGACGTCTCGTCGTTGTTCGGCATCATCGCGCTGGCGCTGTATGCGGGCTCGACCGCGACGGAGTACAGCCTCGGTACGCTGCGCAACCTTCTCGTGCGCCAGCCTGCCCGGATCAAGCTCCTGTGCGGAAAGTTCCTGGCGCTCGCGCTGTTCGTGCTGATCGCGCTGATCCTCGCGTTCGCGGTCGGAGCCGTGATCGCGTTCGCGGTCGGTCCCGGCAAGGGCGTCGACACGTCCGCGTGGACGTCGAGCACGGGCCTGAACGACACCTTCCAGGCGCTGTTCCACGTCTACCTGACGACGCTCGGCTACGGCGTGCTGGGAACGGCGCTCGCGGTCGTCCTGCGTTCGCCGGCGGTCGCGATCACGGTCGGGATCGCATACGCGCTGCCGGTCGAGGCGATCATCCAGGGCGCGCTGTGGACAGACGGCAACCGCTGGCTGCCGGGGCAGCTGCTGAGCGCGGTCGCGCACGGCGGCACCGACGCGACCACATACGGTCGCGCGCTGCTCCTGGTCGTGATCTACGCGCTACTAGCGGGGGTGGGTACGTTGATCCTGTTCCGGCGTCGCGACGCATGACGGGCTGCGTCGTGCTCGCCGGCGGCTGAGGCACTGAGCGCGCGATCCTGCCGGACGCGGCCTGCGGGCCGCGTCCAGCAACCTACCGCTGGTCGCGGGCCGCGATCGCAGCGGGAACGTCGTCGGTGATGACGCCGCGCAGGCGCGCGTCACGCAGGAGCGCGTCGTCCTTGTCGGGCTCGAAGCTCCAGACCAGGCAACCGAGGCCGGCCGCGCTCGCCGCTTGCAGCAGGCGCCCACTCGCCAGCGGCGACGGTGCTGCGATGTCGCCGGCGCCGCACGCGAGCGCGCGCTCGAGCACGCCGTCCGTGCTCCACGCGATCAGCAGGCCGGTCCGCAGCGCCGGCTGCATGCGATGCAGCTGCGCCAGCACCTGGTCGATGAACGACGTCACGACGAGCTCGTCCCCGCGCGCCTGGACGGTGGCCAGCTCGGCGGCGATACGCTCGACGTAGCCGTCCTCCTTGCACTCGACGTCGAGGCCGATCCGCCCTGCGCAGAGCTCGAGCACCTCGACCAGCAGCGGCGGGCGAGCGCCCGCGCGCGTCGCCAGCTCGTCGTGCGTGAGCTCGGCGACCGGCGCGCCGTCCACCGCGTGGTCGTGCACGACGATCAGCCGGTCATCCCCGGTGCGCCGGACGTCGAGCTCGATCATGTCCGCCCCGAGCTCGATCGCCCGCTCGAACGCCGCGAGCGAGTTCTCCGGAACACCGGGGCCGTGGGCTCCGCGGTGGGCGATCACGAGCGGCGCGGGATGCAACGGTCGATCCTCTCGCTAGGGGAAGCGGCCGACGGCGATCTGGTTCGTGTAGGGCCGCGACCAGCCGGCGCGGGCGGTCGCGGTCGTGAGCGCCCGAAAAACGAGCGCGCAGAGAAAGGTCGCGGTTATGCTGTATCGCGGGGCCGCAGGAGACAAGCAAGACGTCCGAGCCGCCAGTGCTTTGAACCGCCTCATCGGGCGGGAAAACTACTAGACATGTCACGATGACGCTCGCGCCCGATCGCGCGTAGGCTTTCGTCGACCTTTCAGCAACTGGAGAAGAGGGGTATGGCCACACAAGCACCGAAGCAGACTGGTGGCGCCGCCAAGGGCGCGTCGAAGTGGGTCTATGACTTCGCCGAAGGCTCGCGCGAGATGCGCGACACGCTTGGCGGCAAGGGCTCCGGCATCGCCGAGATGACCCGTGTGCTGGGTGCCAAGATGGTGCCCGCCGGCTTCACGATCACCACCGAGGCCTGCGTTGCGTACATGCGCGGCGCCAACGCCGTGCCCGAGGGGATGGACGAGCAGGTCGACGCGGCGCTCGCGCGGCTCGAGAAGCTCGCCGGCAAGAAGCTCGGCGACGCGAACGACCCGCTGCTCGTGTCCGTGCGCTCCGGGGCCCGCATCTCGATGCCGGGCATGATGGACACGGTCCTCAACCTCGGCCTCAATGACGAATCGCGCGCGGGGCTTGCCGCGAAGACCGGTGACGAGCGCTTCGCCTGGGACTGCTACCGGCGCTTCACGCAGATGTTCGGCAACGTCGTGCGCGGCGTCGACAGCGTGCTGTTCGAGGACGAGATCGCGCGCGTGAAGGCGGAGCGCGGCGTGAAGCTCGACACCGAGCTCGACGCCGCCGCACTCGAGGAGCTCACCGAAGCCTTCAAGAAGCTCTACGACTTCCCCGGCGATCCGCGCGAGCAGCTCGAGCAGTCGATCATGGCCGTGTTCGACTCGTGGATGGGCGAGCGCGCGATCGCCTACCGGCGCATCAACCGGCTCCCCGACGATTGGGGCACGGCCGTCAACGTCCAGCAGATGGTGTACGGGAACAAGGGCAAGACGTCCTGCTCGGGCGTTGCCTTCAGCCGCGACGAGGTGACGGGCGAGGAGACGCCGTCCGGCGACTTCCTCGAGAACGCGCAGGGCGAGGACGTCGTCTCCGGCGTGCGCACCCCGACCGACCTGCACGAGCTCGCCGGCTGGAACGCGCAGACGGCAAAGGACCTGCACGACATCCTGCGCAAGCTCGAGGCGCACTACAAGGACATGCAGGACACCGAGTTCACGGTCGAAGAGGGCCGCATGTACATGCTGCAGACGCGCAACGCCAAGCGGCCGGCACAGGCGGCCGTGCGCTTCGCGGTCGACGCGGTGAACGAGGGCCTGCTCACCAAAGCCGAGGCGATCTCGACGATCGACGCGGACTCGCTCGACGCGCTCCTGCACCCGTCGTTCGACCCCAACGCGACCTTCAACGTGATCGCGACCGGCGTCGCCGCGTCCCCGGGCGCCGCCAAGGGCAAGATCGTCTTCACCGCCCCTGACGCCGTCGAGGCGAACGCCAAGGGCGAGAAGGTGGTCCTCGTGCGGCCGTTCACCGAGGCCGATGACGTCGCCGGCTTCCACGCCGCCGTCGGCATCCTCACCTCCGAGGGCGGCAAGGCCTCGCACGCGGCGCTGGTCGCACGCGGCATGGGCCGCCCGGCGGTCACCGGCGCGTCCGGGATCGAGATCAACCTGCGCACAGGCGAGGTGCACGTGGGCGACCTCGTGCTGCACGGCGGTGACTTCATCGCGATCGACGGCTCGACCGGAAAGGTCACGACCGACGATGTGCCGCTGATCGAAAGCCAGATCGACGCGAACTTCGAGACCGTCCTGACCTGGTCCGACGAGCTGCGCGACATCGGCGTGCGCGCCAATGCCGACACGCCCGAGGACGCCCAGCGCGCCGTGTCATTCGGAGCCCAGGGGATCGGCCTGTGCCGCACCGAGCACATGTTCATGGCGGCCGACCGCCAGCCGAAGATGCGCGCGATGATCATGGCCGACGACCTCGAGGGTCGCAAGGCCGCGCTCGATCAGCTGCTGCCACTGCAGCAGGCCGACTTCGAGGGCCTGTTCGAGGCGATGGGCGCGCGCCCGGTCACGATCCGGCTGCTCGACCCGCCGCTGCACGAGTTCCTGCCGTCCGCGTTCGATCTGCATGAGGAGATCGTCAAAGCGCGGTACGAGAAGACGGGCCCGACCGACGACCTCGAGCGCCAGCTCGAGATCGTCCGCTCGCTCGCAGAGACGAACCCGATGCTCGGCACGCGCGGCGTCCGCCTCGGGGTGATCCATCCGGAGATCTACGAGATGCAGATCCGGGCGATCATCCGTGCCGCGAAGGCGATGAAGGAGCGCACCGGCGAGGCTCCGCACCTGGAGGTCATGATCCCGCTCGTCGCCTACATCGGCGAGTTCGAGTTCATGCGTGACAAGGTCCTGGAGATCGCCGAGGAGGAGGGCCTGTCGCATCCGGCGGACTACCTGATCGGCACGATGATCGAGCTGCCGCGCGCCTGCGTGATCGCCGGCGACATCGCGCGGACGGCCGACTTCTTCTCGTTCGGCACCAACGACCTGACGCAGGCCGGGATCGGCTTCTCGCGCGACGACGTCGAGAAGGGGATCATCCCGGAGTACATCGCGGATAAGATCCTCACGAGCTCGCCGTTCCAGACGATCGACGCCGAGGGCGTCGGCGCGTTCGTGAAGATGGCAGTCGAGCGCGGCCGCGCTTCGAACGCCGAGCTCCATCTCGGCATCTGCGGCGAGCACGGTGGTGACCCGGAGTCGATCCACTTCTTCCGCACGGTGGGCCTGGACTACGTGAGCTGCTCTCCGTTCCGTCTGCCGATCGCGCGCGTCGCGGCGGCCCAGGCGACGATCGCAGCCGGCAAGTAAGCGAGCGATGCAGCGGAGCGGGTGCTCGGCCCGCTCCGCTCGCATCGGCTTTCGGTCAGGGCCCGCGAGGAAATCGCGGCCCGGTCAGGGCCCGCGAGGAAATCGCGGCCCGGTCATGGCCCGCGAGGAAATCGCGGCCCTCAGCTCGCGGACGCGCCCTCGGTCACGCGCGGCGCGTAGCGATGATGGAGCATCAGCGCGTTCCCGTCGAGGTCGGCGAAGAACGCCATGAAGCAGACGCCGGTGTCGAGTGTGTCGCCGGCGAATGCGACACCCCGCTGCTCGAGGGTCGCGCGGGCAGACGGCATGTCGTCGACGTGCAGAGCGACCGCATTCGGGCTGCGATGATGCTCGAGCCCCATCTGCTCGAGGTTGATCAGGCTGATCGTCAGGTTGCCGGTCTCGAACTCGGCAAAGCCCCGCTCGGGGCGGTAGACCGAGCGCGGTAGACCCAGCGTCTCGCCGTAGAAGGCGACCGCGGAGTCGAGGTCGCGGGTCGGCACCGACACGAAGTCGACGCCCGAGATCAGCTTTTCAGCAACGGACATATCACACTCCTGGCTCGAGTCCGGTGCGCCTGCCGCGCACCGCTTGAGGGACACTGGCTCCGGTAGCTCCGGCACACCGGCCGCCGCTCCCTCCGCTCATGGTTTCAGACAAGCAGCCACGCCTCGTGCAGGCCGTGTGCACGGTCGTGTTCCTCGACACGATGCTGTACGCGGTGCTCGCGCCGTTGCTCCCGGGGCTCGCGGGCGAGCTGGGGCTGTCGAAGCTGTCCGCTGGAGTGCTCACCGGAAGCTATCCGATCGGGATGCTGCTCGGATCGCTTCCGGGAGGAGCGCTGGCCGTTCGCGCCGGGCCGCGCGCGACGGTGCTGATCGGACTGACGCTGCTGCTGTGCTCGACGGTCGCATTCGCCTTCCTGCGCAGTGCGGCTGCGCTCGACATCGCCCGCTTCGTGGAGGGCATCGGCGGCGCCTGCTCGTGGGCGGGCGGCCTGGCGTGGATCGTCGCCGAGGTCCCGACGGACGAGCGCGGCGCGATGATCGGCCGGGCCGTCGGGGCGGCGATCGGCGGCGCCCTGTTCGGTCCGGCGCTCGGCACGCTCGCCAGCGGGATCGGCCGCCCGGCGGCATTCACGGCGCTCGCGCTGGCGGTCGCGTGCGTGATCGTCTGGACATGGCGTCTGCCCTCCCACCACGTCCCCTCCGAGCAGGGGGTGCGCAGCGCGATCGCCGTGCTGCGCGAGCGCGACGTGGTCGTCGCGATGTGGCTCGTCGGGCTGCCGGCGATCGCCTCCGGCGCCGTCAACGTCCTCGGGCCACTTCGATTCCACGGCCTCGGCGCAGGCGCCGCGGTGATCGGCGCCACGTTCCTCGTTGCCGCCGCGATCGAGGCCGCGATCGCACCCGCCGTCGGGCGCTTCTCGGACCGTCACGGTCGCATGACGCCGCTGCGCTTCGGGCTCGCGGCGGCCGCCTGCGCCCTGCTCTGCTTCACGCTCGCGCAGGCCGTCGTCCCGTTCGCAGTGGTGATCGTGCTGATCGCCTCGGCGCTCGGACTGTTCTGGGCGCCCGCGATGGCGATGCTCGCCGACGCCGGCGACGCGCGCGGGCTCGACCCGGGACTCGCCGCGGCGTTGATGAACGTCGCTTGGGCGGGCGGACAGATCGCGGGCGCAGCCGGGGGAGGAGCGGTCGCGAAGGCCGCCGGTGATCTCGTGCCGATGACGATCTGCGCGGGCCTGTGTGCGCTCACGCTGATCACGCTCGCACTGCCGAGCGCTCGCGGACGGAGGACCGCCAACTCCCGGGCGCCCGATACTGTGGCGAGATGACCCACGAGTCCGTGGAGCTGAACGAGCAGGACGTCGATCCCAATCCGCTGCGCCAGTTCGCCGCCTGGTTCGGCGAGGCCGAGCGCGCCGGAGTGCAGGAGCCCGAGGCCGCGGCGGTGGCGAGCGCCGGCAGCGACGGTTCGCCGTCCGTGCGGATGGTGCTCGTCAAGCGAGCCGACGAGCGCGGCTTCGCGTTCTTCACCAACTACGAGAGCCGCAAAGGTCGCGAGCTGAGCGCCAATCCCCGGGCGGCGCTGCTGTTCTACTGGCCCGCGCTCGCGCGGCAGGTCCGGATCGAGGGACCGGTGCAGC
Source organism: Solirubrobacteraceae bacterium (assembly GCA_052148275.1). Lineage (GTDB taxonomy): Bacteria > Actinomycetota > Thermoleophilia > Solirubrobacterales > Solirubrobacteraceae > Palsa-465. The sequence continues at coordinate 33,282 of JBKQIR010000100.1, forward strand.
GCACCGACCACGAGGAATCGCTGGCCTACGCGCGCAGCCGGGCACGAGCCAGCCAACTCGGCGCGCTCGCCTCCCCGCAGAGCGCGGTGATCGCGAGCCGTGCGGTTCTCGAAGATCGCGTGGCCGAGCTCGCGGCCGCCCACGAGGGGACCGAGGTGCCGCTGCCCGAGCAGTGGGGCGGCTTCCGGCTCGTCCCGGACGCGTTCGAGTTCTGGCAGCAGCGCGACGATCGGCTGCACGACCGCCTGCGTTACACCCGCGGCCAGGATGGCCGCTGGTCATTGCAGCGACTGGCTCCCTGAGCGATCAGCCCGGGCCGGCTCCCTGAGCAATCAGCCCGGGGCCGGCTCCCTGAGCAATCGGCCCGGGCTGGTTCCCTGACCCTCAGCCCGGAACCGCGGGCCAGTCCGAGGGCTGCTTGACCACCTTCGCGCGGTACATCGCGCGATCGGCCTCCGCCACGAGATCGTCGAGCGTCTTGGCCTCACCGGGGGATCGCGACGCCCAACCGATCGACACGCGGATCGGACGTCCGACCGCGGCGAGGGTCGAGGCATCCGACAGCTTGGCCTTGATGCGGCGCTCGATCGTCTCTCGGGCGGGCTGCTGGAGTCCGACCGCCAGCCCGACGAACTCGTCGCCGCCGATTCGCGACACCGTGTCAGCACGTCGCAGAACGTGACCGAGCGCGAGCGCGACCGCGCGGAGCGCGCCGTCGCCGGCCGCGTGACCGTGCCGGTCGTTGAGCTCCTTCATGTTGTCGACGTCGACGAACAGCAGCGTCGCGCTGCACCGCTGCCGGTCCGCGAGCTCGAGCAGCTGCCTGCCGATCGCGGCGAAGCCGCGGCGGTTGCGCAGCCCAGTCAGCTCGTCGGTGATCGACAGCTCCCGCAACGAGTTGCTGATCGCAGCGAGCTCCTGCTCCATCCGCACCCTGTCGGACGCATCGCGCAGGATCGTGCAGGTGTGTCGCTCGCCGTCGGCGTCCACGAATATCCTCGCGGACATCTCGATCTCGATCAGGGTGCCGTCGCCGCGCACCATTCGGGCGATCCCGCGTGCCCGACCGGTGCGCGCCCGCTCGGCCAGCAACGGGCCCCAACGCTCGTCGCCATGGTCGGTGAGCCCTTGGCGACCAAGCGCACAGATCTCGGCCTCGCTGCGGCCGAGAATCTCGCAGGCGGCCGGGTTGGCGGCGAGGACCCTGCCGTCTGGCGCCGTGAACAGCACGCCGTCGGGCGCGAAATGGTAGAGCGCTCTGAGCGCGTCGGGCTCGAGCGCCTGCACTGACCGATCTTCGTGTCCCCAGCTCCCGGGCACCTCAGCCTCCCACTCTGGTCAGGGCGCCTTCTCGTTCCATATCAGCGTACCGCGCCCCCCGGAAGGGCCCGCCGCCGGAGCCACAAGGGCTGTCGGAGTGCGGCAGGTTACGGCGGTGCCGGAGCCACAAGGGCTGTCAGAGTGCGGCAGGTTACGGCGGTGCCGGAGCCACAAGCGCTGTCCGGGTCCGGCAGGTTACGGCGGTGCCGGCAGGCCGAGCAGCTGAATCACCGCAAACACGAGCAGCGCACCTCCCATGCCGATCAGCCCCAGGCGGGCCTGGACGAGCGAAAAATGGCTGCTGATTCCGACCAGGAAGAGGACGGTTGCCAGGAAGACGGTGTCCCGGATATAGTTGTCCGACGTCGAGCCCGCGTCCGACCCCTTCGCGAAGGCCGCGTCGGCCTGTGCGTCGTATGCCGTGGCCTGCGCCTGCTGTGGGATCACGTATTGCGGCATGTACGCCGGGCCCGGCGGCGCATTGAGGTTGTGTGCCGGATCCGTCGCCAGCCATGCTTTGAACGCGGGCAGGTAACCGGGGCGCATGCGCTTGATCGCCAACCGCTCGAAGTTGGCGTTACCGGCCGTGAAGGCCGTGAACCAGGCGTTGAACGAAGCGGAATCACCGACTGCGGTCACCATCGACTCGAGGTCCGCCCGACTTGCCTTGGTGCGATAGGCCGACGCCTTGGCGAGCGTCACCGAAGACTCGGTGCCCCACTTGGCAGCCGCAAAGCCGGAGTAGGCTGCGAGCACGGCCACGAGCGACAGCAGCAGCGCTTCGGTGATCGACAGCCAGCGATCGCGGCGGCCAGCCTCGGCGGCTGAGGTCTCCTGCGCGACGTGCTTGCGATGCTCGGCGATCTCCTTACCGACCTCGGAAGGCGAGAGCCCCTCTGGCACGGCTCAAGCCCTCCGACCCTGGCGAGCCGAAACTTTCGCCAGGCGCTCAGGGTTCGGGGCAGCCGGCCAGCTCATGGTCGGCCGACATCGTACCCTCCCGGTGGTGGACGCCGCGCGAGCGACACCGACTGAGATGGTTCCGACGCCCGGGCACGGTCGCGTCTTCGAGCTGCAGATGCGCCCCGGGTTGGCCGATTGCGCTCCGTCCGGACGCCTGCGCCTCGATGGGCTCGCGCGCTGGCTCCAGGATGCCGCCTACGCTGACGTCGACGACGCGGGACTATCGGACCTCGCCGTGTGGGTGGTGCGCAGGACTCGCATCCGCGTGGAGCGCTTCCCGCGGTTCGGCGAGCGGCTCACTGTGCGCACGTTCTGCAGCGGCATCGGCCGCATGTGGGCCGAGCGGCGCACCTCCGTCACGCGTGCCGGCGGGGTGACCGGCGACGTGGAGGCGGTCGCGCTGTGGGTGCACCTGGACCCGGCCACGTGGCGTCCGTCGCCCTTCAGCGCCAGAGAGTTCGCGTTGTACGGTGCGACCGGCTCGGACCGTCGCGTCAAGGCGCGCCTGCATCATCCGCCGCCCCCGGAGGATGGCTCGGAAGCGCTGTGGACCTTCCGCGCGACCGACTGCGACATCGCCGGCCACGTCAACAACGCGGCCTACTGGCAGGCGCTCGAGGAGGAGCTCCTCGCCGACTGCGACCCCGATCGTGTCGAGATCGAGATCGAGTTCCGCTCGCCCTCACAACCAGGTGAGAAGCGGATCCTCTCGAGCGGCGACTGGCGCTGGATCACCGGTGCCGACGGCGATGTTCACGCCTCGGTGCTGCTCGACTCGCTCCACCACGAACAGGCCTGAGGCCTGTGCCGGTGGCTGCAGGCGGGCGTTGAACGCCCGGGCGACGCGCGCGGCGCGCGTCTTCGCCAGCTCAGCTCGCGGGCCAGAGAACAGATCGTCGACGGTCCCGTTCCACAGCCACAGCCAGCGTTCGAAATGCCCGGCGCGCAGCGGCACGCGTGCGTTGAGGGCCGCATGTGGCGCGAACGCGCCGCCGCCGTAGGAACGGGCGCCGAGCAGCAGCGTCTCCCAGAACGCCGTGATCTGCGGCACGTGCGCCTCGACGTCCAGCCGGGCGACGTCGGTGAAGATCCAGCCGATGATCGGGTCGCTCAGCGCACGCGCGTAGAAGGCGCGCACGAGCGTCTCGCAGTCCTCGCGACTCTCGATGTCGCGGACTGCGGCGTCGCGACCCACGATGTCACGCACTTCGCCCTCGCGACCCACGATGTCACGCACTTCGCCCTCGCGACTCTCGATGTCATCCCTCGCGGAGCTCATCGCCTGGAACGCTAGCGCTCAGGCGCTCGCACTCGGCCCACAGCCTCTCCCGCTCGGCGGCGGTCTCGGTGGTCCCGGGCAGGATGTGCGTGGGACGCCTGCGTCGGTCGTGCCAGAAGCCGCCGCTGTCGGCGGCGCCCTCCGGGGCCGCCCCCAGCCAGACGATCGTGTCCGCTCCCTGCTTCGCGGTGCGCAGCATCCGCCTCGTCGCCCGGTGGAAGCGCGGCAGCGAGCTCCGCAGGCCCGGCGTGTCGACCCACCCGGGATGCATCGCGTGCACGACGATGCCCTCGCCCGCGAGGCGCTGCGCCCACAGCTCGGTCAGCGCGACCTGGGCGCGCTTGGTCGATGCGTAGGCACGCACGCCGTCGAACTCGCGGCGCTCCATCTGCAGATCGTCGACATCGAGCCGGCTCGGATACATGCCGCCGGAGGAGACGTTGATGATCCGCGCCGGCCTGTCCCCGCCGCGCATCACCGCGATGAGGGCGTTCGTCAGCGCGAACGGCCCGAGCACGTTCGTCGCGAACGTCAGCTCGATTCCGTCGGCGCTCAGCTCGCGCCGCTCGGTCAGCACGCCCGCGTTGTTGACGAGCACGTCGATCCGTTCGCCCGCCGCCACCAGTTGCCCCGCGCACCGCCGGACCGAGCCGAGCGAGCTGAGCTCGCACACGACCACGTCGACGGCTTGGTTGCCGGCGCGCTCGCTGATCCCCGCGCGCGCCTGCTCGCCGCGCTCTGCGCTGCGGGCGAGGATGCGCACGCGCGCCCCGATCCGCGCGAACCCTTCGGCGGCCGCCAGGCCGATCCCAGAGGTTGCTCCCGAGATCACCACCGTCCTGCCGTCAAGCCGCTCGAGATACCAGTCAGCCCAGCCGCGACTGCGGATCCGGTAGCCGATGCTCGTGTATCCGACGATCGTCCGGTCGAGAACCGTGTCGAGCAGGGATGCGCCCGTGTTCATGCCTGCACCCTCGCAGATGCGAAGCGCTCGAGGACGTACGTGGACATATCTATCCAGTATGCCGCTAGGGCTCTCCCGCTCCGGGCTGCGACGGCATGACGGCGCCGGTCCCGCGTGTGAGATGGCTCCCAGCGGAGCCGCTTCCTCGCCCGGAGACGGCCGGCGTGTGGCGGCCGTCAGTCGGTCTCGACGTCGAATTCCCAGGCGACGAGCCAGTGCGACCTCTGCGGCATGTAGCGCAGCGCGCCGCTGCCGGCCGGGAGGTTCGTGCTGAGCACGAGCGTGAACGGAACGCCGGCCGGAACGCTCGCAGGAGGCGCGCCGCCGCCCTGCACCGTCACCGCCGGTTGGTGGATCAGTCCCTGCTCGTCGATGATCTCGAACATGTCGCGAGCGATCGGCACGGAGCCGTGGACGCCTGAGAACGTGAGGTCGAACGTCGCCGGCGTGTGCAGCGCGCTCGTGCCCTGGATCCTGTCCGGGACATTCGGGCCGATCGCCGTCGCGAGCGCGCCGCCGCCGGGCAGCACGACGCGGACGGTGTCACCCTGGATCGACAGAGCGGGATGCGCCACCGTCGCGCTCACGACGCGACCGTTGGCAGCCGCCGTCGGAGCGCCGTCACTCGGTGGCGGCGTGTAGCGGATGCTCTTGTCGTTGAGGTGGTGCAGCGAGGCGAGGACCTGCTCGTGGATCGCCTGCTCCTGCGCGCGCAGGGCCGCTGAGATGTGCGGCGGCTGCGCGACTGCCGCGTGCGCGGGCTGCGAGTGGCTGCCGGCGGCGCCGCAGCCGGACAACGCCGCGGATGCCACAAGCGACGCCCACGCGAGCAGCGACGGCGGCATGCGCGCCCTCAGGCGAGCGCTCAGGTGCGGGCGCGAGCCGGGCCCGCAGGCCCGGCTCGGATGCTCACGTTCGCTGTGACGGGCGGGCGTCATCGCCTGGACGGTTGCGCCCGCGAGCCCGCCAGCCGTCAGCGGCAGCGGCCCTGCTAGTGCTTTGGCTTCGTGACCTTGACGCACTTGCTGTGCTTGTTGAGCGTGAAGCCCTTCGGGCACTTCGGCTTCGTGACCTTGACGCACTTGCTGTGCTTGTTGAGCGTGAAGCCCTTCCCGCACTTCGCCGGGACGACCTTGATGCACTTGCCACCCTTTAGCGTGAAGCCCTTCACGCACACCAGCGGGACGTCGTTGAAGACGTCGGTGCCGAACGGCTGGAGGCCGACCTGGGCGGCATAGCCGATGTGGCCGAGACCGTCGAGCCCGGGCGACGTACTGGCGACCCCGAACAGGTCCTCCATCGTGCGCAGCCAGCTGTAGTGGTTGTAGAAGACCCTGCTCGTCGTGCCGCCCTTGATGTATTTGCTGATCAGGACGCTGCCGGTGTCGCCGCCGCCGTTTGTGACGCCGGTCGCCGTGAACAGCGGGTCGTTCGCGTTGGTTTCGGCACCAAGCGTGATCGTGCTCGCGTCGCCGGTCGCCGGCAGCGGGTTGCCGCCCGAATCGACGAGCGTGAACGAGCCCGTGTCGACGAGACCGCCGGACTGGTTTGCCGCGGTCGCGTTCTGGAACGTGTCCGCGACGGTGCCGACGAAGGCGCCCGCCGGGATCGCACCCGCGGTCGTCGAGGTGACCGAGCGGCCCTTGTCGTCCGCGACGATCGAGTTGTCGGCGATCGTGCTGCTCCCGGACGTCACCGTGACCGAGTCGGTACGGGCACCCGGCGAATGGCTGCCGCCACCGAGCAGGCACGTCGTGCTCGGCAGGTCATACCCGGTCGCCTGTGCGACGCATGCGCTCGGCCGGTCGATGTAGGAGTTGTAGCCCGGTCCGGGATACAGCTCGTTGCCATTGGCGTCGAAGGCCAGCGGCGTGTTCGGTCCGGTCGGCTCGTAGTTGTATGACTTGCCGCCGAGCGTCTCGCCGGCGATGTCGCTCGCGAGCGAGGTCTGGTAGTTCGCCGGGTCGGTGGTCGAGTTGTTGAAGCTGTTGCCCGTGTAGGTGAACGGTGGGAACGCCTCGTCGAACGTGATGTCGATCAGGCCGCCGTCCTTGTAGGCGGGCGAGGCCTCGATCTCGGGGACGACGTGCTGGAGGAACAGATCCGCGGCGTAGAGTCCACCCGTGTAGTTGATCGGCGCAATCGGCTCCGTCGCCGCGTCGACCGGGTTGCCGTCGCTGACGAAGCCGCCCGAGAGGTTGTTGCCGTGACACACGGCGTCGTGACCATCGGAGCAGTTGTTCGGCGTGATCCAGCTGAAGGCCGGGGTCGTCGCCTCGCTCTGCAGGTCGTGGAAGAGGCCGTTCGCCGGGTCGAACAGGCTCGCGATGTGCGTCGGGTTGCAGTCACCGGACTGCAGGATCGACTCGAACCACGGGAACGGGAAGTGCTTGGGCACGTACTGGTCGGTCGCATTTGCCGACCCGGGGTTCGGCTGCGAGGTGCTGCCGGTGGCGCCGGGGCTCGCGTACGGCGCGCCGCAGGCGGAGATGCCGGCGTCGTGGCTCTGGCCCGTGCCGGGGCTCGCCAGCGTCCCCGTGCTCGCGGCGTCAGGGTTGCCGAGATCCTGCGCGTAGCCCTTCCAGCTCACGTGCGCGGCGTCGAGCTGGTTGAACAACGTCGGCACGGTGGCCGGGTACACACACCCGTTCGCGCCGGGGGAGGCATTCGGCCCTGCAGTCGAGACGAGCTGGCCGTAGTTGGAGTTCGTCGCGACGGTACCGGCCGTATCGACGTACCCGGTGATCGCGTTGTACAGCGGGCAGTCATCCTGGTCGTCGGTGATCGGCGCCTGTCCACTGACCATCGAGATGTAGTTGTCGAGGCTGAAGTGGCCGGTGCCGTAGTAGTTCTTCAGCAGCACGCCCTGCTTGGGGAGCTGCTGCCACAGATAGGTGTTGTTGTTGAGCCCGGTGAAGGTGGCGTCGTAGGACTTGTTCTCGAGGATGATCAGCCAGACATGCTTGATCTTCCCCGGCGCGATGCCGACACCATCGAAGTTTCCTGTTGAGGTCGTTGACGTCTGTGTGACGTGCGGCCTCGAGACCTGTGCGACGGGCGCCTTGGCGACTGCGGACACTGGCACCGCGATCCCTGCGGCCAGCACGCCGGCGCCTCCGATCGCCATGATGCGGTGCCGCATGCTGCGACGGTTCAAAGGCGCTCCCCCGCTGCTCCCGCGGCTGGGGGCGGCTTGACGACTCATCATCAATGCACCTTTCATAAGAATGCGCTAAGAGATGAGAGCAGTCTTTCAGGCCACCAGTGATGGGCATGTGTCGAAGTTGTGAAAGCAGAGTTAACTGCGGCTTCATGCGATCAGTACATCTGGGCACTACGTGTGTGATGTCACAATCCGCGCGTGCGCAGGACGTTTCTAATGTCACGATCCACGCGTGCGCAGGACGTTTCTAATGTCACAACCGACGCGAAGCTCGACCACCGACCCGGCGTGCGCTCACACGCGCGTTTGGTGCCTGCGGACCGCCCGCGCGCGCGGCCCAGCGGCGCTTATGAGCGCCGCCGGGCCGCTGGGCGGCGGCACATGTGAGCGCCGCCGAGCCGCTGGGCGTCGTCGCTATCGGCGCTGGTCTCGTCGATGCGGGCCGCGGCCGTGCCGGCGGGGCTGACCCTCGCCCCACGGAAGCAGGTACGCGCGATACGTGTTCACGCCCGCCGGGAAGTCGGCGTTGAACAACAGCGCACCGCTCGCGCTGAACTCCGAGAAGTACGGCAATGCGCCCCAGCCGACGAACAGGTCGCCATCGGCCGTCGTCTGGGCGTTGCCCTGGGAAGCGGCGACGAGGCCCTCGGGTTGATTATCGGCGGCGATCAGAGTTGCGGTGCGCCTGCGCGGGTCGAGCCTGACGGTGACCGCCCGGCTCGCCGGCAGCTCGGGCGTCCCGGACGACTCGTTGTCGAAGAACGTGTAGATGAAGTTGCCCAGATACTCCGGATCGTGCTGCCAGGCGAAGATCTCGCCGGCATCGTCGAGCACCTGTCCCGGCGCGGCCCTCAACTTGAAGCTGCTGTCCTTGCCGCCGAGCTGCCAGTCGATCGCGCCGGAGGAGAGGCTCACGTCGTATGTCGTCCAGGTGTCGCGGGCGTCGATCAGCAAGGTGCCGCCGGGACCGAGATGGACCGCATTGATGTGGAGCCAGTCCCACGGAGTGCTCGGGCTGCTGGGGAGCGGCTGCTCGCTCTGGCTGAACGGTACGTGGTCCTCGCTGTTCCACTGGAACAGGACCCTCCCGGTGCGGATGTCGATCTCCTGCACGACGCCGTTGATCACCGTCTGATCCGCCGATCCGCCGATCGACTGGAGATTCGCAGTCGCCGTCGTGTAGGCGAGGATCAGAGCGGTGTTCCATGGCGTGATCAGGAATTCGTGCCCGTCGGCCGACAGCCCATTGCCCGCTTCCACGGTGGCGATCTGCTGATAGTGGCGGTCGTAGATGTAGTCGGTGCCCTGTGAGAGGCCGCCGAGCCCCGTGCCCTGCCACCACGTGAGGACGGGCTGGCCGTCGTAGGTCTGGGCGCGGAAGTCGGCCGCCGTCTGCCCCTGCGGGATCGCATGGAACCACACCACGTTGCCCTGTCGATCGAGGATCTCAGGTCCGTAGGCGTAGCTCGTCGATGCCCCGGTGGGGGTGATGAAGATGTCCCCGCGGCCGATGTGCCGAGCCTCGGTGAGGATCGTCACAGGAGGCGGGGCCGAGGCCGTCGTGGTGGCGCCGGCGCTCGTGCTCGTAGTGCTCGTGGTTGAGCTGATGGTGGTCGTGCCGATGCTCGACGTAGTCTGCGTGACGGTCGGCGTCGAAGCCGATGACGCGGTCCTCGACGAGGTGGCGCTCAGCGGGGCGCTGGTGTGCGGCGCCGCCGCAGCGGCTGCGAGCGCAGCCGCCGGAGTGGCGCCGGCCGCCAGCACGGCGGCACTTGCGAGCAGCCGCTGCAGACGCCTCCGCGATTGGCGAGGTGAATCGCTGTGGATCATCGTGTTGGTCCTCATGGGTTGGAGAGCGAGAACGACCGGCCGGCCGGCGGATGTCGTGAGAGCAGCCTAGCAGAAAGGCAGGTAAGTCGATCAACATTATTGGCTTTGCTCCGCGCAACGTTTTTGCATCCCCCTTACCTCTCTACCATCGCCGCCTGTGCATCGGCGAAACCACTAAGCTGCGTCGCAGCAAACCTCGTCTTGTAAGGAGCGAGATGGGATTCTCCGACAAGCTCAAGCAGCTCAAGCAACAAGCCCAGGAGGCTGTTGCGGAGAACAAGGACAAGATCCACGAGGCCGTGGAGGTCGTCAGCGTCGGCGCCGACCAGAAGACGCACGGCAAATACACGGCGAAGATCGCCAAGTTCGGACAGAAGGCGAGCGACGCGGTTGACAAGTTCGGCGGCGACGCCGCGGGACAGGCCGGGGACGCCGCGGGAGCCGCGCAGGACCCCTCGGCGGCCGCGCCGCCGGCAGGCGAGCATGTCGCGCCGGCGCCCGAGGCCGGCATGGGATCGCCCAGCTCTGCTGACGCTGCACCAGCGCCCTCGGGACCCAGCTTCGACGACGCTGCACCCGCGCCCCCCGGACCCAGCTTCGACGACGCTGCACCCGCGCCCTCGGCGGATGCGAAACCCGCCGGGCCGGTATTGGACGACGGACCGCACTTCTCATAGGCGCCCGACTACACGACAGGGAAGACCGCAATGCCTGACACGACCACAGCTGAGGACCCGACCCTGCACGCGCTCCGGGACGTGGCCGGCCTCTGGTGGCTGACGGCCGCGATCGGCCTGCTCAGCATCGCAGCCGGGGTCATCGTGCTCATCGAGCCGGGCGGCAGCTTGAAGGTGATCGCGATCGTCGCCGGAATCTTCATCCTGATCGACGGGATCGTCGCGCTGCTGGCGGCGATCAGCCACAACGCGGCGAGCCGGGGGCTCGCGGCGCTCGTCGGGGTGCTGAGCCTCGTCGTCGGCGTGTTCCTGATCCGCGACCCGATCCACGGGATCGTCGCGATCGCGCTGTTCTTCGCGATCTGGCTGATCGCGATCGGCGCGCTGCGATTCTTGCTCGCGTTCGACGCTCCGGACGGTCGGACCTGGAGGCTCGTGATCGCGACGGTGGAGATTGTCGCCGGCGTCGTGATCGTCATCTGGCCGAAGGTCGGGCTCGCCACGCTCGCGATCCTGATCGGCGTATCGCTGATCATCAACGGCATGTCCGTGGTCGCCCTCGGCTTCGCGATGCGCTCTATCAGGCAGCAGCTTCCGAGCGCTTCGCGCGGGATCTGACCGCCATCAGACCGGCTCCCAGGAGTCGGTGTCCCACGGCATCTGCCAGCCGCAGTAGTCGGCGGTGAGCGCGTCGGACTGCGCCGGGCCCCAGCTGCCACGGGCGTAGCGCTGAACCGTCGGTGGATTGTCGAGCAGCGGCTGGAAGATGCGCCACGTCTCCTCGATGCCGTCCTGGCGGGTGAAGCGCGCCGCGTTACCGGCGAGCGCGTCGAGCAGTAGCACCTCGTACGGCGTCGGTCCCTCGCCACCCTCGCGGGCGAACTGCATGTCGAGCGTGATCGGCTGCGGGCCGCCCTTGTCGGCGCGGTGCGCCTCCCAGATGAGCCGCACGCCGGCGCCGGGGTCGAGCTTGATCACGAGCTGATTCGGGACCGGGCGGCGATCGCCCCGATCCATGAACAGCAGCCGTGGCGGCTCGCGAAAGATCGCTCGGATCTCCGTCTGCGTCACCGGCAGGCACTTCCCGGCGCGGATGAACCACGGGACGCCGGACCACCGCCACGTGTCGATGTGCAGGCGCATCGCCGCGAACGTCTCCGTCGTCGAGTACGGCTTGACGCCGGGCACCTGTAGGTAGCCCTCGTACTGACCGCGGACGTAGGTCGCCGGATCGGCGTCCTCGATCGCCCGGAACAGCGAGTACTTGGCGTCCTGCAGCGTCTTCGCGTCCCGCCCCGCGGGTGCCTCCATCGCCGCGAACGCGACGATCTGCATCAGGTGGTTGATGACCACGTCGCGCAGCGCGCCGACCGGGTCGTAGAAGTGGCCGCGATCGGCGACGTCGAAGTCCTCGGACATCGAGATCTGCACGCTGGCGACGTGGTCGCGATTCCACACCGGCTCGATCATCGTGTTGGCGAAACGCAGGTAGAGCAGCTCCTCGGTCCCCATCTTCCCGAGGAAGTGGTCGATGCGGTACAGCTGGGTCTCGTCGATGTGCCGGTGAATCTCCTGCGCGAGCTCGCGCGCCGAGGCGAGGTCATGGCCGAATGGCTTCTCGACGATCACGCGCGCGTTGGCCGTCAGGCCGGCGTCGGCCAGGTGGCCGATCACCATTCCGAACAGCGAGGGCGGGATCTCCAGGTAGAAGACCGGCATGTGCGAGCCGGCGATCACGCCCGCCAGGCGGGCGTATGTCGCGGTGTCGTTGAAGTCGCCGGACACGTAGGAGACGCGGCTGATGAAGCGCGCGAACACGGACTCGTCGATCCGCTCGCCCCTCCCCTCGATCGCGCTGCGCGCCCTCGCCGCGAGCTCCTCGGCGCTCCAGTCGTCGAACGCCACCCCGGTGATGGCACAGTCGAGCAGACCACGCTGCTCGAGCCGGTAGAGGGATCGGAACGTCATCACCTTCGCGAGGTCACCGGTGATCCCGAAGATCACGAGGCGGTCGGCCTGGTGGGGGGAGCCGGGCGTCGCTGCTGCCTGCTGATCCGCCATGTGCAGTCCTTTCCTTGCCGTTTGGCGCTGTCAGTCGCTGACCGTGAGCTGCAGCGGCACCGCTAGCCCGACTTCTCGGCGTGCCCGCCGAACGCGCCGCGCATCGCGGAGAGCACCTTGGCCGTGAACGAGCCCAGGCCGCGCGACTCGAAGCGCTGCGTCAGCGCAGCGCCGATCACCGGCGCCGGCACACCCTCCTCGATCGAGGCGATCACCGTCCAGCGCCCCTCGCCCGAGTCCGACACCCGGCCGGCGTAGTTCGCCAGCTCGGGAGATGCCGCGAGCGCTGCCGCCGTCAGGTCGACAAGCCAGGACCCGACGACGGAGCCGCGCCGCCAGACCTCCGCGACCTCGGCGACGTCGATCTCGTACTGGTAGTACTCGGGGTCGCGCAGCGGCGTCGTCTCCGCGTCGATCTCCTGTTGGTGCTTGCCGGCGTCGGCGTGCTTGATGATCGACAGACCCTCGGCGATCGCCGCCATCATCCCGTACTCGACGCCGTTGTGCACCATCTTCACGAAGTGGCCCGCCCCGTTGGGGCCGCAGTGCAGGTAGCCGTCCTGGGCGGTGCCATCGGTGCGCGTCCTGCCGGGGGTGGGCTCTGCGGAGCCCTCCCCCGGAGCGATCGTTCGCCAGATCGGGTCGAGATGGCGGACCTGCTCCGGCTCGCCGCCGATCATCAGGCAGTAGCCGCGCTCGAGCCCCCACACGCCGCCGCTCGTGCCACAGTCGAGGAAGTGGATGCCGCGCGCGCGCAGCTGCACTGCGCGCATGATGTCGTCGCGGTAGTACGAGTTGCCGCCGTCGATCACCATGTCCCCGCTCGCCAGCAGCTCGGCGAGCTGATCGACGGTGTCCTGCACGTAGCCGGCCGGAACCATCACCCAGACGGCGCGGGGGGCTTCGAGCTCGTCGATGAACTCCGACAGTGAGCCGGAGCCGGTCGCACCCTCGGCGACGAGCGCCGCAACGGACTCGGGGTTGACGTCGTAGACGACGCAGCGATGACCGTCGCGCATCAGTCGGCGGACGAGGTTCGCCCCCATCCGGCCGAGGCCGATCATGCCAAGTTGCATCGGGTTGTCAGTCGCCATCGTCTGGCCTCCTCAGCCGTGCTTGAGCTGCCGGTACATGCGGATCAGCGCGTTGGTCGACGAGTCGTGTTCGAGCGCGGGCTCCTCCGCGGACTCGAGTTGGGGTGCGATCCGCTTGGCCATCACCTTGCCGAGCTCGACACCCCACTGGTCGAACGAGTTGATGCCCCAGATCACGCCCTGGGTGAACACGCTGTGCTCGTAGAGGGCGACGAGCGTGCCGAGACGGTATGGGCTCATCACGTCGGTGAGGATCACGCTCGAGGGGCGGTTGCCCGCCATGACCCGGTGCGGGACGACGTCCTCGGGGCCGCCCTCGGCCCGCACCTCCGCCTCGCTGCGGCCAAACGCGAGCGCCTCCGCCTGCGCGAACACGTTGGCGACCAGCAGGTCGTGGTGGTCGCGCAGCGGGTTTAGCGTGCGGGCGAAGCCGATCAGGTCGGCGGGCACGATCGTCGTGCCCTGGTGCAGCAGCTGGTAGAAGCTGTGCTGGCCGTTGGTCCCCGGCTCGCCCCAGTAGATCGCGCTCGTATCGGCCTCTACGGGCTCGCCGGACAGCGTCACGTGCTTTCCGTTCGACTCCATCGTCAGCTGCTGCAGGTACGCCGGGAAGCGCTTCAGGTACTGCTCGTAGGGCAGCACGGCGACCGTCTGGAAACCGAAGAAGTCGCGGTACCAGACCCCGAGCAGGCCCATCAGCACTGGCAGGTTCTCCTGCAACGGCGCCGAGCGGAAATGCTCGTCCATCGCGTGAAAGCCGTCCAGCAGCTCACGGTAGCGCTCGGGTCCGATCGCAACCATCGTCGAGAGCCCGATCGCCGAGTCCATCGAGTAGCGCCCGCCGACCCAGTCCCAGAACCCGAACATGTTGTCGGTGTGGATCCCGAAGGCGCTGACCGCCTCCGCGTTGGTGGAGACCGCGACGAAGTGGCGCGCGACCGCCGCGTCATCGTGCAGCGCCGCCAGCAGCCAAGCGCGCGCGGACTGGGCGTTGGTCATCGTCTCGAGCGTCGTGAAAGTCTTCGAGGAGACGATGAACAGCGTCTCCTCCGGATCGAGGTCGAGCGTCGCCTCGACGATGTCGGTCGAGTCGACGTTGGAGACGAAGCGGAAGGTCATGTCGCGCGCGGAGAAGTGGCGCAGCGCCTCGTAGGCCATCACCGGACCGAGGTCCGAGCCGCCGATCCCGATGTTCACGACGTTGCGGATCCGCTTGCCGGTGAAGCCGGTCCACTCCCCGGACCGTACGGCGTCTGCGAACAGGGCCATGCGATCGAGGACGTCGTGGACCTCCCTGACGATGTCGACGCCATCGAGAATCATGGTCGCCTCGCGCGGCATCCGCAGCGCGACGTGCAGGACCGAGCGGCGCTCGGTGGTGTTGATCCGCTCGCCTGCGAACATCGCCTCGATCCGCCGGCGCACGCCGGACTCCTCGGCGAGCGCCACCAACAGCCGCATCGTCTCGTCGGTGATCCGGTGCTTTGAGTAGTCGAGGTGAAGGCCGACCGCGTCCGCCGACAGCCGCTCGCCGCGGCTCGCGTCCTGCGCGAACAGCTCGCGCAGGTGCTGCCCGGCGATCTGGCGGTGGTGTGCCTGCAGCGCGTGCCAGGCGGGACGCTCGGTGAGCGGCTTGAGATCGATGCTGTTCAGCTCCGTCGTCAACTCACGACCTCCGTCTGCGTCTGGATGCGCGAGATCAGATCCTTCCATGCGTCGACGAATGACGCCGCTCCATCGAACTGCAGCTGAGCCGCCAGCGCCTTGACGTCGACCCCGGCTGCAGCGAAGCGCGCAAGCACCTCGGCGCTGTCGCCGCCGTCGGCGGGCAATGGGTCGCCGACCTCGCCGTGGTCGGCGAACGCCTCGAGCGTCACGTCGGGCATCGTGTTCACGGTGAACGGCGCCGCCAGACCGTGCACGTAGAGATCGTCGGGCGCCGTCGGGTCCTTGGTCGAGGTGCTCGCCCACAGCAACCGCTGCAGGCGCGCGCCCTCGCCCGCGAGCCGCTGCCAGCGATCGGAGTCCTGCAGCTGGCGGTAGGCGTGGTAGGTGTCCTTGCCGACGGCGAGCGCAAGCTGACCGCCCAGCTCCTCGGGCACCTTGCCGGCGACCGCCTTGTCCCAGCGCGACATGAACACCGACGCCACCGATCCCACGGCCGGGTTGAGCTCCATCTCGATCCGTCGCTCGATACCGCGCATGAAGGCGTCGGCGGCCGCGAGATAGTGCGAGGCGTCGAACAGCAGCGTCACGTTCACGGGTACGCCGGCGGCGATGCACTCCTCGACGGCGGGCAGGCCCTCGGGGGTGCCGGGGATCTTGATGAACAGGTTCGTGCGGGCCGCATGCCGGTGCAGGTCCACGGCGGCGGCGACGGTCGCCTGCGTATCGTGGGCGAGCTCGGGCGAGACCTCGAGCGAGACCCACCCGTCCACACCGTCGGTCCGCTCGTGGATCTCCAGGAACATGTCGGCGGCTCGCTGCAGGTCCTCGATGGCCAGCAGGAAGAACAGCGCTTCAGGGTCGTGATCGTGCTCCGCCGACTCGCGGATCGCGTCGTCGTAGGCGCCGGTCGTGATCGCGTGATCGAAGATCGACGGGTTCGATGTCAGTCCGGTCACGGAGTACTCGTCGATGTAGCGCTTGAGCGTGCCGTCGTCGAGCATCGTGCGGGTGATGTTGTCGAGCCAGAGGCTCTGGCCCCGTTCATGGAGCGTCTGCGTGCGGCTGTTCATCTGCTCTCCTCTCGTCGTGGCCGACCGCGGCCGGCCGTCAACCCCTGCTGGCGGCCACGACGCTGCGGGCGACCGCCGTCACCTTGTCCGGGGTGAAACCGAACTTGCCCTGCAACTGCTTGAGCGGCGCCGAGGCGCCGAATGTGTCCATGCCGACGATTTGCCCGTGGTCCCCGACCCAACGGTCCCAACCGAGCTTCGAGGCCTGCTCGATCCCCACGCGCGCGTGAACATCTGGCGGCAGCACGGAATCGCGGTACTCGACGGACTCCTGCTCGAACAGCTCCCAGCAGGGCATGCTGACGACCCGCGCTGCGATCTTCTCCGTCGCGAGCTCGTCCCGCGCCCCGAGCGCCAGCTGTACCTCCGAGCCGGTCGCCAGCAGGATCACATCCGGCCGTCCGCCGGGCGCATCCGCCAGCACGTAGGCGCCACGGGCGACACCGGCGGGGTCGCCGAGCTCCGCGCGATCGAAGGTCGGCAGCGCCTGGCGGCTCAGCACGATCGCGGCCGGCTCGTGACGCAGGCGCATCACGACCCGCCAGGTCTCGGCCACCTCGTTTGCGTCGGCGGGCCGGAAGACGAGCAGGCCGGGCATCGCCCGCAGCGACGCGAGCTGCTCGACCGGCTGGTGCGTCGGACCGTCCTCGCCGACGCCGATCGAGTCGTGCGTGAAGATGTGAATCACGGGGACCTCCATGAGCGCGGAGAGCCGCATCCCCCCGCGCGCGTAGTCGGAGAAGATCAGAAAGCCCGACCAGAACGGGCGCAGCTTCGTCACCGCCATGCCGTTCGCGATCGCGGCGGACGCGTGCTCGCGGACGCCGAAGTGCACGTTGCGCCCCCCCGGCGTCGGGGGCTGCAGGTCGCCGGCGCCGTCGAACGTCAGCCGCGTCTTCGTCGAAGGCGTGAGGTCGGCGGCGCCGCCGAGCAGCCACGGCACACGTTCAGCGATCGCGTTCAGCACGTGCCCCGAGGACTCGCGCGTGCCCATCCCCTTCGCGTCGGGCGGGAACGTCG
Source organism: Solirubrobacteraceae bacterium (assembly GCA_052148275.1). Lineage (GTDB taxonomy): Bacteria > Actinomycetota > Thermoleophilia > Solirubrobacterales > Solirubrobacteraceae > Palsa-465. The sequence goes on from JBKQIR010000100.1 coordinate 50,391, forward strand.
GGATCGCCGCATCCCATCGATCGGGCAGATCGCGCCGCTGCATCCGCTCGATCTCGTCGGCGAGGCCCGGATATTGCGCACGGTAGTCCTCGAGCAGCTGCTCCCAGCGTTCGCTGCACTCGCGACCGCGCGCGCCGATCCCCTCCGCGAAGTGCCGGCGCACCTCGTCGGGGACCCAGAAATCGCGGTCGGGCGGCATGCCGAGGAACTCCTTGGTCGAGCGCACGCCGTCGACGCCGAGCGGCTCGCCGTGCGCCTTGGGCGAGTCCTCGACGGGCGAGCCGTAGCCGATGTGGCTGTGCACGAGGATCAGGGTCGGGCGCTCGGTCTCCGAACGGAACGAGTGCAGGGCGCGGCTCACCGCGAGCATGTCGTTGACGTCGGCAACCGTGACGACGTTCCAGCCGTAGGCGACAAATCGCGCTCCGACCTCCTCGGTGAAGGTGATGTCCGTGTGGCCTTCGATCGTCACGCGGTTGGAGTCGTAGATCCAACAGAGCTTGGAGAGCTGCTGGTGGCCGGCGAGCGACGCGGCCTCGGAGGCGACCCCCTCCATCATGCAGCCGTCTCCGGCGAGCGCGTAGACGTCAAAATCGAACAACTCGAAGCCCGGACGGTTGTACTGTGCCGCGAGCCAGCGGCCCGCGAGCGCCATGCCGACCGAGTTGGTGACGCCCTGGCCGAGTGGTCCCGTGGTCGCCTCAACGCCCGTGGTCCAGCGGTATTCCGGGTGGCCGGGGCAGTGCGAGCCGAGCTGGCGGAAGGCTTCGATGTCCTTCATCGTCACCGCCAGGTCGCGCCCCACCTCGTAATGCTCATCGACGGCGCGCACCTCGGTGAGGTTCAGAAGCGACCACAGCAGCGCGGAGGCATGTCCCTCTGAGAGCACGAAGCGGTCGCGGTTGGGCCAGATCGGCTTGGCGGGATCGAACCGCAGCACCTGGTTCCAGAGCGTGTAGGCGACCGGGGCGATCCCCATCGGGGTCCCCGGGTGCCCGGAGTTCGCTCGCTGGACCATGTCCATGCACAGGCAGCGGATCGTGTTGACAGACAGCTGATCGAGATCGGTGCTCGTCGTTGCGCTCATCATGCTCCTGCGATCGGTGGGGTGTCTCCTGCGGTGGATTGTGTGGGTGCCGGTGTGGGTGCCGGTGTGGGTGCCGGCGACGTCCCTGCGCGGGCTGGTAGCACGTATCGCTCGATCGCGTGGGCGAAGCCCTCCTCGGCATTGGACCGCGTCACGTGACGTGCGGCGCGCTGAACCTCGCTGTCGGCGTTGCCCATCGCGATACTGAGCCCGGACCGCGCGAACATCAGCACGTCGTTCGGCATGTCGCCGAGCGTGCACACCTCGTTGGCTGCCACCCCCAGCGCGTCGCTGAGATAGTCCACGACCGCGCCCTTGTTCGCGTCCGGGTGCGTGACGTCGAGGTAGTACGGCTGCGAGCGGGCCGCCGACGCGTGGTGGCCGACCAGCTCACGAGCCTCGTCGGAGACGCGCGCCATGAGCTCGAGGTCATCGCTGACACCGACGATCTTCGCGAGTCCGGACGCGCCCCGAGCGGCGTCCGCCTGGATCGTCGCGTAGTCACTCAGGACCGTAGGCGCGAAGCGCACGGTCGCCGCCTCGCGGTCCACGTGCGGCGCCTGCGGGTCGCGCACGAGCCAGTCTGCGCCGCGGTAGATCCAGATGTCGAGGCCGCGGGCCTGCAGCAGGTCGAGCACGGGCCCGACGGCTTCGTCCGGGATCGTCCGCTGACCGAGGGTGCGCATCTGGTCATCGACGTACAGGCCGCCGTTGAACGCCGCGATCGGCGTGCTGAGCGCGAGCGGCTCCACGAGCATCGCCATGCCCCTCGGTGGCCGGCCGCTGGTGACCGCGAACGCGATCCCCGCGTCGCGCAGGCGCGCCGCGGCGTCCACCGTCCTCGCCGTCAGCTCCTTGCCGGGTGTGACGAGCGTGCCATCCACGTCGCTCAGCACGAGCCGGATGGGCGTGCGCGGCGTCGTGGTCCGCTGAGAATTAGCCATTTCGCGCTCATTTTCACGAATCCACCCCGGTCGTGCGGCAGGCGACCGGGTGCCGTTCACAATGCGCTCACGCGTAATAACGGAGCAGCATCTCGGCGACGCAGGGCGGCTTTGCTGCGCCCTCGAGCTCGAACGTCAGCGCGAAGACCGTCTGGATGCCGCCGGTGACCTCCTCGGCGGACCGCAGCACCGCTCCGAGGCGGATCCGTCGACCGACCGGCACCGGCGTCGGGAAGCGCACACGGTTGACCCCGTAGTTGACGACGAAGTTCGTTCCGGTGACCTCGATCACCTCGAACAGCAGCGGGACGGCGAGCGACAGTGTCAGGTACCCCTGCGCGATCGTACGACCGTACGGGCCGGACTTCGCGCGCTGCACGTCCGTGTGGATCCACTGGTGATCCTCGGTCGCGTCGGCGAAGCTGTCCACCTCGTGCTGCGTGACCTCGTGCCAGGTGCTGTAGCCGAGATGTGAGCCGACGAGCTGCTTGAGCTGCTGGAAGCCCTGCACGGTGGTCACTGCCATTGGCGCCTCCTCGTGTCTATGCTGGCCGGCAACGCGCGCCTCGCTGCCGTCCTACTGATCCCCGATGGGATCGGCGGCGCGCAGACCGGAGCTCGTCGGAGCGGAGTCTCCCGCATCGGCGTCGAGGCCGCCCGGCCCCAAAGGATCGGAGCTCGCCGGAGCGAAGTCTCCCGCATCGGCGTCGAGGCCGCCCGGCCCCAGCGGATCGGAGCTCGCCGGAGCGAAGTCTTCCGCACCTGCGTCGAGGCCGCCCGGCGCGAGCCGGCGCGCCGTCGCGTCCGCGGCCGACAGCCAGCCGGCCGCGGCGGCACGCAGCGCCCTGCGGAGCTTCGCTCCGATCCCGCGCTTGGGCAGGTCGATGACCATGTGGATCTCCGTCCCGTCGCGCCGCAGCTCGGTGTGGCCGACGCCCCGGAGCACCGAGATCGCGATCGGGTTCTCGACCTTGACCTCGGCGGTGAACCGCCGGATGCCCTCGCGGCGTGCCCGGCTCGCCAGCCGGCGCAACACCGCTCGCGCCACGCCGCGGCCGTGCCAGTCGTCGATCACCACGATCGCGACCTCGGCGATGTCGGCGTCCGGCGCGAGCCGGATGTAGCGGCCGATTCCGACCGCGTCGCCCGTGGCCGCGTCGATCGCGATGATCGCCTCGTGGTCGTGATGGTCGACCTCGGTCAGGTAGGCGAGCTGGCGCTCGCCGAGTGACTGCATGTACGAGAAGAACCGCCGGTAACGCGACGTCTCGCTGAGGCGATCAAACGCCGCGAGCAGCAGCTCCTTGTCCTCCGGGGCGATCGGCCGCAGGATGATCTGCGACTCATCACGTAGGTACACGGCCTGCGATCTCCCGATCCTGTTCATCGCACTCGTGGTCCCATGATGGCGCACGCGACCGCCGGGCAAGGTTTCGCTTCCGGCCGCCGCGCCCACGCCCGGGTGCGCCGAAGTCCTCCTGGGTCGACGGCCACCGAAGGTCGCCTGCGGCCCGTCACGCGTCCCCCGCCCGAAGCGGCCCAGCGGAGCTAAACGTTCCCGACTGAGCAGGTGGCGGATCCGGCGACTGGCTGGACGCGCCTGACGCACAATGCGCCGGCGAGATGCTCGGCTGCAAGCGTCCCACGCAGGCACGCGCGTGTTCACGCCAGCGGCCGAAGTCGCGGCGAGGCCTGTGCCAGCCGGTTAAGCCCTCCGGGTGGAACCTCGGGCGCTAAGATGGCGCGACGGAAGGGCGATTAGCTCAGTCGGTTAGAGCGCTTCTCTGATAAGGAAGAGGTCCCAGGTTCGAGTCCTGGATCGCCCACTTTGGAATTTGCAGGGACTTTCACGCATTGTCCGCTGTCCCCGGAGTCGCTAGCACGTCCATTCCGCGTCCACCAGCTGCACGCGCGGCCCGAATCTGAGCCTCGGCTGGGATGCGCTGGCCGTCCCAGTTCTCGATCACGCCGGCGTAGTGCCGTTCGATCATCGCCACGCTCGTGCCGACTTCTTTTGAGATCGTCGTGAGCGGGACGCCCTCGTAGACACGGAGGGTGATGTAGCTCGAACGCAGGTCGCGTGGGCGGGTTCCGGCGGGCGCCGCGCCTGGGCGCGCAGCCCGGCCCGGGTTGCGGGCGTTCGCCGGCTCGGCCGGTCGCCCCTGCCAGGTCCGCCGGCGCCAGTTCGCCCAGTCAGTCTTGTCCCAGAACTCGCCGTCGTGCGCGGGGAACACAGGAGTCTTGTTATCAGGCCGGCCGGACGCGAGAAACCATTCGCGCAGATCCTCGGCGAGCGGGGCGAGCAGCGGCGTGAAGCGGACGCGGTGGCGCTTGGTGTCGCGGTAGCGGATCGCGCGCTGGCCGATGTCGTCCCACGTGAGCTGGCAGACGACTTCCTCAGGTCGCGGGCCTGAGTAGGCGAGCACTGACACGAGCGTGCGGTCGCGCGGCCGGCTGAGGTTCGCGCGGATCTGCTCGACGTCGCCGGGCAGGAAGATGCGCGGCTCGCGCGCTCGCTGGTAGCGAGGCTTGCGGACGGCCGCCATCGCGTTGAACTCGACGAGCTCCTCCGTGATCGCGAACGACAGAATTGACTGCACGATCCGCATGCACCTGAGGACGGTCGCCTGGCCTACGCCAGCATTCTCGAGCTCCTCGCGGAAGCGGGTGAGGCGTTTGGGTGTGAGCTCGCGGGCGGGGTAGTCGCCGAGGCCGGGCATGATGTGGTTGACCCAAGCGAGCTTGTAGAAGTCGCGGGTCGACTTCGCGAGGTTCGGGACGGCGTGCAGGCGCCAGTAGACCTCGACGAGTTCGCGCAGGGCGATGTCGTCGGGGATCGCT
>JBKQIR010000101.1:0-16321 GCA_052148275.1 Solirubrobacteraceae bacterium
GGTTCGTCCGCAAGCCGCCTGCGCCGCCTGCGCTACCCACCGCCGCGTGGATCAACAAGCCCGATAACAAGGAGGCTGCTCACTAATTTCGATCGAGAACCGTCTCATTCGACTTGACAGGTTCCGGAGCGTCGGGTTCGCTCTGCGGCAGGTCCGATGGTGCCGTTCGCGATCAAGTTCTCGGTCGGCCGGTGGCCGGGGCAGGACGTCGGCGAGGATGCCGAGTGGGCGGCAGCGGCGGCGCTCGCGCGCCGTCGGCTGACCGTCTGGCAGAACGCTGGGGTCGGGGGCGCCAGCACCGAACCCGCGGTTGGCGTGTTGGACTGGGTCGAGGAACACATCGGCAGCTGGGGCGGTCAAGGCTTTCCCTCGTTGGTTCGCTCCCGCGTCGATGCTCTGCTGGACGCGGGCCGGCGCGGGCGCGAGCGCGGGCTGCGGTTGCGCGAGACTCGCGGTCAGATCCCGCCGCTCGCTTGCTCGGCGTGCTGGGTGTTGCGCCATCCAGGCGATCACTACTTCCGACTCGCCCGCGACAACACAACCGACGCTCGTCTGTACTAGCTACTGGACGCCCAGATCGCCGTGCTGTCTGATCGATATGACCGACTCTTAGCTGAACACCACGTCCACCAGTCAGATGATGCGATCCTCGAGCTCGGCGTCCTCGGGCCGATCAGCGCTGGCTGGCGCGAACCGGTCCCCACGACCGTGCAAGCGGCCAGTACCGACGCGGTCACGGTCGGTGACCAGATCGGTCTGAGGCTCGTCGCTGACCCCGATGCGACATTCAACGGAACACTCGTGTCCGTACGCGCCGGCGAGCGGTGGCTCACGGTTGCCGACGGAATCCGAGACCGAACGATCATCCCTCGCGACGGGACCCGCCGGCTCGCCGCCTGAAGGCCGTTCGCCGCGGCCTCTGGCCAACTGTATGGCGCCATGCCTCCGGCCTCGTAGCCGCATCGCCGCTCCAACGGCCACCTGGGACGCCGCGGCGAGGTCTCTGCTCGGCGCGAAATGCGCTCATGAGATCAGCGCCGACCGAGTGACCGCTCTTGCCCAGACCAGTCACGATGTCGAGGCCAACGCCACCGTCGGATGCTGTCGCTTGCGGACAAACGCAGCAATCAGGCCAGACGACGCCGCACGGCCCCTTTCCATGCGATGCGGCAGTCCGACGCACTCGCCGCGCCATCGCCTGGTGCGGAACGGGGCGACCTCGACGCCGGCCACGACGTCTATGCTCGCGGCGCAATCCAACGACGTGGCGCGCAGCGGCCTCGACGCGTGCGCGACGTCGGTGCTTGGCGCCATTTGCGACGACGTCGAATTCCGTGTTGAGGTCGTCGCTTCTCTCCGAAGTGCTTGCATGAGCGTTGCAAGCACGACCGTGCCTTGAGCCGCTTCCGACGACTGGGATCGCTCCGGCTTGAACGCGTTCACGCGAACGCGAGCGCCAGCCCAACCGAGATCCTCGGCAGGACCGCGCGAGGGCTTCCCCAACGGCGAATCCCTGGGTAGCCCCGGACGTCACGACTGATCCGACAGCGCGCTCTCGCTGGCTGCGCAGCGTGCACGAGGATGGGTTGGACGGGCGGAGCTCTTCGCAGCTCCGGCGGTTGATCCGCGCGAGCTGGGAGCGCAGCCTTGCCGCGGGCGTCGCGCCCGACCAGAACGGCGCGCCGTTGCGGCTCGTCGGCAGCGAGCTCGAGGAGGCGCGCGCGCTCTCGCCGTTCGCGCCGGCGGCCGGCTTGATCCAATCGGTGCTCGCGACCCTCGATAGCCGGCCTGCTCGACGGCCACAGTGCGCTAATTTTATTCCTGAGCCCTAACGCGTAAAGGCGACGGCATTGCGCGAAGGGCGGGGGGTCGCGAGCTCGGCGCTTACGCTCTCCGTTTGCCCTTTGCGAGGCTCCTCGCGAGGGTGCGGCTTCGGGGACCGGCCGCGGGGCAGCGTGCTCGAGAGTGCCGGTGAGCCGAGCCCGGATCGTCCAGGCCCGCTCGCGTTCGGCGCTGCGGCGAACGCTTGCGCGCGATGCGCAACGGGAGCGCAACCCCCTTATGGCTATTGTTACAAACACGTCGGGCCATCAGATAAGGCCGACGTTGTGGAGAGAGAGATGGTTGCGATGTTCTTGGAGCCGCCGAAGTTGTTTGCGGTCGATGGGGCGCGGGTGCAAGCGCGCAGCGGCAGCACGTTTGAGCTGCTGCGTCCGGTGGAAGACGTCGCCGCAAGCACGACCTCCGCCGCGAGCGCGGCGCTCAACGGCTTGCCGTTATCGATCGAGCCGATCCGCCACCGCATCCGGACGTGCAGCGCCCTACCGCTCCGCCGACGTTCCGAGCACGATCAAACGCCGTCATCGCATGCCACTCAGAGTTTCAGGTGCTGCCCGCGGCTTTCGAGAGGACGGTGGCGCGATGAGCAATCGTGACATCGGCCGGCCCACCTTGCTCCGTTCGACCTTGAATTTTGTGGGGAGTTGCGGTGCAACGAGCGTTTGATGGGCTGTCCGGGCGGGAGAAGGCGCGGTGACCGAGCGCGTTCGCGGGCTAGTCGTCGGTTACCGGGCGTGGCGCCTCAAGGGGTACTCGCTCGTCCCGCTTGTGATGAGCGACGCGACCTGGCGCGTCGAGGACAACGAGGCCGAGTGCCGCGCCTCGCACCTGCGTCTCACCTTCCGGCGCTCGCACGCGGCGCCGGCGAAGCACTGCTCATGCGGGCTCTACGCCTACCACAGCGCTGAGGCGCTAATGATGAAGGTCCCCGGTGTCGACGAGGAGATGGTTTACGGCGCGGTTGTCGCGTGGGGCCGCATGGAGGTTCACCGCGCGGGGTTCAGGGCCCAGTTCGGGCGCCCCGTCGCGCTCGCCTTCACTGAGAGGACCCCGATCGAGGCCCGGAGGCGACACGCGGCCGTCGCGGAAGAGTTGGGACTCCCGTACGTCGCGCCCGGCGAGTTACAGCTCGAGGGCGAAAAGCACGGGAGTCCCGTTCCGCGCAGTCAGCGCCCGCGCTGGGGTTGGCTCGATGCGCTGATGGCGCTTGGGATCGCTTGTGCGGTGTTTTTGGGCATCACGGCGGGATACGGCGCGGCAAGCGAGAACCCGCTGGATCTGATTGGGGTCGCTATCTGCCTTGCTTGGGCGACGGCGTCCGTGTTGCTATGGCGACGTCACCGTCGCGAATGAAACGAATCGAAGGAAGGTAATCAGAATGGCGATTCGAGCCGGCCTAGACGGCCCTTCGCGCACGATCATCGTCGAGCCGATCGATGCGCCGTTGCGGGAGGAGCCGCTGACCGTACCCGAGCCCGACCAAGCCCCGGCGCCGTCCGAGCCCACGCGAGAGCCCGAGAAGGTCCCGGCGTGATCTACCACGCCCTCACGAACGGCGCCCGACGCAACGGTCCTCGGGTCAGCCTTCCGCTGCTCCGGGGCTGAACTGACCCGTTGCGCTGAACCAACGTCCATCGATCATCCGACCTGAGGTAACAATGAGTACTCCTGCCATCGAAATCCTTGATGCTGCTCCTGCGCCGGAGGACGTGTCAGACGATATATCGCTCCTGCTCGGCCAACCCGGTCGTGCAACCGAAGGCGAGCCCGCGCCGGTCGAGGTCACTCGCAGCGGGTCGCTACCGGTTGACATCGCTCTCGGCACGTCGTACGCGCGCGACATCGCCAATGGAACCTCTCTACCCGCCGATCGCGCTCACGGCACATCGCTCCCGGTCGACATGGTCCGTGCCACGTGCCGACGTTAACGATATTAATGATGAGCCCCCAAACCGCACTCGCGTTCGCGGTGACGAGCGCCACCCCCGAGCGGCTGTCGTTCGCCGAGGCCCGCGCTGCCCGTGACCGCAATGACCGCAAACCGCAGGAGCGCGAGCTCCCCTCCGAGAATCACGACTGATCTTATGTTCCCGTCAACAACCGCGTCGCGCAGGCGAGGTCTCGTCACGAACCCCGGCCCGCGCTAAGGCTAAGGTTTGCCATCACGCGCGGGTCGACGCCGCAGGAAATCGCGGACATTCCTCCACATTCGGTGCCCACATCCGTGACCTTGATTGGGAGGGGCCAGTGAACCTGGAAAACGTCCCGCGAAAACCGGCGATCCGTTGCAGGACCGCATCTCCCACGGAGGACTGGATCGTGGGTGCGTGTGGCGCTGTTGGTGGCGATCTCACGATTGTTTTTCGCGTGGTTCAGCATCAGCCTAAGCATCGGTGCCTTTCCTCCTCGACCAGCCTCCTCCGCGACCGGATCGCCCGACGGATGGCTCGGAGCTCTCGCCTGCTTGCGGCGCTCCTGATCGTCGCTGACATCGCCGTCGAGCGGTTCTCGCCCCAGCCTCAGCTGCCCGCGATCGGCGCCAGCCGTGCATGGACCGGGTTCATCCTGCCGTCGTCGCCGCGATCTGTGTTGCGCTGAAGTTCCTGGCCCACATCCATTTCAGCCTGCTCGGCTGCGGCTTCTGCCCGTCCGGGATCCTCGCCGCTGCGCTCCCACGCCTCACGATCCAGGCGCGTCGCTGGCCGTCCGGCCTTCGCTCCCCGCTCGGACCGCCTGCTCCCTGAGCGGCGCCGCGACGGAACAGCGGCAGCGGCAGCGGCCGGACAGGAGCTACGGTGGTTGCGTCTCCGTGAGCGGATCACGCACGTTGGATCCCTACACCAGGGCTGCGTGGGTAGGGCGAGCCGCTCGCTTCGGTGCGATCCGGTGATCGGCCACGCGGCAACTGCTCGACCCGGACGCTCTTCGCTGGCTATGGCGCATGTCGGCGCCATCGCTGTCGCCATCGTGAGACTGGTGCATCGGGGGCTTCGGTCTCGAGCACGCGTACGCCGATCAGCCGGCCGCGGTCGTGGAGGCGCTCAATCACGTACCCGTTGATCTCGGGCTCGCTGAGGACGACAGCGGGAAAGTCGATCCCGCCCGCGCGCAGCTCGCTGAGCGTCGCTGGCTGGGTGCCCGCGCGTCCCACGCGGTCAAGCATTCGCGGTTGTTGAGTTTCGACGAGCGCTATCGACCCGATTGTCGCCTACTTCTTCGAAAGTCGTTATGGAACGTGGCGCCAACCGAGAGGTAGCGCCGCAACGACTGCACGCGCGGCGATGCGGCTAATGCCCGCCAGTCCCGAAGTACTTGACCGTTGGCGTGACCGCGCGCTGGATGCTCACGCGCTCCGGATTGCTCCACGGCCCGCACGACTCGATCAGCGTGTGGACGAGGCTGCGCATCTCCATCCCGACCGTGTACGTGTCATACACCCATCGGGCGTCGAGAAAGCCTGCCTGGAGCAGGCACACGTCGCGCCTCGTCGTGCTCCGTGCGCCGACTGTCGGTTGTACCGGGGGCCCCTCCGCAGTAGGTGACCTCAGCGGCTAGCCCGTTGGCAGGACCGCGCGACCCCAGGTCGCCTCCATGATCTGCGCGAGGCCTACGTATGCCGCGGAAATGGCCGTGGCCATGCCAAAGTAGCCGCCTGCGTGGATGACATCCGTGTGGGAGCCGGCATATCCAACACCCAGGAGGATGAAGGTGATCGTCAACAGACCGAGGGTGAGTGGGATCGCCTTCGGCAGCACGAGTGCGGCGGCGAAGAAGCAGAATGTGACGCCGGCCCAGCAGAGCAGGTACAGCCCGAGCGCGCTGCCCGCCTCGGCCGCCGGGATGTCCTTTGCATAGAACGCATTCAGCGCCCAGAACGACATCCAGAAGCCGCCGTAGGCGTTGAACAGACAGCCGGTGAAGGTGTTCCCGTTGCGAAGCTCGACCGTCCCGCAAATGAAATGGGCGATGCCACCCACCGTCAGCGCGGCGCCAAACAGAATCGGCAGGGCGGGGCCGCCGACAAGGTTCGCGCTGATGATGCTGACGACGAACGTGACAACAGCGAAGCACAGCAGTCCCATCGGAACAGCGTTCGCGGCCACCGCTGCTGCCGCGGGCGCCGGGCTGCTCGAGACTACAAGAGGCGTCTCCGCCTTGACGGATGTTGACATTGCTCCTTCTCCTCTCCTCGGATGTTTGAGTCGCGTGAGGCTAATGTTGGGCGCGCCGCACCGGCCCCCAGTGAATGGAGCGTGGTAGGGGCTCCGTAGTCTCAGCGATGTTCAGCTTGGCGACCTCGGTCCTGCCGGTGAACGCGACCCTTGTCGATCCCGCGGTGCGTGTGTGCGTGGACGGGCGCTGTCGACGCAAGGGACGCTCCGCCACTCGATCCGACCCAGATCAGACGCCGCTACCCGTCTCCACTGCGAATCCTCGAACCCCGCCCGCGCGGCGTTCGCCGCGAGATCGAAAACCTCCTGCTCGCCCATCGGCCGATGCGACAGGGCTCTCCCGCTGGCCGGCTCATGCACCTCAAACGAGCTGCAAGGACGGGCCTCGGCCCACTCCCGATCGATCAGCAGCACCTCGCGCTGCGCTAAGAAAGACGCAGTCCTACGAGGCCGCCGGGCTACGGTAGCCATTTCCTCTCTCTCCTCTCGGTCCGTGTCGCCCTAGCGGCGATCCGTCCAAGTGTGTTGACAATAGTCACAACGGGGTTGCAACCCCGTTGCGGGGCAACGCACGCGGACGTGTCGCGGCGCCGGTGCGCGTGCCTGCCGTGATCAGCGCCGCTACGGCGCGCTGTTGCTCGCCTGCGGCGTTGCGCAGGTCGGCGGCGCCATCGAAGACGGCTGCATCGCCCCGGCAACGCGGCACTCAGGATGCCCGTCCTGAGCCGAACGCAGGTCTCGAGGATCGGAGTGGTCACAGTGGCGGCTCTCGCCACAGGCGGGCCGAGCAGAGCGCTAGCACGACCCTTAAGGCTGGCAAGTCACAAGGCGGGAAAGCCTCGCTTTGCGGGGCGTTTGTGTTGGGTCACTGGCTGAATGAGCTTCCTTGTGGGCCAGAGACGCAGAGTGGCCCAGAGCATGGCCCAGCTGGTTTCTCATGGCGGGCAAACATGGCACTGAGTCCGCCCAAAGTGCCACGTTCGGCGTGGTTAGTGCGACGTTTCATTCGGGCACACGTTCAGGACGCTCGAGCGACAGATCGGGATGGTCCCCGCGCCGATGACCGTCGCGCTGCGCGTGATCGACCAGAGCCAGGGCAGCGAGCGCGCGTTCAGCCTGCAGCACCCCGAAGCGCTGAAGACTCTGATCCAGATCGCCCGGATCCAGAGCGTCGAGTCCTCGATGCGATCGAGGACGTGACGGCTCCCCATGCGCGTGTTGTCGAGCTGGTGGAGGAGAAGACGACGCCGGAGAACCGTTCCGAGGCGGAGATCGCCGGCTACCGCGCCGTGCTCGACACGATCCATGCGAGCGCGCCGTAGATCCCGTTCAAGCCGAGCGTGATCGAGCAGCTGCATCGCGAGCTGTACCAGTTCACGGGCGTGCCGGCAGGACGCTGGAAGACGGTCGAGAACTCGATCGAGGAGGTCCGTCCCGACGTAACGCGGTTCGTGCGGACCAGAACCTTGTCCGCAGCCGAGACACCGGCCGCGATCGAGGATCTGCACGAGCGCTTCGACCGCGCGACGCGCTCTGGCGAGTACCACCCGCTCCTGCTGGCGGGCTGCTATTTCTTCGACTTCCTCGCGATCCACCCCTTCCGCGACGGCAGCGGTCGCATGGGCCGTCTGCTGACGCTGCTGCTGCTCTACCAAGCGGGCTACGAAGTGGGGCGGTACGTCAGCCTCGAGCGGCTCGTACAGGAGAGCAGCGAGACATCCTACAAGGCGCTCCGGGCGGCAGGGATCGGCTGGCACACCGATGAGCACGACATCACACCTTGGCTCGACTATTTGCTCGGCATCATCGCCGCGGCGTACATGGAGCTCGAGTCTCGCTGGCGGCGCCTCAAGAGGGACTTCTGAGGGTGTCCCTGTTCGCGCCAGTTCCGCAGTTCGTCAAAAGCGGCGCGCACGTTGTGCGCGAGACGCGCTTCTGCACCTGGGCATAGATCTCCAGCGTCGTCTTCGAGTCCGCGTGGCCCACCTGATCCATCACATACGGCAGCGGGGCGCCGCTCGAGCATCAGGCTGATGTACGTGCGGCGCAGCGCGCGCGGCGTGATCTTCGCAACTGGAGCGATGCGCGCTCTGGGCGGATCTGGTAGGCGCGATGGACCACCGGCGCACGTACGCGTTCTCGAACACCGTCCTTGTCGCGCGGTCGACCACTGGCAGTCGCGAACACGAACTCGTCGACGCTCGCGGTTTGCGCTCGGCGCTCCACGCATTCAACTCCTCGATCAGATCGAGGCTGAGGTCGACCTCGCGGACACCGGCGGCTGTCTTGGCGTGTTCGATCACGAGCCGCTGATGGGCCGTGTCGACCGATCGCCATCGCAGCGCGCACCCCTCCCCCACTCGTAGGCCCGACTTGGCCATCACGGCGATCAGCGGCCGCCGACCGATCCGCTGATCGGACCGCGCTGAGCGATCGAGCCCGCCGGGGATCGCCAGCAACTCGGTGAGCTCGTCGGCTTCGAGGAACCGCCGAGTCGGTCGAGCTGCCTCGAGCCGCCGTCGCTTGCCTCGCGCCGGGTTGCTCGGGACCAGCCCGTGCTCGATGGCGGTGTCGAGGATGTTTGCCAGGAGGATGAGCGTCTTGTTCATCGACTCGTTGCTGAGGGCGACGCGCCGCTGTCCGTGCTTGTCGCGTGTCGATCACCCGGCGGCGGCCGGCGTGTGGATCAGCTCCCGCCCGATCACTTTCTCGCTGCGGTACTCGTCGACGAGGGGGATCGTGATCGCCGAGATCTTGAAGTCGGCGAAGAAGGGCAAGAGGTGCTTCCGCAGCCGCCACTCGTAGTCAGCCTGAGTTGCCGGCCGCAGCTCCGGCTTGCGCGCGAACCCACCACCTCGACTCAAACTCGTGGAAGCTTGGGTCCTCGCCGCCGGCGGACATACTCGGCGGCCACCAGACGCCGACCTGGATCTCAGCGAGGATCTGCTCGAGCGCCCGCTCGGCCTTGCGCATCGTCCAGCCGTCGGCGTCGGTCCCGAGCGTGACGACCTCGCGAGCGGGACCCCGAAGAGCAGGACCAGCCGGCCGCAAGCGCGGACCCGAAGGCTCGTTTTTTTGGGTTAGGCCCGGGCTCGCGCTCGCTTCACACGCGAGAGGTCGGTGGTTCGAAACCACCCGTGCCCATTCAGAAAGGCCCTGGATATCGTGGCCTTTGAAAATCACGCAAGAGGCCTCCGATGGTCGAAAGCGGCGCTACTGGTTGTTCCATACCGGTAGCTGGCGCTGGGCGAAAGCGGTAGACCGATCGTCTGCCTGGATTCGATTACACGCCGCGGCTGATCGACGGAAGACTCGAGCGACTGTTCGCACAGCTTCCCGCGATCCTCGTGACCGGCCCGCGCGCAACGGGCAAGACCACGAGCGCCGAGCGGCACGCGAACACCGTCGTGCGACTCGATCGCGCACCCGAAGCGGTCGCATTCGAATCGGACCCGGACGCGGCGCTACGTGCCCAGCGGGAGTCGGTCCAGCTCGACGAGTGGCAGACCGTGCCCGGTGTCCTCGGAGCGGTCAAACGAGCTGTCGATGCCGATCCCAGCCCCGGCCGGTTTCTGTTGACAGGCAGCGTCCGAGGCGACATTGCAGCCGAAACATGGCCCGGCACCGGACGGCTGGTGCGGCTGCGGATGTTCGGCCTGAGCGAACGCGAGCTCGCCGCACGAATCGCCGGTCCGACATTCCTCGAAAAGCTCCGCGCCGGCGACCTCGACGCTTCACGCTTCCGTCCGACCACCCCGATCTACGCGGCTACATCGAGCTCGCGCTGCGCGGAGGCTACCCGGAGCCCGCCGTCCGGCTTTCCGGCGACGCGTGCGAGGCGCGCGAGGCATGGCTCGGCGGATACCTCGAGCAGTTGCTCACCCGCGACGCGGAGGGCATCGCCGGACACAGAGACCCGTTTCACCTTCGCCGGTAGTTCGAGGCCACCGCGCTCATCACCGCCTGCCAACCCGACTACAAGACGCTCTACGAAGCCGCCGCCATCAATCGGAGGACCGCAATCGCCTACGACACCCTGCTCACGAACCTGTTCGTGCTCGAACTCGTCCCAGCTTGCCGGGGGCACTGGGGGCTCCGCTACGCGACCTCTCGCGGCTCCGACGAGCCGGGGGCCGGGTAGCCGAGCTCCCGCAGCGCGCGCTTGAATGCCCGCTCGGACTTGACCGGAACGACGATGTGCCGGTCACCGGCGAGCATGCACAGCCGGCGCGTGCGCGTGTGGTTGGCGACGAGCGTCGCAAGCGCCGGGTCGTCGCACGCGATCAGGCGGGCGACGCCGCCATCGGCGATCCGGCCAGCCCGCTCGCGGAGATCCTTGAGCAACTGCACGACCGGCGCCGGCAACGGTTCGGCACTCCGCGCCGTAAGGAACTCCGAGAGCTCGTCCAGCGATCCTCCGCTCTCAAGCGCCCCGAGCAGGCGCTCAGCGGTGAGCTGCCACACACGGTCCGAGGTCTGGGTCGCGTAGCGCTCGAGCACGATCCGGTCAACCGCGGCGAGCGTCTCGTCGGTGGCCACGACCTCGAGCGTCGCCAGCACGCTGACAGCCGCCCGCTGCTCGAGTCGCGGCGGCTCGTAATCGCCGGCGATCCCGAGGCAGTACGCGCCGAGCGCTGTCAGCCTGATGTGGCTGAGGCCGTCGTAGCGACTCAGGTACTCGAGATCGTCGGCACCCCATTGATCGCGGAAGTCGTCGCGCGCGCCTGCCGGTGGCACGTAGGCGACGTCGATCACGCCGAGCGTCGCCGCGTACTCGAACAGCACGCACAGGGCGTACCGGGCCTGGAGGACCTCCCAGCTCCCGTATCCGTCGTAGCCGAGGCTGCCGTACCCCGGCTCGCAGATGTACAGCGTCCAGGCATCGCGCGTGACCTCGAAGTCGTGTCCGGCCGCTCGCATGTACCGAAACAACTCGTCGATCGCGACCCAGCCCCCGATCGGGCAATCCGCGAGCGCGCCGGCGATCGCCTCACGCCGTCCGGGTACGGCGGTCAATCCCCGCCTGCCCTTGCCCGTCTGCCCCCGGATCGCGTTGACCCTGTTCATCTCGTCGAGCAACCGTGTGCTGACCCACCGGCCCCACGTACGCCGGAGCGCCCGTGCGGTCGGCTCGGTCAGCGCCGTGCGACCTGCGGCCGTCAGCCGCAGGCGCGAGCTCGAACGCTCCGCCAAGCCCGCCGCCTGGACGAGTAGCGGCCACGCGAACGCCCTGATCGGGTCGATCTCCTGCTCGTCGCCGGCGTAGAAGTCGCCGTCGTCGAGGACGGCGGCGACGGCCCGCATCGCTGCGCTCGTCGGCCGGCACGTCTTGTCGCTCACGACCACCTTGCCGGTGTCGATCAGCCGCAGGACGCCGGCGAGCTCGGCCGCGGCGGCGCGCTCCCGCTCGGCCACGTGCAGCGGAACAGCCTCGGACCAATGCTCGCGCTCGCGCGTCGTGTAGTTGTAGCGCTCGCCACCGTGCTCGATCTCGGCGGGCAGCTCATCCAGCGACTCGAGCGCCGCCTCCGGCGGGGGCGCTACAAACGCCTGCAGCCGCGCCAGCAGATCATCCGGGATCACCCCGTCATAAAGGAACAGCTGCAGCGGCGCCGCGGACACCCAGCTGCTCCACTTGTCGCGCTCGCCCCAGTGCGGGTCACGTCCGTACTTGGCGCGAAACCGCGCGGCGTCGAATGAGCAATCGGGGCTGTGCACGACCTCGGCGATCGCCGCCCGCTCCAACTCACCCAGCCGCCCCCACAGCGCGTCCAGCCGCTCGCCCTCGAGCTGTTCGACGATCATCGCCACCAGCCGCGGCTTGCGACTCGGAACCTTGGAGGCGATCGCCGTGGCGCGCACCTGGAGATCTCGCACCGTCAGCCGACCGAGCGCCTCCTCCACGGTCGGCCAGCACACCACTTCGTCGCGACGAGCCATGCGCGGCAGTGTCACCGATGCAGCGGACAGCACCCGGACAAACGACGTTCTGCAGATCCGCTGAAGCTGGCGGCGCGTCCGCCGCCGACCGGTGCTGCTCGAGGTGGCGCATCCGGGGTTCGAGCAGTGGCGTGGGGGCACTGGTGGCGCTCGAAACGGGTCCGTGGACGAGGAGCCCGAGCATTCGTCGGTCGACGAGAGCGAGATCGACGAACACGGCAGCATGCGGTGACGAGGGCAGGGACGGCACGATTGGCAAGTCGCCAGGTCGGGATGTCGTTCAAGGCCGCTGCGAACAACTCTCGCTCTCGCTGGCCGAATCGCGAACGCTTGAAGTCGGGGACGATCATGTCACGCATCCACGGTGAGCGTCCTCGCCCACAAGACCTACCGGCCAACACCGCGATCCAGCTCGCCGTCGTGCAACTCGGGGTGATCGGCCTCCGGAGCGCCCGGCGCGATCATTTCGCTTGTATCACGAACGGGTAGCCGTCCGCTTCGCGGCCGGTCCTGACGATCAGGCCCGCGGTGGCCGGAAGTCGAGCTCGAGGCGGCCGGAGCGAGCCGAACACGTCGCCCGTAAGGCACTCCGAGTGGACCCGCACCAGCACGCCCTCGCGGCATGGCGTAACAAACATTCCGACTGGTTGGTATGCTACCACGTCCAGAAGCACGAAGCGCTCAGCAGCCGGGGTGGGCAGGCCGAGTCGACCCGCCACGCCCGCGGGCTGACAGGTCTCAGAGCGCGACTACCCCCGCGGGGCTGGGCGAAAAAGTCAAGTATGTCTGGACATTTTCGCCCAGCGTCTCTCCCCCGAGAGTCGCCGGATTCAGATTGGTGATTCCGAATCGGGCGCGGGCGTGGTGGCTGGGCGAGGAGACATAACGAGGGTGTCGAAGGTCGACGTTGCTACCGCAATGTCGACCACGGGGGTGGTGGTACTGTGCGCGCCGACCTCGGCCACCTGCTTGATCGCGGTCGTGTATTCGGTGATCACATCGGCCGGCACCTCGACGGGGTCGCTGAGCACGACGAAGATCGTCTCGTCGCGCTCGAACACCGGGATCGGGCCCTCGCGCCGGCGCTGGATCGCCCGCTGGACGCACGTCTCCACGCTCAGCGGGCGCCTGCCCCCCGCATGCTTGTCGGCGACCACGGCGACCACGGCGATCGCCACGTTCGACCCGTCTCCGCCAGCGCCTCCGCACGGCCTCCGGTCACTCGCGCCGTGACGAGCTCCAGCGAGGCGGCGGCGCGGTCGCAGAGCAGTCCGATGGGGGGTCAACGACTGCGACATCGGTGCGATCGGGAGGCCGAGCACGACCGCGCCGACGTGCGCCGGGGAGCCCATCGCGAAGACGTTCAGGTGCGGTGACGCTTCCGACGGATCGTCCAGCGGCGGGAAGGCCGCGTCGACCTCGAACGGGCGCTGGCTGGTGGCCAGCCGGGGCGACACGCCTCGAGCGCATGATCGAGCTCAGTTGTGTCGACGGTCGACGGCTGCCCGTGCGTCGCTGCCAGATCGAACACGCTCGTGTGACCGAGCGGCGCGCGGGGGCATCTCCAGGCGGCCACTTTGTCGGCGTCGGCGCCATCAGCAGCGCACGCGAAACGAGCAGGTCGAGGATCGGGGCTGGGTCCTGCGATCGCGGCATCGTGACCGACGCCTGCCGGAGCTGATGGAGCACAGCGTGGGAGATCTCGAACTCGGGGGCCGGCAAAATGCGTTCGCCGGCGCCGGCTGGCTGCTCGGCTATGAGCGGTGGGGTCATGGCGGGTCTCTCCTCCCCTGCTCCGTGGCCGTAGCCACGTCCTGCTCGCGATCTACAGCTCGCGCCGGAGCACCTTCCCGAGCGCGTTGCGGGGGAGCCGATCGACGAACTCGACGCGTTTGGGCACCTTGTAGGGAGCCAGAGTGCGCGCGGCGTGCGCGCGCAACTCGTCGACGGCGATCGGGCGGCCGGCGACGACGATCGCCGTCACCTCCTCGCCCCAGGCCTCGCTGGCTCGCCCAACCACCGCAACCTCGTCGACAGCCGGATGCGTACCGAGGGCCTCCTCCACCTCCCTCGGATGGACGTTGTATCCGCCCGTGATGATCAGGTCCTTGCTGCGTCCGACGAGGCGCAGGTACCCGGCCTCGTCGTATTCCCCGAGGTCCCCCGTTCGGAACCAGCCGTCGCCGGTGAACGCCTCGCTCGTCGCCTCCGGGTTGCGGTAGTAGCCGGCGATGACGTTGGGCCCGCGGACCAGCACCTCAGCGGAGTCGTCGAGCCGGACCTCGACGCCGGGGAGGGGGAGCCCGACGGTCCCCGCGCGTCGCTCCCCCACGTACGGGTTGGAGGTGAGCATCACGGTCTCGGTCATGCCATAGCGCTCGAGCGGCATCTGTCCGGTGCGATCTTCGAGCTCGGCTGCCAGCGCGGGCGGCAGCGGCGCAGACCCCGAGACGAGCAGGCGCAGCGCCCGCAGCGCGCCGGCGTGGCCGGAGGCGACCAGCCGCTGGTACATCGCCGGCACGCCGAAGAACAGGGTGGGGCCATCCTGACACTGCTCGGCGACATCGCCGGCATCGAACCTCGCTCGCAGCCGGATCTGAGCCCCGGTGCAGAGGCTGCCGTTCAGGCCGACGCCAAGCCCGTGCAGGTGAAACAGCGGCAGCGTCAGGAGCAGGCAATCGTCGCGTTCCCACCGCCAGGCCTGCTCGACGGCCGTCGCGCTCGACAGCAGGTTGCCGTGCGTGAGCAGCGCGCCCTTCGGGCGTCCGGTCGTTCCCGAGGTGTAGACGAGCAGGGCCGGGTCGTCGGTGGTCGTCGCGTCGATCGCCTCGTCCCTCGCTCCGCCCAAGAGGTCGAGCGCGATTCCGGCGACCCAGATCTCCTGCGCCGAAGCGCTGCGGATCCAGGTCGCGCGCTCGTCGTCGTCGACCGCGCCCGCCGCCGGTGCGGCGTCCTGCACGATCCGTTGCACCTCGGCGCGGGTGTAGCCCGTGTTCAGGGGCAGCACGACGAGCCCGGCGCGCAGCGCGGCGATATAGGCGAGCACAAGCTCGACCGACGAGGCGGCGGACAGCACGAATCGGTCGCCCGGCACCAGCCCGGCGCCCCGCAGCGCCATTGCGGTCCGCCGGGTTCGCTGCTCGAGCTCGTCGCTGGTCAGCCAGCGGCCGTCCGGTCCGCGCAGCTGCGGCCATGCCGGCCGTTCGCGCCAGCGCCGCGTCCAGCGACCGGGCAGGCTGCCGTCCGCCAGCAGCTCAGGCGCGCGCCCGGGGGGCACGTGCGCACTCCAACCGGAGCCGGGCACAGGGGTTGACGTCTCTCCTCTCAGGTCCACTCTCTGGCGGCCGTCCAGGGACCGTCGAGGACCTTAGTCGTCGAAGCCCGAGTTCCGCGGCACTCGCCGGTAATCGCCGGCCCTCCCCGTGAGAGCGATCGTCACGCTCGCGCTGGGCGAGCTGGCCCTCGAGATAGCTGGTGGCGATGGTCGCCTGGGCGGCCGTGAGCGATCCGAACGGGATCAGCCGCTTGATCTGTCGGCCGATCGCCGCCTCGGCCGCGAGCGCCGCGCATCGTCGAAGAGGACGCCCAGCAGCACTGTCACGATTGACAAGCAGATATCAATGTGATATCTATATTTGGTAGGTGATCGGATGTCCGACACCACAGCCCACAGGAGGCATCCCGATGAACTCCGCCAACGACAACACCGCTCGAAAAGGCCTGCGCGCGTGGTGGGCAACCCCGCCGCGCTCGGGCATGCAACGCCTGATCTTTCCATGGGAGTACCGCCATGTCCGCGCCTTTGGGATCGTGCGTATTGTCGGTGGCCTCGTCGCGGCCACCGCGGGCCTCATCTGCCTCTCTTACGCCGTCTACGGATGGGCAGCCTTCTTCCTGGTCGTCGGGACGCTGAACCTCGGGGGTGGCTACTGGTACAGCACCATCGCTCGCTCCCAACCTCCCCGAGCCTGAGCCCGCCGGCCTTTCAGTCACTCAACGAGGAGGATTCATGAGTCAGGATCTACAGCAATATCGTCAGCCCGAGGCGACTCCGGTCGGGCACTCGGGGACTCGTGTCGAGATCCGCGAGCGCCCGGCGTGGTCGATCAGCGGCTGGTTCGGCGTGCTCGTCGTCGCCGCCTGTATCGCCGCCACGATTCTGCTCACCCAGAACAAGGCCGGGGCGCTTGTGGCCGCACCAATCGTGGTCGGAGCGCTGATCGCGTCCTCGCTGATCATGGTGCAACCTGGCCACACCAAGGTCGTGCGGTTCTTCGGGAGCTACGCCGGCACCGTACGTCGTACCGGCCTGTCGTGGATCGTGCCGCTGGCGGACCGCCGGAACCTGAGCATCCGGGTCCGCAACTTCG
>JBKQIR010000102.1:0-5374 GCA_052148275.1 Solirubrobacteraceae bacterium
CGAAGTTGCGGACCCGGATGCTCAGGTTCCGGCGGTCCGCCAGCGGCACGATCCACGACAGGCCGGTACGACGTACGGTGCCGGCGTAGCTCCCGAAGAACCGCACGACCTTGGTGTGGCCAGGTTGAACCATGATCAGCGAGGACGCGATCAGCGCTCCGACCACGATCGGCACGGCCACAAGCCCCCCGGCCTTGTTCGCGACGAGCAGAATCGTGGCGGCGATACAGGCGGCGACGACGAGCACGCCGAACCAGCCGCTGATCGACCAGGCGGCGCGCTCCTGGATTTCGACGCGGGTTCCCGAGTGTCCGACCGGGGTCGCCTCGGGCTGGCGGTACTGCTGGATGTCCTGGGTCATGACTCCTCCTTGTGGAGCGCTACTCGAAAAGTGGATACACGCAATCGACGCCACCCGACAGCACCGATCCGAGGCCGCTTGCTGCGGGTGTGGATCCAGGATCGGGCGCGGACCGCGATCTGTCGGGCGACAGTGGCCAGCAGTCATCCGCGCGACAGTCACCTCGCATCGGGGCTGAGGCTCGGGCAGATGCGGAGCGAGCGATAGTGATCTCCCGGTAGCCAGCCGCGAGATCCAGCGCCCCGACAACCAGGAAGAAGGCTGTCCATTCCGTAAGCGCCGTACGAGAGTATGAATGCGCCGATGCCGGCCGCGACGATGCCACCGGCAATACGGATGACCTCAAAGAGGCGGAGGTGGCGGTACTCCCATGGGAAGATCAGGCGTTGCAAGCCGGATCGCGAGGGACATGCCCACCACTCGCGCAGTCGTTTTGCGGGGTGTTGTGGTTGGGTGCGTTCGTCGGGATGCCTCCTCAGGAACCTCTTCGAAAAGTAGTATCTAAGTGATAGCACTTTTCGCGTTGCTGTCAAGAACGATCTCCGAGCTCCCTTCCGCCCAGCATCGCGCGCCCCATCAGCGCCGCTAGGCTATCTATAGGCTAGGCTAGGCTAGGCTAGGCTAGGGCCCGAGATTCGCGCTCCGGGCTTGTCGGTGCGGCCCGCAGTCGGCCGACGAAGCCGGCGAAACCCGCGTCTGGGGCATCTGTCGCGCGCAGGGGACGTTCGGCGACGGCACGGGGCCGGAGCACCACCATCTTCTAGGCTAATGGCGGCCTGTGGATCGGCTACCAGATCATCAGCGGCCGAACCCTTCGCTGACCCGCGCACGCCAGCACCACGTCCGAGATCTTGCGCCCGTCGATTGTGTCGGTCCATGCGCCGCTAACCTTCCAGCCGAACTTGGTCGCGGAGTTGGGGAACTGCACGCCTGCTCTGACGCGCTCAGCAGCCGCGGATCGGTGAGGTCGTTCGGGGGTCCGGGCGCCGTGGCGGGGAGTGTCGCGGCCTGGACCACGGTGGGCACGCACCCCAGCAACTCAAGGCCGTCGAGCGCCGCCGTCTCGCCCAACGGTCGCTCATCACGTGGATGCAGGACCCGCAAGCAAGCATCGCGGACTGCAAGCTAACATCGTGGACTTAATCCCACCACGGGGTCTCCAGACGAGACCCACCCCGAAGGGAGCAACATGAGAAGCTATCTCGTGCTCGCCGCGATGCTCGTCGCATCCGTGTACGCCACAACGGCGCAAGCGGCGCAGAAAGCGCCGGTGAATATGAAGCACCCGTCGATCACCGGTACCGCACGCCAGGGCAACACCCTGACCGCGCATGACGGGACGTGGAAGAACAGCCCGACACGGTTCGCGTTCCAGTGGAAGCGCGACGGCAGGTCCGTCGCTCGCGCGACGCACGCGACGTATGTGCTCAAGGCCGCCGACGTCAGCGACCGCATGACGGTCATGGTCACCGCCCGGAACGCGAGCGGCTGGGCGTCCGCAACGTCATCCTCGACAGCCAAGGTGCTGCCGGCGCTGCCCGCGCCGGCCGCGCCCGACATCACGAGCGGCCCCACGAACGGCACGACTAGCACGAGCGCGACGTTCACGTTCACCGAGTCGACCCCTGGCGCGACGCTAATGTGCGCGCTGGATGGTCCGCCTGGCGGGCCGTACGCGCCGTGTTCCTCGGGCACCGCGAGCTACAGCGGCCTGTCGCTCGGCATCCACACGTTCGAGGTTGACGCCGTCGATGCTGGCGGCACGTCCAAGGCGTTCTGGCCCTGGACGATCGTCCCGTAGTTGCTACCGTAGCGCGAGCCCGACCACCGCACCAGAGGAGCCCCCACCACCCGATCAACAGCGGCGTGCCCCGAACGTAAGCGAGCAGGAAACCGGCACGCCGGCTGACCAACAGTGCGTCCGGCGTGCAGCTCCGCTGCTTCACGGAGGTCGCTCATTCTCTCTCGCCAGGACGCCACACCGGGACTGTGGCGCCGCTGGCGAGAGAGGCGCGGAGGCGAACGCACGTTCGTGTGTCGTCGCCTACGATTATGCCCGGAGAGCCAGATTTTGGAGGCGTATGACCTGACGGAATCGCTGCGTGTCGCGGCGGTTGGCGGGGTGTGATCACAAGACGGTCGCGCGACTGGTCGCGGCGCGCCAGCAGGCTGGTGGTGGTCTGCCGGCGCGGACGCGTCGGCGGCCGCTGGTGGACCCCGCCGTCATCACCGGCATGAGCGTGATCTTCGCTATGAGCCGGAAGAACGGCTCCGATCGGCGGGATCTCACTCGAGTATCTTGCGTTTCGCCCGCTTCGTACCCGGCCGCGGAGATGTCGCCGTGCCGGTGGCGATCCTCGAGCTTTGCAAGCGCGTCGTCCGCGTGCGTCCCATCATGCCCTCCCGATGGGGCCGCTTGCGGCGTGGGGGACGGCCGCGGTGGTTTCCCGCCGTCGCGATGGGCGGCAGTGGGGTGGGCCGCGGGCCGCTGCGCGAGCACCGCCTCCGCCTGGGCCCGACTCGCCTTCTGGCCCTTCATCCACCGCTCGAGCGCCCGCTCGTGGAGAGCCGGCACGTCGATGGCGAGCTTGCTGCGAGCTGCGGGGTCGTAGCGGACCGGGATCGTCGATCCTGGGATGAACGACAGGGGGATGACGTTATCGCCCGTGAGGTTGCCGGCTAGTCCCTTTAGACCGTGGGCGGCGGGCTCGAAGAAGTCCTGTATGTCCTCGGTGAACTCGGCCGTCACACCGTCATCGAACTTCACGCCGATGACCAGACGCGCCTTCGTGACGTTGTAGGAGAGCTGACCATTCTCGAGCACGACGCCATCGATCTGTGCGCCTTCGCTCAACAGCTTGTGATGGCCGAACATGCCGGGGCCCCTTCGCCGTGTGACGGAACGCAGGTGTGATAAGCGTGAAACGGGTGTCATCGCGCAGCGGCGCAGTCGGTCGGGCGTGAGGTGCTGCAATCGGCCGCGCAGCTCATGTGAATGACGATCGGCGCGGGAAGGCGTCGGTCAGCGTCCGTGATGGACAGCCTCTACGTTGTGTCCATCCGGGTCGAGGACGAACGCGCTGTAATAGCCCTCGGAATACTCGGGGCGCAGTCCCGGAGGCCCGTTGTCGCGGCCTCCGGCCTTGAGCGCCTCTCCATGGAAGGCGTCGACCTGGTCGCGTCGATCTGCCGCAAATGCCACGTGGACCGGTGCGCCAGGTCGGTATGCGATCGAAATGGCGAAGTCATTCGCCTCCTCAAGCCCGAACGAAACCGTGGTGGCGCCTTCCCGCCACGGACCGATCTCGGCAAATCCGAGCGGGGTGAGCGCACGACGATAGAAGTCGCGGCTCCGAGCCAGATCGCTGACGCCGATGCTGACATGGTCAATCACCACACGGCGCCTCGGCATGTCCAGACTATACCGGCGCGTCGGCGCCAACCCGTCAGCGCCAAAATCAATGCTCGACAACTGATGCCTGGCGTCTGTCGCCGGGCACGGCGAGCGTGACACATTCACATTGGTGAGAGACCTAAAGAGCGGATCGCGTAGGGCTTCCACGAGTCGCCGGCTCATTGGTTACCGGCAGCGACGTCGGTCTGCTCGGGGCTCACTATCACTGCGAGACCGCTGGTGCCCGGTCCAGTTTCAGGCGTACGTCAATGGCGACGACGTGCGCGTTCACACGATCGGTGAGCGGGCGTTCGCTACGCGTGTGCTCACGGGGGCTACCGATTGTCTGCTACGCCCAGCGCCAACCGGCTAGCGCTAGCCGGCCAGGTTCGAGCCGTTCGAGCTAGCAGCAGAAAGTCGCGCGGGAGATCGTGAAAGGTGATCGCCCCGTCCTTCGATCAGCCGGGCCCAAGTCGTGCTTGTACACCAGGCGGGGCGCGAGGTCGCAGCGCGGGCCGAGCCGCGCGCTCAAACCAGCGTGGAGGAGGATCACAGCGCGACGACGAGGTTGCGCCACTGCTCCTGGGTCCACTGGCCGAGCAGTCGCTCGACGCCGGCGACGATCTCGCCGAATTGGCCGTGATCGAATGTCCAGATCAGGATCATCCCCGCATGCGCACGCTGCGCCTCGGCCCACGCCCGTGCCAGCGGCGCGAAGTCGCGGCTGTTGCGTGTGACAAGCACCCTCTGCTGCTCGCTGGCGAGCTCGAGCACCACTGGATCGTCGAGTCCCTCGAACGCAGCGTCTTCGGCGAGCGCGAGCACGTCGTGGCCGACGGCTCGCAGCGGCCCTCCGATCCGCCGCGGCGACAGGTTCGCGTCCAACAGCAGCCGCACGCGTGGCTAGGACCCGAACCGCACGAACGGATACAGCTCGCGCCACTCGTCGACCGGGCGGCGGTTCTCCGCGATCGCGTCTGCCACCTCGTCCGGGTAGCTGTCGCGGTACGCCAGCGCGAGCGCTACCTGGCGGTCGGTGAGCTGCGTCTCGGCGATCAGCTGAGCGATTGATTCGTAGTCGTCGACCATCTGCACGATCTCCCACACGTCGAGTCCCGAGCCGATCACCCACGGACGTCGGCGAGCATCGTCGCCGCGAAACCCGATCCCGGCGAACCTGCGCGTGCGCGCCGCTTCCTCTGCGAGCGCCTCGACGATCGCGCCCTTAGACCGGCGCGTACGCCGCGCCTCAGCCTCGATCGTCCTGTCCGTCGCGAGCGAAAAGCGGACACTGAACGGCGCCCCCTTCAGCGCCCGCGGTGGCTTGTCGGATGCCATATCGAAGAGCATAGCGCACACAAAACTTACGGCGTACCTGCTCGATCATCCGGCCTCCGATCACGCGGCCGCACGTGCGGAAGATGCGGTCTCAGGCCGCGCTCGGCACTATGGTCTTGATTAACTCCGCGAGCCCGACCGCGGCGTTAGACCCAGCTCGGGTTTCGCACTTTCCGGGGGGTGGTAGGGCAATCGGGTAGGCGCCGGGCTCACCCCGGCGCCTCCCACACCACCGGACGTGCGGGTCCGCATCCGGCGGTTCGCTTGGCATCCCGGAAACG
>JBKQIR010000103.1:0-12157 GCA_052148275.1 Solirubrobacteraceae bacterium
AGATCCACGACGGCCGCACCACCACCGTCATGGACGAGACCGCCACTGCGTTCATCGCCGCCACAGCGAACCCCACCCGCACCGGCGGGCTGGACATCGCGCTCGGCGAGGGCGGACCGCGATCCCAGATCAGCGAGATCGCCCACCTCATCACCAGCCAATACCCCGCCTGAGCAGCACGCCCACGCGGCAAACAGCCGCTCACGCACGCGCTAACTCAGTACGGCCAGGCTTACAAGCCCGATTGTCATCTATCGATCGGGCTCTATCAGAGAGAGCGTTGCGTCCCATCAGGTGCAACCGCGCGGCTGTAGCCGGCGTGGAGGAGAAGCATGTGGCCAAGCGCCACGGCGTTGGGCAGCCCTGCATCGCCGCCGTGGCCGCACGGGTATCTCGGGGCCCCGACCGATGCTAACAAAGGGCTCAGCCGGGAAGGGTTGGCCAAGGCGGGAGGTCGCGACGTTTGGAGTCACCTGCCGGCTCGCGGGAGCACGAGCGGAGATCCTTCCCCGGCGGAGCTTTCTTTGCGGTCGATGGGCTGTCCAGCACGTTCGGTAGGTTTGTGGTTCTGATGCTCGACCGGGTCGCGGAACGGCGTCGGGCGGCGCAACTCGCTCGCCATTACCGCGACGAGGAGGGTCTGTCGATCGCGGAGATCGCTCGTCGGCTGGGACGCGCGGAAGCAACCATCAAGGCGTATCTCTACGATCCGACTGGCGATAAGACACGCGCGGTCAAGGCGCGCTACCGGGGAGTGTGTCGCGGTTGCGGTGCGCCCACGACGCCACGGAACGGCAAGGGCGACGCCTACGCGTATTGCAAACGCTGCCGTCCCGGCGCGATTGCGCCGCAATGGACCCGGGAACGGGTTCGCGAAGCGATGCGCGGATGGCGAGCGTGCTACGGCGCTGCGCCGTCGTCGTATGACTGGTCGCGCATGCACGCACGCCGGCGCGGCGGCACAGCGCTCAAACGACTGCAGGCCGGAGAATGGCCAGCGCCGTCCACTGTGATCGATCTGTACGGGGCATGGGCTGCGGCCGTCGCCGACGCCTTCGGCGTCGCGTGAACGCTTCGTCGACGCTTTGGCGTCAAGGCCGTTTGAGATATGGACGCGCCCTCGCGCTGGCCCGTCAGTCCGGCGCGCCCGGGTCAGCGCCGCTCGGGCCACGGTGCGCTGGCGGGCAGCAACGCGCGTGCTCCCTGAGACGCCACACCCTCAGCACTACGCGACCAGCGCGCGACTTCCGCTTACCGCCGGCAAGAGCCGCGATGCAGTAGCCAGATCTCGCGTCCTGAGCGACGAGAGGGCTTCCGAGGTTGGGTGTGGGTGGCCACCCACCAACCGCGACAGCGCCCCGCCGCCCGGGACGGATGGGATCAGCGCGGTCGCGGCCGTTCGGCCAGGCACAGCGCTAGCTCCGAAGCGGCGCCGACCAGCAAGCACCCGATGCGCACCTTTGGCGACGACCAGGGCGGGGCCACGCGCCGACAAGACACCTGCATCATTGGGATCGCGGTACTCAAGGCGACCGCGGTCGACGGCGCTCGAGTTCGTTGGACAGCGGCAGCCGCCTTGCAGCGCGGTCCGGTTGCGCTCGTATCCGGATGCTGGAGTCTTCGTCGCCCGGTCGGTGCGTTGAGGAGTGTGGGCAGTGGGTGGGCCCGTGTCGATAACGGCGGGCCCACCCGATGCCTGGGTGTTGTTAGCTGGGCAGGTAGGTGAGGATGGCTGAGTCGTTGGCCAGCTTTCGGACGTCGGCGAGTTTGAGGTGTAGCGAGGAGGTGTCGATGTCTTCGAACAGGCGTTGCCCGGTGCCGACGACGACGGGCATGATCCATAGCCGTAGCTCGTCTACGAGGTGCGCGCGCAGGAGGGTGGCGTCGATGCGGCTGGTGCCGTACTTGATGAGGTCCTTTCCGGGTTGGGCTTTGAGCCGCTCGATGGCCTCGACGATGTCGGGGCCGAGGAGCGTGGCGTTCCACGTCACTTCGGTCAGTGACCGTGAGGCGACGTACTTGGGCATCGCGTTGATCTTCTCGATGTAGGGGTTGCCGGTGACGGGCGCCCACTGCGTCCGGAGTCGGTCGTAGGCCTCACGGCCCATCACGAATGCGTCGTAGTTGTCCAGGTCACGCATCGCCAGCTGCGCGGCCTCCTGGTCAAACGGGGACCACCGCTCGGGGGATTCGATGACTCCGTCGAGCGAGACGAGCGTGGATTCGATCAGCTTGCGCATCATCGTCCTCACAGTCCCAGGCGGGGCCGGACCCAGCCGGCGAGGCGCCGGATCGCGTCGCCGGCGATGGCGGAGCGGCCGGCGGCCATCTGGAAGGTGTGCTGCTGGCCTGGGAACACGTCGAGACGCACCTCGACGCCGACGCTCCGGGCGTGCTCGGTGAACGAGCGGCTGTCATCGAGCAGGGTTTCGGCGTCGGAGACTTGCAGGAACATCGGCGGCAGCCCGGCGAGGTTCCCGTAGAGGGGGTTGACGTACGGGTCGTGCGGATCGCCGGACTCGCCCAGGAACATGCCCGCGAGGGCCAGGACGAACTCCTTGCCGAGCAGCTTGTCGGTCTCGGCGTTGGTCTCCTGGGAGGCGCTGGTCGCCTCGTAGTCAAACCACGGGGAGAGCGGCATGCCGGCAGCCGGCAGCGGCAGTCCCTGGTCGCGGGCCAGCAGCATGGTCGTGACGACCAGGCCGCCGCCTGCCGAGTCGCCGGTGAACGCCACGTGCGAAGGCTTGATTCCTTGGTCGAGCAACCAGCGGTAGGCGAAGACGACGTCCTCGACGGGAGCGGGGTGGACATGCTCGGGGGACCGGCGGTAGTCCACTGCCAGAACGCGGACGCCGACGGCTTTCGCCAGATGACCGAACAGCCTGCGGTGCGTGTAAATCGAGCCGGTCGCGAAGCCGCCGCCGTGAAGCGCCAGGATCACCCGGTCCTCGACAGCTCCCTTGGGCGTGATCCACATCGCCGGCACGCCGCCGGCGTCGACCTCGACATAGTCGACGCTGCCGGGCTCAGCAGTGACCTGCGGCCACTCCTCGACCATTGCCCGTCGCCGGTCCAGAGGCATCTCGGGCTCGGTCGCGGACGCCGCGCTCCAGCGCTCGTACAGATCCTTCACAACATCCGGCGTGGCACTTCTCGTGATCGTGCTCATCGTGGATCCTCCTGGGTTGTGGGTGAGCTATGCCAGGAAGACGAACGACGCCGGCGCAACCGGACACGGCGGCTACGGAATCTCGAGCAGCTCGATCCGCTTGCGGTAGGAGTCGCGTTCGGCCGGGCCGCGCGAGAGCTCGATCGCGTGCTCGTAGCTCGACCGCGCCTCAGCGGGGCGGTCCGCTCTTCGCTGCAGGTCAGCCAACGCCGCCCAGTAGAACGGGTAGCGGTCCAGCTTCTTGTCGCCCGCCACGGCGAGGAGCAGGCGACGACCCTCGTCCACCCCATCGCGCTCGGCCACGGCAAGCACCCGGTTGAGCGCCACGATCGGGCCGGGCGACTGGGCCGCGAGCAGGTCGTAGAACGCGACGACCCGGCCCCAGTCGGTCTCGCGGACCGATGGCGCCAGTACGTGCTCGCAGGCGATACCGGCCTCCAGGTGCCACCGCGACATGCGCTCGCCCCCGGCCGACGCCGCCAGGTGCACGAGGCCCCGCTCGATCAGGCCCCGGTCCCACCTGGCCCGATCCTGCTCCGCCAACGGGACAAACACGCCGTCGCCGTCTAACCGCGTGGAGAGGCGGGCCAGGTCGAAGCAGAATAGTGCGGTCAGCGCGGACACGTCCGAATCGACGGTGGCTCTCCGCTCCAGCAGCAACTGGGTCAAGCAGAGGGCGTCGGTGCACAGGAACGGGCGCACAGGCTCGCTCGGGTTGCTGCCGTGATACCCCTCGCTGAACAACAGGTACAGCGCCTGCAGGACCGAGCCGCGCCGCTCCTCAATATCGGGCAGCTGCTCGACATCCACGAGATGTCCCAGCTCGCCGAGGCGCGTCTTGCCGCGATGCAACCGCCGGTCGATCGTCTGCGTATCGACCAAGAAAGCCTGGCCGATCTCCTTGGGCGACAGGCCGCACAGCCAACGCAGGATCAACGTGACGTGCGTCTCGGGCGTCATCGCCGGGTCGCAGACCGCGAACATCATCGCCAGCTGGTTGGCGGCGTCAGACGCCGGGGACAGCGCGGCGTCAATCGTGTCGACGGTCGCGGTCATGCTGGCCAGCTCCGGCAGCAACGCGATGCCCCGCCGTTCGTGGCGGATGATGTCAACCGCCCGGTTGCGAGCAGCCCGGATGAGCCACGCCTTCGGGTCGCGCGGCGGACCGAAACGCCAAGCGTGCATAGCACTGACCAACGCGTCCTGGACGACGTCCTCAGCGAGCTGCAGATTCGCGGGGCCGAGGATCCGCGTCAGCGCCGCCACCAGATGCGCGTACTCGCCACGAAACAGGTCCTCGACGAGCCCGGTCGGCGACCCCACTTCGGCACCGGGCTCCACGTCGTCTACTCGCTGAGTCAGCAGCCCTCGCCCTGGACGGGACGGACCTCGACCGACCCGTCAAACTCGTACGTCGGGCATCCCCGAGCGACCTCGACCGCGTCATCCAACGAGGCAGCCTCAATGATCATCGCTCCCGTGATGAGGTCCTTCGATTCCGCGTACGGACCGTCAGTCACCAGCCGCTCAGACCCGCGCACCGTCTTCCCGGGACCATCGAGCGGGTTGCCCAGATTGCCTCGACCCTGGCGTGTCAGCCCGTCCGACCACGCATACCACTTCTCAAGGTGGGCCTGGAGCACCGATGGCGAAATGTCTTCGCGCGACACCGCGCCACCCCGAAAGATCAGCATGTACCTGGACCTCGCCTCCATGGGGCCAGCCGCTTCACCAGTCGCGGTCGTCACCACTAGAACCGTATCAGCGGCTCGGGACCGCGGCATCGATCCACTAACAACATCCCGCGTCCCGGCGCCCTGGGCCTTCCCCGGTCGGATTCTGCGGTGAACATGGAGCACCTCGATAAGCGAGCGCCACCCGTCGAGCGGCAGTTCGCGCACGTGAAGGACCTCGAACAGGCCTGCCGCAAGACGTCGCAGAGGATGGCCTCGGTCATGCCCCATTGCCCGGAGCGGTCTCCATCTCGCGATCCGGCGCTTGAGGAAGCGCCGTTCCCGCGCTGAGCATGCGAGGGCGAACACGCGTTCGAACACTTCGCGCGCCTCATCGGTCCGGACGAGCCGGCGCAGCAACTCGCCGCGCTGACAAAGGCGGGCGTGCCATGTGCCGTAGTCGACCACTCCCGAGCGCGTCGATCCCCGAGCCATTCACCCTCGCAGGGCGCTCGGTCCTCGCTGAGCGCTTCCACCGGTCGCGGCAAGCACCCGGTCCGAAGCAGGAGTGCCGACGCGGCCGGGCGACACACTCGCAATTGAGAAGTCTCGAGAGCCGGCGACCGAGCCGCGACGCTCCCGCTTCCGCTTCCGTGACGGGCATCTTCGCCCCGGCGCCGACAGTCTCGGAATGCGCGGAACTCGGGGCGCCGATCTGCTCGGTCGAGATGCGCTTGCAGTCAGGAAGCACGGCAGTTCGACCGGTCCTGGGAGGGTCGTCAGCACGAGCGGAGGTCCGGCGGATCGGTGGGTCTTGTCGATTTGACTGTCCTGTGGGGAGGACGCGAATGTGCTCTGAGCACCGGGGTTTGAGCGATCAAGTCGCGCGCCCCCCGGTGCTCGCGGGGTTTGGGTGGGTCAGGGGAGTTTGTGCAGCCCGCCGCCGTGGAGCATGTAGCTGGGTGCGAGGTCGACGGTTTCTGCCTGTACGAGCTCGACGATCGCCTCGCCGGCGATCTCTGGGGTGAGCGGCGGGAACGGTCTTGCGGTGAGGAATTCCGCGACGGACAGGCCGGCTCGAGCCGCGTACACCGCGACGGCAGCCGTGCCAACGCTGGTCTGGGGTGCGAACTGGGGCAGCACGGTGGTGAACGTGATGCCCAGACCCGCACGGTTTGATTCGTCTTGCGCGTATGCCGTGATGAAGCGCTGTGTGGCCTTGGCGCCGGCGTACCCGCCGCTGAGCGGTGAGCCGTTCAGGTTGAGCGCGGCGCCGCTTGAGATCACGATGAATCTGCTGCCGGATCGCAGCGGGGTGATCAGCGCCTGGCGCAGCCACTGGAACGTAATCTGGACGTCGGTCTCCCAGTTGACTGAGAACGTCTCCCATGTCTGGTCCTGCAGGGGCAGCATGTGTGGGGTGGCACCGGCCACCAGAACGACGACCTCGGGCTCGTACTGTTCGAGCAGGCTGCCGGCGATCGAGGGGTCGGTGGCGTCGGCGATCTCCGGGTGGATGTTGCCGGCCTTCTCAGCGAGCTCGGTCAGCTCAGCGCCGGAGCGCGCGACGGCGATCACCGGCGTGCCTTCCTGGGCGAGAGCGGTGGCAATTCCGCGGCCAAGGCCGCGGGATGCGCCGACCACGATTGCGGGCTTGGTGTTGATATCGGTGGTGGGGGTCATTGCGGGTCTCCTTTGGGTTTAGGCGGGGGCTGGGCTGCAGGTGGCCAATGTCGGTCACCTGCAGCCAGCGGCGGTTGACTTGGGGGGCTAGCTCGCCGGAACGAGGGTGGGTTGTGGCTGGTGGATGCTGGTCTTGGCGACGGTGTCTGAGAGCTCGTCGTGGCGGACGAGCGCGAAGATCGCCGGGAGTGCGATCAGTGCGATCGCTCCGAGTACCCAGAACGCGTGCTGGAAGCCGCCGGTGAGTGCAGTGGGCATGGCGTTGCCGGCGTGTAGGAGTGCGTTGGTGTGGCTGATCGCGACGCTTGAGGCGATCGCGATCCCGAGCGCCCCGCCGAGCTGCTGGGAGGTGTTCAACAGCCCGGACGCAAGCCCGGCCTGATGCTCTCGGATGCCCGCGAGCGCGGCGATCGAGATCGGGATGAACGAGAACGCGGTGCCTGCGCCGGCGACGATGAACGGGCCGATCAGGTTCTCCAGGAAACGGCCGTGGACGGGCACCTGGGTCGCCCAGATGACGCCGGCGCCGATCAGCGTCATCCCGACCGTCATCACGATCTTCGCCCCGACCCGCGTGACCAGCCACTGCGCGAGGCCAGCGAACGCGATCGAGGTCACCGACGCGGCAAGCCACGCCAGACCGCTCTGAACCGCGCTGTAGTGCAGCACCTCCTGCATGTACAGCGTGCCGATGAACAGGAACGAGTAGAAGCTGCCAACCAGCAGCAGGCCCGCGATGTTCGCGCCGGCGAGCGTGCGCAGCCGGAAGATCGACAGTGGCAGCACTGGCTCCTTCGCCCGGCTCTCCATCACCAGGAATGCGACCAGCAGAGCAGCGGATGCCGCGAGCACGGCGACGGTTCTCGTGGAGCCCCAGCCGTACTGTGGTGCCTGGGAGATCGCGTCGACCAGCAGCACCAGCCAGCCCGCGCCGGCGATCGCGCCCGGTGCGTCGAACCGCCGCCGCGTCGTAGCGAGTCGGCTGTCGGGCACGATCCGTGGCGCCAACAGCATTGCGGCGGTCCCGATCGGGACGTTCAGGTAGAAGATGTACTGCCAGCCGGCGTAGCGGGTGAGAACCCCGCCGGCGATCAGCCCGACGGTCGCGCCGCCGGCACCGAGCCCGCCCCAGATCCCGAGCGCCTTGTTGCGGTCGGCACCCTCGGCGAACATGTTCATCACGATCGAGAGGGCGGCGGGCAGCATGATCGCCGCGCCAAGCCCCTGAACGGCTCTGGCTGCGATCAGGAACGCCGAGCCGGTCGCGAGCCCAGCGGCCAGCGATGCCGCCGTGAACAGGCCGAGTCCGGCCATCAGGACCCGGCGGCGGCCGAGCAGATCGGCAGCGCGCCCACCCAGGAGCAGAAAGCCGCCGAACGTGAGCGCGTACGCGGTCGCTACCCACTGCAGGCTCGTGGCGCTGAAGTGAAGGTCGCGGCCGATCGTTGGCAGCGAGACGTTGACGATCGTCAGATCGATGATCGTCATGAAGTACGCCACCGCCAACAGCGCGAACGCGCGCCAGCGATGCACAGTCGGTGAAGCGGACATGCTGAACCTCCGTGGGTCTGGTAGAGAGAGGGGTGAGCACCGTGGTCCATGCTGCGGGGCCTGACCGGGGCACACACGTCTTCGTTTCCAATAGAGATCCGCTCAGTGAGCGAAATCCAACGGTGGCGCTGAAGCTCGCCGACCGCACCAGGTGTGGCCGCGGAGTCCCCGGACGGCGACGGTTCTGTCGACCGCTTGGCGGGGAAGTTGAAGGGTCCTCGAGCGCCACCGAGCGGCGCTGAACGGCGTCGAGACGCTTGCGATCGCACGCTCAGCACAGCCCCCTTGGGGGCTCGGCTATGGCTCGAGTTGTTGCGGTAGTCCGAAGTGAGCGAGGAGCTCGGAGCTGCCGAACGCGGTGATGTCGGCGATCAGGCCGTGAGTGATCGTCAGCACCAGTACCGCTCGCCCGACGAATGCCCGCGCCGTCTCGTTCCATCTGTACTCACCGAACGCGAGCTGTCCGTTGGCGCTTGCTGGCAGCAGCCGCCAGCGGGTCTCCGGGGCGAGCGCGACTGTGCGCAGGAACCTCTCGACGGCGTCTCGGCCGCGGTACCAGGTCGGCTGTGGTGGCATCGCGATCGTTGCGTCGTGGGCGAGCATCGCAACGACGGAGTCGACATCCGCGCGTTCCCAGGCGTCCACGAAGCCGTCGACGAGCTCGCGCAGCCGCTCGTCGCCAAGCGATCGCAGCGTGGCCTGCTGGCTCTGTGCGGGGAGGCGCTGATCGGCGGTCTTGTGCGCGCGCTGCAGCGCGGTGTCGACCGCGGCCGGGGTCATCTCAAGCGCGTCAGCGACCTCCCTGGCGGAGAACCCGAGCACATCCCGAAGCAGCAGCACCGCGCGCTGACGGGCGGGGATGTGCTGGATCGCTGCAACGAACGCCAGCTCGACGCTCTCGCGCTGCTCATACCGCGCGGCCGGGGACGCGAGTTGGTCCTGATGCTCGACGCCGGTGTCTGGGTAGGGCTCGAGCCAGATCGACTCAGCGAGCGGTGCATCGAGGGGATCGTGCGGGTCGGCTGCGGGTGCGTAGTCGATCGGCAGCACCCGCCGGGGGCGCCGCTCGATCATCTTCAAGCAGGAATTGGTAGCGATCCTGTAAAGCCAGGACTTCAGCGAGCTGCGGCCCTCGAACCGGGGCAGTGCCCGCCACGCGTTCAGCAGCGTGTCCTGGACTGCGTCCTCGGCGTCCTGCAGGGAGCCGAGCATCCGATAGCAATGCGCTTGCAACGCCGGGCGATATGAAGCAAGGAGCTCGGTGAACGCACGCTGATCGCCGCGGCGAGCGGCTGCGAGTAGCTGTTCGTTGCTGTTGGTCACAATCTCCACTCCTTCTGCTGCCACAGCGCGATCTCTCCGCCGGCAGGCGTGGTGAGCACGCTGCGCCAGCCCGCTGGGCCCTCGCGCGGCGCCAGCAGCACCTCCGCACCCAGCTCGCGTGCTCGTTCGGTGGTCTCCTCGATCCGGTCGACAGCAACATACGGCAGCCACAGCGCCCGACGGGCGCCACACTCGACCAGGCCGCCACCGCAATCGTCGCCGACGTCGAGCCCGTGGTAGCGACCCGATGGCGTGTCTATCAGCTCTTCGCGCCAATTCAGCAACTCGGAATAGAAAGCATTGGCGCCCCTCAGATCGTGGGTGTGCAGCTCAAGGTGAACAACCCGCCGCGGGAGCGACGCGGCCGTCTCGTCCCGTGCTCTCATCGCTCGCGCCCTGACGTCCTCATGTCGCCAGGGCATGGGCCGCACGGTCGTGGCTAGCGTAGGCGTAAGGGTGGTGGAATGCCGCCAGCGCGTCGGCTCGGTCGACCTCGAACTCGAACGAGCTGTCGGCGCGCGTGTCCGTGACGGTGACCGAGACGCGATTCGTGTGCGGCTCCCAGAGCAGCCTCACGTCGAGGCCGTCGCCGGCTCGGCGATCGAGCTCGCGGACCTCGATGGTCCCGGCCTGCACAGTGTTGTGTCGTTCGATGCTCATCACACCCTCCTCATAAATACGGCCGGACGGCCATGGTTCGGTGGTCTCATAGGCTTAGATCCGCCCGGCGCTCACAATCCAACGCATCAGCCGCAAATCGGTCGGGCCTGCGGCGTCGACGAGCCCCGCTGGCGCCGCTTCCCCGGTTCGGGGGCTTGTCGCCACCGCCGAGCGGTCGCGCTCCTGGCGTGCGGGCCCCCGCTGGGACGGCGGAGAGGGACCCGGCGCAGCCTCGGTCCGATACCCGAACGAGCCGAAGCCGAGCCGCGTCCCTCCTGTCCCTACGCTCCGACGGGCTCTGCTGTTAGGAGCGCCGCGTTCTCGCGTTCAAGCGCCTTGGCGGGACCGTTGCGCCAGCCTTCCGCCAGCGACGCCGATAGCGGATCGGGGAAGATGTCCTCTTCGCCACTCTCCACGCCGGCGAAAATGGCCTGCGCGATCGACTCCGGAGCCGCCTTCGGGATTTCCAAGCCGCGGGTCATGTCGGTGTCGGTGGGACCGGTCAGGACCGCGTGCACCGTCACGCCTCGCGCGCCAAGCAGAGCCCGCAGCGACTGGGTCATGTTGAACGCGGCGGCCTTCGAGACCGAGTAGGCCGGAACGAGCGGCAACGGGGCGAGGGCCAACAACGACAGGTTGTTGACGACTACCCCCCGAGACTCGCTCAGCAACGGCAGAAACGCCTGGGTGACGGCGTAAGGGCCGAACAGGTTGACGGCAAGGCTCCGTTCGAGGGTCGCACGATCGCTCAGGTCATCAAACGGCTGAACTCCGGCGTTGTTCACGAGGACGTCGAGCGACTCGACCATGTCGACAGCCGCCTCGATCTGCTGCGCGTCGGTCACGTCGAGCGTCACGGGGATGACGCGAGGATCCGAGTGGACCAAGGACCCTCGCGACCCTGCGTAGACCCGCTTTGCGCCCCGCCTGAGGGCTTCCTGGACCAGTGCTTGTCCGATGCCCCGGTTAGCCCCGGTCACCAAGACGGTCTTACCTTCGAGTGTCATTTCATCCTCCTGACGGATTCGAGCGCCGCGCGCCGCGGAAGCCCGGCCTGTGTTGTCTTGGGTTAGATCCGACGGGCGTCCACAATCCAACGCCCCCGTCCAGCTCGATGGCAAATCAGCCGCCCAGCGCGCGCCGCACGCCAGTCGCTCAGGCCCTCGTGTGCTCGCAACGGTCGAGCTCCATCGAGCTCTCCCCAGCGCGTGTCCGGCACGATGACCGTGACGCAAATCGCCTACGGGGCCCCGGCAGTCTCAGTCGATGCGATCGCCGGTCGCCGAGGGCCGAAGACGCAATGGTCCCTGCCGCCGGTTCAGGTCAAGCAGCGCAGCCGCTCTGCCGCCGATTGGCGCGGCCACGCCGTTGGATTTTGAGGGTCTGCGGGATCTCAACGTATGACAACCCGCCGGTCAATCTCAATGCCCAAAGGACAACACTATGCATCCGACCATCATCCAAGCACTGGCGAACGCCCACATCGCTGAGCTGCGACGCACCGCTGAAGCCGCGAACCGCAACCACGTTCGATCAGGCAGCGCCAGACGACGAATCGATGGGCGGTGGCGGGCGACCGGCCGGAGCGTCGGAGTCAAGCTCCGGCCGAGTGTTCGACGCCAACCGTGCCCGATTCTCGAAGAGCTCTAGCCGCGCAAGTGGCGTACGCCGCGACGGCACGCCGGGTACGGCGCGCGAGTGGGCGCGCCGACCGGCGACCCTCGGGATGGACCTCACAATCCTCCGGACGACGGCGTTTTCCGAACATGACTCGAAACCTCGTACGGCTCTACGACTACCCCGCTTCGTGCAACTGCTACAAGGTGCGGCTGCTCTTGGCCCAGCTCGGCATCCCTTACGAGCGCATACCGATCGACATCTTTAACGGCGAGACGCTCACCGACGAATACACGCGCATCAATCCGATGCGCACCACACCCGTGCTCGAGACCGCCGACGGCCGCCACCTGCCGAGCAATTGTCAAAAAGGGTCCTCCATCTCAGCGCAGTAAATCGACGGCGTCAACGAGCATCTGTCGCCCGCGCGGCTTGGCGCCATGGGCGATCGACGGGGTCGCCGTCGAGGCTGGCGGGGCGA
>JBKQIR010000104.1:0-4709 GCA_052148275.1 Solirubrobacteraceae bacterium
GCCTTCATCGCCGCCGTTCCCGACGCCCTACCGCCACCCCCTTTGAACGTTTCAACGTTCGAACGTCAGACACCACCATAACCACGAACAACGGCGCGACCGTGACCAAAACGAGCCGCGCTCAACATGGGGCTGTTCACGGACCTGCATAGCCGGATCTCGCTCGCGTTCCTTGAGCGCTACCCCAGCCCTGGGGACGCACGTGGTATGGGAGCAGCGCGCCTGCAGGGATTCCTGGCCCGGGAGCGCTACACCGGCAGCCAAAAGCCTGCGCAGCTGCTCGCAAAGCTCCGCCGCGCCCCCGCGGCCCGCGTCGGCGAGCTCGAGCTCGGCACCCGCCGCGCGCTGGTGGGGAGTTTGGTTGCGACGATCAAGGTGCTCAACGAGCAGATCAACTCGCTGGAGCGCCAGATCGCGGCCGCGCTGCGCGAGCATCCCGACGGCGAGATCTTCACCTCGCTGTTCAGGAGCCCCCGCAGTGTGATCTGCGCCGCGGAGCTGTTGGCAGAGATCGGCGATTGCCGCGCGCGCTACCCCACCCGCGACACGCTCGCCGCCGACGCCGGCCAGGCCGCCGTCGCGATCGAGTCCGGCAAACGCAAAGCAGCCTGCTTCCGCTGGGCCTGCAACAAGCGCCTGCGAGGAGCGGTCTGCACCCTGGCCGACACGACTCGCCACCACAACCCATGGGCGCAGGACCTCTACGCCACCGCCCGCGCCCGCCACGACCACCCCCGCGCGATCCGGACCCTCGGCCGCGCCTGGTGCCGGATCGTGTGGCGCTGCTGGCAAGACCGCACCCCGTATGACCCCGCCCGCCACCGCGCCCTGCAACGACACATCACCGTCACCATCCCCACCGCGTCAGGACCCGTCATCGACCAAGCCGCGACCGACCGCATGGCCGCCGGCGTAACCGCGATCAACCCCCGACCCCGGACGCCTGCAGGTGGCAAACCGCAGCCCCCTCCCCAACCGGACCTCAGCGGAGCATCGCGCCGGACGACAGGGCTGTCACCGAGCGAAGCGAAGGAAAGGTCCAGCGAAAGCGACCTTGACAGCCACGCCGCCGGCGCCACCACGATCGAAGTCCAGGTGGGAGGGCACCCGACTCCCCGCCGACTCCCGGCTCTCGCTAGCCCACCGGCCGGCGCTGCCTGGACGCGACCGACTCGCAATCCGCCGAACGGGAGTTGACACAGGACGTCCGCTTAAGGAGTCACGGCGGATCTGCCCGAAGTTAGCTGGCGAACCGCGCTCCAGCTAGCACCTGGAGCGCGTCGAGTCGGTCGGTGGTGGCGACTGGTTTGCCACCAACTCGTTCGCGCCGCCGGAACTGCCGACGCGATCGCTTTCTACGCTCCGGGTGGTTCGTGGCCGGCGATTGCAAAGGCGACATCTCGATTACGCCGGCCGTGCCGCCTGCAGGAGGGCGGGTGATCGCATTCGGTGGAGGCGGATCCTTCTCGCTCTGCGTGGAGCGGATCGACTCGCGACCGCCTGGCGGTTCGGGTTCTGTGTGGTCTGCCATCTCACATATCTGGGGTGAGGATCCCGGCCCAGGCGCCCTCTGGTCGGGGCGGTGATCAGCATCGTTCGTGAGTCCGTGGCTGTCATCTTTTTGCCGGTAGCATGCCCTGGCCGCGCCGGCTCTCGGCTGTCTGGTCGTGCCGCGTCTCCCATCGCACCGTCGGAATCGACCACGGAGAGGCGTGAGCCGAACTCAGCATTCGGCGACCAAGGTCCGGCGCCAGCTCGCCGACCTCGTAGAGGCAGAGGTAGCTGTCGATCGGCGCGCTGGCCCGGCCGCC
Source organism: Solirubrobacteraceae bacterium (assembly GCA_052148275.1). GTDB lineage: Bacteria > Actinomycetota > Thermoleophilia > Solirubrobacterales > Solirubrobacteraceae > Palsa-465. The sequence continues at coordinate 1,812 of JBKQIR010000104.1, forward strand.
CGTCTGACGTCGGCAGGCTGTTCCCTGCCGCGACTTCGGCGGAGCATTGCGCGTGCGGGCGGGCGGGTGAACCATTCGTGTTTGAGCCACGGCGTTTCGCACGCCGGCCGCTCGATGATTGACCACTTCTCGTCATAGCCGCCGAAGACATTGGTCGGGACACGGAGTTGGCCTGGATGCCAGGCCCGAGCAGTCGCGTCCCAGTCGCCGGTGAGCGCTTCGTCGCCGATGCGATGGCCGCCGACGACGGGGGCTCGCCGGCGAATGCGATCGTCGGGCCGGTAACCGGGATCGACGAATTCAGAACCACCCGGGCATACTTGACGACAATGGGCGCGACCGGTCGACGGCGTTGGCGAGGCGAGCGTAAGCCAGACTCGCCGAGCTCGAGCCCGTCAGCTTCGTTGGGAACGGGTCACCGCGGAGATTGGAGCGTCTAGCCAGCCTGTGCCTAGTTCGGCTCCCAGCGCCAGCCATCGTTGTCCTCACAAGTGATTGCCTCGCCGTCTCCAGCGGTTCCGCTCGCTCCGTGGTCATCGTCGCGACAAAATTCACCTGGCTCGTAGCAGCCTCCTGAGTCGGTCTGCGGGGAGCAACCACCACTTCCGGTGTTGCCCGTATTGCCGGTGTTGCCCGTATTGCCGGTGTTGCCAGTGTTGCCAGTGTTGCCGGTGTTGCCAGTGTTGCCAGTAGTGGGCGTGCTCGGGATTGCGAGGGGCTTGCTGATCCCAACTGTCACCTCCGCAGTCCCCACGCTGCAAACTAGCTCGGCCGACCAATCCCCGTTACACCGTAGGGTGTAGGTCTTGCCGGTGACAGTGCTGTGAGCGGTCACGGTAGCCGGGTAATGGCCGGTTGCTGCGTATCCCTGGCGCACGACCGCGGTCACCGCGTCGCCGAACTCGCAGCTCGTGTCCGGTCCGACCGTGTACGTGGTCTGGCCGCAGCTCGACTGGTCAGTGGCCGGGCCGATCTGTATTGCGGGTGCGCTGCCGCCGTATGGAACTGTCGATGGCGCCTGTGCGGGCTTGCCCGCAGCCAACGTGGTCGCTGCCGTCGAAGGACCTGCGCTGGGGGCGAGCTGGACTGCGGTGCTGCGTTCGGCCGACCCACCGCAGCCGCCGACACCCAACATCACGCCGGTAACGACAACGATGACGGCTGCCCTACGCATGTCCACAATCCCCAAGTCGTGTCGCGACCGCATCAGCAGCGCTCGACTCAGCCCAGCACAATGGCTGCGGCGAGCCCGGCCCGTGCGTGCGGGCGGAGAGGCTAGAGCCGACCACGAGCCGGCCAGGACCCAGTGCTGGCGGCGGGCGCCGACGCCGAACTGCGGAGCTCCCTGAGCAGGCGGCGCTGACGGCTGACGACGGGATGGTCCTTTCTCCGGGAGAGTCTCGTGCGCAGGACAGTCCGACCGAAGCATGCGCGGATCGAGGCCGCGCCCCGCAGACGGGTCTTGGCTCATAGGCAGCTGGCATGTCTAGGGTCCGGTGGCGCGGGCCGCGCGTGCGGCCTTCACGACGCCGCCCTTGCCTGGGAACTCATAAGCGATCCGGACCACCATCACAACGCACGCCACCAGTTCATCGGCGGCCTCGGGAGTGACCAGCTCGATCTCGTGGTTAGCCTCGTTCCCGATCTTCCTGATCTCGTCGACAAGGTCCTTCATGCTCGAGGTCACCACGCCGTTGTCGACGAGCCAGTCGACATACGCCAGGAAGTTCTTGTCCTCGGGCGCGCCCTTGTCCACCGCGACGGCCATCAGAATCTTCCGGGCAGCCATGACCGCTGCCGTCGGGGCGCCGGCGCCCGCGGCCGCGCGCACCTCAGCGTAGAGTGCGGCAATGTCGTCGGGCAGATGCTCGACGTCCTCTCCGTACGGCGCTGAGGGGACCTGCACACCCTGGGTGAGGAGAGACGGGTACTTGCACCCCGGGCAGATCGCTACTGCACCGGCGATCAGGTCCTGGCCCGCACGGTTATGCCGTGTCAGATCCCAGCCCTGATCGCTTGAGACCCTGTGTCCACAGTACCCGCAGTCGAAGGATCGCGCCATGATCCGTTGCGCTGACCGCCAGCTCGGCGGGTCCTCCGGATCCAGCTCGTTCGCGACTATCAATCCCAGGAACGGCATCGACAGAGTATGTCGGGTGGCGACCTCGAACGGCGGGCTCGAGACCGGCGACGCTACCGCACCGGAGCCCTCACCGCCGCCCACACGTTCGCCGTCGCCGATTGTGGAGCCTCCACCAGGCGCAGACGCCCGTCGCCTATCGCCGACCCTAGTTAATCGTTAGCTGAGTTAATGATCGTTGCGAAAGCGTTGCCGTGATGGTCTCGACGCCCGGAAGGCGCTGTCGCGGGTTTCCGGGCGTTGCGGATCTTCCAAACGACAGCGCAGATGCAAGGAACAGCGGCCGGGTTGATGGCAGTGCTACCGTCGTGGGCGCAAATCCGTATGCTTCGACACCGCTGGTCCCGCATCGCTGCCGTTGTCGCCCTGATTCTGTTCTTGGCGGTCTCCGTAGCAGCCTGCGGCGGCTCGAACGGACCATCGCCCGCGCCTGGCGGTGCTGTCGGACAGTTGCCCAAAACCGCTATCGCTGACGCGTACAAGTTCTCGGTGTGCATGCGCAGTCACGGCGTCGAGAACTTCCCTGGTCCTCAGGTCTCGAGCAGCGGCGGCCACCGGAGCATCAATATCTCCCTCAGTCCGAGCGTCGCGGATGCTCCCGCGTTCAAATCCGCGCGGACCGCATGTGGGCACCTAGTAGTGCTCTGGTAAGTGGTGTTACTCGCGTTTGACGGGTCGGCGTAGCGGGAGATCGTTGAGGTTGATCGGTTGTTGGCAGGTGGAGCAGCGGCCGGTCCAGCACTTCCAGACGGGCTGCA
>JBKQIR010000105.1:0-3087 GCA_052148275.1 Solirubrobacteraceae bacterium
GCCTTCATCGCCGCCGTTCCCGACGCCCTACCGCCACCCCCTTTGAACGTTTCAACGTTCGAACGTCAGACACCACCATAACCACGAACAACGGCGCGACCGTGACCAAAACGAGCCGCGCTCAACACGCGGCCGTCACGTCCTTCCTGCAGCCGGAGCTCGGTCAGATTGCGGATGGTCGGTGGCCGCTCCCGAGTCGGCTCGGGCAGCTCCAACGGGCCAAGCTCAGCATCGGCGATGAATGGATGCGCGCTGTCCGCGGGTGACCAGACAGAGCCAAGCCAGAACTGCCCTGTGCGCGGCAGATAGGTGATGTTCGAGCGGGATCCGTGAGCGACGACGAGCACCGTGAGTCCGTCCTCGCCGGCGATCAGCGTGTGCGCATCCCCATTGGCCGGATGCCAGAGCAGGTCATCAACGCCGGTCGCGTAGGTGCGGACGTCGTCCGGGCCTGAGGTCTGATAGCTCAGCCCTCCACCGGCCAGGACGAGGAACACCTCATCCTCGTCCGCGTGGCTGTGCGGCGGTGTCGAGCGCTTGCCCGGGTCAATCTCGATCAGGGCGATGCCCAGTCGTCTGGTACCGGAGGCGACCCCCATTCGACGCCGCGTCGCACCGATCTCACCGGACTCCCAGCGGCCGCGCGGAACGTCGTCGACATGGATAGGAAGACCGTCCGGCATACCCACAAGCATGCCAGTTGGATCGAGAACCGGGAAGCCGGCGGATGTTGCAGTTTCTCGGATGCGCAGCTGAGCCCGTGTGGGCCGCGGTAGCGAAGACGAGCCCGCTCCTCGTCAAGTGGCAGGACCACGACGGAGACCTCCGCCGGTCTCCATCGCGTGGTTGACGTGGAACGAGCGGCTCCCGTTGACGGATCGTATGGAAAGCGGCGGTGCAGTGGTCGTCTAACGTGGTGGCTCCGCGTGTCCTAGAGCGGGAGCAGTGCGGGTGCGGCGAAGCTCTGTTTCAGGCTGCGCGGTCGAAGGTTGTGGCTGCTTCGGCGATGCTCATGAGGATCGCGGTGGCCTCGTCGATGGATGGCTGGGGTTGGCTCACCCACCAGGTGGCGAGGGATTCGGCCGCACCGGTGAAGGCGTGGGCGAAGGGTTCGTTGGCGAAGAGGGTGGTGAGCATGCCGACGATGCGTCCGCGGAGCTTGGCTACTTCGCGGGCGACTTGAGCGTCGGTGGGGGCGGTGGTCTCTCCGTGGAGGACGGTCCAGCCGGCGCGGTGCTCCTCGACGTAGGTGAGGAAGGCCCGCAGTCCGGCGCGGAGTCGCACCGGTGGGGGCTGGCCGTGTGTGTCGGCGGCGCGCACCCGCTCTACGAGCTCGTGGCCGGTCATTCGCAGGTAGGCGGCGTAGAGGCCTTCTTTTGAGCCGAAGTACCGGTAGAGCATCGGCTTGGTGATCCCGGCAGCGTTGGCGATCTCGTCCATCGAGCTGCGATGGAAGCCGTGGGTGGCGAATGCCTGGCCTGCGGCGCTGAGCATCAGGCGCTCGCGGTCGGCGCGTGCGAGGCGTTCACCGGAGGTGGGTGTGCCGGATGACTTGCTCATCTGTGATCAGTACGTTACTCTAGGGTAACGTTCCTTGTCGGTAACTTGACTTTGGGCCAGGAGGAATCATGGGGTACGGCTTCGTTGATCAGATGTTGGAGAAGACCAGATCCGGAGAGCTGCGCTCGCCGGTATCGAGGACCTTGGGTATGAGCCTCGTCGCCTTCGGCCGGGGAGAGGCGACATATGAGATGGCCGCGCGCACGGAGCTCGGCAACCCGCTCGGGGTCATCCAAGGCGGGGTGATTACGGCCCTGGCCGATGCGGCGATGGCGGCGGCCACAACTTCCGTGCTCGACGACGAGGAGATCCAGAAGAGCGCGATCACGACGGTCGACATCTTCGCGCGGCTGATCCGCGCGGTGAATGCCAAGAAGGTCGAGACGCTGCGCGCGGAGGCGCGCGTGGTGAGGGCGGGCGGCCGGCTGGTGTGGGCCGAGGCCGACGTGTTCGCGGACGGCGAGATGGTCGGTAAGTTCGCCTCGACCGGCATCCGCGTCACGTTCGATCCGGCGAGTTACCTTGGCGGGCAAGGGGCGAAGTGATGCGCGAGCCAGGGCCGGAAGTGGCAGCTCGCTTTCTCGGCTCTGAGAACGTCGAGCGGGCCCGCGACTACCTCGAGCAGCTCGATCCGGAGCTGCACCGCTACATCATGGACTTCGTCTACGGCGACGTCTATGCCGGGGAGGTGCTGGATCCCAAGACGAGGGCGCTGTGCACCGTAGCGATGCTCGGCTGCCTGGGCGAGCAGCTGCAGCTCGGTGTCTATGTGCGCGTCGCCCGCCGGCAGGGGGCTAGCGAGGAGGAGATCCGCGAGGTCCTGCGCCAGGTTGCCGTCTACGCCGGCTTCCCCAACGCATGGAACGCGCTGGCCACAATGATTCGCGCGCTGGAGGGTCTCAATGAGCCCACGAGTGGCCCGGAGTCCGACCCAAGAGCTGCCCCTTGATCTGATCGACCAGCAGGTTCCCCTGCGGGAGAACGCCGACGCCTTCGCACGAGAGGTGAACCGTCCGGTCGCCGCGGAACATGACCGCGCCAGGAGCTTCCCTGGCCGGTCGTGCAGGGAGCCGTGCGCCAAGGGCCCTACCGACACCACGCCCACGTTCTGAACAGGGACGACCTCAGGCCCGGTCCGCGACGTCGTTGCTTGTGGCGCAATCCGAGGAAGCGCCGGGATAACCCGGCTTGGAGAAGGAGATGAGAACGCTCTACATCGAAGTGCTAGCGACATACGATGGCCCCGAGCCGTGGAAAGCGCCGGACAACCGGCATGGAGAAGGGAATGGAAGAGTCCTAGTTGAAGATCTAGCCAGTCACGACGGCCCCGTCCATGCGTTGGCGACCCGCGAGGGCGCAGCGAAGCGTTGGATACGGGGTGCGCGCAGGCCGGGCTATTCAGCCCCGAAATGGGGTCGTTTGGGGTGCCGACGCGGTCATGGCACGCGGAAGGCAATATCGCTGGCGGCGTTTTGGCGAGCTGTCAGCGGACCTCGCGGGGTCGGAGAACCCGTGCATGTGCGTGAT
>JBKQIR010000106.1:0-82367 GCA_052148275.1 Solirubrobacteraceae bacterium
GTGGGAAGACCAGCGGTGGACGCTGGCCCGTGTCCGCGACCTGGTCGCCGCGAAGTTCAGGGTGCAGTACACCATCCCGGGGATCTGGTACCTGCTGCAACGGCGCGGCTGGACCTGCCAGCTGGGCGCGCGCCGGGCCATCGAGCGCGACGACGGCGCGGTCGAGGTGTGGAAGAAGGAGACCTGGCCGCGGATAAAAGCACGGCGGCGGCCCCCGGCGGCTGGATCGTCTTCGAAGACGAGTGCGGCCAGTCGATGAGGCCGCCCCGGTCCAGGACCTGGGGGCGGCGCGGGATCACCCCGGTGATCCGGGTCCGCGGCGGCGGCACCGGGCGCGTCTCGGTGGCCGGGCTGGCGTGCTACCGGCCCGGCGACCGGAGCCGGCTGATCTACCGGCTGCACTGCTACCGCGGGCGCAAGGGCGAGACGAAGGCGTTCACCTGGACCGAGTACCGGGACCTGCTGATCGCCGCGCACCGGCAGCTGCCCGGCGGGAACGTCGTGCTGGTGTGGGACAACCTCAACGTGCACCTGGGCCCCGAGCTGCGCGCCTTCACCGGCACTCAGGCCTGGCTGCGGGTGTTCCGGCTGCCGGCTTATGCGCCGGACTTGAATCCGGTGGAGGGGATCTGGTCGGTGCTCAAGGGCGGCGTGCTGGCCAACTTGGCCGTTGCCAGCTTCGCCCATCTGGTCCAGGTCATCCGGCACGGCCTGAAGAAGATCCAGTACCGGCCCGGCCTCATCGAGGGTTGCCTCGCCGGAACCGGGCTGGCCCTGGAACCAGGCAAAACACCAACGGACATCACGAATTAAAGGTCTGTAGTCGACCCGCTCCCACTCAGACCGGATCCGCCGACCTGGGCTGGCGGCGTGCGCGTGACGCAGAACGAGAATGCCATTCTGAGCAGTGAGGATGTCGATTGCGACGTCCACACTCAAGCGACGAGACACATCGGGTCGTTGTGACCCACGACTTCAGGAGTGACCATGACCGGCTCTTCCACACAGGGAATCAAGACCGTGCTGCATCCCGTGTCCGACCTGATGACGGCCAAGGCGGTGTATGCCGCCCTGCTCGGCGTACCGCCGCAGACCGACGAGTCCTACTACGTCGGCTTCGAGGCCGCGGGCCAGCAAATCGGGCTGGTGCCGGGCGGTGGACCGCAGGGCATGACCTCACCGGTGGCTTACTGGCACGTCTCGGACATCGAGGCGAAGCTGGCCGAGGTGACCGCCGCGGGTGCCACCCTCAAGGAGCCCGCGCGCGACGTCGGTGGCGGCCGGCTGGTGGCCACCGTCACCGACCCCGATGGCAACGTCCTCGGGCTGCTTCAGGACCGATGATCGCCGACCCGCGCTCCCGCGCTCAGCGCCGTTGTGACACCGAGCATCGGCTCACCCACGACGTCGACGTCTGGGTGGCCAGCGCCTTGGCGGACGGCGCGCCGTATCTGGTGCCGCTGTCCTTCGACTGGGAGACGAGGCGCTGCTGTTGGCCACACCGACGGACAGTCCGACCGGCAGGAACCTCGCGGCCACCCGGGCCGTTCGGCTGGGGCTGGGCCATACCCGCGACGTGTCCATGATCGAGGGCGAAGTCGAGGTCCTCGAGATCGACGCGCTGCCGCAGGAGCGGGGTGAGCGGTTCGTCGCGCGCACCGGCTTCGACCCGCGCGCGCTCGCCACGCCGTACCGTTGGTTCCAGATCTCCCCGCGCCGCCTCCAAGCTTGGCGCGAGGTGAACGAGATGCCCGAGCGCGAGCCGATGCGCAACGGCCGCTGGTTGGCGTGACGCCTCGGCCGGGCGCGCCCGCGTGGCCGGCGCCCAGTTGCGGCGACCTCACCGACGAAGGAGAATCAGACGTAATGCTCGAGGCCGGCCAGATCGAGCCAGGCGACGCCGGCGGGGACCGCGATAGGCGCGGCCTGACAGATGGAGGCGCGATGAGCATGGCCACGCGGATGGAGACGCAGTCGCCTGCGCTGCACGTTGCCGACAACCACGATTTGATCCGCGTGCACGGCGCGCGTGAGAACAACCTCAAGGACTTCAGCGTCGAGATCCCGAAGCGCCGGCTGACGGTGTTCACTGGCGTCTCCGGCTCGGGCAAGAGCTCGCTGGTGTTCGACACGATCGCAGCGGAGTCGCAGCGACTGATCAACGAGACCTATAGCTCCTTCGTGCAGGGCTTCATGCCGACGCTGGCGCGGCCCGAAGTCGACGTACTCGAAGGGCTGACGACCGCGATCATCGTCGACCAGGAGCGGATGGGAGCCGACGCGCGCTCCACGGTCGGCACCGCCACCGACGTCAACGCGATGCTGCGCATCTTGTTCAGCCGACTCGGTCAGCCGCACGTCGGCTCGCCGAACGCGTTCTCCTTCAACGTCCCTTCGGTCCGGGCGAGCGGTGCGATCACGGTCGAGCGCGGTGCCGGCAAGACCGTGACACAGACCTTCACCCGCACCGGCGGCATGTGTCCGCGCTGCGAGGGGCGGGGCTCGGTCACCGACTTCGACCTGTCCCAGCTCTACGACGACAGTAAGTCGCTCAACGAGGGTGCGCTCACGATCCCCGGCTTCAGCGTCGACGGCTGGTACGGCCGCATATTCGGCGGCTGCGGCTTCCTCGACCCGGACAAGCCGATCCGCAAGTTCAGCAAGACCGAGCTCCACGACCTGCTCCACAAGCAGCCGACCAAGATCAAGGTCGACAACATCAACCTGACCTACGAGGGTCTGATCCCGCGGATCCAGAAGTCGATGCTGTCCAAGGATCTCGACGCGCTGCAGCCGCACATCCGCGCCTTCGTAGAGCGAGCGCTGACGTTCACCGCCTGTCCCGAGTGTGACGGGACCCGGCTGAGCGAGGCGGCCCGGTCGTCGAAGATCAAGGGGATCAACATCGCCGACGCCTGCGCGTTGCAGATCAGCGACCTGGCCGAATGGATCCGCGGCGTCGACGAGCCGTCGGTGGCGCCGCTGCTGTCGGCGTTGGCGGAGACCCTCGACTCGTTCGTCGAGATCGGGCTGGGCTACCTCAGCCTCGATCGTCCGTCGGGCACGCTGTCGGGCGGCGAGGCGCAGCGCACCAAGATGATCCGCCACCTCGGGTCCTCGCTAACCGACGTCACCTACGTCTTCGACGAGCCGACGATCGGGCTACACCCGCACGACATCGTGCGGATGAACGACCTGCTGCTGCGGCTGCGGGACAAGGGCAACACGGTTCTCGTCGTGGAGCACAAGCCAGACACGATCGCAATCGCCGACCACGTCGTCGACCTCGGCCCGGGCGCCGGCACCGAGGGCGGCGAGGTGGTGTTCGAGGGCACCGTCGAAGGGTTGCGGACCAGCGGCACGCTCACCGGGCGGCACCTTGACGACCGCGCCTCCCTGAAGCCATCGGTGCGAACGCCGTCGGGGGCGCTCGAGGTGCGCGGCGCCGGCACCCACAACCTGCAGAACGTCGACGTCGACATCCCGCTCGGCGTGCTGGTCGTGGTCACCGGGGTGGCCGGATCGGGCAAGAGCTCGCTGATCCACGGCTCGGTTTCCGGGCGCAACGCCGTGGTGTCGGTCGACCAGTCGCCGATCCGTGGCTCGCGACGGAGCAACCCGGCGACGTACACCGGACTGCTCGACCCGATCCGCAAGGCGTTCGCGAAGGCCAACGGCGTGAAGCCGGCGCTGTTCAGCGCCAACTCCGAGGGCGCCTGCCCCAACTGCAACGGTGCCGGGGTCATCTACACCGACCTGGCGATGATGGCCGGCGTCGCCACCACCTGCGAGGAGTGCGAGGGGAAGCGGTTCCAGGCATCAGTGCTGGACCACCACCTCGGCGGCCGCGACATCAGCGAGGTGCTCGCGATGTCGGTGACGGAGGCCGAGGGGTTTTTCGGCGAGGGCGAGGCGCGCACGCCGGCCGCGCACACCATCCTCGACCGGCTCGCCGACGTCGGGCTCGGCTACCTCAGCCTCGGCCAGCCGCTTCCGACCCTGTCCGGCGGCGAGCGGCAGCGGCTCAAGCTGGCCACCCACCTGGTGGAAAAACGGTCCCGCCCACCCGACGTCTACGTCTTCGACGAGCCGACCACCGGCCTGCACCTCGCCGATGTCGAACTTCTGATCGGCCTGCTCGACCGGCTCGTCGACTCCGGCAAGTCGGTCATCGTCATCGCGCACCACCAGGCGGTCATCGCGCACGCCGACTGGATCATCGACCTCGGCCCCGGCGCCGGCCACGACGGCGGCCGGATCGTCTTCGAGGGCACACCCGCCGACCTCGTCGCCGCCCGCTCCACGCTCACCGGCGAGCACCTCGCGGCCTGTGTCGGGACAGTTCCGCGCGACCTGCGGGGGGGCGCCGACGGCCTGCCGGGGCAGTGACCACAACGCGCTCGCGAGCACGCCGGGCACCTCACCCGCCCGAGCCGCACAACGAGCACGCCCAACGAGCCGGATCAGAGGAGCACGCGGGGCGCCGGCTCCCTAGCCTTGGCAGCATGGATCTCACTCTTGCCCGGTGCTTCGTCATCGTCCATGACCCCGACCTCGCACTGACGTTCTACCGCGACGCACTCGGCCTTGACGTGCGCAACGACGTCGCCCGCGAAGGCTTCCGCTGGATCACCGTCGGCGCCGCCTCCCAGCCCGGCGTCGAGATCGTGCTCACGAACTACCTGAATGGCAGCCCCGCCGACGGCGACGCGGTCGCCGCCCTCGTCGCCAAGGGCGCTCTGAACGGCGTCCATTTCCACACCGACGACCTCGACGCCACGTTCGAAAGTGTGCGCGCTTCCGGCGCCGAAATCGTGCAGGAGCCGACCGAACAGCCGTGGGGCACGCGGGACTGTGCCCTGCGTGACCCGTCCGGCAATCTTGTGCGCATCGACCAGCCGCCCGCCGCGTGGTCGTGACGCGCCGACGCGGTCGGGCTGTGGTGGCTGAGACTGCTACTGCTGCTCAGGGGCGGGATCGAACCGCCTCGTCGGAAGGGGGACGCCGAACTCCCGCGTGGTTCTGGAAGCGGCCCGTGCCGTACGCGGCGAGAAAGGCGCGGACGCCCGCGTCGGCATAACGGTGGAGGTCTGTGGCGTTCGGCGTGGTGTCCTCGCCGAGGAGCATCGCTTCGTTGAGCGGGATCGACATGACGAGCCAGTTGAAATGTGCTGCGGCGAGTTGTGCGTCGTCGAGGGCGAGCAGCCCGCGGGCGGCGAGTTGTTCGAACGCGCCGGTCAGCGCGGCGATCGTGCGCGCCGGGCCGCGCTCGTAGAAGGCGCGGCCGAGCTCTGGGAAGCGGCTCGCCTCGGCGATCACGAGTCGACGCAGCTTGAGCACCCGCGGCTGCATGACCAGTCGAAGCTGACGGCGGGCGAGCTCGCGCAGGTCGCGCTCGATGTTGGTGCTCTCGGCGAGGCCGTCGACCTCGGCGTGGACGCGGTCGGCGGGCTCGTTGACCGTGGTTGTGACGATCTCGGAGAACAGACGCTCCTTGTCGGCGAAGTGCTTGTAGACGGTTTGCTTCGAGACTGCGGCCATGGTTGCGATCTCATCCATGCTCGTGCCGAGATAGCCCTTCTCGAGGAATAAGCCGGTCGCGGCAGCCACGATCGCGGCGCGCTTGCGCTGAGAGCGAGTCTGCAGCTCGAGCTCTGGCGCAGCGGACACCGGTTCATGGTACTGGACAGTCCAGTTCTCATCGAGTACTGTACCTGGAGCTCGTGGCCAGCACGGTTACCAGCACCGGCGTGATCCTCGCGACCTGCCAGCCGATCGTGCCGCGCAGGAAGCCCTATGGGAGTGGTCTCATATCGGACAGGGCCGATCGACGAGAGGCGCCACGAGATGAGTGAGACACGGCTGGTGGTTGACGGCCTTGGCTTTCCGGAGTCGACGAGGTGGCGCGACGGGCGCGTCTGGCTGTGCAACTGGGGCGCCGGCGAGGTGCTGGCTGCGACCAGCGACGGCGAGTGCGAGGTGATGGCTCGCGTCGCACCGCAGACGCTTCCCTTCAGCATCGATTGGCTGCCCGACGGGCGGCTGCTCGTCATCGACGGGCCGCAACGGCTGCTGCTGCGTCAGGAGCCGGATGGAGCGCTTGGGCCTGTCGCGGACCTCACCGGCTTTGGCTCCGCGCCGTTCAACGAGCTCGTCGTTGACCCCATCGGCAACGTCTACGTCAACGGAGGAGCGGGAATCGTTGTGTGTGTTCGGCCGGACGGCAGCGCGCGCGAGGTCGCCGACGGACTGAAGTGGCCGAACGGCATGGCGGTGGTCGATGACGGCCGCACTCTGGTCGTCGCCGACTCTCATGCCGAGCAGCTCGTCGCCTTCGAGGTGGCCGGTGACGGGACGCTGTCGGGCCGTCGCACGTGGGCTGAGCTTCAGCACGCACCCGACGGCATCTGCGCGGACGCAGACGGTGCGATCTGGGTCGCAAGCGTCCCCGGCCGCCACTGCGTCCGCGTGCGAGAGGGTGGCGATGTGCTCGCCACGGTCGCCGTCGATCGAGGCTGCTTCGCATGCATGCTCGGCGGCGAGGACGGTCGGACGCTGTTCATCGCGGCTGCGGAATGGCACGGAATGGAGGCGGCGATGAGCAAAGGGCCGGGTGTAACCGGACGGCTGCTCGCGGCTGCCGGACAGCCCGCGCCGCATGCCGGTCGTCCGTAGCCCTTGCCTCACGAGCAGTTTGTGGACGACCTGCGGCGGCGTTCATCGTCTCATCGGGGCTCGACGTGTTTGGCGGAGATGGTCGACCGTCGGGGGTGCCGTCGGGGTGTAGGCTGCGCTCATGGACCCCGATCGTGCGAGAGAATTGCTCGCCCGCGAACGCCGGCGAATCGAGGAGGCCCGCGCGGGCTTGGACCGCGACGGCCCTCTGGAGGCGTCCGATCGGAGCGAGCCGGGCGACAAGGATTCCGAGGACCTCTACATGGACGAGCTCAACGCGGGCCGTGCCGAGGATCTTCGCAGGGATCTCGCCGCCGTCGAGCGCGCCGAGGCGCGGCTTGCTGCGGGCAGGTACGGGCTATCGGTCGAGAGCGGCGAGCCGATCCCCGACGGACGCCTCGAGGCCGTCCCGACGGCTGAGCGAACGCTCGAGGAGCAACGGCGGTACGACCGCCTGTAGGCAAGCTCGCCCCGCGCACAGTCGCCCTTAAGGGACGGGTGACTTGAATCAGCTCAGCTCAGGCCTGCGCGCTTGACGGCGAGGATCAGCGCGCCCCGGTGGATGAGCAGCGTTGGGACGGCCAGGGACTCCGAGCTGACGTGCCGAGCTGTGGTGGCGAAGATCACTCCGGCTGCGGATACGAGAAGGTGCTGGCCGGCGGAGGTCAGGCCGGTCGTGCCGAAGCGTTTGAAGAGGCGTCCGAGGGGGGTACCGATGGTGACTCCGGCCATGCGAAACCCGGCGGCGGTGGTGCCGATCAGTTCGGCCTGGCCGCGAGCGAAGACGATCGCCAGATCACCGGGAGTGGTTGTGCAGTATCGCCATACACGGGCGGTGAAAGTGCTCGGCGCACCGTAGGTGTCGAGGATTGATCGTTGGGTGCGGCCGGGCGTGAGGCCGGCGACCGAGTTGACGCGGGGATCCTGGCGGGCGGACACCTGCGACCCGGAGCTGGTGCTGACGCACGCGGGACCGGAGCGGTTGGCGGCGATCTGGACCTGGGACAGTTCGGTGCCGGGGGCCAGCTCGATCCTGAGCCGGTTGGTGCCGGCGGGAAGGGGCTGGGTGGGGAGCAGCTGGGCGAGGAGCTCGTGGCCGCCGACGGCGGGCGCCGGTTGAGTGGAGGCCAGGGCGATCGGCGACCACGACAGCCCGTCCGGTGACCCGAACGCCTGCAGCCCAAGCGACTTGGCGTAGTAGGCGTCCAGGTCAAAGCTTGTGATCTGGGGTGCGCGATACACGAGAGCTTGGGGGGTCTTGCCCGAGGGCGTCGCGCGCGACGGGGCATAGTTGAACTCGGCGGGCATCGAGCGGTCGAGCTTGAGTTGCGCGGTGTGGCTGTAGGCCTGCTGGAAATCGCGCAGATTGTCGAGGAGCCTGGTCGTGCCCTGATCCAGGGCGATCGGCGCCGTGTAGCCACGCGAGGTCAGCACGATCAGCCCGCTGGACGGCAGCGCGACGCGGATTCCCTGCGACGGATCGGAGTGCAGGGTCTCGGCCGGAACGGGGAAGCCGTCCGCGTCGACTGGCGCGTCGGCGGAGAAGTCGTCGTATTGCGCGAACGTCAGCGCTGCGGTCACCGCCGGAATCGTGAGCGTGACCGTCTGGGGGTTTGCAGAGTCGTTGACGATCGCCACCGACAGGTCGTCGCCGCTGCCGTCCGGGATCCGAGCTGCCGCAATCCGGACGCCGGTCGTCTGCAGGCTGGGCAGGACCAGGGTCTGGCTGCCGGCCGGGAAGGCGCGTGAGAGCACCGACCAGGAGTAATACCAGGGCCGCAACTGTATGTCGCTCGCGGGATAACCGTCCTCTCCAGCCAGCGAGTTCCAGAATCCCCACTGCTTGAGGTTGGCTGCGCCGTAGCCTCCGCCGGTGTGCATGGCGTCGTCCAGATCCCAAGCGCTGGCGCCTGACAAGCCGGCGTCGATCGCCTGGACCATCATGTCGGCCATCCACACCCCGTAATCGAACTGCGTGATGTGCGGCTGGCTGTCGACGAACGTGCCGATCTGCGATGAGTCGGCACTGGGATCCAGCAGCGCGGCCAGCGGCTGGGTGATCGCCCGCGGTGTCGCGTTGGGCGCGAATGGATCCGTCGCACGTGCGACGAGACCGACCTCACCGGCGAAGTACGGCTTGGCCGCCGTGTCCAGGTTGGAGATCTCCAAGCGCCGCGCCCTCACTTGATCCCCGTACACGCCGGTCTGGATTCCGGTGATCGTGGCGTAGCGGTGTGAGTCATAGGCGCCGATCAGCGCCGGGATCGACTGCAGCGTGGCCGTTACCCACGAGTCGCCTCCGACCGGGTTGTCGCGATCCAGGCCGGAGCTGAGGTCAAGCGCCTGCGCGGCCGGCGTGTCATCCCAAGAGTTCTCGTTATCCGGCCCGACGAGCGACACCGATCCCGCCAGGCCCACGTGCGAAAGCTCGTTCGCCACCGATTGCATGATCTGCGCCCAGCATGAGAAGACGCAGCTCGTCCCCGCGTCGTTGGGCTCGTTGACGACGTTGTAATACCGAACGACCGTGAAGCCATACGTGTCGCGCAGGGCGAGCAAGAAGTCGGCCGGGATTCGCGCGTCACCCCCGATCAGCGGATCGGCCCAGTCCCCCAGCACCACAGGAATCCCCCTGCCCTGCGCGTAGTCTAGGATCGACAGGAGCTCCTGCACGCTCGGCGCCGTCCATCGATACGTCGGGTTCCCCGATGCGTCATAGCCTCTGAAGTACATCGATGCCGGCTCCACCACCCGCAGGAACCCCGGCGACATGAAGTCCAACCTCTGGGTGATCAACGGCCAGTTCAGCTGCGCCGGCGCGATCGCATCATAAGGGTCAAGCTCGACGCCGAGGCCCCAGAACGGGGAGCTCTGCAGCTGATCAGTGAACACCGTAACCGACGGCGCGACGACCGCCGCCGAAGCGGCCGCGGCTGCCACACAAGCGAGTGCAGTCGCTAACCCGCAAGCGCACCACGCGACCAACCCGCGAGCACCGGACCTCACAGTCCGCAGTCTCGCACGCAGGGTTGACTTGGTTCGGCGGTCCACGAGGCGCATGGGGAGCCGCTCGCCAGACGATCCCAACCGACCATCCAGGCAGATGGTGATAGGATGGTCAGTAGATGGTCCGTAGGTTCGCAGACGCAGAGAAGAGTGAGAAGATCACGATCAACGTGGGTTTGGTTGACCTCGGTCAGATCGACCTGCTCGTCGACGAGGGCTTCTTCACGAACCGCACAGATTTCATCCGTACGGCCATCCGGCGTCAGCTCGATAGCAGGTCGAGCGCTGTGGACAGGACCGTGGCCCGACGCGAGTTGGTCCTCGGAAGCGAGCATTACAGTCGCGACGACCTCGAGAAGCTCCAAGCGTCAGGGCGCATGGTGGAGATGCGGGTCCTTGGGTTGGCGAGCATCGCCGACGACGTCTCGCCCGAGCTCGCCCTCTCGACGATTGCCGCCGTCGAGGTACTGGGTGCCTTCCGCGCGCCTTCGGCGGTGAAGGCTGCGCTTGCATCCCGCACCGCATGATTCCGTACGTCCCCGCGCGGATCGCAAGGAAGTATCTCCATCGGCTGGAACGACTCTCGACAATCCGCAAGGAACGTGAAGGGACAGCCCGATGAATACTGATCGGAACCGCACGATGGCCGAAGCGCTGCGACTCGTTCGTGCCGGACAATTGACGCAAGCAACGGCGCAGTTGCAGCGCCATCTGACTGGCAGTGGGCTGCCTGACCGCCTCGAGACCGAGCTTCCCCGGGGGGCATACGTCAACGGGGCCTCCGGGTTGGCCGCAGGGGCCGGGCTCCCCCGCCCCAGGCCGGTCGCGGAGGCCACCGCCGCCCTTGGCGAGACCCGCCACCTCACGCACACCGAGATCGCTGGGACGCGCCGCTACGATCTCTACGTCCCCACCGGCTACACCGGCGACCCGGTCCCGCTCGTCGTCATGCTTCACGGTGGTACGCAAGACGCACCTGATTTCGCGGCCGGCACGCGCATGAACGAACTCGCCGATCAGCACACATTCCTGGTCGCCTACCCGGAGCAGCCGAGCGCGGCCAACCAAGGGCGCTACTGGAACTGGTTCTCCACCGCGCACCAGCGCGCCGACGCGGGCGAGCCGGCGATCATCGCCGGCATCACCCGGCAGGTGAAACGTGACCTCGCTGTCGATGAGACCCGCGTCTACGTGGCCGGGCTCTCCGCCGGTGGCGCCATGGCCGCGGTCATGGCCGCAACCTACCCGCAGCTATATGCGGCAGTGGGGGTCCATTCTGGGCTCGCCTATCGTGCCGCGCACGACGTCGGGTCCGCGTTCGCCGCGATGCGAACCGGAGGGACACCCACCCCGACCAGCGAGGTGCCGCTGATCGTGATTCACGGCGACCAGGACGCGACCGTCGCTCCTGTCAACGCCGACACGCTCATCGCCTCCCGGATCGCAGCCGGCGACGTAACGGGCCAGGAGGGACCGCTGACCAGAGACGGCGAGGGCGAACGTCAATACAGCCGCACCGTCTATACCAACGAGGACGGGCACACGGTCGCCGAGTCCCTGATCGTCCACGGCGGCGGCCATGCCTGGTCCGGCGGAAGTCCCGCCGGATCCTACACCGAGGCCGACGGCCCCAACGCCTCCGCCGAGATGATCCGATTCTTCCTGCTGCACCGCACGACCTCGCGCTGAAGACCACACCGCTGTCGATTCGATCGCTTCGAGGCCGCTCCTCAGATCCTTCCGTATCGCTCCGCCAGCGTTGCGTCTGTGCCTGCGGCGTTGGTGTAGTCCCCGACCGCCATGCAGCGCGTTGTCGACGGACACGACACAGCGCCGAGCGAGCTGCCCGTGGCGCCGGGAGGGTTGGGTGTCGGCTGGATCGCCCACGTAGAGCCGTTCCAGCGCTCCGCCAGCGTGACATCGATACCGGGGACGTTGTTGAAGATGCCGACCGCCGTGCACCACACCGCCGACGCGCACGACACGGCGGCGAACTGGACGTACCTGGCGCCCGCGGGGTAGAGAGTGCGCTGGATCACCCAGACGCTGCCGTTCCAGCGCTCCGCCAGCATCACGTTGATACCGGGGAGGTCAGTGAAGAATCCGACGGCGGTGCACCACAACGGCGACCCGCACGACGCGCCGACGAGCTGGACATAGGCCGCGCCCTCAGGAGTGGGGGTCGGCAGGATCGCCCATGCAGTGCCGTTCCAACGCTCCGCGAGCGTCATTCCGACTCCCGCGGCGTTGTTCAGGAACCCGGCCGCGGTACAGGACATCGGCGACACGCAGGACACAGAGGACAGGAAGGCGACCTTCGCGCCGGTGGGGTGCGGCGTCGGCTCGATCTCCCAGCTGGAGCCGTCCCAGCGCTCCGCCAGCGCCGCGCCGGTAGTACCGGCGCCGCTGCCGGAGAATCCGACCGCGGTGCACGCCGTCCGTGATGCACACGACACCCCGCCGAGGTAGCTGACAGCGCCGCGCGCTGAAACGGAGTCAGGGGTTCGCTGAATCGCCCAGCCGAAGCCGTTCCAGCGCTCTGCCAATGGCACGGTGACCCCTGAGCCTTTGGTGACGCTCCCGACAGCGACGCAAGCCCGCGTCGACGTACACGACACGCCAAACAGGAGACTGCTCGTCGCCCCGGCAGGAGCGGGAGCCCTCTGAATCGACCATTGCGTACCGGTCCAGCGTTCCGCCAGCGGCTCGCGAACATCGCCGTCAGCGAAGTACCCGACAGCGACACACGTCGTCAGCGACACGCACGCCACGCCGGAGAGGGCGCTGGACGTCGCGCCGACCGGGTTGGGGGTCGGCTGGATCGACCAGGCCGAGGTCGCAGCCCCAGCGGCACTCGCCAGGCACGCCGCCCAGCCCACACACGCCACGAGCGCGCCAACGACGATCCGCACCCGCATCACCCGTTCTCACCCAAAAGCACCATGCAACCTCGCGTCGACTCTAACCTGGATTGTCGGTCCGGTACCCCTCACCGATAATCGAGGCTAATGCGAGCAGGCGACGGCAGAGCCCCAGCGGGCTCGCGGGACCCGCCGTGCGCGCCTGGACGCCCGCCGGCGTCTCGCGGATCATCACGACACGACCGCGCCCGAATGACTCGATAGCCAACGTCAGTGCATGGTCAGCAGGCTCAGGTGCTTCAGGTTGAATCGCTCGGCTTGTCGGCAGCCTGCTGCTCGTGCCAGCGGGCGAGGAGTGCGGCCATCTCGTTGCGGAGGAACTCGAAGAACGCGAGCGACTCGATCAGACGTCGCCCGGCCGGAGTGCTCGGTCCGAGCGCGTCGATCCCCTCGCGGGTGGTGGCGATCCAGCGGTCGAGTACTCGCTCGCGTCGAGCGACGGCCTCGTACCAGGTGGGGTCCTGGAGGACGTAGCGGTAGTGGCGGGTGCCCGGTTGGCGCTCGCGGGCGATCAGCCCGACCGGACCGAGGTAGTTGACCGCGCCCGAGATCGACGCACGGCTCACCTGCAGCTGTTCGGCCAGTTCACTCGCGGTGAGTCCACCCGCATCGGTCGCCAGCACGGCGGCGAACACGAGGGCGGGCATCTGCGGCACGCCGGCGACGACGAGCGCCGAGGCGAAGCTTTCCACAAAGCGGCGTACGGCCGGTTCGTTGCTGGCACCAGCTGACGTCAAGCTCATCCCTTCGGGGCGAGACCTCGCGAGCGCCCCACGCGAGATTTCACAGAAGTCTGAAAATTGTGTAGTCTGTGAAATGCGATGCCTGATTCTACCCACTGTCGGCGCTCGGGACGCGGCTGGTGAGCACGACGGCGGTCATCGCAACGACTGGCTTGTCGAAGGACTACGGCTCCGGCCGCGGACTGTTCGAGCTCGATTTGGAGGTCCGCCAAGGGGAGGTGTTCGGCTTCCTGGGCCCTAACGGCGCCGGCAAGTCGACAACCATGCGCCTGCTGCTGGAGCTGATCAAGCCGACCTCAGGCTCAGCCCGGGTACTCGGGCTGGAGATCGGCAAGGACAGCCTTGCGATCCGCCGCCGCCTCGGCTTTCTGCCTGGTGATCTGGCTCTGTACCCGAAACTCACCGGTCGGGTCATGCTCGACTATCTCGCGCAGCTGCGGGGTGGTGTCGATCCGATAGTGCGTGATTCGCTGGTCGAGCGGTTCGACGCGGATCTTGGTCGTCCGGTGCGGGAGCTGTCGACCGGGAACAGGCAGAAGCTCGGGCTGATCCAGGCGTTCATGCACGAGCCTGAGCTGCTGATCTTGGATGAGCCGATCTCCGGTCTTGATCCCTTGGTGCAGCAGAGCTTTCACGCGCTGCTGGGCGAGGTCAGCGCACAGGGGCGTACGGTTTTCCTCTCCTCCCACACACTGTCCGAGGTCGAGCGCGTCACCCACCGCCTCGCGATCCTGCGCCAGGGCCGGCTCGTTGTCGTCGACTCGCTGGAGAACCTGCGCAAGATCGCCGTCCAGCGCCTCGAGATCGAGTTCGACGAGGCCGTCCCCCCACAGGACTTCCTAGGTCTGCCGGGAGTGACCGACGTCCGGGCGGACGGGCGCACGGTGATCGTGGCATTCGAGGGTTCCGCCGACGGCGTCGTGAAAGCTGCGGCGGCCCACCCAGTGCGGGCGATCCGTCCGCGCGAGGAGGACCTCGAGGACATCTTCCTGCGCTATTACCGAGCCGAGCACCCCGCGTGAGCTGGCCGGCATTCCAGATCGCTCTGCGTCTGCGCCTGCCCGCTGCGATGACAGCGGCCATCGGACTGATCGCGGTCCAGCTCGCGGTCGGAGCGCTCTTCCCGGCCGTAGGGCACGCGATCGGAAAGCTCAACATTCCCAAAGGAGTCGCGCAGCTGCTGGGCGGCGCAGACTACGGAACCATTACCGGCTGGTTCCGCAGCGAGATCGGCTCCGTCTACGGCCCGCTCGTGATCGCAGCCCTCGCGATCACCGGGGCCTCCGCCACAACCGCGGGCGAGGAGGAGGACCGCATCCTCGCGCTCGTGCTTGCCCACCCGATCACACGCTCGCGCTTGGTCGCCGCAAAAGCCGCCGCGATCGGCGCGGTCGTGCTCATCGTGGCTGCAGGGACATGGGCCGGGATGATCTTCGGCGTGGCGCTGGGCGGCGGTGGCATCGGCCTCGGACACATCACAGCCCTCGCCTTGCACTTGGCGTGCTTCGGGTTCGCCGCGGGCGCACTGGCGCTCGCGCTGGCCGCCGGCACCGGTCGCCGCCCGCTCGCCACCGGAGTCGCCGCGGGCGTCGCGATCCTCGGCTGGCTGATAAACGGCTTCGCCCCGCTCGTCGGCGCCGTCGCCTGGCTGAAATACCTCTCGTTCTTCTATTACTACGCGGGGCACGACCCGCTCACGCAGGGCGTCGGCATCGGCGACATCGTCGTCCTGGTCGGGCTGACCCTCCTGCTCACATTTCTCGCGATGGCCGGCATCGAACGCCGTGACCTGCGCGCATAGTGCCGAGCCCGCCAACGCTCAAACGCGTCCACATGCGGAGTGCCGCTTCCCGGATCGCAGCCGGTATCTCGCTGAGGCTCGGCTCATCGCACTCCATCTCCGAGCCTAGAGGACTGATCCTGACCTCAATGGCTCGTAACGTGCGTCACGGTGTCAGCAATTCAGAAGGGAGCAACCATTGCTTGAGCGAGATGGATATCTGCCGGGGGTTCCGTGTTGGGTCGATGCCAGCCAGCCCGACCCAAAGGCCGCGGTCGCCTTCTACAGCGGCCTCTTCGGGTGGGACTTCAGGGACGCGATGCCCCCGGGCTCAGATGGCGCTTACTACATCGCTCGCCTGCGCGGCGGCGATGTGGCCGCGGTCGGCCCGCTGCCCGCAGGCGCGCCGCGGACCGCGGTATGGAACACGTACATCTGGGTGCAGAGCGCCGACGAGACCGCCTCCAAGGTGCTCGATGCCGGCGGGCGTGTCGTGATGCACCCGTTTGACGTCATGAACGCGGGCCGGATGGCGGTGTGCACGGACCTGGAAGGAGCCCGGTTCTGCGTGTGGCAGGCGAGGCAGCATCGGGGCGCGCGGATCGTAAACGAACCCGGTTCTTTGAACTTCAACAACCTCAACACGCGTGAACCAGGACGCGCGAGGTCCTTCTACGGCTCGGTGTTCGGGTGGGAGACCCTCGGCATCGGAAGCGATGCCGAGATGTGGCGGCTGCCTGGCTACGGCGACTTCCTCGCGCGCAGCGACCCCGACCTCCGCACGCGCATGGCGCAGAACAGTGCTCCTGACGGGTTCGCCGACGCTGTCGCAACGCTGAACCCGATCGCGGACGAACAACACGAGATCGAGTCGCGCTGGAGCGTGACGTTCGCGGTCGACGACGCCGACGCGACGGCCGAAAGGGCGGCAGAGCTAGGCGGCAGGATAGTCGTGCCGCCCTCCGATGGCCCCTGGGTGAGGATGACCGTCATCACCGATCCGCAGGGCGCGACCTTCACCGCAAGCAAGTTCGTCCCCGCGAACCGACACGTCGCGCCCAAGGGCTCCTCTACGATCAGGGGCTCGTAGCGACCTCGGCCGGCGCGCCCCCGCTCGGCTCCGAGCGATACGCCCACATCGTCTGTGGAGCAGCCCAGTGCTTCGTGACGACGATGTGGTTAGTATCGCGTCTCGACAGTCCCCATGACTGAGCGCGCAGCGACGGTCACCCGCGACACGGAGCGCCGCGGCGCAGCTGAGCTCGTGAGAGGCCAGAACCGCGGTCGAGGCGATGAACGTGACCACGCATCATTTCCGCGCAGGCGTTTGGAGGTCTGAGATGGAAAGGAACGAGCTGGACGGTCTTCACCGCCGGAACAGGGGGGCGCGTGGGTGAGGTTGCTCTCCTGTCGCTGACCGCGTCGCTCAACCCGACGCTCATCGGCGTGACAACGATCATGCTGCTGCTGGACCGCCCCTCCCGGCTGATGCTCGGCTACCTGCTCGGCGCCTACGTGACGAGCATCACTCTCGGGCTCGTCATCGTGTTCTCGCTCGCGAGCTCCAGCGCGACGAAGACGACAAAGGCGACGATCAGTCCCTCGGTCGACATCGGCCTGGGGGCGATCTGCCTTGCAATCGCGTTCGTGCTCTACACCGGACGGGCCGAGCGCGTCCGTGAGCGCCGGCGCGCGCGCAAGGCCGCCAAGCCCGAGAAGCGTCCGTCACGGTGGCAGCGAGAGCTGAGCAAGGGCTCGCCTCGGGTGACGTTCGCGATTGGCGCGGTCCTGACGCTTCCGGGGGCATCGTATCTCGCGGGTCTGTTCAACATCCATAAGCTCCATTACTCGACGGCCACAACCGTCCTTGTGGTGATCGCCTTCAACATCGTCATGATGTGGCTGCTCGAGGTGCCGCTGCTCTGCTTCCTCGTGGCCCCGACTTGGACGCCCAGCGCGATCGATCGCGCCAAGGCGTGGGTCAAGCGGCACGCCCACATGTTCGCGGTGAGGGGATTCGGCGCCGTCGGCGCGCTCCTCGTGATCAAGGGCATCGTCGGATTGGTGACGTGAAACGCCGAGCTCTCTGGGCCCACGTGCTCAGGGGTCCCGGAGCTCTTGGAAGGCGTGGCGCCGATCACCGAGGCGGACGGCGCCCGCTCACCCGGTCTAGTGAAATGCTTCTGCTGTCGGCTCAGACGCAGATCGACCGGTCCTAACCCGAGGAGACAGGATGGAATATCGACAGCTGGGTGAATCTGGATTGCGTGTGTCTCGCCTGACGCTCGGGACGATGACGTTCGGGGGCCGCGGTGAGTTCCGCGACGTGGGGACGACGGACCTGGACGGAGCACGACGGCAGATCGACATGGCGCTGGACGCGGGCGTGAACCTGATCGACACCGCCGACGTGTACTCGCAGGGAGCGGCCGAGGAGATCCTGGGACGTGCGCTGCAGGGACGGCGGGACCGGGTCATGCTCGCCACGAAGGCTCGTTTCCCGATGGGAGCGGGTCCGAACGATGCGGGGCTCTCCAGGTACCACCTGATCGAGGCGTGCGAAGCGAGCCTGCGCCGGCTCCACGCCGATCACATCGACCTCTACCAGCTCCACGAGTGGGACGGACAGACGCCGCTGGAGGAGACGCTGTCCGCGCTTGACCACCTGATTCGGAGCGGCAAGGTCCGCTACGTTGGCTCCTCGAATTTCGCGGGATGGCAAGTGATGAAAGCACTCGGAATCGCACGGGCGGCGCGTCTTCCGGCCTTCGTCAGCCAGCAGGTCTACCTGTCGCTGCAGGAGCGCTCAGCGGAATATGAGATCGTGCCCAGCGCGATCGACCAGGGGCTCGGGCTGCTGATCTGGAGCCCCCTGGCCGGCGGGCTGCTTTCCGGCAAGCACCAGCGTAACCAACCGCCCCCGCCGGGCTCGCGTCACGCCGGCGAGTGGGACGAGCCGCCGGTGTACGACGAGGCCAGGCTCTACGACACCGTCGACGTGCTGATCGAGATCGCCGACAGCCACGGTGTGTCACCGGCGCGGGTCGCGCTGGCGTGGCTGCTCGAGCGTCCCGGGATCACGACGGTGATCGTCGGCGCGCGGACAGACGAGCAGCTCGCCGACAACCTCGCCGCCGCGGAGCTCGAGCTCTCGGGCGAGGAAATGGGGCGTTTGGAGGCCGTCAGCCGGCCGCCGCTCATCTATCCCCACTGGCACCAGCGCAAGACCGCCGCAGATCGACTCTCCGCAGCGGACAGGTCGCTGCTCGCGCCGCACCTTTCCGCGCCGGCCTCCGGGACGTTGACGTCAACGCGACGGTGAATGGAGTGGTTATGAGGCAACCGACAGGCGAGCGTTCACGAGCTCGGAGCTCGCGCCTGCCGGCGTGTCAAGCCTCGTCGGCCCACGGCTTCTCGACGAGCTCGGCGAGCATCGTGTCCTGGTCACGCAATGCCGCCGAATCGATTTCCTGGCGCGAGCGGATCAGTGCCTGGACGTGTTGGTTGACGTCCCAGACGTTGACGTTCATTCCGGCGATGACGCGCTTGTCCTGCAGCCAGAACGCGATGAACTCGCCAGCGCCAACGTCGCCCCGGTAAACGACTTCGTCCCATTCGGTGGCGTAGCCGCTGAATTCCATGCCGACGTCGTACTGGTCGGAGAAGAAGTATGGGAGGCGGTCGTAGGAAACGTCTTGGTCGAGCATCGCCCGCGCTGCCGCAGGTCCTTGGTTGAGCGCGTTCGCCCAGTGCTCCACACGAACCTGACGCTCGTAGAACGGATGCCACGCGTTGGCGACGTCGCCGGCGGCGAAGACGTCTGGAATCGAGGTGCGGAGCGCCTGATCGACGACGATCCCGTTCTCGATGCTCGCGCCGGCGGCCTCGGCAAGTCCGCTGCGTGGAACGACTCCGATGCCAACGACGACGAAGTCGCACGCGATCGACTGCCCATCGCTGGTTCTGACGCCTGTGACGGAGACCCGTCCCTCGAAAGCCTCGACTCCCGTCTCCATGCGCATCTCGACTCCGTGGCTCCGATGCAGGTCGCGGTAGAAGCCTCCGAGCTCGCTGCCCAAGACCCGCATCAGCGGCACGCGTTCCGGCTCGACCACGGTGACATCGAGGCCACGCTGACGGGCCGAGGCGGCGCATTCCGCCCCGATCCAGCCGGCGCCGATCACGACGACCTTGGCGCCGCTCTCCAGACGCGCACGCAGAGCGTCGCAATCCGAGAGCGTACGCAGATAGTGCACACCGTCCAACTCGGCTCCCGGAAGGTTGATCGTGCGCGGCTCGGCGCCGGTCGCGATCAGCAGCCTGTCGTAGACGAAGCTCGTGCCGCCGGCGACGTGGACACGCCGCTCGCCGGGTTCGATCGCAGTGACCTGTACGCCGGTCAAGAGCTCGATCTTGTGATCCCCATAGAAGCCGGGCTCGTGCACCCGGGTCTTCTCGCGGGGTGATTCGCCGCGCAGGTACTCCTTCGACAGCGGGGGCCGCTCATACGGAAGCTCGTGCTCCTCGCCGATCAAGATGACGCGCCCATCGAAACCCTGGTTGCGAAGCTCCTCGGCGGCTTTGGCTCCGGTCAGGCTCGCGCCGACGATCACGAACGTCTGGGCGGTGGTGCTCATGTTCCCTCCTTCCATGTGTGCTCGACATCATCCGCTGAAGCCGAGGAGCTCGATCCAGCAGTCGCCCGCGAGCCTCGAGGCGGTCGGCCACGCCCGAGGCCGACGCCGGACACGCATAAAGGTATGCACATGCCATGATATGTGCATGAGCCATGGCACCGAAGCCGACCTGACGTTCCTGTCGGAGCAGACCGCGCGCTCTGTCGCCGAGACGATGCAGGCGCTCTCGACGCCGAGTCGCGTGCTGATCCTGAGCCGACTCGGCGCCGGCGCGTGCTCGGTCGGTGAGCTCGCACGCGACGTCGGCATGGGCCAGCCGGCGGTCTCCCAGCAACTGCGGGTCCTGCGTCACCTCGGCCTCGTCATCGGCGAGCGCGACGGGCGACAGGTCATCTACACGCTCCACGACGACCACGTCCGGGCGCTTCTCAGCGAGGCAATCTCGCACACCGAGCATCTGCGACTCGGACTCGTGGCAAGCCCGACGCGGCGGCCGATCGAGACGTGACCGGGAACGGCCCAGCGCTGCTCGCCGCTGCCGGGGGCGTTGGCTTCGGACACGCGATCCTGCCCGATCATTGGGTACCGCTCGCGGTGCTCGGCCGGACCCGTCGCTATCCGCTCTCGCGCGTGGCCCGGCTCTCGGGCCTCGCCGGCATCGCGCACGTGCTGGTCTCAATCGTCCTGGGCGCAGTGATCATCGGGGTCGGGCTGCAGTTTCGCTCGACTGTCCAGAGCGCACAAGACGCGATCATCGGGTTCGTGCTGATCGCGACCGGGATCGGGTTCGCGCTGCTCGAGCTCACGGGGCACGGTCACCACCACCACGATCACGACGAGCACCCCGACCACCACGAGCACCCCGACCTCTGCGACGACGTCGAGCACCAGGACCTCCACGGCGATCACGCCCTGGATCTCCACGACCACTACGCGCATCACCGGCACGGCCGCGGCCACGACCACCACGCGCATCGCCCGCAGGACCGAGGCCACGAGCACCACGACGCGCCGGAGCAACACACGCTCGGAGGCCTAGCGGCGGTGATGGTCCCGTTCGGCGCGGCCGCATCGCCCGACCTGACGATCCTGCCGGTGTTCCTGGCAGCCGCCACGGCCGGCGTCGCGACCGCGATCGGCTCGCTGGCGGTGTTCGCGGCGGTCACGATCGGCACGATCGTCGGTCTCACGCTCGCCGCCGCCCGCGGAAGCTATGAGATCCAGGGTGAGTGGCTCGAGCGATGGGGGAACGTGTTCACAGCGCTCGTGCTCGTCGTGATCGGCGCACTCGTGCTGACCGGCACCATCTGAGCGCAGGGTGACCGGCCGGGGCATGCCGTTTGACGGATCTGCGTGTCATCGTCTCACGCACACAGCGTGTGAAGCCGATGCTCCATCTGTGACGCAGCGCAACGCTTCTTATCGAGATCTCACCAAAGCTGGCTACCGTCACACGCCATGAGCGCACCACGCCATCTTTGGTCCGGTGACTGGCGCGCCGAGTCAGAATCGGCTGCAGATCAGCTCAGACGTAGACGCGAAGACACCGAGCCGGCGGCCGGCGGGCCGCCCGAACGCGGCGCCGGCGAGGCGCGGACATCGCGGCTGGGCACGGCCCGCCAGCGCCTTCGCCAGCTCGGCGCGGCGCTGGTCGCGCGCATTCGCGCCCTGCAGCCTCGCACCGCGCTCCGCGCGCTGCTGCTCGTGGCGCTAGTCGCCGGGGCCGCGTTCGCTGCAATGACGGTTCTGGGCGGATCGGGCACGGGCCAGGGCACGACGGTCGCGAGCGATGACCAGGCATGGCTGGGCATCGAAATGGCGTCCACAGGCGGTAGCTCCTTCGTCCAGCCGGGTGGAACCTTCAAACCGGGTGGCACCTTCCAGCCGGGTGGCACCTTCCAGCCCGGCACAAGCCTCCAGCCGGGTGGGGCCTTCACGGTCGACGGCGTGTTCATCACGTCGGTGTTGTCTGGTAGCCCGGCTGCCGCCGCCGGGCTGCAGCCCGGCGAGCTGCTAACACGGATCGGCAACCAGGCGGTGAAGACACCCGCCGGCGTCGAGGCCGTGCTCGCCGGCCTGCAGGCCGGCGACCGGGTGGCGATCCAGTATGTGCTGAACACGGTGACGTTCACGACGCAGGCCACGCTGGCACGGCGTCCTGCCGGCTATCCATGAGCTTCGCGGATCCGGTCGTCCTCCTCGGGCTGCTCGCGCTTCCACTGCTGGTCATCTGGTACAGCGCCCAGCAGCGTCGCCGAGTTCTCGCGGCAGCGGCGTTCACTACGCCGGCGATGGCGCCCTCGGTGACGCCGCGTCGCCCCCGCTGGCGGCGTCACGCGCCGATGCTCGCGTTCCTGCTCGCGCTCGCGCTGCTGATCCTCGCGGCCGCCCGGCCGCAGCGGAGCGTCGCGGAGCCGGTCACCAACGGAGCGGTCATGCTCGCCAATGACGTCTCCGATTCGATGAACGCGACTGACGTCGCGCCGTCTCGCGAGGGCGCGGCGCGGCGAGCGGCGAAACGATTCGTGGCGAGCGTCCCGGGCACCGTCGAGGTCGGGCTGCTCGCGTTCGCGCGCAAGCCGATCGTGCTGCAGTCACCCAGCAGCGACCACGCGCTCACCCAGACGGCACTCGAGCACCTCCCCCACACCAGCGGCGGCACCGCCGTCGGCGAGGCGATCCTCACCGCGATGCACGAGCTGCAGAGCGTGCCGCGGGTCGCGGGTCGACGGCCGCCCGGAGCTGTCGTGCTCATCTCCGATGGCACCTCGAACGTCGGCGTCGGCCCGATCGTGGCGGCCCACGAGGCCGCCGCGGCGCACATCCCGATCTACACGATCTCGGTCGGCACCGCGCACGGCACGATCACGGTTACCCAGGGCGGCAAGACGGTGACAGGGCCCGTGCCGGTCAGCCGCCAGCAGCTGGCCGAGATCGCGATCATCTCGGGCGGCAGGGCGTTTGCCGCTTCCGACAGCGCCGGCGTGGACGTCGCATATCAGCGTCTGGCGGCCAAGCTCGGACGCAAGCAGGTCACGAAGGAGATCACCGCGAGCGTCGCCGGCGGCGGCCTGGTATTGCTGCTGCTCGGCAGCGTCCTGTCGCTGATCTGGTTCGGCCGGCTCGTGTAGGTCACATTCAGACAAGGAAAGCTCATGCAGGCAACAGACCACCGTGGGCAAAACCCCACAACAGACAACAGACAACCGGAGTGGAGATGACGGAGATCGAGCAGGAGGCGGAGCCGCGGGCGCACGCACGTGAGGCGCTGCAAGAGGCGCTGTACGAGATCAAACGCGTGATCGTCGGCCAGGACGCGATGCTGGAGCGGCTGCTCGTCAGCCTGCTCGCCGGCGGACATGTGCTGCTGGAGGGCGTTCCCGGGCTCGCCAAGACGCTGACTGTGAAGACACTCGCGTCCGTGCTCGGCGGCTCCTACAGCCGGATCCAGTTCACGCCGGACCTGGTGCCGGCGGACCTCGTCGGCACACGCGTGTACCGGCCCGACAGCGGGAGCTTCGACGTCGAGCTCGGCCCGGTGCTGTGCAACTTCCTGCTCGCCGATGAGATCAATCGCGCCCCGGCCAAGGTGCAGTCGGCCCTGCTGGAGGTGATGCAGGAGCAGCAGGTGACGATCGGCGGAACGACGCACAAGGTGCCCGAGCCGTTCATCGTGATGGCGACCCAGAACCCGATCGAGTCCGAGGGCACGTATCCGCTACCCGAAGCTCAGGTCGATCGCTTCCTGATGAAGATCCTCGTCGACTACCCGAGCACCGGCGAGGAGGCCGCCGTCGTGGGACGGAGCCTTGCCGATCCGGTCGCGGTGCGGGAGTGCCTGTCGCTGGAGGATCTGCACCGCCATGCACGGGCGACCCAGAGCGTGATGGTCGCCCGCGAGGTGATCGGCTACGCCGTCGAGCTCGCGGACGCGACCCGTCACCCCGGGCGCTTCGGCCTGGCTGACATCGCCGGCTACATCGAGTTCGGCGCGAGTCCGCGCGGGCCGATCGGGCTCGTCCAGGCGGCCCGTGCGCTCGCGCTGCTGCGCGGGCGCGGACACGTCGTGGGCGAGGACATCCATGATCTCGCGGCCGACGTCCTTCGCCACCGGATCGTGCTCTCCTATGACGGGCTCAGCGAGGGCGTGACCGCTGACCAGGTGCTCGAGCGGGTCCTCGCGGCCGTTCGCCAGCCCGGCGAGGAGCATCTGATGCACGACGTCGCGGCTCCGACGAGGCTGCGGTGAGCGCGCCGGCGGCGGCGTCGATCGGGAGGTCGTGTTGAGCACGCCGCTGCTGGCGCCGCCGGCGGCGCGGCAGGGGCCCGGGCCGCTCCCGCAGCCGCTGATCGAGGCGCTCGACGTCGCCGTCAGCCGGATGGTCGCGCGGAGCCTGCCGGGCGACCGGCGCGCGTCGGGGGTGGGCGCGGGCACGGAGCTCGCCCAGATGCGCCCGTACGAGGTCGGAGACGATGTACGCCACATCGACGCGTCCGCCACCGCGCGCACCGGGACGCCACACGTGCGTACGCACGTCCCCGAGCGGGCGCTCACGACGTGGATCGCACTCGACGTCTCCCCCTCGATGGCGTTCGGCACCGCGCTGAGGCTGAAGGCGGATGTGGCCGAGGGCGTGACGCTCGTGTTCGGGCGCCTCGCGGTGCGGCGGGCCGGGAGCGTGGGACTCGTCGCCTTCGGCCCCCCCGAGCCGCGCGTGCTGCCGCCGCGAGGCTCGAAGCCCGGGATCGTCGCCCTGCGGCGGATGCTGGCCGAGGGCGTGGCGCCGGATGGACAGCACGACCGCACCGGACTGGCGGGGGCTCTTCGTCATGTCTCGCAGCTGGCGCGCCAGCCCGGGCTCGTCGTGCTCGTCTCGGACTTCCGTGACCAGCACGGGTGGGAGCGCCCGCTGGGCTCACTGCGCATCCGTCACTCGGTGCTCGCGATCGAGATCACCGATCCGCGTGAAACGGAGCTGCCGGCGCTCGGGCACATTGCGCTGGTGGATCCGGAGACGGGCGCGGTCGTGCACGTCGACACCTCGCGCCGGCGCCTGCGCGAGCGCTTTGCGACGCTCGAGCGTGAGCGGCGCGGGGCGGTCGCGCGGGAGCTGCGCCGCCTGCGCGTGGAGCATGTCGTGCTCTCGACGGGCGAGGACTGGCTCCGTTCGCTGGGGCGCCATCTCCGATGAGCTTCGCGTCGCCCGGCTGGCTGGCTGCGCTCGCCCTCGTCCCGGCGGCGATCGCGGCGCTGATCGTCGCGAGGCGTCGCGCTCGCCGGTACGCGGTGCGCTTCCCGGCTCTCCCGACGCTGCAGCTCGCCCGCGGCGCGAGCTCGTGGCGCCGGTACGTTCCCTCGGTGCTCGCGCTGGTCGCGGTCGCGTCGCTCGCGCTCGCGCTCGCACGCCCGCGCATCAGCTACAGCGCTCCGGTCAAGGAGGCGTCGGTAATGCTCGTCAGCGACGAGTCCGGCTCGATGGCCTCCAGCGACGTGCAGCCGAGCCGGCTCGCCGCGGCGGAGAGCGCGGCCAACACATTCATCGACGAGCTCCCGGCAAGCGCGCGCATTGGGGCGATCGCCTTCTCGAGCTCGATCAACGCCTCCCAGGCACCGGTCACCAGTCACGCCTCGGCACGCGCGGTGATCGACGGGCAGGTGGCCAACGGAGCAACGGACACGGGCGACGCGCTCCAGCTCGCCCTGCAACTGCTCGATGGCGCAAGCCCGAAGCACGCGCCGGCTGCGATCGTGCTCCTCTCCGACGGCGCCGCCAACACCGGCGTCAACGTGATCACCGTCGCTCGCGAGGCGGCGCACGACCGGATCCCGATCGACACCGTGGCGCTCGGGACGCCTGACGGGACGCTGCCCAACCCGGATCCGCTCGAGGCGCCTTACCCGGTGCCTCCCGATCCCCAGCTGATGGCCCAGATCGCGCAGACCTCGGGCGGACGCTCGTTCGACGCCCAGACCGAGGATGAGCTGAGCTCGATCTACACGCACCTGGGCAGCCAGCTCGGCAGCGTGACGCGGGAGCGCGACGTGACGGCCGATTTCGCGATCGGGGCGATCGCGCTGCTGCTACTGGCCACCGCGACCTCGGCGCGCTGGTCGCTGCGCCTGCCGTGACCGGAGCCTTGAGACGCGCGGCAGCGGCGACGCTCGTCGTGGCGCTGGTGGCCGCGTGCGGCAGTAGTGGCAGCAGCACCCACGGGGGCAGCAGCACCCACGGGGGCAACAGCACCCACGGGGGCAACAGCACCCAGGGGGGCAACAGCACGAGCAGGGTCGGCAGCAGCTCGAGCACCACCAGCAGCAGCCACCCCACCGGTGCCCCGCGGTCCACGTCCACAACGTCAGCGTCGCGCTCCACGGGGACTTCGACCTCGGTCGCGATGAAGGATCCGCGCTGGCGCGCCCTGCCCGATTGCCTGACCCAGCACGGCCTGTCGGACTCGCCGACTGATGGAGCGTGGGCCACCTATTCGGTACGCGACTCCGCCGGCAATCCCATCGGCAGCGTGACCTATGGGCACGGTGAGCAGCTCAGGTTTGGACCGGTCTCCTATGCCTTCGAGACCAACCCATCGCCGTCGGGCGCGGACGTGGACAGCCTCACCACCTGCATCACCGAGATCTTTGGCCCGAACGGCGTGTCCAGCCCATACGTGACCAAGTACACCAAGACGACGGCGGCCACGAACACGCCGACGGATCCGAGCTGGTACGCGATGCTCGACTGCTTCACGGCCCGCGGTCTGACGGTCAGGAGCCTTCGCGGCAGCGACCGCGCAATCGTCACAGCCGTCGGCTCCGTCGAGGATGACCACCTCGGACACGGCTCCGGCGAGGTGCTCGTCGGACCGATGAGCTACACCCTCGACAGCAGCCCGCCGCCCGCGCCGGCAAGCGAACGGTCCTTCATCGCCTGCGTCCACGACGCCTTCGGCGGCTGACATCCCTCGGGCCTTCACAGTCTGGCGATCAGGGTCGGGCCAGCCGCTACGATCGGAGGGTGACGACGGCGCGCGGCACGGCTGGCGAATCGCTACCGCTCGCTGACCTGGTCACCAGGACGATCACCGAGGAGTCGCAGTTGCGGGCGATCATCGGCGCGGTGATCATCGACGATCGCGAGCTGCTCGTCCCCTGCGCGATCGAGGGCAAGGTCCCGCGGCTTGGGATCCTCGTGTCGATCGAGCAGGCGTTCACGCAGTGCCCGAAGGCGCTGAGGCGCTCGGACCTGTGGAACCCGGAGCACCACATCGACCGATCGCAGCTCCCCAGCTCCGGCGCGATCATGCGCTCACTAACCGATCCGGCATTCGATGCCGACGCGTATGACCGGGCTCGCGCTGAGCGCTACGCGCGCCGCGAGGGCATGTACTGACGCGGCGTCACCGGCGGGGCATGGACTGAGGGGCTTACCGACGGGCGTCGGCGGGGAGCTACAGGGAGTCCAGCGCGCGCAGCGCCGCGAGCCCTGCAGCCGCGGCCTCGGTCAGCTGTCCGGGGTACGGTTCGTCGAGCGGATGCCAACGCACCTCGTCGTGCTCGTCGGAGAGCTGCTCCTCCCCTTCCTCGATCTCGGCAACGAACGTGAGCTCGCGGACGAGCTTGCCGGTCGGGCTGACACGGGGTGCCCCGGAGAGCAGGCGCGGCGTCCCTTGCAACTCCAGCCCGCACTCCTCGCGCAGCTCGCGTGCGAGCGCCTCGAGCGGCAACTCGCTTCGATCCGCAAGCTCGTCGATCTTTCCCCCCGGCAGCTCCCAGCAGCCGCCGAGCGAGTCACCGACGGCGCGGCGCACCATCAGCACGCTGGTGCCGCGACGGGCGATCGCGCGCACGACCGTCACCGTCTCCGGAGCGCCGCCGCCGCGCCGGGAAGCGCGGATCGACGCGAGCGCGGCAGAGTGCGAGCACACGCTGGATCTGCTGCGCAGGGTTGTCGCTCCACCTCTCATGGCTGCAAGGATCGGCAGAAATGAGAGCGGCCTTGAGTCTGCCGGCCTTGCGGGCCGGCAGACTAAGCGGCGCCGCCTCGAATCCGAGCCCGGGCCGATTCGTCCAAGCGACGTTGCGCAGCCGGGACGGACCGTCTATGATCCCCGTTTGATTGGTGAGTTGGGGACCACGCTCGGCGACGAGGTGGCTCCGCGATGTTTGCGTTTTCGTAGCGGCAGATCCCGAGCCGGCGTGGCTGATGGGTGCGCTGCAGGAGGCGCGAGCCAGCGGGATGGAGAGACTGCGAGGACCCGGTGCATTCGTATCGGGTCCCCGGCGGCTCGCATATCCGCTCCAACGGAGCAAATGAGCCGGACGTGCCACGAAGTGAGGAGACAGATGAGCAAGTGGATTCGCCGTACCGACCGCATGATCAACGCGCAGCTGGCTGAGTACCGCCGTGAGCTGTCAGCGAGCGTGCGAGATGCCGCCGTCTGCCCGCGCTGCGGAAGCGCTCTTGCGGCCTCGACGAGGCGCGTGGTCTCACGCGCTCCGCGTCGATGCCCGCGGTGCTTCGCTCCGCTCGGATCGGGCGCAGATCTGACGCGGGCGCCCACGGCCTAAGGGCCCACGAAGAAATTACTGCGGGCTCCCGTCGCTCGTCGTCCGTACGAGCGGCTCAGCTGCCATACGTTCGGACAGGACAAAAGGTACAGCCTTCGGTCCTTGACCCGGCGTGGTTGCGCGCTCTTAGTCTTGGAGGAGGCTCGTCTGACGACGGGAATTCCGTCACGCGCCCCCCCGGCTGAGGCCCGTCGGAGACGGGCGGTCACATACCGCGGCGTCGCCCTCCCCTCATGGGCGACGCGTCAAACGATACGTGTTCATATCTGCTGACCGCTAGTCGGCGTTCTCCGACGGCCAGTCGATCGAGTCCTCGTGATGGCGCTCGTTGTCCCGAGCCCGATCCTCGAACAGGAACCGGCCGATCTCTTCGGCGTGCTGGTGGAACGGTGTTGGGGTTGAAACCATGTGGCTGCCTCCTTGGAAAGCTTGTTACAGAGCGCGAGTTGAGCGTTGTCCACAATGACATTCGCGCCGTTGGTTTTCTCTTTGCTGCTCATCTGTCTCGAAAAGCATCGCTACACACCTTATCGGATCAAACGGTCTCATACTGTAGCTATTCCCCTGCTAACAGACGTGTTCCAACTGTCACAATCGTGCGCCGGGAACAGGTTTCAAGCAGCACAATGCGGATCTCCGGAACGTGTTGCGGGCATCACAATCGACCCAGATCAACGACATCCTTTGTACGCATTGGCCCCGATCGGGTTACACCCTGCACAACATTTAACCGGATTTCGTCGCAACTGTTACGAACCTCGCCTCGCAGCACTCATGGGCAGGTGTTGCAGGTGTTACTAACCTCGCCTCGCAGCGCTCATATCAGGTGTTGCAGCTGTCACGAGCATTGCGTTGCAGCCGTCACGAGATCGGCGTTGCATCTGCCACGAGCGCGTGTCGCAGCGCTCACGAGCAGTCGTTGTCTGCGAGACTGCGGCGCCGTGCATGCCTACCTGGCCGATCCCGGACCGGTGGCGTTCGCCCACCGCGGCGGCGCCGGGGACGCGCCGGAGAACACGCTGGCGGCGTTCGAGATCGCCCGTCAGCTCGGCTACCGCTACTTGGAGACGGACGTTCATCTCACACGCGACGGCGCGCTCGTGGCCTTCCACGACGACCGCCTGGACCGCGTGACCGATCGCACCGGCGCGATCTCCGAACTTGATATCGATGAGGTGCTCGCCGCCGATGCCGGCTACACGTTCTCGCCGGACGGCGGCCGGACGTTTCCGTTCCGCGGATGCGGCATCAGGGTCCCGCGGATGGCGGAGATCCTCGCGCAGTGGCCCGACGCGCGGGTCAACATCGACCCCAAGTCGGACGCCTGCGTGGAACCGCTGGCGGTGCTGCTGGACGAGCTCGAGGCCTGGGAGCGCGTGTGCGTGGGTTCGTTCTCGGACCAGCGGCTGCACCGGATCCGCAGGCTCGCCCGCGGGCGAGCCTGTACCTCGATGGGTCCGCGCGCGGTGACCGTGGTGCGCCTCGCATCGGAGACGGGCCGGATGCCACGCCTGGGCGCTCACTGCATCCAGGTCCCGATCAGCCAGGGCCCCGTGCGGATCGTCACCGGGCGCTTCGTAGCGGCGGCGCACCGCGCGGGCCTGCGGGTGCACGTATGGACCATCAACGACGAGCGGACCATCGACGAACTGCTTGATCTCGGCGTCGACGGGATCATGACGGACCAACTGCGAGTGCTGAGCGGCGTGTTCGCGGGCCGCGGCCTGACGCTCGACGGGAGCGCGACGTGAGCGCGTCCTCCCCCGGGCGCCGGACCACGACCCGGTCTGCGATGCCCCGAGCGTCCTCGGCATCATGCAGGTGCAGGACATCACCGAGCGCAAACATGCCGAGCAGCAGCTGCGCCGCAGCCAGGAGCGCCTCGAGCAGGCCGAGGCGATGGCACAGATGGGCACCTGGGAATGGGACCTGCGCAGCCGTCGCGCGTCACGCTCCGCCGGCCTGTACAGCATCCTGAAGCTCGATCCCGACGCAGCCGAGAGCATCGAGGAGACGCTCGACCGGCACGTAGCTCTCCACAATTTGTGTACAGGCTCTCAAGCTTCGGACGTCTCCGCCGAACACAAGGAGGCACCGAGGATGTCGTGCGGTGCGCGGACCGACCACTGTTCCAGGAGCGCGATCATCCCTCACACCGAGCACCGGAGGCCACGGATCGGAGGCGTCGCCTCATGGGCGCCCTGAGCGCAGCGTTCGACTGGCGGCGCGAGCTCGACCCGAAGGTCGAGGACCGCGTCGCTGAGGCGATCGCCCGCTGTGAGCGTCTGCCTGTGCTCGACAGCACCGTCCGTCGCGTGCTCGAACTGACCGCAGACGAGGATTCCCAGACGGGCGAGCTGGTCGCCGTACTCGAGGCGGATCCGTCGCTGGCGGCCAACATCCTGCGCTTCGCGAACTCGGCCTGCGTGGGCCGTCCGGTGCGCGCCAAGACGATCCGCCAGGCGGTCACGATGGTCGGCAGGCTCGCCACCCGCCAGCTGTGCCTCGAGACCGTCACGTTCCGTTTCTTCGAGACGGCCCCCGGCATCGGGGGCGCCTCGCTCGGCCAGCTCCACATCCATGCGGTGCAGGTCGCGAGGATCGCGCAGAACACCTCGGTGATCATTGGGATCCCGGGCGACCTGCCACACCTCGCGGGCCTGCTGCACGACTGCGGCAAGCTCGTGATGCCGATGGCGTTCGGCGAGCGGGCGATGGACGAGCTGGTGACCCGTCATCCGTCCGGCGTCGAACGGGCCGAGGCCGAATGGGAGCGTTTCGGAATCGACCATGCCTACGCGGGAGCCTTGCTGGCGGAGGCATCGGGTCTCGACGACGAGATCGTGACCGCGATCGCCTGGCACCACGGCGGCCGACGTGGCTGCGTGACGCCGTCGACCCAGATTGCCTGCGTGCAGATCGCCGACAACGTCGCCTCGATGCTCTCCGGCGGACCCCCCGATCAGACGCTGCTCGACAGTGCGCTGAAGCACCTGGAGCTGGACTCCGCGGTGCTCGACGAGATCGCCGAGAGCGCGACGACCGCCGAGGCCCACCTTCACAGCACCGGCTTGAGCGATCGCGTCGCCGAGCTCGAGCTGCTCGCCAGCACGGACGAGCTGACCGGCGTGGCGAACCGCCGCCAGTGGATGTCCAGCGTGCGCAACGCGCTGCACGCCGGCGAGGGCGGCACCGTGCTGTTGTGCGACCTGGATCACTTCAAGGAGATCAACGACACCCTGGGCCATCGCAGCGGCGACCTGGTGCTGATGGAGATTGCGCGCATCCTCACGCGCCACGGCCTGGCGGGACGGCTCGGTGGCGACGAGTTCGCCGTCTGGGTGGCGGGCGAGCGGTCCGGCGACGAGGCCGCCCAGATGATCGTCAACGAGGTCGCCGGCGCGTTCGACGCGAGCTCGGGCGTGAGCGTCGGGATCTCGGTGGGGGTCGCCTCGTCCAGGACCGGATTGTCATCGGCGATCGAGCTCGCGGACCGGGCGCTCTACGCCGCCAAGGCCGGTGGACGGCACCAGGCGCGCCGGGCCGCCGAACCGTTCGCGGCGTAGCCGGGGCTTGAGCAGCAGGAGCTGGATGTCGGTGATCCGCCGCTCGGCAAAGCCGGCCTCGCAGTAGGCGAGGTACAGCGTCCAGATCCGGCGGAAGCGCTCGTCGTATCCGAGCTCCTCGAGCTTGCGCGCGTTGGCGAGGAACGCGGCGCGCCACGAGTGCAGCGTCCGCACGTAGTGCGGCGTGATGTCCTGCAGCGAGAGCACCTGCAGGTCCGTACGCCGCGCGAGGCTGCGGGTGATCACCTCCAGGGACGGCAGGCTGCCGCCGGGGAAGATGTAGTGCTTGATGAACGAGTGCGACGCCTTCTCCACCTCGTACGCGCGGTCGTCGATCGTGATCGCCTGCAGCAGCATCAAGCCCCCCGGCGCCAGCAATTCCGAGCATGCCTCGAAGCAGCGGCCGACGTGCCGCCAGCCGACGGCCTCGATCATCTCGATCGAGACGAGCTTGTCGAAGCGTCCCCGCAGGTCCCGGTAGTCGCTCATCAGCACCGTGACGCGATCCCGGAGTCCCAGCGAGCGGACCTGCGCAAGCGCGTAGTCGTGTTGCTCGCGCGAGATCGTGGTGGTGGTCACGCGGCAGCCGCGGGTGCGCGCGGCGTAGCAGGCGAGCGCACCCCAGCCGGCGCCGATCTCCAGCAGGTGATCGGTGGGCGCGAGCGCGAGCTTCTCGCAGACGAGCTCGAGCTTGGCGATCTGCGCCTCCTCGAGCGTCATCTCGGGATGCTCGAACAGCGCACACGAGTAGCTGAGCGTGGGATCGAGCATGCGCTCGAACAGCGCGTTTCCGAGGTCGTAGTGGGCGGCGACGTCGCGCCGTGAGCGCCTGCGGGTCACCGGCCGCAACAGCGCGCGCACGTGCCCGAGCGGGACCAGCAGGAACGCGAGCGCCCGTCGCGGGCGGTCGAGAGCGCGGCCGTTACGGGCCGCCAGGCGGATCAGGCCCACGAGGTCCGGTGAGTCGACCCAGCCTTCGCGGTAGGACTCCGCCAGACCCAGGCTGCCGCGCAGCAGCGCGGGCCAAGCGCGCGGCGAGTGGACGATCAGCCGTGCCGACGGCGGCGCCGAGCCGAACCGCAGCGTACGCCCGGATTCGACGATCTCCAGGGAGCCGACGTGGATGCGGGCCAGCAGCTCGGCGGCGATCCACCGGGCGAGGGGTGCTGACGCGTGAGCGCTCCAGGCTCGCGTACGGGCTGCGCGCCGTTTCACGCGCGCCCCCTCGCGGGATGCGGGAAGTACGGGACGCCCGCGAGCTTCAGACGAGCTGCATGGCCGTAGATGAGCGCGAGCGCGCGCCAGGAGCCGAACGGATAGCGGGCGATGTTGCGGGCGAGGGACCGCTCGGTCAGCGCGCCGCGGCGCAGGGACAGCGTCGCGTCGAAGTCGAGCGTCGCCCCCGCCCAGCTCTCGATGTGCACCGAGAGCGTGTCACCCGGAGTGCCGGCGCGGGCGCGATACCGGTGCGCCATTCCCATGAACGGCGAGACGTGTAGGTCCTTGCCGAACTCGGCCGTGACGATCGGGGAGCCAGGCCGGCGCCCGTGCAGAACGTAGGCGCGCCGCTCCCCCCACGGCGTGTTCGTGACCTCGGCGAGGACCGACTGCAGGTGCTCGCCATCCGCGTCCATGCAGTAGTAGAAGCTGACGGGGTTGAAGCAGCGCCCGAGCGTGCGCAACTGCGTGAGCAGCGTGATCGGCCCAGCGGGGCGTGTGCCGCTCTGCGCCTGCACGGTGTCGCGCACGGCATCGGCCAGCTCGCGCTCGGCGGGGCCGTGGTAATCGGCGCGGCAGAAGCGGACGAGGCCGGGGCGCGACGAGAGCAGCCGCCCGCCGAGGAGATCTGAGAGCTCGTCGAGCGCGAGGTAGAGGAACGCGATCCGGTGCGTGAACTCGGTGGGCGCCACCGCGTACCGGCGGTGGCGCACGATGCCTTCGTAGATCGCGCTGGCACAGGCCAGGCTCACAGGCCCGCCCCGAACGCCTCCGCGACCCGGACGGCGCTGCGCACACCGTCCTCGTGAAACCCCCACTCCCAGTAGGCCCCGCAGAAGTGGGTCCGGTTGACGCCGCTGATCTCGCCCACC
This sequence comes from Solirubrobacteraceae bacterium, assembly GCA_052148275.1. Classification (GTDB taxonomy): domain Bacteria; phylum Actinomycetota; class Thermoleophilia; order Solirubrobacterales; family Solirubrobacteraceae; genus Palsa-465. Next base: position 33,988 of record JBKQIR010000106.1, read on the forward strand.
CGGCGCTGCGCGACCATGCCCTCCGCTGTGAACATCGGGTGCGCGTAGGTGATCGTCCGGATCACCGTTCGCGGGTCGATCTCGGAGCTTCGGTTCAGGGTCACGCAGAACTGGCGGCGCGAGCGCAGCGACTGGAGCCGATTCATGTGATAGGTCACCGCCGCATGCCCGGACGCACCCGGGAGCAGGTGGTAGTTCCAGCTCGCCCAGGCGCGGCGCCTGCGCGGCAGCATCGCCACGTCGGTGTGGAGCACCGCCTCGTTGGACTGGTACGGGATCGCGCCCAGGATCTCCCGCTCGGCTCCAGTGGCGTCCGCCAGCATCGCCAGCGCCTGGTCGGAATGCGTCGCGATGACCACCTGATCGAAGCGCTCCGGCTCGTTGCCGCGCACCACCAAGGTGACCCCCTCTGTCCCCCGGCTCACCGCTTCGACGGGCGTCGAGCACCTGATCCTCTGCGAGAACGCGCGCGTCAGCTCCTCGATGTAGCGCGCCGAGCCGCCAGCCACAACTTTCCATTTGGGTCTGTTACGTAAGGAGAGGATCCCGTGGTTGTCGAAGAATTCCGCGAGGAAGCGCGCCGGAAACGTCCACAGCTGATCCGGGTCCGCGCACCAGACAGCGGCGGCCTGGGGAACGATCAGCCGTTCGATGAACTGGGGCGAGAAGCGATGCTGCTCCAGCCAGGTCCGCAGCGAAGGTCCCTCACCGCGCCCGCCGAGCAGCTCCCGGCAGGCGCGCTGGAAGTGCGGCACCTCGAGCACCATGCGGAGAAACGACGGCGAGAGGAAGTGCCGCCTGACTGCGAAGAGCCCGTTCAGAGAGGTCGAGGCGTACTCGAAGGCGCCGGTCCCATCCGACACGCTGAAGCTCATGTCGCTCGGCTGGCAGGCAACGCCCAAGCGAACCAGCAGCTGCTCGAACAGCGGGTAGTTGCGGTCGTTGAAGACGACGAAGCCGGTATCGACCCGATGCGTCTCGTACTCGGTGTCGACGCGGATCGTGTTCGCGTGACCGCCCACGTAGTCCTCAGCCTCGAACACCGTTACCTCGTGCTCGCCGTGCAGCAGGTGGGCGACGACGAGCCCTGACACCCCGGCCCCCACGATCGCGATCCTCACGCGCCGATACGGTAGTCGAACGCTCCGGCGCAGCGGCGGGCGGCGGATGCGCGATGATGCGCGGGTGACCGAGCCCGAGAGCGCAGCCGCGCAGGCTGAGACGCCCGAGTGGTCCCGCGAGTCGAAACAGGGCACATCGCGCCGACGGCTGCACGGCGAGAAGCCGCACATCGGCGTGCTGCGGATCGCCGAGGACATCATCATGTACGTCGTCGCGGTCATGCTCGTCGTCGCCGCCGCGATCGTCCTCGCTCACACCGGGTATGGCCTGCTGCATACCTCCGAGCCGTTCGACGAGCGTGTCACGATCGCGATCAACGGGGTGCTGTTCGCGATCATCGCGATCGAGGTGATGCGCACCGTGCTCGCCCACTTCGAGCGCGGCGGGTTCCAGCTGCAGCCGTTCCTGATCATCGGGATCATCAGCGCCGTCCGCGAGATCCTCACGATCGGCGCGCGTCTGTCGCTCGAGGGCACGACCTCTCATACGCTCCCGAAATCGTTCGACCAGGAGCTGTTGGCGCTGTTCGTCAGCGCGATCGTCGTCGTCCTGCTCGCCTTTTCCCTCGTGCTCGTCCGGCGCTGGGCCGGCCTCGTCGACGACGGGCTCGGCGACTGACCGAAATGCAGGCAGACGAGCTGCTCCGCCTCGACGCGCGCCACCTCTGGCACCCGTACAGCTCGATGCCGGCGCCGGCGCCGCCGCTAGTCGTGCGCAGCGCATCCGGCGTGCGGCTGACGCTCGCCGATGGCAGCGAGCTGATCGACGGCATGGCGTCCTGGTGGTGTGCGGTGCACGGCTACCGGAACCCGGCGCTGGACGACGCGGTCCGCCAGCAGCTCGAGCGCATGGCGCACGTCATGTTCGGCGGGCTCACCCACGAGCCGGCAGTGCGGCTCGCCACGCGACTCGTCGAGCTGGCGCCCGAGGGCCTGGAGCACGTCTTCTTCACCGATTCGGGCTCGGTCGCCGTCGAGGTCGCGATTAAGATGTCCCTGCAGTACTGGCGCGCACAGGGAGCGCCTGAGCACCGGCGCCTGCTCACGGTGCGCGGCGGCTATCACGGAGACACGTTCGGGGCGATGGCGGTTTGCGATCCCGTCAGCGGCATGCACTCGCTGTTCGCCGGGACGCTCGCCGAGCACGTGTTCGTGGCCCGCCCGCCGGCGGGCTTCGAGGCGCCGCTCGATCCGAATTACGCGGCCGTCCTCGACGACGCGGTCGCGAGCCATGCGGGCGAGCTGGCGGCGGTGATCCTCGAGCCCGTCGTGCAGGGCGCGGGCGGCATGCACTTCTACAGCCCTTCGATCGTGCGACGGCTGCGCGAGCTGTGCGACCGTCACGGGCTGCTGCTGATCCTCGACGAGATCGCAACCGGGTTCGGGCGCACCGGCGCCATGTTCGCGTGCGAGCACGCCGGCGTGACACCGGACGTGATGTGCGTCGGCAAGGCGCTGACCGGCGGTTACATGACGCTCGCGGCGACGCTCTGCACGGCGGCGGTGGCACGGGCGATCTCGAGCGGCGAGGGCGGCGCGCTGATGCACGGCCCGACGTATATGGCCAACCCGCTCGCCTGCTCGGTGGCGCTGGCGTCGCTGGACCTGCTCGGGCAGGGAGCGTGGTCGGCCGACGTCGCGCGGATCGAGCTCGCGCTGTCGGAAGGCCTTGCGCCGGCGCGCGCGCTGGCCGCCGTGCGCGACGTCCGCGTGCTGGGCGCGATCGGCGTTGTCCAGCTCTCCCGTCCGGTCGACGTCGCGGCGGCGAGCGCGGCGGCGAACGCGCGCGGCGTGTGGCTGCGCCCGTTCGGCGATCTCATATACACGATGCCGCCGTACGTGACCGGCGACCGTGACGCGGCCGCGATCGCAGATGCGGTGGTGGCCGCGGCGGCTGCCGGCTGACGGGGATCGCCGGCGCCGGGCCGGCCGCGGCGGCTGCCGGCTGACACCCATTAGAGTTCGCGGATCTCGATGAGCGACGCCGCGCACATCCTCGACCGGTTCAAGCTCGATGGCAAGGTGGCAGTCGTCACCGGCGCGTCGTCGGGGCTCGGCATCGCGTTCGCGCAGGCGCTCGCGCAGGCGGGGGCCGACGTCGCGCTCGGAGCGCGACGCGAGGACCGGCTCGGCGACACCCAGAAGCTCGTCGAGTGGGCGGGGCGCCGGTCGATCGCGGTGCGCACCGACGTGTCGGTGCCGGAGGAGTGCACCCGCCTGGTCCAGGACACGATCAGCGCGTTCGGTAAGGTCGACATCCTGGTCAACAACGCCGGCGTGGGCACGGCCCGCCCGGCGACGCGTGAGACCCCCGAGGAGTTCCGCGCGGTGATCGACGTCAACCTCAACGGCTGCTACTGGATGGCACAGGCCTGCGGCCGCGTGATGGCACCCGGGAGCTGCATCATCAACATCTCGAGCGTGCTCGGGCTCACGTCGCTCGGCCTTCCGCAGGCCGCCTACTCGGCCAGCAAGGCCGGCCTGATCGGCCTCACACGTGACCTCGCGGCGCAGTGGACCTCGCGCAAGGGGATCCGCGTCAACGCGCTCGCGCCCGGGCTGTTCCCGTCGGAGATGACCGAGCAGTACCCCGAGGGCTACCTCGAGTCGGTCTTCCATCGCGTTCCAGCCGGGCGCCCCGGCGCGGTGGAGGAGCTCGCCGCAGCGGTCGTGTTTCTCGCCAGCGACGCCGCCGGCTACATCAACGGCGTGACGCTCCCAGTCGACGGCGGGCTGCTGGCCACATGAGTCTGGCCACATGAGTCTGGCCACATGAGTCTGGCCACGTGAGTCCTACGGAGCCTCGCCCGATGCGCGCCTCTCAGGTTCGTTGGACGTTAGCGTTGTATATGAACGCTTAAGCCCAAGGCTCATCGTGGTCGAAACGATCGTTGTGGCACGAACCACCGATGCAACGGGTACTCGAGGTACCTGATACTCGCCGGTGCCAACAGCATTACGGGGAGCCAGTCAAATGCTTCGATCGCTCATCAGCCATCTCGTTCTCGCCGACGCCCCGCCCTGCGTCGCCTACAAGCACAACCCGTGCCAGTACGACTCTCCCGAGGGAGTGTCGGTGCTCCTCGTGCTGGCGCTGATCATCCTCGTCTGCGTGATCGTGCTCGGCCTGCTGGCGCGGCGCCGGAGAAAGCGCTCGCGGCGCGCTCGTGCGGCTGCCGCGATCGGCGGCGAGGACCAGTCACGGTGAGCGCGACCACCTACCTCGCGGCGCTGTCGATCACGCTGGCGCTGGAGGTTCCGATCTACGCGATCGAGCTGCGGCGCGCGTTCGGCGGTCCGCTCGCCTCCGGCGCGCGCACCGGGCTTGCGGTCAACCTCACCAGCCATCCGCTCGGCTTCCTCGCGATCGCGCCGCTCGTCTATCCGCTGCTGGGCGCCGGCGGGTCGCTGCTGGCCGTGGAGCTGATCGTCTGGATCGGCGAGGCGGGGCTCGTGTGGCTGTGGCTGCGGCGCCGCCCGGGCACGATCGGGCTGATCAGCCTGCTCGCCAACAGCGTGTCGCTGGCCGTCGGATTTGTGGTCCTGAGTTGACGCCGGTACGTTGCGATCCGGTCCGACAAGGGCATCCCGATCCCTGGCCGGCCGACCGGTGCGGGCCAACTGGACCGCGGGCGATGGAGGTGCGAACCTGTGATAGCCGCCGGCTCGCAGCCAGGCGGCCGGTCGGATGGTGGTCAATGATGCGGAGCGCGAGGTGATGCGACAAAGCGAGGGGCGACGGATCGCGCCCTGGGTACTGGCGGTCGACTTCGGCACGTCGTCCACGGCGGCGGCGATGGCGTTCGGGGGCGCGGTCGAGCTCGCGCGGATCGACGGCGAGCTGCGGATGCCGTCGATGGTGTTCTGGCGTGAGCGCTCCGACGGCACGCCGGGCACTCTGATCCTCGGCTCGGAGGCGGAGAACTGGGCGGCCGCCGATCCAGGATGCCTGGAGCGCGCGCCCAAGCGCCGGCTCGGCGATCGGGCGTTCCGGCTCGGCAGCGTGCAGCTTGACGTCGTCGACACGGTCGGCAGGATCGTGGGGCGGGCCGCCGGTGCGGCGATCGAGCAGCGCGGTGGCACCCAGCCGCGCGCCGTGTGCCTGACCTTTCCGGTGCGCTGGGGCGATGACCAGCGCCACCAGCTTCTGGGCGCGGCGGAGCGCGCCGGGCTCACGAACATCTCGCTGATCGAGGAGCCGATCGCGGCGGCGGTCCACTTCGGCAGCGCAGAGCTGCACGAGGGGCAGTACGTGGCCGTCTACGACCTCGGCGGCGGGACCTTCGACACGGCGGTGCTGCGACGGACCGCCGGCGGCTTCGAGATCGTCGGCGAGCCCGGCGGCAATCCGGACATCGGCGGTGAGGAGTTCGACGATCTGCTGTACCGCCACGTGACCGGCAGGCTGACGGAACCTCAGCGCCAGGAGCTCGCCGGCTCCCGCGAGCAGGCCTGGCGGCAGGCCAACCTCGCGCTGCAACGCGAGGTGCGACGGGCCAAGGAGGCGCTCTCGGGGGCGCCCGAGTGCCCGATCTACATCCCGCCGCCGGTGGACCGCCAGCTGATGGTGACGGAGGGCGAGCTGCAGGGCCTGATCACCGACCAGGTCACGGAGACGGTCGACGAGCTCGAACGCACGATCGTCGACGCCGAGCTCTCCAGCAAGGACCTGGCGGGCATCTATCTCGCGGGAGGCTCGAGCCGGATCCCGCTGATCACGCGCATGATCGACAAGCGGCTCGGGGTGTTGCCCAAGCGCCTGGATGACCCGAAGTCGGTCGTCGTCCTCGGAGCGGCGCGCGCGCTCGCGAGCTCGGTGCTCACCACGCGCAGGCTCGACGGCGAGCGCGTCACCCTCCCGCTGGAGGAGGAGCGCGTCAACGTCCCGCTCGAGGGAGAGCGGGTCACGACGCCGGCGCATGGCGCGGACCTCACCGAACCACTCGAGGGCGAGCGCGTCACCGCACCACTGGAGGGCGAGCGCGTCACCACACCACTCGAGGGCGAGCGCGTCACCGCACCACTGGAGGGCGAGCGCGTCACCGCACCACTGGAGGGCGAGCGCGTCACCGCACCACTGGAGGGCGAGGCCAAGCGCGCGGGGACCCCGCGGCAGGCCCGCACCGCCCCACAGGGCGGTGCGGTGCGCGACGAAACTGAGGCGGGCGGCGATGGCGTGACGGGCGAAGGCGACGGCGCAGGCGGCGATCGCGACGGCGCCGGAGCTGCGGACGGCGATGGCGCAGCAGGGCACGGGGACGGCGGCGGCGATTCAGGCGGCCGTGGCGCCCGCCGTGGCTGGTCCGGCGGGAGGCTCGCGAGCCTGGCGCTGGTCGCTGTCGCGGTCATCGCCGCGGGCGTCGTGATCCGCCAGCTCCTCGGCGGCACGAACACGCCCACCACAAGCACCTCGACGACGACCCACTCCACGACGACCCGCTCCACCACCAGCTCGACGACAAGCTCCACGCCCACCACAAGCACCTCGACGACGAGCACGACGACGAGCACAACGACCAGATTCACCGTGCCCCAGGGTCTCGCCGACGGCTCGCAGCCCGCGCCTGCGTCGCTCATGGGCGCCCTCACGAGCATCCCAGCCAGCGTCTACGACTCGGTCCCATTCGGTTTCGGCGGCTTTGATCTCGGCGCCGAGCGCAACGTCGGAGCGACGGGGAACACCGTTCTGCTGTTCGCCGGCGAGGAGTCGTGTCCGTACTGCGAGGCGATCAGCTGGCCGCTGGTGATCGCCCTGAGCCGCTTCGGCACACTGACGGGCGTCTCGACGATCAGCACCGGAACATATGAGTCATTTGACCACAACACGCCCGGTTTCAGCTTCCTCGACGCCTCCTACAGCAGCCCGTACATCACGCTGACAGCGGTCGAGCTGACGAACAATCGCGATCAGACAGTCGAGACCCTGAGCTCTCGCAACCAGTCGCTCTACGACGCCGACACGCCCAACGGTCCTCCGTTCATCGACTTCGGCGGCCGTTACGTCATCAGCGGGCCCTCGGCGACCTTCAACCCCGCGGCGCTCGACGACCAGTTCAACTCGCAGATCACCGCCGCGCTGACGGATCCGGGCAGCACGCTCGGCGAGGACATCCTCGGCGAGGCGAATGCGATGACCGCCGACATCTGCGTGATGACCAATGGGGCGCCGGCGAGCGTCTGCAACGACTCGGTGATCGCCGACATCATCAAGTCGCTGCCCGCCTGAGCGGCGAGCCCACGCCGAGGGCAGTCATACCTGCGAACGACGTGTCCACCTTGAAACGGACGCGCCGCGAGCGTCAAGTTCATCCCGGCGCCCGATTGTGCGCCACGAGGAGGTCTCCGACAATCACTGCATGATCCAAGTCGAGCATGTCACCAAGCGCTACGGCGAGAAGACCGCCGTGGACGACCTCAGCTTCACCGTCAAGCCGGGGATCGTGACCGGCTTCCTGGGCCCAACGGGGCCGGCAAGTCGACAACCATGCGCCTGATCCTGGGGCTGGACCGGGCGGACGCCGGCGCGAGCGCCGTCAACGGCAAGCCCTACCGGGACCTGCCGGCGCCCCTGCACGAGATCGGTGCGCTGCTGGAGGCCCGCGCCTTTCACACGGGGCGCTCCGCCTACAACCACCTGCTCGCGATGGCGCAGACCCACGGGATCGGCAAGAGCCGAGTTCAGCAGGTCATCGACCTCGTCGGGCTCACCGAGGTCGCCCGCAAGCGCACGGGAGCCTTCTCGCTCGGCATGGGCCAGCGGCTCGGCATCGCTTCGTCGCTGCTCGGCGATCCGCAAACGGTGATCCTCGACGAGCCGGCCAACGGACTGGATCCCGAGGGCATGCTGTGGATCCGCACGTTGCTCAAGGGCTTGGCCGCCGAGGGCCGGACGGTCTTCGTCTCCTCACACCTGATGGCGGAGATGGCACAGACGGCGGACCACCTGATCGTCATCGGCCGCGGCAGGCTGATGGCCGACACGACCGTCGCCGAGCTGGTCGCCGAGGCCTCGCACGACGCGGCGGTGCACGTCCGCACGCCCCAGGCCGGCGAGCTGCGCGACCTGCTCGCGGCCGACGGGGTCACGGTCACGAGCTCCGAGCGCGACCTGCTGGAGGTGCAGGGGCTGACCAGCGCCGACGTCGGCACCCTCGCCGCCCGCCACGGGATCGCGCTCCACGAGCTCGTTGCGCAGAAGGCGTCGCTCGAGCAGGCGTTCATGCGTCTGACCGGCGGAGCCGTCGAGTACCACGCCGAGCTGTTCGGCGTCCGACCTTCCATTCCGACCACTCAGATGCAGGAGGCCGCAGCATGAGCGCGATTGCAAGCACAACTGAAGCGGGACCGCTGACAGCGGCGACCGCGCACGGCAGGGTCACGTTCCCCAACGTCATCGGCTCGGAGTGGACGAAGCTCGTGTCCCTGCGCTCGACACGCTGGACGCTGTTGACTGCGTGCGTCGCGATGGCCGGGCTCGGGCCGCTCGTCGCGAGTCGGCGCTGGAGCAGGCGGCGCAGACGGGTCGTGAGGCGCTGACCGAGATGCGCCAGCTGCTCGGTGTGCTGCGTGACGCGCCAGCCGACGCCGAGCGGGCTCCGCAGCCGGGGATCCGCGAGCTCGACGACCTCGTCGAGCAGATGCGCGCCGCGGGCGTGCCGGTCAGCTTCCGGAGCAGCGGCCACCTCGCGGATGCGAGTCCCGGCCTGGAATTGACGATCTACCGGATCGTGCAGGAAGCGCTCACCAACACCCTCAAGCACGCCGGACCCGGCGCGAGCGCCACGGTCACCCTCACGTGCACGCCCGAGACGGTCGACATACGCGTCCGTGACACCGGCGTCGGCGGCGATGCGCCGGCCGGCGGCGGCGGTCCCGCACGGACCGGCGGCAACGGTCCCGCACGAACCGGCGGCGGCGGTCCCGTACGGACCGGCGGCAACGGTCTCGCACGGACCGGCGGCAGTGCTCGCGCCGGTGGCGGCGGGCTGCCCGGGATGCGTGAGCGCGCGGCGGTGTACGGTGGGACGCTCGAGGCCGGTCCCTGCGCCGAGGGCGGCTGGCTCGTCCATGCGTCGCTGCGGGCGCAGGCGACAGCCGCCGACGCCACGCCCGGCCTGAGCTCCGCGGTCCCCGCGATCGCGCTCCGATGACGAGGATCCTCCTCGTCGACGATCAGGAGCTGCTGCGGGTCGGCTTCCGGATGGTCCTCGACGCCCAGCCCGACCTGGAGGTGATCGGCGAAGCGGCCGACGGACAGCAGGCGATCTCACTCGTGCTCGTGCTCGAGCACGAGCCGGACGTCGTGCTCATGGACGTGCGCATGCCGGGCACCGACGGCGTTCGGGCCACGGAGATCATCGTCGCGTCCGGCAGCCCCTCGCGGGTCATCATCCTCACGACGTTCGACCTCGACGAGTACGCCTACGCCGCCCTGCGCGCCGGCGCGAGCGGGTTCCTGCTCAAGGACGCGCCGCCCTCCGACCTCATCTCTGCGATCCGCGCGGTCGCCAGCGGTGACGCGGTGGTGGCGCCCAGCACGACGCGGCGCCTGCTCGACACGCTTGCCCACCGGCTCCCCGCCCCGTCGGACCGGCTCGTCGCGGCGGCCGGCGGCGAGGACGGCCCCCCGGCCCTGGGGTTGCTCACGCCACGCGAGCGCGAGGTGATGCTCGCCGTCGCCCACGGGCTGTCCAATGCCGAGATCGCCCGGGACCTGGTGCTGTCGGAGGCGACGGTCAAGACGCACGTCGGTCGCATCCTCGCCAAGCTCGAGCTCCGCGATCGCGTGCAGATCGTCGTGTTCGCCTACGACAACGGGCTGGTAACGCCCGCCGGGTGAGCGCTGGAGGGGCTATGGGCGGCGTCTGCGGAGCTCATCCGGCAGCGCCACCGGGCTGGCTGCGCGCGCGATGATCCGCATGCCTAAGCGGAAGCTTTCGGTGGTATTCCGCCTAACCGTTACGCCAGGATCGCGCGGCTGGAGAGCTCCGTGAGCCGCGCGAGCACGTCCTCGTAGACCTCAGCGACCGCAGTCTCGTGACGCAGGCGCCACAGCAACTGCGCATGGCTCCAAGCCAGGTCACGAGCATCCGCGATCGACCACATCGCCAGAGCGTTGTCCACGTCCTTCGGGATCACGTCGACGATGTCGGCGATCAGACCTGTCTCAAACCAGCCCGCGACCTGACCCTCCACCTCGGCGAGAATCGCGTTGACGCGCTGGTAGTCGGCGTGCTGCGGGCTGCCGTCCTCGGGCGCCACACCGAGCTCCGCGCACGTCTGCGCGACCGCGATCGGCAGGTCGTGGTTGATGTGCGCGTTCATCCCGACCAGCGCGAACTGGATCGGAGCGCGAGCCGCGGCGCGCTCCTCGAGCAGGGGGCGCCAAGCGACCGGGCAGCTCGCGCCTGTGCCGAGCGTCGTCTCGGCCGCGAAGTACAGACCGGCGAAAACGACGTCCAAGCGCTTCGTGAACGCAGGAGCGGCGAATGAGACGCCCTCCGTCGTCGCTTGCACGGCCTTGGTCACCTGCAAGTACAGGCGGTTGAAGTAGGCGACGCCGTCCTTGCGGGGCAGCTCGGCATCGATCTGCTCCATCCGTGCGATGACGTCTGCGATCGTGTCGAGGCCACTTGGCGCGGTCATCCCGGGATCGTGGTCGGCCGCCACCGGCACGATGCTACCGATGTTCAAGAGTCACGAGACGGGGTGGTCTCGGCGACCTCCGCCCGGGCGAGCACCACCATTCCGAGCAGCGCGGCGGCGAGCGCCACGAACGCCCCCGCGGCCTGCAGACTGCTGGCATGAAGGCGCTCATCGAACAGTGTGAGCCCGAGCGCCACGCTGACGATGGGATCGAGCGCGGTGCTGCTGGCGATGGTCGCGGCGAGCGCGCGTGTGTTCAGCGCCAGCTGGTTTAGCGTCATCGAGGCATACCCGACGCCGGCCAGCGCGTAGGGCTCCCAGCTCGCGATCACGTGCACCACGCCGACGTGCAGCTCGTCGACGACCGCCTTGGTCAGCGCCGCCGACAGCGCGAACAGAACGCCGGCGGCCGCCCCCAACAGTGCGGCGCTGCGCGCCGCAGCGCCCCGTCGGCCCAGCAGCCACAACGGCGCGACCAGCGCCGCGCATGCGACGCCGGAGAGGACCCACTCGCTGAGCGGCACCTCAGTGCGCCCGCCCGAGGGATCGGCGATCACGAGAAAGGCGACCAGCGCCGCAACCACGACCGCTGCCGCCACCACCTCACGGCGTCCGATGCGCTGGTCGCTGAGCCGAGCGCCGAGCGGCAGGGCGAAAACGACGCTCGAGACGAGCAGCGGTTGCACGACGGCCAGCTGGCCGAGCCTGAGCGCGACAGCTTGGGCGACAAAGCCGACGATGTCCGAGGCGATCCCGGCCAGCCACGCCGGACGGCCCGCCATCCGCAGAAGCAACCCCGAGCCGGTCGGGGACACAGGCGCGTCCGTGGCCGCCTTCTGCTGCAGCACCGTTCCGAGCGCGAACAGGAACGCGGAGATCAGGGCGAGGGCGACTTCCACCAGGAGCCGATCAGGTTACGCGCGAGGCTCAGAGCAAAGGTTACGCGCGAGGCTCAGAGCAAATCGTCGGCAAGCGGTCTATGCGTCGGTCGAGTCCGCGCTCCGCGGGCCGCGGACCGCAGCGACTTCCGGCAGCGGCCCGCCGACGCCGCAGTCCCTGCCGGACCCTCGGGGGTGGGATCAGTCCCGATGGGTACTCAGCCGCGCCCAGACCGCGGCGAGGAAGATCGCCGCAAAGATGGCCACGATCAGCGCCATCAGCCACGGCGAATGCGTGAAGAACCCGGGGTAGCGGCTCGCGATATACGGGCTGTCGTCAAGGTGCAGGGCGCTGCCGAGGCCCGCGAACGCCCAGCGCGAGACCATCAGGCCGGCCAGCACCTTGATCCCCAGGCTCTTTCCGGCGAGCGGGATCAGCGAGCCGCCGAACAGCAGCTGCGGGATCAGGATCAACGGGATGAAGCTCGTGGACTGGTCCTCGCTGCGCGCGAGCGTCGAGGCGAGGAGACCCATGCCAACCGCCGCGAAACCGGTCAGCATGAGGATCACGATCACCTGCGTGTAGACCGACGTGGGGGCGAACAGCGGGCGCATCGCGAACAGGACGGCGGCAAGGATCGCGATCTGCACCGCCGAGAGCGTGAACAGCACGATCGCCTTCGAGATCAGGTAGGCATTGACGCTGACGCCCACCGCCCGTTCTCGCAGGAATACGCTCCGCTCCTTGACGATCTCGCGGGCAGCGGCGATCGAGCCGAGCCACATCGCCGTGATCGTCGTCACGAACAGAACCGTCGGCGCATTGATCAGGCTCCCGTCGGGGGCGAATACGCGCGCGTTGAAGCCGATTGCGATCAGCACCGCGAGCACCGGGACCTGGCCGAGGAGGATCGCCAGATTGCGGCGGTCGCGCAGCAGCAGCGTCTTGTAGCGCCGGGCGAGCACCATCGCCTGCGGCAGAACCGGCGGCTGACGCTGGCGCGAGGGCCGCGTGAAGACGCTTCGCGCCGGAGCGGCGCTCGCCTGCGCGGACGCTGCGGAAACCGCCGCGTGGGCCTCGGTATCATCGGGCCGCGCCCGCGTCCAGTGGTCGACTGGATGCTCGTCGAGCGCCTGATAGATATCGTCGTACTCTGGGACCTCGAAGAACCGGAGGGCGGCCGTGGGCTCGCCGTAGAAGACGAGGGCGCCGCCGCGCGCCATCACCGCAAGCTTGTCGCACAAATGGAGCTGCTTGGTCGAGTGGGTGATCGTCACGATCGGCCGGGAGTCCCGGCTCAGCTGATGCAGGAGCTGCATCAGCCGCTTCTCGAGCCCCGGGTCGAGCCCGGTCGCCGGCTCGTCGAGGAACAGGATTCCCGGCCTGCTCAGCAGCTCGACCGCGACGCCGACGCGCTTGCGCTGACCGCCCGAGACGTCGCGCACGAGCGTCTCGGCGTGGGGCTCCAGGTCGAGCTCCGTCAGGACGCGAGTGACGGCCGCCTCGATCTCCTGCTGCGAGGTGTCCGGGGGCAGACGCAGCGCGGCCGCGTACCGGAGCGCCTCCCTCACCGTGAGCAGTCGGTGGACGATGTCGTCCTGGGGGACGTAGCCGATGTCGGTGAGGCGCGTGTGCACCGGTTCGCCGTTGACGAGCACCCGCCCCGCGGTCGGCTCCGTGATCCCCGCCAGCGCCTTGAGCAGCGTCGTCTTGCCGGCGCCGCTCTCGCCGATGATCGCGACCAGCTCCCCGGGCTCCACGGTCAGGGTCGTCGGCGCCAGCAGCGTGCGGTCTCCAACGCGCATAGTCACGCCCCGGCTCTCGAGCCGCAGCGCGCCGCGGTCGTCGCGCGGGATCAGAGCCGTGCCGGTGAACGTGAGCCGGTAGGCGCCGACGGCGATCTCGACGCCGGGCTCAAGCGTCACGCGCGAGACGAGCTCGCCCGCCACGCGCGTGCCGTTGCGGGAGCTCAGGTCGCGCAGGACCGCGACTCCCTGCGGCGTTCGGTTCACGACCGCGTGGAAGCGCGACACGTTGGGATCGTCGAGGACGAGCACGTTGGATGGGTCGCGCCCTATCGTCAGCGGCTTGTCGGTCAGATCGACAGGCGTGATCTCACTCGGTGGCCCCGCGACGGCGCTCGCGCTCGCGTTCGGCTGATAGCTCGTGCGCTCGCCGGCGAGGACCATCAGGTCGAACTCGCCGATCACGACGTGGTCGCCGTTGTGCAGAGCGCGCCGGCCACCCTGCACGCGCTCGCCGGCGACGAGCGTGCCGTTGGTCGATCCGAGGTCCTCCACCCAGCAACCGGTGCCGTCCACGAAGATGCGCGCGTGGTGACGCGACGCCCGTTTGGACTCGAGCTGGATGTCGCAGTCCTCGCCACGCCCGATGAGCACGCCGCCGGCGCCGATCATCGTGTCGCGACCGCTCAACCGGATGGTGTCCGGCCTCAGGGCTCCAATCTGCGCATCGGCGCTCGACACACCCTCACCTCACTCCTCACGCCAGCTGACAACGCTGCCCACGGCGAGCAGTGCATCAGCGTAACCGAGCGACCGGCCAGCCGCAGCGCTCAGTCCGTCCGGCTCGGAACCGATGGCACGAAACAGGGAGCCGTGAGCACACAGTACCTTGGTAGTTTGGCGCCATGAAAACCTTTGACGAGCTTGCGATCGGGTCCCTGCTGGGTGGGTGCCGGCTGGACGACGTGGCCGGCGAGGGCGGCATGGCGATCGTCTACCGCGCCACGCAGATCGCGCTCGACCGGTGTGTAGCGGTCAAGGTGATGGCGAGCCGGCTCGCAGAGGACCCCAAGTTTCGAGAGCGCTTCGCGCGCGAGTCGCGGATCGCCAGCCAGATCGATCACCCGAACGTGATCCCGATCTACAACGCCGGCGAGGATCAGGGCCGCCTGTTCCTCGTGATGAGGTATGTCGACGGCTCCAACCTGCAGGAGATCCTGCTGAAGAGCGGGCGGCTCGACCCGTTCCGCGCCGTGCACGTGATCTCACAGGTGGCCGCCGCGCTCGACGTGGCGCATGCCCGCTCGCTCGTTCATCGCGACATCAAGCCGGCGAACGTGCTGATCGACGGGTCCACCGGTCACGTCTACCTGACCGACTTCGGGCTCGCGAAGGAGATTGCGGACGCCAGCGTCACCCAGACCGATCACGTGATGGGCACGGCCCGCTACGTCGCCCCAGAACGCCTGCGCAACGAGGATCGCGGGACGGTCCGCGGAGACGTCTACTCGCTTGGATTCCTGCTCTGGGATCTGCTCACCGGCGTCCAGCGTCCCGAGCCCAAGACGGTGCCCGGGGTCTCCAACGCGCTCAACAGCGTCGTGCTCAAGGCAGTCGCGCTCGAGCCGATGGCGCGCTACGCCTCCGCAGGAGACATGGCACGAGCGGCGCGCGAGGCGCTCGAGGAGGCGCAGGAGCCGCTCAAGGATCACACCGCGGCGGAAGCGAGCGCACGCGGGATCGCTCCGCCCAGCGCTCGCGGCGCGCGCAGCGCGTTCGGCCCGGAGGCGGTCAGCAGCGGCCTCAGCGATCGCGTGCGGGCACTCTGCGAGACGGCGCTCCAGGCGGTCGACGATGACGAGGCCCGCGCGCGTGTGCAGGGCGTCAGGCGCGAGCTGGACGAACCGTTGCGGGTGGCCGTCGCCGGCCGCGTCAGCACCGGGAAGTCCACGCTCGTCAACGCGATGCTCGGTCGCCGGATCGCACAGACCGGCGTCGGCGAGACCACGCGGGTGGTCGCCTGGTACAGGTACGGAAGCCCGGAGCGGGTCGAGGTTCGCCTGCGTAACGGTCAGCGGCTGCAGCGCGGCCTGCGGCCCGACGGCAGCCTTCCCGCATCGTTCGAGATCGATGCCGCTGAGATCGTGGGAGTCGACGTGTGGCTGCCGATCGACGCGCTCAAGTCCGTCACGATCATCGACACCCCGGGGCTGTCGTCGCTGACCGATGAGGCCAGCGGGCAGGCGCGGGTGGCGATCGGCATCGAGGACGACGACGACAGCCGCGCGATCCGCCAGGCGGAGGCGCTCCTGTTCGCGATGGCGGGCGACGCCCACGCCGACGATGAGGAGGCGCTGCGGGCGTTCCAGGCACGCTTTCGGGGGACCGAGCGCGCGTCGGCGGTCAACGCGATCGGCGTCCTCACCAAGGCGGACAAGACCGGCGACGGCAGCGAGGATCCGTGGGAGGCCGCGCAGGCCAAGGCCGAGCGCGTCCGCCAGGCGCTCGGCCCGCTCGTCTCCACGGTCGTGCCGCTCGTCGGGTTGCTGGCGGAGACGGCGAACACCGGCTCGCTGACCGAGGAGCATGCCGAGCGCCTGCGTGCGCTGGCGGCGCTCCCGCCCGACGATCGCGAGGAGCTGATCGAGAGCCCGGATTCGCTCCTGGAAGCCGAGGTCCCCGTGGGCGTCGACGAGCGCGAGGAGCTGCTCGACCGCCTGGGGATGTTCGGTATCTCGCACGCGCTGGAGCTGGCGGACGCAGGCGAGCTGACCGGCGTCGGTCTCGTACGCCGGATGCGGGAGCTGTCCGGCATCGCCGAGCTGCGCAAGCACCTCGGCGGCTTTCTGCAGCGCGCCGACGCGCTCAAGGCCGACGCCGGCCTCACGCGGCTGGAGAAGCTCTCGTGGCGCTCACCCAGCCTGCGGTCGCTGCGCGGAGACGTGCAGCGCGTGCGCAGGGAGCCGGGGATGCACATGCTGGAGCTGTTCCGCGCGCTCGACCTCGTGGCGGTCAAGCGGATCGAGCTCCCCGACGAGATGATGCATGAGCTGAAGCGGCTCGTGACGGGTCGCTCGCTCGCGGCCCGCCTGGGCCTCGAGGACGGTGCCACGACGGCCGACCTGAACGAGGTCGCATCCGCTCGCCAGCGGGCGTGGAAGGCGTTCGAGAACGACCCGTCGCCGAGTCCCGCCGCGAAGAAGATCGCGTTCGTTGTCAGCCGCTCGTACGAGTGCCTGCTTGACCAGGCGATCGAGGGAGAGGGAGTGAGGGCATGACGTTCCAGTCGGACACACACACGCCGACCTACACGGACAGGCACACGCGCACGCGGATCAACGCGCTGCTGCTGGGGCTGGCGATCTCGCCCGCGGTGGTGATGGCGATCGTCGTGCTCGTGCAGGGGTCGCAGCTCAGCCTGCGGCGTCCGGCGCCGATAAAGGTGAATCGCGTCGCGGTCGTCGTGAGCGTGCCGCGGCCGGTGATCGCGCTGCAGCAGCGTGTGGCGCGCGCGCAGCAGGACCGCGTGGCGCTGGAGAACAGCGCGCGGAGCAATGCGCTGAGCACCGGCTGGATCGGCGTCGCGTTGGTACTGCTGCTGGGGCTCGGGCTTGCGTGGGCGCTCTCGAGATCGCTGTCCGCCGCGGCCGCCGCGGATCCCGGGGGCGGACGGCCACCGGCGGCCGAACCGCCCGTCGGCGCCGCGGCCGCAAGCGAGCCGCGCGCTGCCACCACGGCGGCAGCAGAGCCGCAGACCGATGGCGCCGGGGGCCCCGCGGCACGCGACCGCGAGGTGCTCGTCCACGCATGCGTCGAGCTGTCGGACTCGCTCACGAGCGAGGCGCTCAGCCGGCGGCTGCGTGATGCGCTGCAGCGGGCGGGGGTGCAGGCGGTGCTTGTGGACGAGGGCGCCGCGTTCGACGCCACGCACGCTCGCATCGTGGACCGCGTACCGACCGACGACCCGGCGCTCGACAATCGGGTTGCGGGCACGGAGCGACCCGGATACGTTGATCGGGGGCGCACCTTGCGGGTGCCCGAGGTGATGGTCTACAAGCTGGAAGGTGGTTCTCGTGGTTAGCGTCCAGAGGTGGGTATTGGCGATCGATTTCGGGACGACGGCCACGGCCGCGGCGACGGTCGCGGGTGCTGAGATCCGCCCCGTGCGGATCGACGCGGACGACCGGATGCCGTCGATGGTGTTCTGGCGTGAGCCCGAGGACGGTCGTGAGGGCGAGCTGCTGCTCGGCGATCTCGCCGACCGCTGGGCGGCGCTCGCGCCGGAGTGCCTGGAACGCGCGCCGAAGCGACGGATCGGCGACGAGTACCTCGTGCTCGGCTCCGCGAAGATCCCGGTCGCGAAGGCGATCGCAGCGGTGCTCGCGAAGGTGCGCGACGCGGCGGTGCGCGAACGGGGCGGTGCTCCAAGCCAGCTGTATCTCACGCACCCCGCGCGCTGGGACTTGGACGGACCGGAGGTGGAGCAGCTGCGGGAGGCCGCGCGCCTGGCGGGGCTGCCCGAGCCGGTGCTGGTCGCCGAGCCTGTGGCGGCGGCGATCTACTTCGCCACCGAGGAGCTGGCGATGGGCGAGTACGTCGCCGTCTATGACTTCGGCGGCGGGACGTTCGACACGGCCATCCTGCAGCGCGTCGAGGGCGGCTTTGAGGTGATCGGCGAGCCCGGCGGCGACGAGAACCTCGGCGGCAACGACTTCGACGATCGCCTGTACCGTTGGCTGGGATCCCAGCTGCCGGCCTCCGATTGGGAGAATCTCCGGACGAATCGCTCTGGGGGCTGGCCGCAGACCAACCGCCAGCTGCTGCGCGAGGCGCGCAAGGCGAAGGAGCACCTGTCGCGCAACCCCGACGCGCCCGTGTACGTGCCGGCGCCGGTCGACCGTGACATCCTCGTCAACGCCGACCAGTTGCGCGAGCTGATCGCCGACGACGTGCAAGCGACCGTCGAGGAGCTGGACCGCACGGTGTATGCCGCCGGACTCAGGCCCGACCAGCTCGCGGCGATCTACCTCGCCGGCGGCTCGAGCGCGATCCCACTGGTCAGCTCGCTGATCAGCGAACGACTCAAGATGGTCCCGCGCACGCTCGATGACCCCAAGACCGTCGTCGCACGCGGCGCGGCGCTCGCCGCGCTGCACGCCCGCAGAGGACTGCAGACCGACGAAGAGCTCGAAACCGAGACAGGAGCCGGAGGCGGAGCCGGGGGTGGAGCCGGGGGTGGAGCCGGAGGCGGAGCCGGGGGTGGAGCCGGGGGCGGAGCAGGAGGCGGAGCAGGAGGCGGAGCAGGAGGCGGAGCCGGAGGCGGAGCAGGAGGCGGAGCAGGGACTCGGCCTCAACCTGAGCCTGAGCCAGAGGCGACCCGCGAAGAGCCCGCGGCCACGACCGGAGCACGCGGCGACGAGACCGAGCTCGACCTCGGCGAGCGCGAATCCGACGAATCCGATCAGACGACAACGCCGCCGGTCGACGCCGAGACCGGCGCGGGCGAGCAGCAGCGCCAGCGCGAGCAGGAGCAGCAGCGCCAGCGCGAGCAGGAGCAACGCGATCGCCAGCGGAAGCCCGAGCGCGAGGAGGCCGGTTTCCTCGCGCGCTTCTCCAGCCAGCAGAAGGTCATCGCCGGCCTCCTGGTGGCCGTCGTCGTGATCGGCGGCACCGCCCTCGCCCTCAAGGGCGGCGGCTCCAACTGCACCCCCAACTCCAACTCCTCGTGCACGAGCTCATCGTCCTCGAGCAGCACCTCGTCCAACTCCAACAGCAATTCGGACAGCACGTCGTCGACTTCGTCGAGCACCACGCCCAGCAACGCCTCGACGTACACGGCAGTTGAGATCGACTCGATCAGGTCCAGCTGCGAGCAGACCGCCTCGGTGGCCTACTGCAATTGCGTCGTCGCGGGCACGATTCAGGCGGTTCCGTTCGCGACGCTCTCCAGCGAGGAGACTCAGATCGCGGACCGCAACTATCCACCATGGTTGGAAACCCTGGCGTCGACGTGCCGAGCACAAGCGAGCTCGAGCTCGAGCTCGAGCTCGAACTCCAACTCCAACTCGAACTCGAACTCCAGCCCATGAGCGATGATCGGGGCGTGCCCGCAGGTGCCTGAGGTGATGGTCGACAAGTTGGAGCGTGATTCTCGTGGTTAGCGCCCAGCCGTGGGTGTTGGCGATCGATTTCGGGACGACGGCCACGGCCGCGGCGACCTTGTCCGGAGCCCAGATGAGCCTCGTCCGCATCGACGGAGACGACCGGATGCCGTCGATGGTGTTCTGGCGTGAGGCCGACGACAGCCGTGAAGGCGAGCTGCTGCTCGGCGATCTCGCCGACCGCTGGGCGGCGCTCGCGCCGGAGTGCCTGGAACGCGCGCCGAAGCGGCGGATCGGCGACGAGTACCTCGTGCTCGGCTCCGCCAGGATCCCGGTCGCGAAGGCGATCGCCGCCGTGCTCGGCAAAGTGCGCGACGCTGCGGCGGTGGAGCGAGGCGGTGCTCCGGGCCAGCTGTATCTCACGCATCCGGCGCGCTGGTGGGTGGACGGGCCGCAGGTGGAGCAGCTGCGCGAAGCGGCCCTCATCGCCGGGCTGCCCGAGCCGGTGCTGGTTGCCGAGCCGGTCGCCGCGGCGATCTACTTCGCCACCGAGGAGCTTGCGATGGGGGAGTACGTCGCCGTCTATGACTTCGGCGGCGGGACGTTCGACACGGCGGTATTGCAGCGCGTCCCGGATGGGTTCGAGGTCGTCGGCGAGCCCGGCGGCGACGATTACCTCGGCGGCAACGACTTCGACGACCGCCTGTACCGGTGGCTGGGATCGCAGCTGCCGGCATCCGATTGGGAGAACCTGCGCACGAACCCCACGGGAGGGTGGCGGCAGACCAACCGCCAGCTGCTGCGCGAAGCGCGCATGGCGAAGGAGCATCTATCGCGCAACTCGGACGCGCCCGTGTACGTGCCAGCCCCCGTCGACCGCGACATCCTCGTCAACGCCGCCCAGCTGCGCGAGCTGATAACCGACGACGTCCAGTCAACCGTCGGGGAGCTGGAGCGCACCATCCACGGCGCCGGGCTCGAGCCCGAGCAGCTCGCGGCGATCTACCTCGCCGGCGGCTCGAGCGCGATCCCACTGGTCAGCTCGCTGATCAGCGAGCGGCTCGGGAAGGTCCCGCGCACGCTGTTCAACCCCAAGACGGTCGTCGCGAGTGGAGCCGCGCTCGCTGCGCTCCATGCGAAGCCCGAGTTCCGGCCTGGTCTCAAGCCCAAGCCGGAACCGCAGCCCAGGCCGGAACCGCAGCCCAAACCGGAACCGCAGCCCAAACCGGAACCGCAGCCCAAGCCGAAACCAGAGCCTAAGCCTGAACCGCAGCCCGAGCCTGAACCCGAGCCCATGCCCGAGCCAGAGCCGGTCATCGACGACAAGACCGAACCCGACCTCGACGGCGAGCCTGAGCAGGATGCACCGGAGGATCGACGCCGAGAGCGCGAGGAGCAGCGCGCCACCAACCCTGCTCAACAGCTGACGAGCGTGCCTTGGGTCGCGGCGCTTCTCTCGCGCTTCTCCGCTCAGCAGCGCCCCACCATCCCTGGTGGCCGGCAACTGCTGGACCGGCCCGGGGTGGCCCGCTTCCTCGCACGCCTCTCCAGGGAGCAGAGGATCATCGCGGGTCTGCTGCTCGCGATCCTCGTGATCGGCCTCATCGCGCTCGCGGTCGAGAGCCTCTCCGGCTCGTCGGGCAACACCGGGGCGGGAGGCAACGACAACAGCTCCGCCATGACACACGCCATACCGGGCGTCAGCGCCTCGACCTACGCCGCCACGGTGAGATGGAGATTGATCTCCGGCTCGGGCTCGAGCTCCGCGACTGACACCTGAGCCGCCGCACGCCCCCTCCCCGCCTTCAGGACGCGATCGGTCAGCTCGGGTTCGGATAACGGCGCCGGTACTCGCTGAGCAGCTCGCGGTTGGTCCGCACGCCGAGCGCGGCGCGGGCCGCCCCG
The DNA here is from genome assembly GCA_052148275.1 of Solirubrobacteraceae bacterium. GTDB lineage: Bacteria > Actinomycetota > Thermoleophilia > Solirubrobacterales > Solirubrobacteraceae > Palsa-465. The sequence goes on from JBKQIR010000106.1 coordinate 55,384, forward strand.
AGCCGCCGGTGCGCGGTCCGCAGCGAGACGAGCGCGTCCGCGGCCGCCTCCGCCACCGACCGGCCGGCCGCCAGCGCGTCGAGCAGGTCCACGGTCTCGGCGTCGAACGCGTCACCGCGCGCCGCGCGCCGCTCGACTGTCCCGATTCGCGCCAGGTCCTCCAGAAAGGCATCCGGCGGCTCGGGCGGCGCGAGCACGACCAGCCCGGCGCCACGGACGGCCGCCAGCAACGCCCCCTCGAGCGCCGGCGTATCGGCCACGGAACCGATGCACACGATCCCCCGCCCGCTCACGTCCCACTCCCCCTCCGGCAGCGACCAGCCGTCCTGCATGCGCCATCCGGATCGCTCGAGCTTTACGCGCAGTCCCGCAAGCGCCCCCGCATCCTCGAGCACGATCAGCGGCGGGGCGGCGGCCGGAGGCGACGATGTACGACGGTCAGCCGGCGGCAAGGATCGCCGCCTGCGTTCTGTTCGCGGCGCCGAGCTTCTCCCGCGCCGACTCGATGTGCGTCTCGACGGTCGTCGCCTCGAGCCCGAGACTGCGCGCGATCGCCGACGTGCCGAGGCCCTGCCCGACGAGCGCCAGGATCTCGCGCTCGCGTGCGGTCAGGCCCCGCTCGTCCGCGGAGCGCGCGCTGCCCTCGCGCACCCCGGCCTCACGCAGAGAGCGGTTCACGCGACCTGTGAGGACGATGATCCCGCTCTCCGACATCGCGTCCCGCAGCTGCCGCAGAGCCGCGACGGCGTCGTCGCGCGCGCCCGCCCGCCGCGCCGCCTCCGCGGCGGCCCAGGCGCAGCGCAGCTCGCCGCGCCGCTCGATCCCCGTCCAGGCGCGGCTGCCGAGCAGGAACGCGTCGCGGGCGCCCGCTGGATCGGTCTGCAAGTGCCCGACGGCCGTCAGCTCCGCGTCCGACCCGCCGCAGGATTGCGCCGCGAATGCCCCGGTCTCGCCACCGGCGGTGTCACCGCCGCGGGCGCCCTCGCCGTCGCTCGCGTCGCCGCCGGCGATCGCATCGCCGCCGGCGCCGCCGGCTTCGAGCGCAGCCCACGCCGCCGTCACCGCCGCGAGCGCCCCCACCGGATAGACCACCAGCGGGTCGTCGCGGCACTCGCGTGCGAGCGTCGCGGCTTCGCCGGGGCGCCCCGACAGCCACAGGACCTCAGCGTGCGTCCAGGAGAGCGAGCGCCCCGGGTCTCTCCCCGCACGCGTGAGCGCCCGCTCCACCACGAGCTCGGCTTCGCGCAGCTCACCGGTGTCCGCCAGGGCGAGCGCCAGGAGCGCGTGGAACCGGATCGCGAGCGCGTCCGGGACGGGGTCGGAGAGCAGCGTCCTGCAGGACTCGATCACCTCGGCACAGGCGCCGCGAGCGTGCAGGTCGAGCCACAGCCGGCCGGCCGCGAAGCTCAGGCCCGTGCCTCGCAGCAGTCGCGCCGCGCAGCGCTCCTCCATCTTCACGGCCAGCTCGCGCGCCGGGACCGTCTCGCCGGCGAGCAGATGTCCCAGAATGAGCAACGACGCGGCGGCGGACTCGACGTCGAACTCGTCCCCCATCCGTGCGAGCGTCAAGGCGCGCTGCAGTGTCGCGGACCAGTCGGCGGCGGCCGCGGCGAGCTGGATCGAGCCGAGCATCACCGCCGCCCGCGCCTCGGCGACGCTCGCCAGCTCGCACAGCGCGGCGACCTCGAGGCCCTCCGCCAGCAGCACCGCTGCCGGATCGCCGCCCGCCAGCTCGCAGCGCAGACGCTCGATCCGGAGCGCCAGCTGCAGCGGCCCCGGGTCCTGCGCCAGCGCGAGACCCTCGAGCGCGAGCGCGTGCGCCTCCCGCGGCGAACCGAGCGCGAGCACAGCCCGGGAGCGACGCAGGGCCACCTCGGCGGCCTGCGGGCCGCCGAGCTGCTGACACCGCGCGAGCAGACGCTCAACGGCCGCGTACTCGCCGGCGCCCGCGAGCAGATCCGCCGCGACGAGGCGCAGGCGGTCGGACTCGGGGCCGGTCACGCATTCCGCGGCGAGCCCCAGGTGACGGCCTCGCTCCGACGTGTGCCGTGCGGCTCGAGCCGCCTCGAGCGCCGCCGCGCGCGCCGCGTCCAGCGCGCCGGCTGCAGCGAGATGGCGGGCGCGCTCGCCCGGGTCGGCGAGCTGCGCCGCCAGGCGAGCGTGCAGCCGCCGGCGCGATGGCGCGTCCAGCAGCCCGATCGCCTGCTCGCCGAACACGGGGTGGCGCAGCGCCAGCAGCGCGCCGTCGCGCTCGACGAGCGAGACGTTCAGCAGCTCGGCGGCCGCCTCGCCGAGCAGCTCCGGGGCGGCAGCGCGCCCGAGCAGGCCGAGCATCGCGACCGCCTCGCGCGCATCCTGCGACAGGCGCCCCAGTCGGCGCTGCACGAAGCTCGCCCCGGCGCCCGCGCCAATGCCAGCCAATGCACCGGTGCCAAGGCCGCCGGGGGAAACGTCGAGCGCCAGCTCCTGGAGCAGGAGCGGGTTGCCTCCTGCAGAGGCCGCGAGCTCGCGCGCCTCGAGCTCGGTGAGGGTGGAGCGGCGGGCCCGGACCAACTGGATCGCGTGAGCCTGATCGAGCGCCTCGAGCCGGAGCATCTCGCAGCCACACGCGCGCGCGGCCGCGGCCGCGCGATCGGAGCCCGGCTCGCCGTCGCGGAACGCGAGCAGCAGTCGCACGCGCTGGGCGATCGCGGGCAGCGCAGCGAGCGTGTCCGGGTCGGCGTACTGCAGGTCGTCGAGGATCAGCAGGCCGTCGCGGACACGGTGTGCAACGTAGGCCGCGACGATCGCGCGGTCGCCGGACGGCAGCGGCACGCGAATCGCGCGCACGAGCGGCAGGTAGGAGGACCAGGCGAGGCTCGCCAGGCCGCCGCCGACCAGCACGCGCCGCCCATCCGCGGCGGCAGCCGCTCTGATCAGTGCGCTCTTGCCGATTCCGAGCTCCCCGTGCACCGCGACCGGCGGCCCGTCACGAAGCTGCCCGCCGAGCCACTCGATCTCCGCGTCGCGTCCGAGAAGCATGGCCGCGATCGTACTCTGAGGAGGCGCGGCCGACTGCGACTGGCACGAATTCAGGATGACACCTCCGGCTCCCCTGGCTAGCATTTTCACGGAACCTGCCGCGGCGCCGATCAGAGGTACGTGTTGAGATGACAGAGCACCCGGACGAACATGGGATGGAGCCGACCGGGGATGATCAGCGCTCCGGCGAGATCCAGCCGGAGCTGCCGGGCGATGAGCTCCTCCACGGCCTCGAGCACGACGTGCCGAGCGTGGAGCACGAGCACGACGCGCAGAGCTCGGACGACCTCGCATGGCAGGTCGAGCACGATCCCGCCCATGAGCCTGCGGGGCACGAGGCCGACGCCGCCGACGCGCTGGCGGCGTCCGCAGTCTCGCGCAGCCCTGCCGAGATGGCGCTCGCCGCTCCGGGAGGGTCGGTGTTCACGCTCGGCGCCGAGCCCGAGCCGGCGTGGCTCTACACCGACGATCACACGGCCGCGCTCGCCGCCGGGGTCGAGCACCACTACGCAGGCGCCTGGGCTGCCGACGACGGGACCGGTGCGACCGGCGTGCTGCTCGCTCACGGGGGCGAGCCGACGACCGAGCGCTGGGAACCCGACGAGCCGCTCGAACGGACGATCCCCGCACACGTCGACACGGTCGTGTACGGCGCCGACGGCGGCACTCGTGAGACGGCCACGCGGCTTTGGGAGGAGTTCGCGCCCGGGGTCCCGCCACCGATCGGCGAGGCCGGCGAGCCGCTGCCCGCCGAGACGATCCTGAGAACGCTGTCGGCCCGGCTCGACGATCCGATCGAGCGGAGCGTCATCAACGCGGCGCTGGCGCACTGCCGGAGCGAGGCCGGCGGGCGATGAGCGCGACCGGAACGCCGCCACCGGCGACCGGGGCCGGCACCGAGAGCCCGGCGGTCGTTGGGGTCAACCCGAGCGCGGCGACGGGTGCGGGCGCCCTGGGCGAGCAGGTGCGCGCGCTCGCGACCGAGGCCCAGCAGCTGCTCGCAGCCGCGGGCCGCGCGGACCTCGCGGCGAGCATCGGCGACGAATCCGCGCGCCGGGGCTCCGGGCCGGCGACGGTGGTCGTGGTCGGCGAGGCCAACCGCGGCAAGAGCGCGCTCGTCAACGCGATGCTGGAGCACCCCGGGCTCTCCCCGGTCGACTCCGATGTCGCGACGAACTGCTTCGTCGAGATCGGCTACGCCGACGAGGACTTCGCACGCGTGCAGCTCGCCGGGCAGGCCGAGGCGACGCCGATCGCGATCGGGGAGATCGCGGATTGGGCGACCGTATCCGGCAACCCGGGGAATCAGAAGGGCGTTCGATCGGTGCAGGTCGGACTGTGCAACCCGTTCCTCAAGGGTATGCGGTTGATCGACACGCCGGGGGTGGGGGGGCGGGAGGCCGCCCACGGCGCGCTCACGCTCGAGGTGCTGCGCGAGGCCGACGCGCTGCTGTTCGTGATCGACACCGACGGGCCGCTCTCGGCGCCCGAGCTGTCGTTCCTGGAGCGAGCGTCGCAGCGGATCGACACCGTGATCATCGCGCTCACCAAGATCGACGTGGAGCGCCACTGGGAGACACTGCGCAGCGAGGATGCCGGGCTGCTGCGAGAGTATGCGCCGCGGTTCGCTGGAGCGCCGATCCTGCCCGTGTCGAGCGCACGGCTGGTGGCGTCGCTGTCGATGTCGGGCGAGCAGGCAGTCAAGCGCCGGGCATCGTCGGGCGTCGATGACCTGAAGGGCGTGATCGAGCAACGTGTCGTGCGCAGAGCCGCGGTGCTGCACCTGTCCAATACGACGCGCATCTGCCAGGGCGCGCTGTCGGCGATCGTGGGAGCGATCTCCGAGCGCGTCTCGGCGGTCGACCAGGATCCGGCGTTCGAGCAGCAGCTGCAGACGAAGCAGGAGCGCCTCACCGCGCTCGAGGAGGATCTCGCCGCCTGGCAGGACGACCTCAACGCGAAGATCCAGCTGCTGCAGATCACGCGCAACCGCGAGCTGACCGATTCGATGCGAGACCTGCAGCGGGTCTACCTCGCGCGCATCGACAAGATCAAGCTCGACGATCAGCACGAGCTGGTCGCAGATCTCGAGTCGGAGCTGAGTGCGCTCGCGCGCAAGCTCGCCTACGACAGCGCCGACCGCCTCGAGCAGACGCTCGAGGAGATGCTCGGGATCACCGGTGACGATCGGGCGTTGTCTGGAACCGTCGGCAGGCTGAAGGAGGAGATCGGCAGCATCGCGCCGATCTCCGATCCGGAGATGAGTGGTGCGGGCGCCGGCGACCCGATGGCCACGGCAGGCGGCTTCCTGATGGGCTCGCGCATCCCGACGCTGGCGCACATGGTGCTGCCGTCGCTCGCGGTCCCCGCCGGCGGCATCGTCGCCGTCGCCGGCGTGGCGTGGATGGTGCTCGGGCGCCGCCAGCGCAAGCTGGCGATGGGACGCAACGACCTTCGCGCGTGGGTGCGCGATCAGCTCGGCGCCGCGGCGGGGGCGATGCGCGACGATTTCAGCGCGCGCATGATCTCCGTCAACCAGGAGATCAAGCGGATCATCCGCCAGCAGGTCGCCGAGCGCCGCAAGGAGCTCGCCGCCGCTCAGAAGGAGTACCGCGAGGCTGCCGCCGCCAGCGTCAGCCAGCGCGAGCGCCGCAAGCGGGAGCTCACCGAGCAGGCGACGCGAGTCAAGAAGCTGCTGGCCACCGCCGAGAGACTCCAGACCGGGCTCGCCAGCGCCGGGGCGCCCGCCACCGCCGCCGCGCCCGCCACCGCCGCCGCATCGCCCGCGGCGGCGGTGGCGGCTGCCGCATCGCCAGCGCCCGCGCCGGCCGCGCCGGTTTCGCCCGCCACATCCGCCCCCGCCTGAGCGTCCGGCCGACGAGCCTCGACGCGAAAACCGCGGTATCCGCGGTTTTCTCGTCGAGGGTCCCGCTCAGGTCGGAAGCACGCTGCTCGTCAGGGCCGCGACGAGCTCCAGCGCCGCTTGACCGCAGTGCTCCGTGTCGCCGTGATGCGCTCGCTCGATGATCGGGTCGAGTTCGTCGAGGCGACGCTGCACGCGGGGATGCAGCGCCAGCCGCCTGCCGGGCTGGAGCGCGTGGATCTGAAGCGCGAGGAACAACTGCTCCCGCATCGACGGTGGATCAGTGCCCTCCGCAGCCGAGCCGTTGATGATCACCTGGCGAATCGCTTCTTCCATGAACCTGCGCAGAGAAGGCGCCAGAGCCGGGTCCTCGCGTAGGGCGAGCGCCGTGATCCGTCCGTCCTCCAGCAGTTGAAAGAGGTGCTCGACGGGTTTCTGGACGGCCAGCGGGAGAGTCCGGCGGCGCGCACCGTAGGACTCGAACGAGCTCGAGAAGCGCAGGTGGAGGCTTTCGTGCAGGAGGCTCAGAGCCGTGTATTCCGCCACATCCTCCGGCGGCACGCCCCGCATCGGCTGGGGGCGTTCGAGGACAATCTGCCGGGTCGCGCCCACGGACGATCCCTGCGCACCTGGGGGACCCCATGTGAGGGACGCGTCAGGTAGCCCGAAGACCTCCGTGAGCGCGTTTTGAAGCAGAAGTCGATGCTCCGGTGAGCCGAGCCAGCTCCCATCCCTGGACGCCGCTCGGCGCGACGCATCGATGAGCTCCTCGAGCGTCTGTGCGATCGGCGCGCGCAACATATCGGCGAAGGTGGAGCCGATGCGGTACGGGCGGGCGGCGCGGGGCGGCACGGGGCGGCACGGGGCGGCGCGCGGCGGCGCGGGGCGGCGCGGGTCGCCACGCTTGGCGCGGCGCGCTTGGCGCTCGGCACGGGCGGCACGGGCGGCGGGCGCGGCCGGCCTTGTGGCCGCGCCCGGTCGCGCTAGGCGCCGTCGTGGCGTCCGCTGAGCGCCTTCCCGGCGCTGTGGAGGATGTTGCGAAGGAAGTCGTACTGCGTGTGGACCAGCTGGTCGGCCATCTCCATCGCGGCATCAACGACCTCCTGGCGCCTGGACGGACGCTCGCCGATCGCCGGCAGCATCTCGTCGACAGTGTCGAGGAAGTTGCGAACGGCCTCGATCACGGTTCTCTGCGCCGACTCGATCGACTCGAGCGCGGCGTCGGACAACTCGCTGGTTCGGTCGACTGCGCTCGCGTGCTCGTGCGCCTCGCGCTCCAACTCGTGGCGTTTGCGAGTTGCCGCCGCCTTGTGTCCGGCCTCGCGGCGCTGCTCCTCAGTCTCTGGCATTGAGATTGCCTCCTTCCCGGAACAAATGTCCCGCTACAAGCTTCATCGACACCGGCCCGATCAGTCGAGAGTCGCGACTCGCGGGCGTCCGTTCCCAGCCGCCGTCTCAGCGGTGACCATAGGGTGGCTCCACCGCGGTGCCATCCGTAGAACTCGGCGCTGTTCTGCTCAAGCTACGCGTCCGCGCCACTTGACAGCCGCCACGAGAAGCCGCCATCGCGCCACGAGAAAGCCGCCATCGCGCCACGAGAGAGCCCATTCTCGCCACGAGAAAGCCCTGTGAGGGAGGTGATCCGCTCACAGGGCTCTGGGCCTGCTGGTGAAGGTCCGCCATCCGGCGGTCGGCTGCTCAGCTGTCGTCGCCGCTGTCGTCGCTGCTGTCGTCGCTGCTGTCGTCGCTGCTGTCGCTGCCGTCGTCGAGGATGTACTGGTCGAAGTTCTCGGCCGACTGCTCCCCGGTCTCCGCCTCGTTCTCAGCGACCTCCTGCTCCATCGAGATCTCGTCGTTCTCGTCGCTCTCGATCGTCGTCTCCGCGGAGCTGTCGATCGTATCGTCCTGCATCTCGATCTCTTCGATCTCGGCCGGCGTCAGGCCCTCTTCCTCGGCCTCGATGTACTCCAGCTCCGCGGGCGTGTACTCCAGCTCGTCGCCGAACGTGGTCGTCGAGGTGTCCGCGTAGGGCTCGTATGACTCGGTGGTGACGTCGTGCTCGAACATTCTCTTCTCCTGCAGTGTCGTGTGGTTGTCAGTCGTGGCTTGGTGCTGCGGTTGTCGGCGAGCCGGCTGCCTTGTGTCTGAAACGGTATGTCGGCAGCCGGCTCACGGGAATCCCGGATCTGTGCCATCCAGATGCCGGCTCTCGTCTGCCGGACACGCCGCGCGACGCGAGACAGCCGCGCCACGAGAGAGCCCATTCTCGCCACGAGACAGCCGCGCCACGAGAAGCACCGCCGCGACACGAGAAAGCCCTGTGAGGGAGATGATCCGCTCACAGGGCTCTGGGCCTGCCCGTGAAGGGTCCGCCATCCGGCGGTCGGCTGCTCAGCTGTCGTCGCCGCTGTCGTCGCTGCTGTCGTCGCTGCTGTCGTCGGTGCTGTCGCTGCCGTCGTCGAGGATGTACTGGTCGAAGTTGTCCGCCGACTGCTCTCCAGCGGCTTCCTCCTCCTGAGCGCTCTGCTCCTCCATCGAGACCTCCTGCTGCTCGAGCTGCTCGGACTCCTGCGGCGGGAGACTGTCCATCGTCTCCTCGTTGCTCTCGATCTCCTCGATCTCGCTCGGCGTGAGGCCCTCCTCCTCGGCCTCGATGATCTCCAGCTCCTGGGGGGAGTACTCCATCTCATCGCCGAGGGCGGCCGTCGAGTTGTCCTCGAGGGGCTCGTATGACTCGGTGCTCAGGTCGTGCTCGAACATCTGTGTCTCCTGCACATTCTCTTGTGGTCGTCAGTGACTGGGTTGCCGGGCGGCTGTCAGCTGCCGGACGGGGGCGTGGGGGGCGTCGGGGGCGTGAGGTTGCTCTGCGGATGCAGCTCCTGCTCGATGGAGTGCACAACGGAGGTGACGTCGTGGTCCAGCTGCTCGACAGCGGGGTCCTGCTCGATCGAATGCTCGACCGAGATGAGGTCATCGCGCAGCACGAGCTCGTCGTGGTGCAGCATCGCCGGCAGGATCGCGAAGCCGGCGTTGCCGGTAGCGCTGTGCGGCACGTCCGTGCCGGGCTCGGTGTGCGGAGGCAGATCCGTCTCGGGGCCCATGCCGGGCTGGGAGCTGTCGGTGACGATCGCGGTGTAGTCGCTCGTCGACCACGCCGACATCAGCGTCGAGATCGGCACAGCCTCCTCGCGGCCGTCGGTGGTGCCGGGATCGTTGAGATAGGCCCAACCGGTCTTTGGATCGATGCCGGTGACCACGAGCGCGTGGTTCGCGTGGCCCGCGTCCTGGCTGGCGGGGATGTCGTGCCAGATACGGTCGCCGTCGACTCCGAGGATCACCTCGTGGCCGCTCGCGAGATAGCCCTCGAGCGACTGCAGGTTGCCGCCGGTGGTCAGCTCGTTGTGCACGCCGTAGTGGTCCAGGACGGCGGCGATCTGCTGCGCGTTCATCTCGTAACCGAGATCGCTGGACGAGTTCGGCTGTCCGTCGGAGGTCATGTCACCGTGTGCGATCGCCCACTCGGCCACGTCGGCACCGGTGACCGGCTGGCCACCGGGGTCGAGCCCGAGGCCGTTGACGACCATCGCGATCGAGGTTGGACCACACATGCCGTTCTGCGTGCCCTGTGACTGCCAGTCGGACGCGTTCTCGCCGGGATGTCCGATCACGTCGGCTCCCGGTTCGGGACCGAGCTCCGGGTTGCCGCTGGGATCGAAGGTGATGTCCTCCGAACCCTCGAGCACATGCTCGCCTGCGGCGTCGCCGAGGTGTTCTTCCGGGCCCTCGGTGTGCGACCACTCGGACTCGACGTTGAAGTTCTCTTCGTACATGGGACCTCTCCCTGTTGTTGTGTGCTCCCGGGCGTCTCCCCCGGTGTCCGAGAGCATCGCGCCGCCGACGCCACTCGGGCATCCTGAGATCCTGCCACTCGACGTGCTCTCAAATCAACACCCAACTGCGAATCGTGACGCGGGCCCTACGGCCCGAGCGTCGCGATGGGCGACGGCTCGCGCCCCGCGCCGCCCGGCCGCCGGCGCCGAGCTCCGGCCGGCGAGCCGTGCTCCACGCTGGCCGTTCAGCTTCGTCGCCGCCGCCGTCGTCTGGAACCTCGTGTTCCTGAGAGCCCAGTTGCTCGCGGTCCCCTACGCGGACGACAACTCCATGCACGAGCAGATGGTGCGCTTCGCCACCGCGCAACTGAGCGCCGGCCGGCTGCCGCTGACGAGCTGGTTTCCCTACCTCGGCCTCGGATCACCGCAGTTCCTGCACTACCAGAGCCTGCCGGCGATGATCGCCGGCCTCGCCGGGCTCCTGATCGGTCCCGACGCCGCCTTCCGTTGGTCGCTCTATCTGCTGCTGTCGCTGTGGCCGGTCAGTGTCTACGCGTCTGCGCGGCTGTTCGGCACCAGCAGGCTCGCGGCCGGCGCTTGCGCGGCGATGGCTCCGTTCCTGGTCAGCACCGCAGCGATCGGATACGAGCAGCACGCGTACATCTGGAGCGGCTTCGGAGTGTGGACGCAGCTGTGGGCATCGATGACGCTGCCACTCGCGTGGGGCCTCAGCTGGCGCGCGGTCCGTGACGGGCGCGGCTTCGCCGCCGCGGTCGCGATGGTCGCGCTGACCGCGGCGCTGCATTTCGAGACCGGCTACCTGGCCTTCATCCCGCTGCTGTTGTGGCCGTTCGTCGCGCGCGGTCCCGCCAGGGTTCGCTTGATCCGAGCGGCGGTGCTGCTGTGCGGCTCGCTGCTCGCGAGCGCATGGGTTACCGTGCCGCTGCTCGCACAGCGAGAGTGGGCCGCGATCAACGAGATCCTGAAGGCCACGCCGCTCGCCAACGGCTACGGCGCCGGTAAGGTGCTCGGCTGGCTGATCTCGGGCCAGCTCCTCGACTTCAGCCGCTTGCCGGTGATCACCATACTTGCGGCTGTCGGCATCGGGATCGCCGCGACGCGGTGGCGCGGCGACCAGAACGCTCGCGCGCTGCTGGCGGTGCTCACCGCGTGTCTGCTGCTGTCGTTCGGCCGCACGACGTTCGGGGTGCTGGTCGACGTCATCCCCGGAGCGAGCGACATCTTCTTCCGGCGCTTCATGATGGGCGTGCAGCTCGCCACGTTGCTGCTGGCGGGAGTCGGCGCCGAGGCATGCGCCCGGGCGATCGCGCACGAGCTGCTCGCCTCGGCGTGGCCGCAAGGCGGAGCGCGGCTCGTGGCCGCCATCAGCCGTCCGGCGGCCGTGGTCCTCGCCGGGTGGATCACCGTCGTGTTGGTGCTCTCGCCCGCCTGGCTGCAGCTCGGGGCCAAGGATCGCGCGAACGCCAACGGGATCGCGACTCAGAGGCGGGCGGACGCGACGCACGGAGCCGAGGTGAACCGGCTCGTCGCGATCGTGCAGCGCCGGGGCGGCGGACGGGTGTATGCCGGGATGCCGAGCAACTGGGGGTCGGTGTTCACCGTCGGCTTCGTGCCGGTCTTCAAGTACCTGGAGAGCCGCGACGTCGACGAGGTCGGCTACACGCTGCGCACCGCTTCGCTGATGACCGATCCCGAGTATCACTTCGACGAAAGCAACCCCGCGGACTACGTGCTGTTCGCGATCCACTACCTGATCCTGCCGCTCGGGCAGCGGCCACTGGTGCCGGCGCGGCAGGTCGCCCGGGCGGGAGGGTACGTCCTGTGGAGCACCGAGGTCTCCGGCTACCTGCATCCGGGTCGCATCGTCGGCGCGATCACCGTCGACCGCGGGGACGTCGGAGCGCGCAGCATCGCCGTGCTGCACTCCCAACTCGCACTCGCGGACGATTACCTGCGCGTCGACTTCGGCGGCGCACAGCGACCGATCCCGCAGCTGCCCCCGGTGCTCCCGAGACCGGCGCCCGGAACGGTCCTCTCCGAGCACGACGACCTCCCGGACGGTACGGCGCGGGCGACGGTTCAGATGCGCGAGCCGGGGGTGATGGTGCTGAGCGCTTCGTTCGATCCCGGCTGGACCGCCACCGTCGACGGCCGTCGCCAACCGACGCTGATGGTGTCCCCGGCGCTAGTCGCGGTCCGCGTCGGCGCCGGCGTGCACAAGGTGAGCTTCACCTACCGCGGCTTCGGCAACTACCCGGAGCTGTGGGCGATCGGGGCTCTCTGCCTGCTCGCGCTGCTCGCCGCGGACGTGACGCTCGCCCGCCGCCGGCGACACGGGCCCGCGCCGACGGCGTGATTCGCCGGCGTCACATCCGCAGGACGCCGTAGCCCAACTCGCCCAGCGGCGCGCAGGCGCAGGCGGCGAGCGCCTCGATCAGGACGGCCCGCGTGTGCCGCGGGTCGATGATCCCGTCATCCCACAGGCGCGCGGTCGAGTAGAGCGCGCGGCTCTGGCGCTCGTACTGCTCGCGCAACTGCTCGCCCGCCTCCGGCTGCCCGACCTCGCGCATCACGGTTGCGGCCTGCTCGCCTCCCATCACGCTGATCCGCGCGTTCGGCCACATGAACAGGAAGCGCGGCTCGTAGGCGCGCCCGCACATCCCGTAGTTGCCCGCTCCGAACGAGCCGCCGATCACGACCGTCAGCTTCGGCACGCGCGCGCAGGCGACGGCGGTGACGAGCTTGGCGCCGTCCTTGGCGATCCCGCCCGCCTCGTATTCGCGCCCGACCATGAAGCCGGTGATGTTCTGGATGAACAGCAGCGGGATCCCGCGGCGATCGCACAGCTCGATGAAATGCGCCGCCTTGAGCGAGGACTCGCTGAACAGGATCCCGTTGCTGGCGATGATCCCGACGGGGTGCCCGCCGATGTGGGCGAACGCGCACACGATCGTCGTTCCGTAGAGCTCCTTGAACTCGTGCAGCGCCGAGGCGTCGACGATCCGCCGCAGCACCTCGCGCACGTCGTAGGGGGTGCGCGTGTCGAGCGGCACGACGTCGAGCAGGCCGTTCGGGTCCTCGGCCGGCGGGCGCGGCGCGCGCACCTCCCACGGCGGCACCGGCGCCATTGGCAACGTCGCGACGATCCCGCGCACGATCTCCAGAGCGTGCTCATCGTCGCCCGCTAGATGATCGACGACCCCGGAGGTGCGCGCGTGCAGCTCGCCGCCACCGAGCTCCTCGGCGCTCACCTCCTCGCCGGTCGCCGCCTTGACGAGCGGCGGGCCGCCGAGGAAGATCGTGCCCTGCTCACGGACGATCACCGTCTCGTCGCTCATCGCCGGGACGTAGGCGCCGCCCGCCGTGCAGGAGCCCATCACGCACGCGATCTGGGGGATCGCGTGCTTGGACATCGTGGCCTGGTTGAAGAAGATGCGCCCGAAGTGGTCGCGGTCGGGGAACACCTCGTCCTGCATCGGCAGGAACGCCCCGCCGGAGTCGACCAGGTAGATGCACGGCAGCCGGTTGTGCAGGGCCACCTCCTGCGCCCGCAGGTGCTTCTTGACCGTCATCGGGTAGTACGTGCCGCCCTTGACGGTTGCGTCGTTGGCGACCACGACGACGCGGCGGCCCGCGACCCGGACGATTCCGGTGAGGATCCCGGCGCCCGGCGCGTCGCCGTTGTAGAGGCCCTCGGCGGCCAGCGCCGAGAGCTCGAGGAATGCCGTGCCCGGATCGGAGAGCCGCTCGACACGGTCGCGGACGAGCAGCTTGCCGCGGCTCGTGTGACGGGCGCGCGCGCGTCCGCCGCCGCCCTGCCGGACCGCGTCGAGGCGGGCTTCGAGATCGGCGATCAGGGCGAGATGGCCCTCACGGTTGCTCGTGGCGGTGGCGCTCACTCCGTTTCATCCTCCTCCGCGAGGCTCGCGTGCGGCGCCGCATGAACGGCGAGCAGCGTCTGCCCGCGCACGATCCGATCTCCGGGCGCCAGCTCGAGCCCGTCGACGGTGCCGTCGTGCGGAGCGGTGATCGCGAGCTCCATCTTCATCGACTCGAGCACCATCAGCACCTCCCCCCTCGCGACCACGTCCCCCTCGCTCACATGGACGATCAGGACCGTCCCGGGCATCGGCGCCTGCAGCGAGTCGAGCAGATCGGTCTCGGCGGCAGTGCTGAAGCGCCGCGTGCACAGCTCCAGGTGATGGCCGTCACGCGCTATCCAGATCGCGTCGTCGCTGACGTGGACGGGATAGCGGCGCTCGACGCCGTCGAGCGTCACGCGCGCGGCGCCGCTGGGATCGAAGCGGATCGCGGCCCCCTCCCAGAGCCTGCCCGCTGCGCGCACGTCGCCGGCGCTGACACTCACCTCGTCGTGGCCGCTGAGCTTTCGCCGCCACGGTCCCTCCGGGTGCGCGGTGCCGCACGCGGCCAGAGCGGCTGCGGCGATCAGGTCGTCCGGCTGGCCTGCGGGCCAGCCGGGCAGCACGCGCTCCAGGAGATTCGTGTCCAGCGCACCGGCGCGGACGTCCTCGCGCTCCAGCAGCGCGCGGGAGAAGGCCGCGTTCGTGGCGACGCCGAGCAGGTCGAAGCTCGTGAGCGCGCGGTGCAGGCGGGACAGGGAGGCGGCACGGTCAGGGCCGTGGGCGATCACCTTCGCCAGCATCGGGTCGTAGCTCGTGCCGATCGCGCTGCCGGCGCGCACGCCCGAGTCGACGCGGATGCCGGCGCCGTGGGGCTCGCTGTAGAGGAGGATCGTGCCCGTGCTCGGCAGGAAGCCGTTGGCCGGATCCTCGGCGTACAGGCGCGCCTCGACCGCGTGACCGTTCGGTTCCAGATCGTGCTGGGCGAGCGCGAGCGGCTCGCCGGCTGCGATGCGGAGCTGTTGCTCGACGAGATCGAGGCCGTAGACGAGCTCTGTGACGGGATGCTCCACCTGCAGGCGTGTGTTCATCTCCAGGAAGTAGAACTCGCCGGCGTCGGCGGTGGCGATGAACTCGACCGTGCCCGCGCCCTCGTAGTCGGCCGTCTGCGTGAGGGCGACGGCGGCCGCGGCGATGCGCTCACGGAGGTGATCGTCGACCGCAGGCGAGGGGGCCTCCTCGATCACCTTCTGGTGGCGGCGCTGCAGCGAGCATTCGCGCTCGCCGAGATGGATCACGTTGCCGTGGCGGTCGGCGAGCACCTGGATCTCGATGTGGCGGGGACGCTCGAGGTAGCGCTCGACCATCACCCGATCGTCACCGAAGGCCGCGTGTGCCTCCCGTCGCGCTGCCGCGGTCGCCTCGGCGAGGTCCTGGGGCCTGTGCACGACGCGCATGCCCTTGCCGCCGCCGCCCGCGAGGGCCTTGACGATCACCGGGTAGACCCCGTCCTCACCGCCAGCCGGCACGATCGGCACGCCCGCCTGCGTGGCGGCGGCCTTGGCGCGGGCCTTGTCGCCCATCAGCTCGATCGCCGTTGCCGGAGGGCCGATCCATATGAGGCCTGCTTGTTGCACGGCGCGGGCGAAGGCCGCGTTCTCGGAGAGGAAGCCGTAACCGGGGTGGATCGAGTGGGCGTTCGCGAGGCGGGCGGCGCGGAGGATCTCCTCGATCTCGAGGTAGGAGGCGATCGGGACGGCGATGTCGACCGCGTCGGCGTGCGGCGCACCGATGTCGGGGGGCGTGATGACGCCGGCGCTCTGCAGGCCAAGGTTCCGCACGGTGCGGGCGATGCGGACGGCGATCTCGCCGCGGTTGGCGATCAGGACGGGCGAGAGCTCATGCATCCTCGTGCCAGTCGACCGGGCCGGCGATCAGCGTGTGCGAGCCGAGGGGACGCCCGAGGACGTCCCTCACGGCAGCGGACGCCGCGAGCAGCGCCCGCAGGTCGATGCCGGTGGCGATGCCCATCTCCTGCAGCATGTTGACGAGATCCTCCGTGGCGATGTTGCCGGTCGCGCCGGCCGGGACCGGGCAGCCGCCGAGCTCGCCGAAGCTCGACTCGAAGCTGTCGCAGCCGGCCTGCAGCGCCGCGTACACGTTCGCGAGCCCCTGCCCACGCGTGTTGTGGAAGTGCGCGGTGAGCTCGATCTCGTCGCCGAGCGCCTCGCGTGCCCGCTCGAAGAACTCGCGCACCTGCCGCGGGTTGGCCATCCCGGTCGTGTCGCCGAACGCGATCTCGGCGGCGCCCGCGTGCACGAGGCGCCGCGCGATCGCGAACACCCGCTCGGGCGGCACGTGGCCCTCGTACGGGCAGCCGAAGCTGACGCTGATCACGCCCTCGGCGCGGAGCTGCTCGTCGTGCGCGCGGGCGATCACGCGCTCGAGGCCCTCGAGGGAATCCCCGATCGTGCGGTTGACGTTCGCTTGGTTGTGGGACTCCGAGGCGCTCAGGAAGCAGTTGATCTCGCTGAAGCGCTCGCGATGGCGCAGGGCATTGTCGAAGCCACGCTCGTTGGGGATGAGCACGGTCACGGCGACATCGGGCGGCGGGTCGATGCCGAGCAGCACCTCCGCGGCGTCGGCGAGCTGTGGTACCACGTCGGGCCGCACGAACGAAGTCACCTCGAGGCGGCGCAGGCCGGTGCGGGCGAGCAGGTCGATGATCCGGATCTTGTCGGCCGTCGGGATCACCTCCGGCTCGTTCTGGAAGCCGTCGCGCGGACCGACCTCGCGGATGCGGACCGCCGCCGGGAGGGCGCTCATCGCGTCCTTCTAAGCCGGGGGAGCTTCGGTCTAAGCGCCGAGGGCACGGGCGATCACCATCTGCTGGACCTCGTCGGTGCCCTCCCCGATCGTGAGGATCTTCGCGTCGCGGTAGAAGCGGCACACGGGGTACTCCTCGATGAAGCCATAGCCTCCGTGGATCTGGACGGCCTCCTCGGTCGCCCGGACCGCGAGTCGCCCGGTCTTGAGCTTGGCCTGCGCGGCGGTGAGCGTGAAGTTGCGCTTCTCGTCCTTCAACCACGCGGACTTGTAGGTCAGCAGACGGGCGGCCTCGATCTCGGTCGCGAGGTCCGCGAGCTTCGCCTGGATCGTCTGATACTTGCTGATCGGGCGCCCGAACGCGACGCGCTGCTTGGCGTAGGCGAGCGCCTCGTCGAGCGCGCCCTGCGCGAGGCCGACGCCCATCGCGGCGACGCCGATCCGGCCGATGTCGAGGATGTGGAGGAACTGCTTGAAGCCGTTGCCGCGCGGACCGAGGAGGTTGTCCTCCGGGACGCGGCAGTCGCTGAAGCTGAGTGGCCGCGTGTCGGACGCGTTCCAGCCCATCTTGCGGTACGGCTCGCCCTGCTCGTAGCCGGGGGTGCCGTTCTCGACGATGATGTTCGAGATCTCGTTCGCGCCGGTGCGGGCGGTGATCGCGACGTGGCCGGAGATATCGGTGCCGGCGTTCGTGATGAACTGCTTGGCGCCGTCGATCACCCACTCGCCGCCGCCGTTCCCGTGCTCGAGGCGGGCGCGGGTCCGGACGTTGCCGGCGTCGCTTCCGGCCTCGGGCTCGGTGAGGCCGAACGCGCCGAGCGTGCGGCCGGCGCAGAGATCGGGGAGATGGCGCTGCTTCTGCTCGGGGCTGCCGAACAGATAGATCGGCTGGGTGCCGAGCGAGGTGTGAGCGCACATCGTGATCGCGAGCGACGAGTCGACGCGGGTCAGCTCCTCGACGGCGATCACGTACTGGAGGGTGCTGCCGCCGGCGCCGCCGACCTCCTCCGGGAACGGAATCCCCATCCAGCCGAGCGCGCCCATCTTGGCGACCAACTCGTAGGGGAACTGCTTGGTGCGGTCCAGCTCGCCGGCGACGGGCGCCACCTCCTGGACCGCGAAGTCGCGGACTGTGCGCTGCAGGAGCGCGGTGGCGTCATCGAGATCGAACAGCATGCTGCCGCAGGCTATCGAACGATCGTTCAAAATTCAAATGATCATTCGGAGTTGTCAGTATGCTCGTGCACGTGCCCCCGCGTACCGACCGGCCCGTTCTGCGCGAGCGCTACGACCGCCGGCGAGCGGATGTGGTGCTACGAGCGGCGAGCGTGTTCGCGCAGCGCGGCTATGACCAGACCTCGGTGCCCGATCTGGCGCAGGAGCTGGGGATCGCCGCCGGCGGGCTCTATCACTACTTCGCCGGCAAGGAGGAGCTGCTGATCGCGATCTGCGACCAGCTGATGGACCCGCTGCTGGAACGGGTCGCGGAGCTCGTGGCGGGCGACGAGGCACCCGACGTGCAGCTACGGGCGCTCGTGGCGCTCTGGGTGGAGCACGTCATCAGCAACCGGGATCACATGCTCGTCTTCCAGCAGGAGCTGCACGTGATCGAGCGCGGAGAGCAGTGGCGCAAGGTCCGCTCGGATCGCAAGCGCTTCGAGCGGCTGCTCGCGGGCGTGCTGGAGCGAGCGCACGATGCGGGGCTGACGGCGCTCGACGACATGCGGCTCACGCTGTCGGCCCTGCTTGGAATGGTCAACCACACCGCCACGTGGTACCGGCCGCGAGGGCACCTGACCGCGGCCGCGATCGCCGACGGGTACGTTGATCTCATCCTCGCGAGCTGAGGGCCCGCGCCCGGGGGCAAGCGCCGCGATGCTTCCCCGCGCCGGGGGGCCTGGGCGAAAAAGGTCCCCGCGCCGGGGGCCTGGGCGAAAAAGTCCAGGTATATTGAACATTTTCGCCCAGGCCCACCTCGTTCAGGGACGGCCGCTCGGCGCCTCAGGCCGCTCGGCTCCTCAGGCCGCTCGGCTCCTCAGGCCGCTCGGCGCCTCAGGCCGCGCGGCGCCTCAGGTCGCGCGGCGCCTCAGGTCGCGCGGCGCCTCAGGCCGCTCGGCGCCTCAGGCGGCGCGACGGTAGAGGGTGACGACGCACGCGCCGCCAAGCCCGATGTTGTGCTGCAGCGCGAGGTCCACCTCGTCGACCTGGCGCTTGCCGGCGTCGCCGCGCAGCTGCCAGGTGAGCTCCGAGCACTGCGCCAGACCAGTGGCACCGAGCGGATGGCCCTTGGAGATGAGCCCGCCGGACGGGTTGACGACCCACCTGCCCCCGTAGGTCACCTCGCCGTCGTCGATCAGCCGGCCGGCCTCGCCCTCGCCGCACAGCCCGAGCGCCTCGTAGGTCACGAGCTCATTAGAGGCGAAGCAGTCGTGCAGCTCGATCACGTCGACGTCCTGCGGACCGACTCCCGCCGCCTCGTAGCAATCCCGCGCGGCTTTCTCGGTCATCTTCGCACCGACGATGCTGCGCGCGTCGCGGTCGGCGAAGGTCGACTCCATGTCGGTCACCATCGACTGCGCGACGATCTCGATCGCGCGGTCGCCGAGCCCGTGCTCCTCGAGGAACCGCTCGCTGACGATCACCGCCGCGGCGGACCCGTCGGAGGTCGGCGAGCACTGCAGCCGCGTGAGCGGATCGTGCACCATCGGCGCCGCCATCACCTCATCGAGCGTGTACTCCTTCTGGAATTGCGCGTAGGGGTTGTTGACCGAGTGGCGGTGATTCTTGACTGCGATCCTCGCGATCTGCTCGGCGGTCGTGCCGTAGAGCTTCATGTGCTCGCGCCCGGCGTTGCCGAAGACCTGCGCCGCGAACGGACCCTGCTCCTTTGGATAGAACTCGTACGTCGCCTCCATGAACCGATCGATCGGGTTGACTCGGTCGGGGAAGTGCATCTTCAGCGAGCCCGGCTCCATCTTCTCGAACCCCGCCGCGAGCACGCAGTCCGCGAGCCCGCCGGCGATCGCCGCCCGTGCAAGATAGAGAGCCGTTGAGCCGGTTGAGCAGTTGTTGTTTACGTTGATCACGGGGATCCCGGTCAGACCGAGCTCGTATACCGCACACTGGCCGGCGGTCGAGTCGCCGTAGACCCAACCGACGTGCGCCTGCTCGATGTCCCCGTAGGTGATACCGGCATCCTCCAGCGCCTTGCCGGCCGACTCGCGGACCATGTCCGGGTAGTCCCACTCGCGCCGCCCGGGCTTTTCGAACTTCGTCATGCCGACGCCGGCTACGAACACCCTGTTAGCGGTTCTGGTTGCCACTTCGTCCTCCCTCGTCGCGATCGCGACCTGCCGGCCGCTCGCCGTAAGGTTAGATCTTGGGGGCTCGCGTCAACCGGCGACGCACACCGACCGATGGAAAGGCGCAGCTGATGGATTTCACACTCTCCGACCGCGCGAAGCAGCTTCAGGAGCGACTGCTGGCATTCATGGACGAGCGCGTCCACCCGGCAGAGCCGGTGTGGGCGGCGCAGGTGGCGGCTGCCGGGCACGAGCGCGTGCAGCCGCCCGTGATCGAAGAGCTGAAGACGGAGGCGAAGCGCCGCGGGCTCTGGAACCTGTTCCTCCCCGACGAGGAGCACGGCGCCGGCCTCACCAACTGCGAGTACGCACCGCTGGCCGAGATCATGGGACGCACGAAGATCGCCTCGGAGGCATGCAACTGCAATGCGCCGGATACGGGGAACATGGAGGTGCTGCACGAGTTCGGCACGCCTGAGCAGAAGCAACGCTGGTTGATGCCGCTGCTGGCGGGCGAGATCCGCTCCGCCTTCTGCATGACCGAGCCGGACGTCGCCTCTTCCGATGCGACCAACATCGCACTGGAGATCAGGCGCGACGGCGACGGCTACGTTCTCAACGGTCGGAAGTGGTGGACGACGAACGCGCTGCATCCGAACCTGCGGATCCTGATCGTGATGGGCAAGACCGATCCGGAGGCTCCCACCTATCAGCAGCAGTCGATGATCCTCGTCCCGATCGAGACGCCCGGCGTGCGCGTCGCGCGCGACCTGCCCGTGTTCGGCTACCACGACCTCGAAGGCCACGGCGAGCTCGAATTCACCGATGTGCGGGTGCCGGAGGAGAATATCGTCGCGGCCGAGGGGATGGGGTTCGCGATCGCCCAGGCACGATTGGGGCCGGGGCGCATCCACCACTGCATGCGGGCGATCGGCGCCGCCGAGCTGGCGCTGGAGATGATGTGCGAGCGCGCCGACGCGCGCGAGGTGTTCGGCCATCCGATCTCGCACTACGCCAACATCCGCGACTGGATCGCCGAGAGCCGGATCGAGTTGGAGATGGCGCGCCTGCTGGTGATGAAGTCGGCATGGCTGATGGACACCGTCGGCAACCGCCACGCGCGGATCGAGATCTCGGGGATCAAGTTCGCGGTGCCCGAGATCTGCCTGCGGATCATCGACCGCTCGATCCAGGTTCACGGTGGTGGCGGCGTCACCGATGACTTCCCGCTGGCGATGATGTATGCCTACCTGCGCACGCTGCGCCTGGCCGACGGGCCCGACGAGGTCCACAAGCTTTCGCTCGCGCGCCAGGAGCTGCGGCGCCAGCGGGAGCGGCGGGCGGCCGCCGGCCAACCGGTGAGCCGGTGAGCCGGTGAGCCGGTGAGCCGGTGGAGCATGGAGCCGAGCGCCTCGAGTTTGCCAAACTGAGGAGTGTCCCGGGACTCCGGGGCACGCGGCCGATGTACGACCTCTCGACCAGTCGCCTGCCGTCCTACCACGTACGCCGTGCACGGTTGACGGACGCGTGCAGCGGCGAGCGTGTGGTCGTGGTGGAAGCGGCCGGCGGCTACGGGAAGTCCGTCTTCGGCACCGAGCTTGTCGATGCGTGGGGCGCGCTGCCGATCTGGGTGCTTTTGGAGGAGGGCGAGGTCTCAGCGCAGTTGCTCGCCAGCCGCCTGCGGGCAGCGGTCGCCAGATCCGGCCTGAGCGACGCAGCAGCGGCGATGGCGGCTGCAGGCGATGATCCCGCGGGGGCTGTCGACGACATGCTCTCCGGCCTGGCGGGCGAATCGAGCGCGATCGTGATCGACGACGCGCACCACGCCGCCCGCGACGCGGCACGATTGATCGACCGCATCGCCAGCCAGCTCGCGGGGACTCAGCGGCTCGTCGTGCTGGCCCGGCGCCTGCCCCCCGGACTCGAACGGCTGCGCCGGGCGGATGCTGCGCACCTGGACGCCGGCGACCTTGCGCTCCGTGCCGAGGAGACATTGGAGCTGTGCCGGTCGGGGTTCGCGCTGGACGTCTCGGCCGACGACGTCCGGATCTTGGACGCCGGGACGGGTGGCTGGACGGCGGCGGCGGTCCTGGCGGCGTCGCGTGCAAAGCGCACGGCGCAGCCCCTGCGCGCGATCGCGGCGGTCCGCGGGCGGGCGGACGGCTCCACCGATGCGGTCGGCCTGATCCTCGAGGAGCTCCTCAACGCTCTCGGTTCCGAGCAGGTGCGCCTGGCGCAGATCGCCCGCCTGCCGCTGCTGGATCGCGAGATCCTCGCGGCTGTCACCGGCGACCCGGGGTTCTTCGATCGCTCGCTCGCGCTCGGCCTGCCGCTGACTCCCACGGGCAACGGATGGTGGGAGCTTCCTGGTCCCGTGCGCGATCATCTGGCGACGCTCGGCGGGCCCGACCCCGACGCGCTGCAACGCGCGGCCGAGTACTACGAGCGGCGCGGCAACCTGGGCGCAGCGCTGGCGCTCCTCCTGGGCGCAGGAGAGGTAGAGACCGCGGCGCGCCTGCTCGCAGACGCAGACCCCCGCCAGATCGACTCGATCGAAGCGCTCGAGCTGCTCTCGGTGATCGACCGCATCCCGCCGGCGGTGCTCGACGAGTTTCCATCGGCGCTCTTGCACGTCGCGCGAAGCTGCCATTCGGCCAACCTCCTGCAGCAGCGCTCGCGGTTGCTCGCGCGGCTGGGCGCGGCCGCAGATGAGCACGAGGAGCCGGAGCTGCGCCGTGCGATCGACGTTGAGACTGCCGTCGATCTGAGCCTCGGAGGAACCACGCCGATCGAGGCCGAGGCGCTGGCACGTCGCGTCCTCGCGTCCGCCAGGACCGGCGAGCAGCTCACGCGCGCACGCGCGCTGTCGGTGATGGGCAAGGCGAGATGGTGGCAGTGCGATGCCGACGGGCGGCGCTCGATCGCTGGCATGCGTGAGGCAGCGGACTACTTCAACCAGTCGGCGGACATCCTGCTCGGCCTCGGGCAGCACGCTGCCGTCGCGGCGCTGGCGCCCTACCGCGCGATCTGGATCGAGCTCGAGCTCGGGCGACCGCAGGCCGCGCTCGAGATTCTGGGCGAGGGCTTGACCCTGTCGGTCGGCGTCCCTCGGCGCTACTCCTCCGTGCTGTTCTTCCGTGCGAAGGTTCTGACGGAGCTCGGCCGCCACGAGGAATCGCGGGCCGACCTCGAGGAGGTGCTGCGGATCGCGCGGCAGCTCCCCGACCCCGCCAACAAGGTGGCCTATGTCCACTGGGAGCGCTTCATCCTGGCGTCGATGCGAGGCGATGCGGCGGAGACCCTGCACCATGTACGGCAGACCGAGGCGCATCGCGCCGACTGGTGGGAGCACGGTCGCTCGGACTTCTTCGCCGAAGCGGCCGACTGCCTGGACCGGGTCGGCGAGGTCCCGGGCGCGTGGGAGTACCTCGAGCGCGTCCGGGCAGACCAGGGAGACGCCGACAGGTTGATCGCGATGGCTGAGTGCGCGCTCCTGGCGCGCCACGGCGATCCCGTGCTCGCAGAGGACCGGCTTGATCGCGTCGACCGCCGCGGGCTCTTGCCCCGCGAATACTGGCGGGTGACGCTGCTCAGGGCCTATGCCGCCCTGCGCCGCGGCGAGACATCGGCCGGCGGTCTGGCGGCCAGGGCGTTTGAAGCGGCCGCGCAACTCGGGCAACCGCAGTTGCCGCTGATCCGCGAACGGGAGCTCACCGAGGCGCTGCTGTCGCTCGCGGTGGAGACCGGGTCGCCGGCGGCGAATGCGCTCGATTCCTCATCGCTTCCCTACGCGCTCGGGCTCCTGGGCCGGTTCGAGCTGACTCGCGGCGGGCGCACCGTGAGCCTGCGGCCCGGACAGGGACCGCAGCTGCTCAAACTGATCGCGGTCAGCGGCGGCAAGGTGCAGGCCGAGCGGGCGATCGAGGCGCTGTGGCCCGAGGTCGATCCCGACGCCGGACGCAACCGCCTGCGCACCGTGCTGGGTCGCCTCCGTGACAGCGCTCCGGAGGTGGTGACGCGAGATGGCGACCTGCTCGCACTCGGGGAGGACGTGCGGCTCGACGTGGCTCAGTTCGCGCAGGATGCTCGCAGGGCCCGGGCGCTGGCCACCGGCAACCCGACAGCCGCGGTGGCGATCGCGCGCTCGGCGATCGCGCGTTACCGCGGTCCGCTGCTGCCGCACGATCCCTACGCCGACTGGGCGGAGGAGCCGCGCGAGAGCGCCCGCCGCACGATGCTCGACCTGCTGGACCTCTGTGCCGAGGCCGCGACCGACTCGGGCGATCTCGACGAGGCGCGCAGGATGGTGGAGCGCACGATCGAGCTCGCTCCCTATGACGACGACCGCTACTTGAGAGTCGCGCTGATCCTCCACGAGCAGGGACGCAAGGGCGCGGCCCTCAGCGTCCTGCGACGAGCACGCTCTGCGCTGACGCAGATCGGGATAGACCCTCCACGGCAACTGAGCGAGCTCGAGCGCACGATCGCCGCGGCGGGAGCGAGACCGGTGGACGCCGGCTCGATGACGCCCGCGTCACGACCGTATCAGCGCGGAGGATCTGCGGCGATCGTGTGAGGATGCGCCGGCCTCCTCGTGCACAACCGACCGTGCGATAGGGTCCGAGCGTCCCGCGTGAGAGGGAGAGGAACGGTTCGATGGGTGACGTGATCGTCGTGGGCACCGATGGCTCGGAGACCGCACAGCTCGCGCGACAGGATTAGTGTGGGCCCTTACGCTGCTGAGGCGGGCTGCACCGTGACCCCGCGCCAGAACGCGACGCGGTCCTTGATCTCCGCGGCCGCCTGCTTCGGCTCCGGGTAGTACCAGGCTGCGCCGGCGTTGCGCCGGCCGTCGACGACGATGTCGTAATAGCTCGCCGTACCCTTCCACGGGCAGATCGTGTGGTCGCTGCTGTCGCTCAGGTACTCGTTGTGGACGTCCTGCAGGGGAAAGTAGTGGTTGCCCTCGACTACGACGGTGCGGTCGCTCTCGGCAAGCACCGTCCCGTTCCAGACTGCCTGCATCGTTGCGCTCATGCGCCCCTCCCTGGGTCGGATTTGGGGGGTCAGGCGAAGGAGAACGGATCTCCTTCCAAGATCATCACGCAGCGGCGGGCGCCATCGGTTGGGCCGCATGCAGCGTGCCGCCGTGACGCTGCTCATATGCCTCGATCAGCATCAGCCAGATCTCGCTGCGCGTTGGGAAGGGCGCGACCGCGTGCGCGAGCGTGTGCAGCGGCACCTGCCCGACGATCGCGATCGTCGCGGCCTGCAGGAAGTCCTGGACCTCGGGGCCGACGAACGTCGCACCGATGAGCACGCGGCGGTCGGTGTCGATCACGAAGCGGGTCGTGCCCGGCGCTCCCCGCCCCACGAAGCTGCCGCCCGCGGTCCCGCCGGTCGGCAGGTCGACCGCGTCCACGGCGACGCCGGCCTGCTGCGCCGCCTCGAGCGTCAGCCCGGCCGCGGCGACCTGCGGGTCGGTGAAGATGACCCGCGGCGTTGCGGCGCCGTCGCCGAGCGCGACCGCATCCTCGCCGAGGATCACATCAGCCGCGATCCGCCCCTGGTACTTGCCCGCGTGGGTGAGCAGCGCACGACCGTTCGCATCGCCGATGGCATACAGCCACGGGCGACCCGGCACGCGCATGTGATCATCGACTTCGACGTAGCCTCCGTCGCGCAGGCCGACCGTCTCCAGGCCGAGCCCGGTCGTGCGCGGCGTGCGCCCGATCGCGACGAGCAGCCGGTCGCCGGCGACCTGCTCGCCGTTCTCCAGCGTGACCGTGACGGTCTCGCCGTCCCGCGCGACGGCATTCGCGCGCAGTCCGACGTGCAGCTCCACGCCCTGCTCGCGCAGGGAGGCTTCGACCTGCTCACCCGCGAAGGGCTCCTCGCGCGAGAGGAGCCGCGGGAGCGCCTCGATCACGGTGACGCTCGATCCCAGCGACACCCACGCCTGCGCCATCTCGACGCCGACCACGCCGCCGCCGAGCACGATCAGCCGCCGCGGCACCTCACGCGCGGTCGTGACCTCGCGGTTGGTCCAGGCACCGACGTCCGCGAGGCCCGGGATCGGCGGCACGAGCGCCCCGCTGCCGGTCGCGATCACGACGGCCTCGTTCGCGACCAGCACCTCGTCGCCCACACGTACGCGCCGCTCACCGTCCAGCTTCGCGTCGCCGCGGAGCACCTCGACGCTGCGCTCCGTGAGCCACGGCACCTGGCTCGAGTCGTCGAGGTTGTTGACGACCTCGTCGCGGCGGGCGAGCACGGCCCCCACGTCGAGCCGCCCGTTCACCGCCTGCGCGGCGCCGGGCACACGCGCGACCTCGTGCAGCAGCTCGCCGGGTCGCAGCAGCGCCTTCGAGGGCATGCAGGCGTAGAACGAGCACTCGCCCCCGACGAGATCGCGTTCGACGATCGCGACCCGCTTAGCCCCTCGCCCCGCCAGGCGACCGGCGACGACCTCGCCCGCCGGCCCGGCGCCGATGACAACCACATCAAATGTCCGTTCCATATCAGCCTGTAGGTCCCTTCTCTGCGCGAATCGTTACAAACCGTCGCTTCCGCTCAGCTGGGCGGCTGGGTCATCGCCGACGGCTGCAGGATGCCGCCGCGGTTGCCCTCGGTGTCGAAGAAGCTCGCGTACATGCCCACCCCCGGGATCTCGCTCGGGTCGGTCACCCGCCCGCCGGCCGCTTTGACGGCCGCGAGCGTGGCGCTTATGTCCTGCACGCCGATCACGATCCCAGGGAGCTGGGGCGCCGGATCATCCGTGCGCAGAAAGAACCCACCGTTGATCGCGCCCGGAGCCGCGGGCCTTCCATCGACGACCGGAGTCGTCGTGACCACCGTGTAGTTGCCCATCTCGGGTCCGAGCATCTGTGTCTCCCAGCCGAACGCCGCCGTGTAGAACGCCGCCATACGCTCGCGGTCCTTCGCCGGCAGCTCGAAGTGAACGACTGGATCCATGTGTTGCCTCCCTTCGCCCGGGGCAGCCGGGCTGGCTGGCCCGACGTCATCTTGACACGGCGCTCGGCGCGCGGCGCAGGCGGGCGCATCCGTGGCGCAGGGGCGAAGGCCGTCGCGGAACGGCAAGACGCGTGTGATCGCGGCCGGCCCTCAGGCCGGCCGCGTCAGTGCCCGTCAGTGCCCGTCAGTGCCCGTCAGTGCCCGTCAGTGCCCGTCAGTGCCCGTCAGTGCCCGTCAGTGCCCGTCAGTGCCCGTCAGTGCCCGTCAGTGCCCGTCAGTGCCCGTC